>JAURPJ010000093.1 GCA_030835305.1 Verrucomicrobiota bacterium | reverse complement strand
GCCGTCCCCTCCGATCTTCTCGAACAGGGTCATCGGGAAGGTGTTTTGAGACGGCATTCCATTGTTCATCAGTGAGGTCCATCCACCCACTGTGAGTAACCTTGTGAATAGTACCAGCCTATTTATGAGATGGCTTCTAGATTCTTTCCGCGATAAAAACCAGATGATCCTTTCGAACAAAGGGAATTTCACCTCATCAGGGGGGTAAAGCTTAGAATCACTTTTCACCTTTCCAAGAAGACGCTCGACGTCATCAACCGGCACGGTTTGCGGATCGTGCCCTATGAAACCTTAAATCACAGCGGTGTTGGTCCCGTGGCCCCGCCCGGTATCAGCAAGGGCCCCAAATAGATCACATCGGATCGTTTGCACCACGAAGCGATGCAAGGAGATCGCAAAAGCCGATGCCGCTAGCATCGGCCCGACCGTTTGCGATGACGAGAGGCCGATACCAGTCGTAAAAAGATCCAGAACGGTAAAGGATGAGAAAGAGGCTTTCATATGATGGAATGGCGACCTGTTCTCGAGTGGCCCAGCGGAACTCTCGATTCTACGATTTGCTTTGAAAAGGTCTCGTCAGGCCATCTGCAATTTTTTAAGTATTTGTCATGAAATATTGGCACTACGCAGATCAACAAAACCGCCCTAAGCAAATTCTTGACGAAGAAATTCTTCCGTTTGTGAACTCCGGAGAAATTGACCGGCAGACCCGCCTTTGGACCGACGGGATGGACGATTGGGTCCCTGCCGGCGAATTAATGCCACAACTTTTCCATGACGGGATTGGCGCAATACAACCTCCGCCACTTCCACCCGGAGGAGGAGCGATCTCCCCTGCCGGTCAACAATGCCACGAGATCGATTATGAAATCATGGGCGGCGACATGCAGATCGTCGAAATCGAACTTGATCCCCACGAAACAGTCATCGCTGAAGCGGGCGCCATGAACTACCTCGAAGAAGAGATTACTTTTGAAGCTAAGATGGGAGATGGTTCCGAACCCAATCAGGGCATGATGAGCAAGCTCCTTTCAGTTGGAAAACGCGTCATCACCGGAGAATCAATTTTCATGACCCACTTCACCCATGCCGGAACTTCGGGCAAGCGTCGGGTCGCTTTTGCCGCCCCTTACCCAGGTAAAATTATCCCCATCAATATGGCCGAATTCGGCGGTGAACTTCTCTGCCAGAAGGATGCCTTCCTCTGTGCTGCGCATGGAACGCGCGTCTCGATCGCATTCAATCGCAAAATCGGGGCTGGCTTTTTTGGCGGTGAAGGGTTCATCCTTCAAAAGCTGCAAGGCGATGGAATGGCCTTCATTCATGCGGGAGGCCATGTCATTAAAAAGGAACTTAAGGGCGAAACCCTCCGCGTTGATACCGGCTGCCTCGTCGGTTTCTCTCCATCAGTGGATTATGACATCGAGCGGGCCGGTAGCTTGAAGAGCATGTTCTTCGGCGGAGAAGGACTCTTCCTTGCGACCCTGCGGGGACACGGGACTGTCTACCTCCAATCCCTGCCGTTCTCGCGAATGGCCGACCGGATTATCGGAGCCCGTGGAGCTTCCGGAAAAGGCGAAGGCTCAGTCCTTGGTGGTCTTGGAAACCTCCTCGATGGAGATTCCTAGGTCCGCGCACCGAAAAGAGCTTCCACACTTGGAAGATCAGCGGCCGACTCTGCCTTTTGCTCTTCAAGGATCTTACCATCCTTGAAGAGGAAAGCCCCGGGCATTTGCAAGCCGTCACCTTTAAGCACCCCGACGCCACAGCCCCGGAAAAAAGCCATTGCTCCGCGATACCAGACTTTCGGGCCAAAGAGTTCAAGAAAACCACCCTTGCCCAAGCCAAAGGCCCGATAAAGATCACATCGGGGATCGGCAATTCGTGCCACTCCGTCGGTATCAACAAACTCCTTCTCTTCCCCTTCCTGCAGCATGTGAACCAGTATCAACCTCGCACCCTCCTCCTCGGCACGCTCGTGCATCTCGCGGAGATTCATAAGTAGCTGCCTGGTAAAAGTGCAGCCAAAGTGTCGGAGGAAGACGATCACCAGCTGGTCTTTTTGAGACGCTTCGAAGAGAGTCTCCCCGGAAGTCAGGTGAAAAACCTTCACTGCACTCTCCAAAGGCATCGGTTCTCCTACCGCAGGACGGCCGACCATGAGACAGGCCGCCGCCCAAAGGATCATAGCGAAGGAGGCAAGCCAGATGAGATCATTAAAGATGATCATCCAGCCCGCCTGCCAAGGCAATTCCCCCTGTGAGGCTGCCCACACAAAGCCAATCGGACCGAAAACCTTCCCCAAAAATCCAACCAACACGATCGGCCAGTGTCTGAGTGGTGCCGCAGCTGCCGCAAGATATCCAACTCCATATACCCCGACAATCATTCCTACACATTGCCAAAGGAAGGGATATCGGGGCAATTCCATCCCTGAAATCTCAAACCAAGCCCCAGGCCACCCAATCACCCAGATTCCAAATAGGATATTGTAAAAGCCGGCAAGCTTCAGGACGGACCTCATCCAGTCCGGGGCCTTGCAACTTTGCGCCGTACATTCAACTGTCATTGTTTATGATAAGCGCCTTTCCCCAGCCTGCAAGGGACTTAGGAAATCTAAAACACCTCCGTTTCAAGGCTTGCGGCGCAAGCATTCATCGCCTTCACTTCGCCCATGACACACGGAGTCACTATCGCGGGAACCGGAAGCTATCTTCCAGAAAAAATCCTGACCAACGATGACCTCTCAAAATTTGTTGAAACTTCGGATGAGTGGATTGTGACCCGGACTGGCATCAAAGAGCGTCGCATCGCGGCCGACGACGAGTCCACTTCCCATCTGGGATCAAAGGCTGCCACGAAGGCCCTCGAGCAAGCTGGCATGGCTGCGGAGGACCTCGATCTCATCATCGTCGCCACCATAACTCCGGACACTCTCACCCCGGCAACGGCCTGTTATGTACAACAACAGCTCGGAGCGACGAAAGCCGTTGCCTTTGATATCTCGGCTGCCTGTTCCGGCTTTCTTTACGCAATGAAGATCGCCAAACGCATGATCGAATCTGGTGCTTTTGAAAACGCACTGATCATCGGAGCAGAAAAACTCTCTGCCTTCGTGAACTGGAAAGACCGAACCACCTGTGTTCTTTTTGGCGATGGCGCTGGAGCTGCCGTCCTCCGAGCATCGAGGGAAGATGAAGGCCGAATTCTGTCCACCGACATCGGGACAGATGGAAAACAAACACACCTCTTGAATATTCCAGGTGGAGGTTCGGCCTGCCCCATCACCATAAACAATGCCGGAGAGGGACTTGCGACTCTCGCCATGCTTGGCAAGGAGGTCTTCAAACATGCCGTTACCCGCATGAAAAACTCGGCTAACCTCGTCATCGAGCGAGCCGGATTACAACCCGACGACATCGCGGTTGTCATTCCCCACCAGGCCAATTTGAGGATCATCGATGCCATCGCGTCACGTCTCGCTGTTCCCAGCAACCGGGTCTTTGTCAATCTTCACAAATACGGCAACACTTCGGCCGCCGCCATCGCCATTGCCTTGGACGAAGCCAACCGCGAAGGAAAAATGAAGCGCGGAGACAAGATTGTCATGGTCGCTTTTGGAGCCGGATTGACCTGGGCCGCCGCCGCCATAGAATGGTAGGAGGATGGAGACGAGGATCACCAGAAAAGGTGAAACCGGATTCAGCATCGCCTTCTGCCTGATCGTTGGTCTCACTGCGGTCTCTTGTTTCAAGTAGGGCAAGCGCCTCATGGTGATCTTTGGATCAGCTCTGATTATTTGGCAGCTTATTTGGGCTGTGAGAAATTACCGCCAGGTCCGGAAAATCCCCAAAGACGGAAAAACATTCAAAGTCTTTCGCAACAACAAAGTCCTCTTCGAAGGCCATTCAATGGACCTGGCCTCGGTGAGGACTGATTTCGGGAATTATTTCCTGGATTCCCTTAATAGACGCATAATAAAGATTCCCAACGATGCCTTCCTTGATCCTGATCAAATCAAGGGACAGAGATATCTCCATTCCTTGAATTCATTTTACGGGTCACAATTCCGTAGTTGACCAAAGGGACGGATAACGTGAAATGCCTCCAACCGCATTTTACGCCCTTGAGTTCCGAATATCGTTCCACCCCGACAGAGAGCACCGACATGCCCGGTGGAATTCCCTACATCATCTCAAACGAAGCGGCCGAGCGATTCTCCTTTTACGGGATGAAGGCGGCTCTTGCCATTTTTCTCGCCAACTATCTTGGAGTTCTTGGTGGTTCTGATCTCAATCAAAGTCAGGCGACCTCTTATGTCTCCTACTTCACAGGCGCCGTCTATTTTACGCCATTACTCGGAGCCCTGATTGCTGATACTTTCTTTGGGAAATATCGGACTATCGTCACTCTCTCCATCGTTTACTGTCTCGGCCACCTCTCCCTGGCCTTCATGGGGGTTGGAGGCGTAGTTCAGGGCTGGCTGCTTGCAGGATTGGGTATGATTGCCCTTGGCGCCGGAGGAATCAAACCATGTGTCTCTGCCCACGTTGGCGATCAGTTCGGGAAGGAAAACCAACACCTTCTTCCTCGCATTTTCAACATCTTCTATTTTTCCATCAACACAGGCGCGGTTATTTCCAACCTTCTCATTCCGTGGGTCTTGAAATGGTATGGACCTCACTGGGCATTCGGGATCCCCGGCGTCTTGATGGCGCTTGCCACAGTCTGCTTCTTGATGGGACGTCACAAATTCGTCCACATCCCAGCGCAAGGAATTTCGTTCCTTAAGGAAGTTTTCAGCCGAGAGGGCATTATCGTCTTACTTAAATTGATGGTACTTTTTTACGTCTTTGTCTCCATGTTTTGGTGCCTCTTCGACCAAACGGCGACTACTCTGGTTTTCCAAGCTGAGAAAATGGACCTAAATCTTCTTGGAATCGATCTACTTCCATCGCAGATCCAGGCGTTTAATCCTTTCCTGATTTTGGTACTGATCCCACTTTTTACCTTTGTGATCTATCCAAAAGTGGGAAAGATCGTCAGGCTCACCCCACTTCGGAAAGTAGGCGCTGGCTTGTTTCTAACGATCCTTTCATTTGCCATTGTTTCATGGGCCCAGGAAGCGATCGACCGGGGAGAGACGCCGAGCGTCGCGTGGCAACTTTTGGCCTATCTCATTCTGACTTCAGCCGAGATCCTAATCTCTATTGTCTGTCTGGAATTTGCCTACACCCAAGCCATGCCAAAGATGAAGTCATTCATCATGTCGATCTTCCTACTTTCCGTCTTCGTTGGTAACCTGATGACAGGGCTCATCAACGATTTTATTCGAATCCCCGAGTCCGATTCCAAGCTCACCCAAACTGAATTCACCGAACCGACAAAACAAATCGCCGCTTACTTCGAAGAGAATCAGAAACTCCCGGTCGATTTTGAGCCCAAAGCAAAGGGACCGAAAGGAAACGCGATCACCTACCAACTCCTCCATGCCGGGGCCGCGAGACTTTCTTCCGCCGGACCTGATGGAGAACTCAAAACCGAGGATGACTTCAACACCATTATTAGCGTCAAAAAGAAGGAGCAGGAGGAAGAAGGGACATGGCTCTACAACGAGAAAAACAAGCTTGGAATGCTTCAAACAGACGATCCTGATTCGCCTCTCGAATTGACTCATAAAATTGGAGGAGGAACGAAACTTGAGGGGGCTGCCTACTTCTGGTTTTTCACCGGACTTATGGCGACCGTTGCGATCCTGTTTCTCCCCTTCGCCTATTTTTATAAAGAGAAAACCTACCTTCAATCTTGAGCCATGGACCTTTGGGATATCCGTCAACAAAGCCAAATTCATGCTGCGCAAGCAGGGGTGGATCAGGCCAATAGCAAAGCACGAAACGCCGAGAGAAAAACCGAATCACTGCAGAAGCAGATCGATCATCTCACCCTTCTTTGCCAGTCGATGTGGGAGCTCCTTCGCGACCATTCCGACCTTACCGATGATTTTCTCTTGGCCAAAGTCGCCGACGTTGACACCCGTGATGGCAAGGCGGACGGCAAGATCGGCAAGCAGGTCTTTCCCTGCCCCTCTTGTGGGTCCAACTGCAATACCGCCAGTCAACATTGCACGATGTGCGGCGAGGACTTGAAAAGACACAAGCCACACGTTTTCGGGGCCTGATCTGTGAATGCTCCAATTACCGACTCCCATTGCCACCTCGGCTCCCACAAATTCTCCCCGACCGAATTGCCGGAGATCATCGCGCGCGCGAGGAAGGCCGGGATTCATCGCATGATCACCCTTGCGACCGACGAAAGCGATCTCGAGGTCAATCTTCGGATCGCCGAAGCCCACACCGGGGTTTCCGCCTGTATTGGCATCCATCCTTGTGACGTTCACACCACACGCGATGACTTTGAATCACTTCTGCTCCCCCATCTTGAAAATCCAAAAGTTGCAGCTCTCGGGGAAACAGGATTGGATTACTTTCACCCAGCCCCGGAAGGCTGGTCCAATGAAAATTACCAAGCGCGGCAGCGGGATTTCCTGAGGCGACATTTTGAATTGGCGAAATCAGCGGGGCTAAACCTCGTCATCCACACCCGAGACCGGGCCGGAACCGGCAGCTTTGATGATGCTCTCCAAATCTATGCCGATTACGCAAGTAATGTGAGGGCGGTTTTTCACTGCTTCCCGGGACCTCCCGAACTTGCAGAACGAGTCTTCGAGGCCGGCGGCGTCATTTCATTTACGGGAATAGCGACCTTCAAAAATGCCCACGCTGTCGTAGACACAGTCAAAGCGGTTCCTGCCGGATCATTCATGCTGGAAACAGATGCGCCCTACCTTGCACCAACTCCCCACCGCGGAAAACGATGTGAACCTGCCTTCACCCGCCTCACCGCGGAAGCCGTCGCAGCTCATCGTGGCGAATCTCTTGGGCAGATCGCGGCAATAACCGAGAATGTTGTAAAGAAGTTTTTCCGGCTACCCGCTTAGCAAAAAAAATGCACCACCCTTCTTTTGACTACCCTTCTTTTGAAGAGCGATGCATTATAAATTGAAAGGTTTTCACCCCTGTCTACTAAGCCTCAAAGACACGTATGAACCTCTTCGAACCGGTATCAGGAATGAAGGACAAAGGCAGAATATAAGTTGTCTCATCTCCTTGGGATTCGATCCCATCGGTCACTTCGGTCCAGGCTCCACCAAGGTCGAGATTGGTTTCGAGGGAGTAGTTTTGGTTCGCCCTTGAATTCCTAGTCAAAACGATTGTTGTTTCACCAATCTCAATCGAGATGATCGTCAGCGGAGTTGCAGGCCCGGAGATGGTCGTTAGAGACTCTCCCTCGGCAAGACGGAGAATTTCTTCCTCGGAGAGAAAACTTCCAAAGACGGCGAAGTCCTCGATGAGACCACGAGTGGCGTTGTGTGCAGTATGGCCGACCCGATATTCCGCACCAATGGCAAAGCGGAAGAAGTCATCATCCAAAGGGGCGGCAAAATCACCGGAAATCACGAGAACTCCGTCTGTCCAAACTTCCTTGCGGCTTCCACTCTTCTGACAGACGAAGTGATTCCATTCACCAGCAATCACATCCGAGGGCCCAGAGAGGCGCTGGGTGTCGGCAGCGGTACCCCCGGTGTCAAAGTAGTAGTTTCCATCATTCCAGGGATTGTGGGCCTGGAAACCGCGGACGTTGGCTCCGCAGGACGTCGAGGAGGCCCAGAAGGCACCGGCGATTCCAGGAACTTAGACCTGCGTAATACTGGTCGAACAAAGTTCCCCATCAACGTAGAACTTTCCTTTGGTTAAGGTGTAGAAGGACCAATAGGCAATCAAGTCACTTGCCTCCACGAATTGGGCAGTTCCAAAAGCCAGCAGACTGCTGAGTTTAAGTATCTTTTTCATAATGTGCTTTTAAAGAATGGTTCCGGGTAGAATTCGGATAACACGCTGTCAGATGCATTCAGCTGGTCACCAAAAAGTGTGTCTGTCGTTCTTAAACGAACAAATCCCTTCGCATCCGGAGTAGTCTCAGAGTAGGTTCCACCCGTCCTTCGGACCCAGGGTTCAAGCCCCCCTGCCCCTGATGACCCTTGTTAAGATTTTCCATGATTTTTTTTCATCTCGCTCTACTTTCTCTCCTCTTGTCTTTCGCCCTACCCCGTCTGGCCGCTGTGGAGATCAGGATTGCCACCTACAATGTCCTCACCGGCATCGGAAACGTTGCCGAGGAAGGTCAGGCGGAATTGGAAGCGGTCATCTCGAGAATCAATCCTGATGTTTTAGCACTCCAGGAAATTACCGCCAATGACTTCGACGGCCCCCTGAGCAGGCTTGCTGTCAATCTGGGGTATCCTTTTGTTTTTGCTCCCGAAACAGCTCTCGACAAAGGAAGCCGGGTCGTGATTATGTCCAGGTTCCCGCTCAGTGGAACTTCCAGTGAAAGCATCGTTTCCCCGCCCGGAGCAAATGACATGACCCGGGCAGCCGCAGCAGTCGTCGTCGACGTACCAGGCACAGATAGCGATCCCACTATAATTACCGCTCACCTGAAGTGCTGCTTCGATCCAGACGATCCCTTTCGAAGGGCGGTTGAGATGTTGCGAATCCGGAAATACCTCGAAGAGAAAGGGCTCGGCGAAAGCGACAACGTGTTTGTGATGGGCGATTTCAACCTCCTAGGGAACGACCTGATCTACCGTACTCTTCCTGCTGGATTGCCACAGAGTTACAGCTTAGGAAGCGACATTACTTTCCCGGTCAATTATTACAGAGACCCGATCGATTACTTTACCGGGCTGGGGCTCGTCAATCCCAGCTATCGCCAACAAGACGGAGTCACCTCGGATACCTTCATGGGCTCGAATACCATTCTCGACTATCTCCTTGTCTCCAACTCGGTTGCAAGCCGCATGCTCGGCACCGAGATTTACAACAGCGCGCTCGACACCTCCACGTCCGGCCTTCCAAAATCGGGCAGCCCACTCGCAAGCGGAACCAGCGCGGGTGCCTCGGATCATTATCCGGTTTTTGGCGACTTTGAACTGGATGGTGGCCTTCAACTCGAACTCAATGTGGATCAATCAACCCTCAATGAAAACTCTCCCGCCTCCTTCATCACGGTGACCTTGGTGGAACCAGCGTCGAGCCCTGTTCAAATTTCTCTGCAATCGAGCGATCCCTCCGAGGCCACCATTACTGATACGACTCTCACCATTCCTGTCAATGGCACCCGGGCGTCCACGACTCTCCTACCAAAACAAGACAAAATTAGCGATCCGGATCAAACAATTGAAATCAGGGCTACGGCTCCAGGATTCACCAGAGGTGTCGCCGCAGTCACGATCCGGAATTCAGATCCAACATTTTATACCTTCTCGGATACAGGCTCCCCTGTTGTCGAAGACTTCGAAGGATTTGAAGGCGAACAGTCTCTTGCGGCATGGGCTGATGGCGGTCTCACTTGGATTGGGCGTGACGATGGCAGTTCTAGTCTCAAAGGAGCCAGATCCTACCAGGGTGCTTTGGGGATTTTAACAGCTGCCGAGACCTCTTTCCAAACAAGCTTTCGCAACCTTTCCGGCAAGGTCATTCCCGCCTTGCGGATTGAATTTGACGCGCAGCTCTGGAGACGGTTCACCGATGGTTCAAGAGATCTCCTTCAGGTATCGCTCGTAAAAGATGGGAGCATTATCGACATCCCAATTCTGGATTACCAACCCCTCACAACAGGTCCCTCCGGTCAACTTTACCCTCCCGAGACTCAATCGAAATCGGCTTACGTTCGGAATCTCAATCTTGCAGATGGAGATGCAATCGATCTCTTGGTCGAGGTCATCCCGGGAGCAAAAGGCGGTGTCGAGACCTCGGATGTTTTTATCAACGAATTTCACTACGACAACAGCGGACAAGATGTCGGCGAATTTATCGAGGTCGCTGTAGGACAGGCCTTCGCCGGTGAGTTATCATCGATCGCGATTCACCTTTACAATGGAAACAATGGAAGGATCTATGGATCAAGAATCTCACTCGACCACTTCACATCCGGGCCATCAAACACCCCCAGGGCACCTGCCTTCTACTTTAAGGAAATCCCCGGGATTCAGAACGGTGCGCCGGATGGAATCGCCCTCGAGATTGACGGCATCGTTCGTGAATTTTTAAGCTATGAAGGAAGCTTCACTGCGATCGACGGAATTGCCGCCGGAATGACATCCACCTCGGTGGGCGTCACTCAAGGCCCCGGCACCCCAGTCGGCCAACGGAGCATCGCACGTACTGGATCCGCCGGGGTTGTCGAAGACTTCAATTGGAGCATTCAGCCCGGAAGTCACACCCCGGGTAAAATTAATGTTGGACAAATTTTTGGAGCCAGCCCTCAACCCCAGGGACTTGGCATGGACAATCTCGTCGTTACGCCTCTCGCCGACCAGGATGGAGATCGAATTCCAGATCAGGAGGAGGTTAAACTTGGCACAAATCCCGCACTTGCAGACAGCGATCAGGATGGGCAGGACGACTTTTTTGAGATCTTCCTGGCAGGAACCAACCCACTTTCGGGGGCATCCGCTTTCCGCCCAAGCTTATCACTTGAACAAGACGCGGTCCAAATCGCCTTCCCGTCCCTCGTTGGCCGCCTTTACGAAATCGAGATCAGCGATGACCTCGTAAACTGGTTCCCCGGCGCCCAATTAGGCGGGACTGGTGACAAAATGAACTTCTCATTATCGTTCCAAGACAGATCGTATTTCCGGATTCGTATCTCGCTGATGGAATAAACCTTCGTTTTTCTCGAATCTCAGGCTCGATTTATTCTCGAAAAGGTCTAAACGTCTGTCTAACAAATTTCTGATGCGAACCTTCCTCCTGCTTCTCACTGCGATTGCCACGCCGGTTTTCGCCCAGAAAAAGATGTTTGGTGACGGTTCTCTGCCGGATTTCCTGAAGCATTTTGATACCAACACCGATGGGATTATTGATGAAGAGGAGCGTCAGGCCATTCGGGATCTTCGGGCGAAACTACGAGAGGAAAAGCGAACCTCCATTGACCTCGATCAGGATGGTGAAATCTCCAACACCGAAGTGGCTATCGCTCGCGCAACCCTAAGGGAGCAAATTGAGCAACGGAGGCTGGAAAAATTCTCATCGATCGCTGGCGAGGATGACCTGATCTCACCCGGGGAATACATGACCATCCCAGGGGTCAATACGCTTCCCGATTTCATATTTGACGCGATTTGGAGCCGTCTTGACGCCGACGGAAGTGGTGCCATTTCGCCGGAAGAGTTTCTCCTCCGGCTTCGCGCACACTAGGAGTCAGAGCGACTGCGGACCAAATGCCCGAGGCAGGAGTTCCGCCAAAGTGGTTTCAGAGGAAATCCTACCAAGTTCATCGACCATAAGGACAGGGAGCTCGGGAGCAAATTCATTGAGGACCTGGCGGCATGCTCCACATGGACTCCCTCCTCCTCTTACAACGACCACTAGTTTTTCAAACTTACGTTCTCCCGCGGCAATCGCAGAACCGACCGCAACCCGTTCGGCACAGATAGTAAGTCCATACGAAGCATTTTCCACATTCACTCCGGTGTAAATCTTCCCGGATTCGGCTAGCAACGCGGCGCTGACCGGGAATGATGAATACTGGCAGTAGCAATTGGCACGGGCGCCCATCGCCGCCTCAATGAGAATTTCGTCGCTCATGATCCTATCTTCACGCTCGCTTCGAGGGCCACTTCCATCATGGCAGTAAAGCTCACCTCCCGCTCTTCGCTGGTGGTGCTTTCCCCGGTTCTAATATGATCGCTCACGGTGCAGATCGCCATCCCTCTCCCGCCAAACTCCGCGCAAACACCGAAGAGTCCGGCAGCCTCCATTTCCACACCGAGGACTCCCATCCTATCCATCAAGTCAAACATCCCGCCATCCGGGGTGTAGAATAGATCTGCTGAAAAAAGATTGCCGATTCTTACCGGCACCTCAAGCTCGCCCGCCGCGGCCACGTGGGCTGAAAGCAGATCGAAATCTGCAATCGCAGAGAAGTCATGACCTCCAAATCGAGTCCGGTTGACCCCGCTGTCCGTGCAAGCCCCCATGCCAATTAGAATATCACGAACTTTGACCGTTTTTGAAACTGCTCCGCAACTCCCCACCCGGATGAGGTTCTTGACGCCATATTCCGTGATTAGTTCTTTGGCATAAATCGAAATTGATGGAATCCCCATTCCTGACCCCATCACCGAGACGGGCACGCCCTTGTAGGATCCGGTGTAAGCAAACATGTTACGCACTGAGTTGATTTTTCGGCAGTCATCCAGAAAATGATCTGCGATAAATTTTGCGCGTAATGGATCTCCCGGCAAAAGAATGGTTTCAGCAAAACCATCGGGAGCTGCTTCAAGGTGAGGAGTTGGCATACCCAAGGACTACTCAATTACCGTTCCCTCGTCCATCTCGACGCCGAAGAAGTTACCAACAGTAGCGCCGATATCGGCAAACGAACTACGGATCCCCGCGTTCCCCGTAACGGCCAAACCTCCACCTGTGATTAGGACAGGAACACGCTCACGGGTGTGATCGGTTCCACTCCAGCAAGGATCATTCCCGTGATCAGCGGTCACTACGATGGCGTCGCCCGGTGATAACTCTTTTAGAAAATGTTCAAATTCGCGATCCCATTCCTCAAGTGCCAAGCCATATCCTTGGGGATCCCTGCGATGACCATAGAGCATGTCGAAGTCTACAAAGTTGGCCATGATCAAACCACCATTTCCCAAAGCCTTCCGCGTCTTCTCCCAGAGCTGGTCATGACCACTAGCCTTCACTTCACTGGTCATTCCGACATGCGCAAAGATATCGCCAATCTTACCGACTCCAGTGACCGGAAAACCGGCATCTTTGATCACTTCCAGCACGGTTGGCTTGGGCGGTCGGACAGCAAAGTCACGACGGTTTTTGGTCCGCGTGAATGCTCCCGGCTCACCAATAAACGGACGAGCAATGACCCGCCCCACCAAGGGGTCCAGAGTAAGCTCCCGCACCAGTCTGCAAAGCTCGTAGAGTCTCTCCAAACCGAAATGATCCTCATGGGCGGCGATCTGGAAGACTGAATCGGCCGAGGTATAAAATATGGGCTTTCCGCTCTCGATACTTTCCTTGCCAAAATGCTCGATAACGACCGTACCCGAAGCATGCTGATTGGCAAGCGATCCGCGGAGGCCTCCTTTCGAATAAATCTCACCCAGCAAAGCTTTCGGGAAACATTCATCGGTATCCGGATAATACGCCCACTCCCACCTGACCGGCACGCCCGTCATCTCCCAATGCCCGCTTGATGTGTCCTTTCCTGTGGAAACCTCGGTGGCTGCCGCGAATGTTCCCGAAACTTCCTCCTCCAACCATCCCGCAGGTTGCCGGTGATGGACAAGCTGGTAAGCTGCCCCGAGACCCAAGCGACCCAAGTTTGGAAGATTTAAGGCCCGACCTTCGTTATTCAAGAACCACCCAGCGATGTGTCCCAGGGTATCACTGCCTGCATCTCCAAATCTTTCAGCATCCGGTGCGCCGCCAATCCCAAACGAATCCAGAACAAACCAAAATAGTCTTCTCACAACCGCGAGCCTAATCACGACATGCCAGATTGTAAACGCAGCTGATTTTTAACGCTTTGTTCCCAACAATAAAACTGAATCCTCCTCAAAAAAGTGTCCGAGAAAGAAGTCATCAGATTTACCTGCCCTCACTGCGAAACACGCCTGACCGTGCCGGTAAACCTGAGTGAAATCGTTGGCCCCTGCCCAAAATGCCGGGTATCAATCTCAGCCCCAAAGCCTCGCATTCCGATTCCAGCGAAGCCAAAACTGGCCTCCCCGCCTCCGGTCGAGCACCCGCAACCGGATAAAAAAACTATTCCCTATCCCCAAAGTCAACCTTACACACCTCAGCGAAGCTCGTGGGTTGCTCTCCTCATCCCACTCTTCTTCCTAGTTCTCACTATCGGAGTTGTTGTTTCCCTCTTTTATGGGGTTTCAAAAAAGAATTCAGAGAATCCTACTCGCCATTCGGAGTCCAGAGCAGACCTCACCAATTCAACTACGCAAAACGAATTGTCGGAAGCTGTCGCGGTTCAGCCTCCGGGGCTTGAAATAGAACCATTGCCTTCTGAAATACTGCTTGATCCTGTGAAAGATGAAGCACTAGAGAATGCAGAATTCGTCCTCAAATCCCGTGAAGTCTTGGCAGCCTTTTTGGAAGCTCGCGATCTTACTCAACGCCAACCTTTTCTATCAGCCAGTGATCGCAGTGAAGAAGATCTCTCCAAGAGCATCTTGGCGAGTACATTACCCAATTATAGTACTCCTGCGCTGGTTCTTACGCAACTGAACGGACCATTTTTAAAAGCCTATTTTTCGACTGTATTCGAAGACGGCCAGAGTGAGATTTCAAGACCCCTCATTCTTCAAATCATTAGTAGTCCAAATGGCAATCAGATAAAAGTGAACACGGATGCATTTCTTGATGCTTACCAACAGAAGGTTTTAAAGCTGTCTCAAACACCCACAGCAAAAATTGAAACGACCACCTGCCTGATCAGTTATTCCAGCTTTAGTTTCGACGATATTCCCTTCTCTGACAAAATGGCCCTCATTGAGTTTCACAAGGACTTCGCCAAAGATTCGCCGCCGACCGCCAAGGCATACGTGACTCGAGCTTCGGAAGTCTTCCTCAACATCAGAGCTATGGGAAGTCCCGGGGAAGTGATTCCCTGCACCCTTACTCTGGGATGGGAATTGGAGACCAATCCAGAAAGACCTTTTCTAAAGGTTCTTCAACTCGATTCCACAAGCTGGATGAGGCAGTAGACTATTTTTGCTCCCTGAGGGCGTTCACTCCGCCCTCAAGAACAAAGACTTGAAACCCCAGAGCTTCGGCATGCTTCTTCCTTAACTGATTGGCAACATATTTGGACGACCCGCAACCGGATTGATTACAGTATACCACAACGACCGGTTTGAGCTGTTCGATCATCTTACTCATGAAACCGACTTCAAGATCGATCCAATCTTCCTGATCGTTCATAAGAACCGAGCCTTCAATACCATCCTTCTCCCATTGCTTACGCGGACGGGCATCGACCCATAAAATATCACTCTCATCCCATTTCCGGACGGTCGAAAGACAAACAAAATACTCGGGCAAAGCAGCCTGATTGCAAGCAACAGAGCGGTCCGGTCCCCCAATCACCTGAAAAGTTATAAAGGCCGCCAGCGAGCTGAGTAGGCTCACGCAAAAAATAGTAACAGCCAGACGCCTCATCTCACTTGATCTTCACCGGAGCTCCGGATGTCTTGGGCCGTATCACGGAGTAAAGAATCTTACGCTTAAAACGAGGAAATAAAGAATCGGTCCGCAGGCTGATCATCCCCATACCCGAGTTCTCGGTGCTGGTTGGTTTGATCCGAATTTCATACTCCCAACCTTCCTTGATCGTCTTGAGTTCATAGGGAAACACCTTGTCGTTATTTCCCACGTCAGAAATGATCTTGATGGGCTTGTTATGATCTACGGTGATCTTAACCACGCGCTCATCTGCAGCCCCCCCTCTGTCCCACTTCAAAGTGGCGGGCTCAAGCTTGATCAATTCCGGAATAATTACGCGGAAATTCAATGTCACTTTTTTCCCGCTGGCCAGGGTCAGTTCAATTGCCTTTTCAACGGTTCCAAGAAATTGCTTGGTTTCAAACCGCCCCTTGATCACTCCCTTTTCTCCAACTTTCCAATGAAGCTTTGGTGTCCGATCCGGCCCGAGGGGAATTTGTGGTTCGAGGCAGGTGCAGAAAACATCCGCCTTAATGATTGTCTCGTCTTCGTCCACGATCTTGAACGGGAACAGCCCCATCGCTAAGTTTTGGCCGGGCTTGACGACCACTTCGATCGTCTTTTTCTCAAAAACGATCTCAGCGGAGAGCGGTAACCAAGCTGCGAACAAGACGACAAAAAAGCAGCTGAATTTCTTCATAATTTTTGAAGCTTTTCAAGTTTCACAGCCAAAATCAAGCGCCCCTTTCTCCACTCGGGACCAAGCAAATACAGGGGCTTACCAACGGTGAGAGTCGGATTCACGGTGAACATTTTCCGCTGGGACTGCCAATACTGTAGAACCATTTGCACCCTGCCATCCTTGGCCCTCTTGATCGTCTCGAAGCTCACTAAAATCTCTTTTGAAGGACGCAGTGGTGTGGCCCAGCTTTCATACCCCTTGAGGATATCAGGGGTGTCTACTCCGATCAGGCGGTAGTGCCCAAATTCGAGACCCGGGATCGATTGAAGCTTCTTGGTCTCGTCTTCCGGAAGTTTTTTGGCGACCTCACCCGCGGCGGCAGGATCTTCATTGGTCGCGAAAAGAAGGCGAACGCTCATCGAGCCAATCGACTTCATTGCCGGATCCTTCGCCCACAAGCCGGGGGCCAGAAAACAGAGAATCAAATAGAGCAGGGAAATCTTCATGAGGATTTAATCAAAACGACGGGCCTCGGACTTGGAATAACTCTTCGGCAGCACGGTGCTTGTGGTCACGGTGGCCACATCAATGTCATCGCGAATGGCTGAAAGGCCATTGACAACAATCGCCGAGACCTCCCCGTTACTGTCGGCGATCACCTCGGCATCCAGAGACTCGCCCGTGAAATAAACCGTAGGCAGGGATTCGATCCGGATGATTTCCGCACGCCCCTGCGCGATCGGAGCATCGGCGGGCCGGGCAACCCGATGGCCGGCAAAAAAGGAAAGCACTAGGGCCAGCGCACCAGCCGGGGCCCAGGCCCAGCGGAACGATTCCCACCAGCGTTCCACTTTTCTGGCCGGAGTCCGCGACTCAATCTCAAGATCCACCTTGCGCATCAACTGACTGTTGAAGAAATCACCGTAAGGCGGCTCAACTGACGAAGGAAGTTCCGCCGATATCGATTCAGAAAGAGCCTTCATTTCATGAAGTTCCTTTTCAAGGTCTGAGTCCTCCTGAAACAAGGCCGAAAGCTGCCTCTCTTCGTCAGGGTCGAGCTGGCCATCAATCCATTTTACGATTAGTTCTTCAGTCTTTTCCTTTTTCATCACCAAGTAGGGATTGGAGTTTTTTGCGGGCGTAATAGAGACGGCTCATCACCGTTCCGAGAGAGCATTCCATCACTTTGGCGATCTCCTTGTAATCGAAGCCCTGGACTTCCCTTAGAAGGATCGTTTCACGATGTTCAGCGTTTAAAGTTGCGACAGCGGCATTGATGCGCTCTCCGAGTTCCGAATTGGCCAGAGCCTGGTCAGGTCTCGCCACTGTCGTCGGAGTGGTCCGAGCACCGGACGCGATATCACTTTCGTTAAGAATTTCTTCGTCCAGATCACTAGCTGAGTCGATTCTGCGTTTTCTCAACCAGTCGTACACAACGTTGTGAGTAATACGATAGAGCCAGGTCGAAAACTTTGCCCGAGCCTCAAACCTGGGTAGAGCTTTCCAAACCTTCAGGAAGACTTCCTGGGACAAATCCCAGGCGTCAGCCTCATTTTTGATCATATTGTGAATCATCCCATAAACCTTTCCTCGATGGCGCGTCACCAGAGTCTCGAATGCACGGTTGTCTCCCTTTTGGCATGCTCCGATGAGCTTGTGATCAGGAATTTCCCCATCACCAGCCCCAGCACCAAAAGAGGCCCCGGCGGGTGCCATCAATTGGTTAAACGCAAGCCATCGGAAAAAATTCATCAGCGGAACTAAGATATAGGGAACTTAGCTCAAATTGACCAGCATTTAGCTTTTTTCAACCTCGACCAGGACCGAAACGAGCTCTCGGAAGACATCGGCGTCAAAGCTTCGCTCTGCTCCCTTGAGTTGGCCGATGACCCACTTTTGGATCAAAGTCCGTCGTTCCCTCCCAAATTTCCGCACCCAGCCCTCCCCTTCGCAATCAATCGTGCCCACGTCGCGTCTTCCGTGCGACCTTGTGACAATCTCCTGATAATGGTGCAAGACCCGATCCAAAAGAACCCATGCGAAGTTGTCGCTCTCCGGAGGCCCCATGATGAGAGCCTTGCGCCGATCACCGTCGAAGGTGACCCCTTGATCTGTAATTTTAAGCTCAGGAAGACTATCGCCATTAAAGAAGGCACCCCCGGCCCCGGTTAAGGCACCAATCACCGTCCCAAATCCATGAGTCAATCCGGCTGTCCCAATATCAATCGCCGCCCCCGCTGCCCCTCCGGCCAAGCCTCCCGCAATGGCCAGCTGCGATCTTGAAAGCCCCCACTTCTGCCAGGTCTCTTCAGAACTCAAATCAAGACCATGAAATTTTTCGTCCACCACCTCGATTTTCAGCAGTTTGTGACGATAGAGCTTGAGCAGCTTTCGGTAGGTCTGTTCCTCAAAGGTGGCAATACTTGAATAATAGCGCTTCCTCAGCCGCTCCTTGGCCCGTTCCTTTCGATGTTCCAGCTCTTCCTCCTTCTCATCGATCTTCTCGGTCTCCCGATGTTTCAGTGCCTTCGCCAGAAAATCCATAATAAATTCAGCGCTCTCTTCGCGCCGCTGGTGCCACTCTCTGCCAATCAAACGAATGGTCTGCTCAATCAGATTCTTGTTTTTTTCGTCAATTTCGAGAAGCGATTTCAGGAGACTCCGTCTCTCCTCAAACCGGGCGTGATGGGCATTGAAGGTACGGACGAGGTTAAAATAGCTCCCAAGACGAACCTTCCAGTCCTCTGTTCGATCCGAATGTTCCGCTTTCTCATTTAGCAGGGCCATCCGGGGCGTTCCGGTCCAGCGAAGAATTTCCATCTCAGCGACGAAAGCATCTCGCATGGGCTTCGAAGGATCGACGACGTAAAGCACACCGGCTCCCTCAACCACCGGTTCAAGCAGGCGAGCCTCATCCTCAAACTCACCATTTTCCATTTGCTCGTCCACAAAGCGCCGGATCGTGGCCCGGTCCGGCGTTCCCTCACCATGGAGGTCTTGAATCACCCGCATCACTTCCAGGGCCCGAGAAAACCCCGGAGTGTCCACAAAACGGATCATTTCCTTGTCATCGAAAGTTAAGGGCAGCGCGTAACAACGCGTCGTTTCCCCTGGCGTCGAACTCACCCGGATCAACATGTCGTCATCGATCTCCAACAAGGTTGAAAGCACCGAAGATTTCCCCATGTTGACTTTACCAACGACGGCAAAAGTCGGTGCATCTGTCACCCATTCATTCATCCTTCAAAAGCCACACATTCGAGTTTGGGGTCACGCATTCCATCGACAAATTCCTGCCACGTTTTAAAATCATCCGCATCCGGAGGTGCGATCCCGTCACCCATCACCAGGATCCGCAGAACGGTCCCCGCTCCCGCCTCTTTCCTGATCCGCGCAACCAAAGCCATGATCTGTTTTGGGGAAAGATCCCATCCCTCGACCAAAAACACCACCCCGCAGGGAGCCTCCTTCATCGCTTGCCAAGCCTCACGCTCTTCCGACTCATCGAGAATTCCCACCGCAAAACTCTTCTCCGGATTCACCCTCAGCCGCTGCAAGAGAAATGGACGTATGGCGTCAGTCGCTATTCCCACCCCCCCGACATCCAGCAAGACCACACCGTCCTTCATTCCCTCCATCGTCACCGTGCGTTCGACCCGGCTAATCTCGCGCCAAAGTTTACGATGTTCGACATCCTGGAATTCCAGCGCGGCCAGCGCTTTCCTCTCCTTCAAAACTGCCAATCCCCAAAGCAGCAATCGGGGCAAGAGGCCCCAAACAAACAAGGCCGCAAAAATGAATCGGAAAAAAGCATCCCAGTTCTCCCCCCCCGAACCGCCTGCAATATCCTTAAGACCGGAAATCTGGGAATCGGAAAGCCCTCCACCACCCCAGGCCGCTGCCAAAAACCGGGTCAGCTTCCCCAAACTTTCCCCGCCAAATTGCGACAAACTCGACTCCCAATAAAAATGAACGTTGGTAAACCAAAGCAGGCCAAATAACCCCGCGATCAGCCCCACATTGAACCCTACCCCGACCAACTGCAGAAGCCTCGTCAATCGCCACGCCAAAGCCGAAGGCTGCTTTCCTTTTCCCTGGATCAAAGATCGCCACGTGTCAGGACTGATCTTTCCAGCCAAATTACGCACTACCGATGATAACAAATGTTTCAGCCAGCCAACTCCACCAACCCAATACCTCGCAAGAAGAAAAGTGATCACCCCCCCAAAAAACAACAACCACTGGACACCGATCGTCCCCGCGAGCAGCACCCAGATATTCAAAGAAGAATTGCCGTCGACCTTTGTCACAATTCCACGAATGACTCCGATTCCCATTAAAAAAGTGATCGCCAGAAGAATCACCGCCAGCAATCTCGTCACCGAAACCACCTTTCCGCCCGCTCCCGTTTTTTTTGAACGAAGCCATTCCTTGAAACCCCATCTCCGCATTGAAAGGTCCGTCAGGTTTTCGGCACGGATCTCATCGCGGATCCGTCGGCCCACCTCGGAGTCGACCCGTGGCGATTGCCGGACCGCCACCTCAAAGTCCACAAGGTTCTCCAAACTCCACGATACTTTTTTCCCCGCCGCCATTCGTTAGCCAAACAGTGTCTCGTCCGGCCTCAAATTGCAAACCCATCGGAGCTCCTTTGCTGCCTTTTCGTTCTGCGATGCGAAAATTTCTTGCCAAAAAGAGGATCTCTGGCAAAACGCGACGGCTGAAAGGCGGGTGTCGGGGCGTAGCGCAGCTTGGTAGCGCGCTTCACTGGGGGTGAAGAGGTCGCAGGTTCGAATCCTGTCGCCCCGACCAGCCTTCCCTTATTTTTCAACGGTTTCATCCTCAATGCATCAAACTAGCGATGTGATTGTAGCAAAAACCTCCTTTTTTCGAACTGAATAGCAACGCTTGGCTCTAATGAAAGCCGTCTATTCGCCAATCAAAATTCTTCTTATGGCGTTAGGAGTTCAAGAAAATTTGCCGTTCAGAGTTGGAATTCTTCGGCTGATTAGTTCATCCCCGATTTCCTGATAAGTTCCACGCTTTGGTTTCGGAGGTTTTCGCCTAAGCATCTTAACTAAGGCACAGCTTTCCTCTCCTTCGGATCAATCTCTCCATACCGCTTACGACCTTCACATTTGCCATTCTTGGCCTTTAGAACCTTCCTCGCAGTCCTTAGCTTCAAAACAGAAGAAGTATTATCGAGCTGAGCAACCGCGCTGAGGATCTGTATCACCAGCACTGCCGTCGGATTTCCCGAATTAATTACTGCGAGATTATGACCACCCTCGCACCCAAGAACAATAGAGTCCAATTTTTGAAATTCTTTGATTAGTAGCTCCGAGGCGCTCGTCAAGCTTCCACCCCCCTTTCTCCCCCTCTCCGATTCCTTCAACAACGCCCCAAGGCGCTCCACCTCAAAAGCAAATTCCTAGCAACAAGTCGACGAAGTCATCACAGAAATCGTGGAGGAATCCCAACTTGCCGGCCTCATTAAAAACAATGCGTCTGGGATATCGATTCGTTGATGGAGAACCGCGAATTTTCAATCTCAGGTTAGTTTTTGATAACACGATAATATTTCCTCTCCAGCTCCGAGGCTGGACCAAAGGGATCGTACATTCCTTCCTGGCCGTCAGACCAAGAGATGAGCTCGCCATCCCCGGTCAGAGAGGGAATGACACTCACCCAGCTGTGTCCATCTAGAGAAGTCTGAACCGTGTAGACCGCCCCCACCTGGGACATCAACTGAATTGAAATACCACCATTCTCGCTCTTCCCGATTTCGATAGGTAGTTCTGGGACTCGGGGAGGGTTACCAGAAACGATGCTCCAGCCAATGTCTTTCAGAGCAGCCACATCAACATTGGTTACCTCGCGACGAGTCACAGTCCCTTCAACCGTAAAAACTGGCTCCATGAGAAGTTCCTGCAAATTTCCAGCGCCAACCGTCCCCAAAAGAAGGGGCATCCCAAAGGAAAAGATCTTCGAACTGTACTCATCATTTTGCCAGTGATAATCCTCAGCCGATGGACTTTCAATCTTGAGGCCGTTCACCGAGCGCCCCGTATCAGCCTCTAGGGCAGAAACCACATTCGAACCGATAAAGCGATTTCCTGTAATCAAGCCGCGGAACTCCGCAACCGATCGTTCATTTAGACCGAAGCAATGACCGATTTCGTGTAATGCAACGCTGTAAAAATCCAAGCTTCCGTCCCCCGGAGGATTCCCCAAATCGAAACACCAGTTTCTATCCAAATTGAAGCTCACAGTTCCTCCAAGGACAGTCAGTGAATTCACCCCGGAATTGAAACCACGATTCAAAAAACTTTTAGGATCAGAGTAGACCGATGCCAGGTTAGCTGAACCACTGATAGGGCCACCACGGGCCGCAGAATTTAAAGGTCTTGCTCCCACGAACAAAATCCAATTATCCTCTAAAAGCGAAAAGCCACCAAGATACTCATCAGCTGGACGTTGACCTTCTTGGACATAAAAATCACTTGAAAGACTGGCGGCAGCACTCAGCACATAGTCCTCGCCGGTTCCTGGATGAATTATTTGAAATCGCCCATCTACAATGGCTTCGTCCTGCATGTTCACAGGAAGGAGAGTTTGATCGATAATCCGGCCCCAGCGGGCTGCCGCAGCCTCAATGGCGGCCTTTGCGGCTGGGTTCTTAAAGAATCCCTCAGAGTCATAACGATAGTCGACCTCGATAACAATCCCGTTTATAGGAAAACAGGAAGAAAAAAACAGGGCTAGCCACTTCATCGCATAAACATCCTCTCAATTCTTGAGACGCTACGTTTCAATCTGAGTTACAGAATTTTTATGATTATTTGATCTTCAACAACGTTCATCGCGATTTAATGCTGACAGAGGGCGGTATGCTTCGTCTCGAAAATGACTTTGTCGCCCCCGATTTTAATGACGGATACTGGCATTTTTCGTCCTATCGATTTCACCACCCCCTTTACGGCATGATGGATACTTTAGGGTGTCTCATCGCCACTTTTTTATGACTTTTTTCATTTGTAGTTGCAGCCTCGTTCTGATCTTCAACTTCGGGGTTGTTAGGATGACCATAGCCCTCGCTATTTACGTAGGTATCATGACTGGTGTTCCCAAAAGAAACTCGCCAAGTTTCCAAGCAGCAAGCTGATAGTTTACCGCCTATTCCTCGTCAGATCTGGCAACCTTCCCAAAAGGCCCGATGGTCAAAATGACCCCAAGATCTTAGAGTTCATCTGTCACTACTCACACGCAAGATGGCGACGCTAAAATCATCCGCTTTTTCAATATCTCCGGACAAGACGATCAACCCCTTGAGCGAACCGGCCTTATTCACTTTGAAAACCTGTCGATTGCTGTTGGCCTTGGCGACAAAAGTCCAGCCGCTGGCTTGGGAGAGGTTCAATTCTTCAGAAGTTGCGGCAACACTCAGCTTGAGCTCAGCGTTCGCCGACATGATCGCTACCAAGATTGTAGCGAGTGCGACCAGACGTTTCATTTACCATCATTCGCCCACTTCTTCATAAGGGCGATATTGTCGGCAATCGTTTGCCAATGTTCCTTCGTGGACCGTTTATCGATGGTGTCGAGATAGATCTTCATGTCGCTGTCGAACATCTTGGCGGACTCGGGTTTGCGGCCCTTGTCGCCGGTCTTTTTCATCCATTGATCCAGGCGACGGCGCATCTCGTTGAGCTTCTTCGCGTATTTCGGATTGCCGGCCAGGTTGTTGATCTCGTGGGGATCGGCTTTGACGTCGTAGAGCTCTTCCTTTGGGCGGACCTGCCGCGTGACGAGCTTCTGTGTTTCGTTCAACTTGCCGGCGGCGTCCCAGGCCTTCACGGCCTTCAGGATGTTTTTAGAGTCCTTGTAGGCGCACGGTTGGAGGTAAGGGCGATTTGGAAGGAAGTTGCGAATGTATTTGAAATCCTTGGTGCGGACGGAGCGCATGTGGTCGACCGTTTCGTCGCAACGATCTCGGGCGGCAAAGACGGCCTGCCGGGATTTGTAGTTCTTCGCGAGAATGTCTTTGGCCTGCATGTAATCAGGAACCTTGATGCCCGCCGCCGCCAATGAAAGAGCTGCGATGTCAATATGTTCGACGACGTCATCACGCAACGAGCCGGCCTTGATGCCGGGACCGCGGATGACGAGTGGGACGTGCAATCCCTCATCATACATGAACTGCTTGCCTCGCGCATGACTAATGCCGTGATCGGTCATGAAAATGACTATCGTGTTTTCGAGAATACCTTCTTTCTTGAGGCGGGCGATGACCTCGCCGACCATCGCGTCGGTCATGCGGACGGAGTCGAGGTAGGCAGCCCAGTCACGGACGATGTCCGGATGCTGCGGATAGTAGGGCGGAAGTTTCACCACACTGTTCGGAGTTCGTTTGCCAAACTTCTTCTCCGCCGCACTTTGGATCTTGTCCCAACCCTTTTCATCTTTCCCGCGCAACTTGCCGCCGGGCGTCTGGATCTGGCAGAAGAAGGGCTGTCCCGGCTTGCGCTCC
Organism: Verrucomicrobiota bacterium; assembly: GCA_030835305.1. GTDB lineage: Bacteria > Verrucomicrobiota > Verrucomicrobiia > Verrucomicrobiales > Akkermansiaceae > SW10. The sequence goes on along the minus strand of JAURPJ010000093.1, from coordinate 9,862 downwards.
GACCAGTCAGCGCCGTCATAGACGGATTGGTCCCACTCAAAATTATAGTCCGTTTTCCCAAGCCGGCCCTTGCGACCGGGCCATCCGGTGATGGCAGTGTGGTAACCGGCATCCTGGAAAAGTTTCGGCACGAGCTTGATGTGCTTCGGCAAATGAATCTTCTCCGTCCCGCGCCCACTTCGATGGTGATGCGCACCAATAGTCGTCTGATACATACCGGTGATGAACGCGGAACGGCAGGTGGAGCATACCGGAGCAGTGACATACGCATTGGAAAATTTCACACCTTCGGCAACCAACTTGTCGACGTGGGGCGTCTTGATTGCGGTTTCGCCGTAGCTAGAGAAGTTGGCCGACATATCATCCGGGATGATCCAGACAATATTGGGACGCTGCTGCGCAGCCTGAACCGCAAATGCACTAAGGATACAAAAAAGAAAACGGATTGGTTTCATATTTTAAGGACCAGCCCGGTTCATCCGATTTTTGGACGTTATTGAGAAGGATTTTTTGTAGCTAAATCACTGCGGGGAATTTCAAACGATAACTACCTTAACCATTGGTGACGAGCGGCATGGCAAGGAAAAACTTGAGGTCGTTGCGCTGAATTGCCTGACGGAAAATATGTTAGCACACGAGCGGATCATGGCACGCGTCCGCCAGAAGGTGCAGGACTAGAATCAAGCCTTGGGGAAGGAAAAGAAAACGCTGCCCAAGCTTTTCGCGACTCCGACCGACACAGAAGCGCGGCTGAATGCCATACCGGCCACGATTGCAACCGGCCTCCGGAAACGTGCGCAGGTGTATTGGGAAGCGCAATTCGAGCCCGCGTGACCAGACCTTTATGTCCAATGGCTTTTTTCCTCTAGATTGGTGACCACAAGGCTGAGAACCTTGAGGAGAAGTTTGAAGTGAAGGTGCAGACCTAGATTACGTTTCAGAGACTTTTGCCCTTTATCGGTGGTCAAAGGAAGAGTTGAGATGGTGGCCACGACGAGGGTGAGTGATTTCGAACCATCTAAACTGCTCGGATAATTCTTGCAAGCCTCCCCTTTCTCCCCCTCTCCGATTCCTTCAAAAACGCCCTAGGGCACTCCACCTCTAAAGCGAATTTCTAGCAACAAGATGATTCGGCCCAAAGATCCCTAGACTCGGGGATGCTTGATGAGTTTGCGGATGGTTGCGAGTCTTTGTTACTAACGGAGTCGCTCAGTCTATCGATCCGCAGATTCTAAATTACAGAAAATTACCAAAACTAGTGTATTGACGCTAAAGTTTAAATCTCCGAAGTCGGAAAACGTTTAAAAGTAGAGTGTCGGCGATAACGATAACAGATTTTTCAAAAAAACAGGTTGACGAGTCATTCCGGTTTTTACATAACGTTCCCATGCAAACGAAAACGGTCTTCTCTGTAGCGGCTGCGTCGGCCTTAGCACTTGGAAATTCCATGGCGACACTTGTTGCCTACTTTCCACTTGACGGTAATTTCGATGATGCTTCCGGAAACGGGAACAACGGAACGATGTTCGGCGGTGTCACTTACGGGGATGGGGCTAGTGCAATTGGCGGTGGTCAAGCAGCCATATTTGATGGGGCAGCCGGCACCTACGGGGCAGTGAATACAGGGCTTAATCTGAGCGGGAAAGCTAATTTCTCAGTTGCTATGTGGGTCTCAGGGGACGGAACGGTAGGATCTGATGATCGTGTCTTTAGTGAAGGATCGTCTACCAACAATAATCCCCTTTTCAATATCGGAACTCATAATCAGGGAGCCGACGGAACTGTTGATTTCTACATCCGTAATGGCGCAGCAGCTCAAACCTTGAATCACTACCATTCTCCTGGGACAGCCTTTGATGGCACGTGGCACCACATTGCGGTCGTTGGTGGTGATGATGGCCTCCTCGATCTCTACATCGACGGGGTTCTTGATGGCACCGCTGACTACACGATGGTTCCATCTTTTGACGGAATCACGGACACGACCACGATCGGGGGTATCCTCCGTGCAACTGATTGTTGTAATTTTAGCGGAAGCATCGATGATGTCAGTCTCTGGGATTCTGATCTCTCTCCGGCTCAGATCTCTGCCCTCGCGGGTGGCGCTCCAGCAACTGCAGTTTCAGCGATCCCTGAGCCAAGTGCGGCATTGCTTGGTTTAACGGGTCTACTTCTCGCATTCCGCCGTCGCCGCTAGGAGCATCGGCTTTTTGACTTTAATTACGGGGCTAACAGTGATTCGCTGTTGGCCCTCTTTTTTTACCCTAATCTTCTAACACACACACTAAACCATGAGACATTACAGAAAAAACGCCTTGTTTGCTTTAGCTCTTCTACCAACCTTTTCTCAAGGAGAGCTCGTAGGCTACTGGAAGCTTGATGGCAATTTCGATGATTCGTCGGGGAAGTTGAACAATGGAGAATTTTCAGGTGGAACAACTTATGAAGATGACGCCCCAGGTGCCCTTAATGGGGGACAATCGGTGAGTTTCGACGGCTTACCTGGTACCTATGGAGTAATCAATGCTGCTAATGGAGGCCTTGCTCTCTCAACATTGCCTTCCTTCTCTATTTCAATGTGGGTCAAGGGTGACGGAACGCTCAATTCTGATGATCGTGTTTTTAGTGAGGGATCCTCTACCAATAATAATCCCCTTTTCAACGTTGGAACTCATAATCAGGGTGCCGACGGAACGGTTGATTTCTATATCCGTAATGGCGCCGCAGCTCAAACTTTGAATCATGCTCATTCGGCCAACACGGCTTTCGATAATACTTGGCATCACATCCTTTGCGTGTCCGAAGATAAAGTTGTAACACTGTATGTCGATGGAGTTTTAGATGGTCAGTATGACTATAGCATGGTCCCAGACTTTACGGATATGAACACGACCACCATTGGAGGAATTCTTCGTGCAGGTGATTGCTGTAATTATTTAGGCAGCATCGATGAAGTTGCAGTTTGGGACTCCGCTCTCTCTGCTGATGATGCAGTACGACTTGCCGATGGGGTAGCTGCTGATCAGGCAGTTGTCCCCCCCGCAGATTCGGATGGTGATGGTTTGCCAGACGATTGGGAGCTGGCAACCTTCAACGACTTGGATGAAACTGGAGAGACCGATCCTGATAATGACCAACTTAATAATAACGCAGAGCGTGCAAATCGGACTGATCCAACTAATCCTGATACAGATGAAGATGGTTTGAACGATGGCGATGAGATTGCTGCTAAAACAAATCCGAATATTGCTGACTCAGATAATGACGGCCTTCTTGACGGTGACGAAATCACCCGGGGTACTAACCCACTTTCGATTGATTCCGATGAAGATGGAATCAGCGATAACGCCGAAGTCTTAGCTGGTTCTGACCCGACGGATCCGAATAGCTTCCCCAACGAAGAGAATTCGTTGGTGGCGTATTGGCCTCTTGATGAAACTGATGGAACAACCACACCGGACCTTGGTCCTAACAGCTACGATCTCGAGCTTCGTAATATGGACGAGACAAATTTTGTCGATGATGAAGGTCGTATTGCGGCTACGTTCGATGGATTGGAAGAATTCTTAGTTCGTAAGAGCACAGAAGCAGATTTGCTGCCAATTACCAAGAACCCTTCATTCAGCATCTCGATGTGGGTCAAAGTTCTCGGCACTGGTCAGAATGATTTAAGAATATTCTCCGAGAGTTCAGATTTAAATACCAATCCTCTTTTCAACATTGGAACTAGGAACACTGGAGCTGATAACACCGTCGATATTTACCTAAGGGATGGCACGTCCCCTAATCATCAATTCTCTAATAGTCAACCACTCGATGGAACATGGCACCACATCGCGTATACTCATGATGATGCGAGTATGAAAATTCAACTTTATGTTGATGGTGTCTTAGACCGAGATGATTGGATCTTTAAAGATGTCGTTACTCCAGACGTGAATCTCACCACAATTGGCGCAATTCTCCGCGCCAACCCCTCTCATTGGGTCACTGGAATGGTTGATGATGTATCGGTTTGGTCATCTGTTCTCCCAGCGTCGACTATCGAGGATCTTGCTGCTGGTGGAACTCCAAATGGTCTCTCAAGTGGTGGAGCTGGCTTCGCTATTACTTCTATCAACCGCATGCAAGATGGGGGGATTGAGCTTAAGTGGAACTCACGGTCTAATAAATCCTATATTCTTGAGGCAAGTAGCAATCTTAGGGACTGGATAGAAATTGATGATGGAATCCCGTCCGAAGGTGAAGAAACCAGTTATATCTTTCCTCCAGGACTCCCTGGACTTGATTCTTCTACTGATCAGCGTCTTTTCTTCAGAGTGATTCAGTGAATTTGGTAACATCATTCTGTTAGTCGGACGCTCTGCTATTGCTAGAGGCGCTTGATATAAATCCTGATCTTCAATTGCGATCAGGAATCAAGAGGATCAATTCCTCAGCCGTGATTATTTGAAGTTTGTATGGAAGGGACTAACTTGAGGGCGGTCCCGGAATTTAAAATTAACTCCTATCTCACTCAACATGAACCACTTTTTCTGGCGGCAGCCAAGATGAAGTAACCCGATTCCTTTGATTGGGGTGACAAGAAAATACCATTCGAAAAACAGTTTTTCCGGGTATTCCAGAGGACCCAGTTCAGTCACTACGATTTGATCCCCATCGCATGAACGATTGACTCGAGTCTTGTGAAACCCGGCAGCCGGCTAGCAAGCGCACTCCTGGAGCAGACGAAGTCGCTCCAACGCACTTCCGTCGGCGATCAGCTCGCGCCCCTTCTTTATTCCATGTTCGAGATTGTCAGCAAGGCCGGCACAGGCCATGGCAGCAGCCGAGTTAAGCAGCACCATATCCCGCTTGGCCCCCTCTTCGCGGCCAGCGAGAACGTCTTCAAGTATTTTGGCATTCACGAGGGCATCGCCCCCCTGTAGATCTTCCACCGCTGCAACTTTGAGACCAAAGTCAGACGGTTTGACCTCCTCATCGACCTGTCCTTGATACCGGCCGGACTTACAAATGCGGCTCGGGCCCATCACGCTCATCTCATCAACCGAGTGACCATCGGCAGTCGAACCACTCACCACCCAGGCGCTGTCGCGCCGCAATCTTTGCAAGATCTCCGCGAAAACCGGGCAGAGCGCTTGATCAAAGACTCCGACCAACTGGCACTCGGGATTGGCAGGATTCAGGAGGGGACCAATGAGATTGAAAATTGTTCTCTGTCCTTCCATGGCCAGCATCTGACGAACCGGGACAACGGCCTTAAAAGCCGGATGATATTTCGGAGCGAAAAGAAATCCGACACCCGCCTTTTCAAGACACTCGGCAACTTGCTCGGATGGCAAATCAATCGAAACCCCAAGAGCCTCCAAAACGTCAGCCCCACCACTCTTTGAAGTGATCCCCCGATTTCCGTGTTTCACCACCACGCCACCGGCGGCAGCAACTAAAAACATACTTGTTGTCGAAACATTAAAGAGATCGAGTTTGTCACCTCCGGTGCCACAAACGTCGATTGTAGGACCATCGAACGAGTGATTATAAAAGGAAGGCTTCTCGGCCTTCTCAAGGAAGACTGATACAAACTCGGCAATCTCTGCTGCAGTTTCCCCTTTCCCGGCCAAAGCTTTCAAAAAATGCGCCTTCTTCTGAACTTCGCCTGATTCATCCAAAAGAAATCCGGCAGCAGAGGCAACTTCGCTAGGGGATAATTCCTCCCCGTTTTCCAAGTGATGTATCAGGGTGTCCATAGGCTGGATCCTAACACAAGCTCACGAAGGGACCAAGAAGTTCACTCGTCTTCTGAAACCTTATCATGAAAGAAAGCGACCTTGGAAATATCGCGGAATGATTGCAAAAACGATCGCCTAATCATTAACGACCACGCCATCAGAGATCGTGAGCACGCGATCTCCCATACTCGAGAGACTGGTGTCATGAGTCACAACGACGAGCGTTGCACTTCGTTCCTCGACGACTTCCATCAGAACCTTCATAACCCCGGCACCGTTCGCGGAATCGAGATTTCCAGTCGGCTCGTCCGCAAAGATGATCGAAGGCGAATTCACCAAGGCGCGGGCAATCGCGACACGTTGCTGCTCTCCCCCTGAAAGTTCCGCCGGCAGGTGGGCGAAGCGCTTCGAAAGCCCGACCCGGTCCATAGCTGCTTTAGCTAATTCAAGATCCGCCTTGCCTCCAATCAGGCCCGGGACCATGACATTTTCAATGGCGGTGAGCTCGGGGAGGAGGAAGTAGTTTTGAAAAATATAGCCAATTCTTTCGTTTCGCAAGCGTGCCTGGTTGCTTGATGACAAGCGATAGAAATCGGTTCCATCTATGAGCACCCTTCCCTTGTGAGGATTCTCCAACCCCGCAAGAGTATACATGAGGGTGGTCTTTCCAGCGCCACTTGGGCCACAAAGAAAGATCTTTTCACCGGCTTCAATTTTCAGATCGATTCCTCGCAGGACTTCAATCTCCTTCTTGGCCAGAGTATACGAACGATGAACGTTTTCAGCTTCAATCATCGGCTGCCAATGCTCTCGATGGTTTGGAAGATGGCGGTGATCATGAGGTAGGCCATCGAGCCAATCAACACCGCCATAACCAGCAAAACGGCCGGCATAATCAGGGCCATAATTGCCTGAAGGGAATTGTTGAGTTCTTTATCGAATCGGTCCGCCGCTTTCCGAAGCGACTTGTCGATCTTACCGGTCTGCTCACCCACCGAGACCATATCGATCAGCAGCGGGGAAAAGGCACCGGTTCGACTGAGCGAGGCAGAAAGTGATCGCCCATCGCCGACCCATTCGAGCATTTCACCAAGATGCTTTCGCAAGTAGAGGTTGGGGGTCGCATCTTTCGTGAGTTCGAGAGCCCTCAAAAGTGGAAGCCCATTCCCCACGAGGTTTGCCATTGTTTCAAGAAATTGGACGTAAAAGCGGTGTTCGATGACCCTGCCAAATAGCGGTAATTTGAGTTTCACCCGATCCCATGTGGGTCGGTTCGCTTCGTTATCTTTCCACGCCTTGAAGAGGATCAAGGCCGCGGCGATGACTAAAACGAGAACGAGCCACCACTTAGTAAAAAAATCAGAAGTCCCCATGAGGAGCTTGGCTCCCAGCGGGACCTGACCACCCGCACTATTTTCAATCAAGCCGGTCAGCTGTGGAATGAGCTGCGTCACGAAAACGATCCCTACTCCGATACCTGCAAGAACGAGGAAGCATGGATAGATCAACGCAAGGACAACTTTCCCCTGCAGTTCTTGCAGCGTTTTGAGATAGTGCGCCTGGCGCTCAAGGATAGTATCAAGTGCCCCACTGGCCTCACCTGCAGCCGCAAGATTACAATAAAGCGACCCAAAGCTCGGGCTGACTCGTTTCAAAGCCGAGGAGAAGCTATTACCATCGCGAACCAGTTGACGGATTTTGGAAGAAACGACCTTAAGATTTCCAAGTTCCTGCCGGTTTTCCATGGCCCTAAGGGCGGGCTCAAGCTGTAAACCGGCGGCCAACATGTCCGAAAGTTCTTCGGTGAAGAGAACAATTTCAACACGTTTCAGTTTGATTGGCCCTTCGGGAATGGCTTCTTCCTCTTTGGCCTTCGTTTTACCGGCTGCAACTGCCGACGAGTCCTTACCCGGCACTTTCTTCGGGGGAGCCTTGTCGACGAACCCCTGGCTGATTGAGACTGGTTGTAATCCCTTTTTGCCAAGTTGGCGAAGTGCCTCACCTCGGTCCCCAGCATCAAGAGACCCCGTCACCACCGAACCACTTCCGCTGAGCGCCTTGTAAGTAAAACTAGCCACGTTTCTATATCTTTAAGTTCCTATTACTCGGCCCCCAAGTCAGTCGCGGTCACCGAAACCACTTCTTCGATGGTAGTCACGCCCTTCATGACCTTGTGCCAACCATATTCCCTCATGGGTACGTAGCCATCCTTGATTGCCTGAGACTTCAATGTCGAAGAATCCGAATTCTTAGCCACCAATTCTTCCATGGTGTGACCGATAAGAATCACTTCGTAGATTGCCAATCGTCCCGAAAAACCGGTATTTCGGCACTTGTCACAACCAACAGGCTCATAAGCCTGACCCGTGATGTAATTCGGGATTCCCAGACGTATCCGTTGATCCTGTGGCACTTCCACCGGACGTTTGCAGTTACCGCAGAGGCGCCGCACCAACCGCTGGGCAAGAAACGCGCGGACCGAAGCTGCCACCAGGAACGGTTCGACGCCCATATCAACTAATCGACTAATACCCCCGAGCGCATCGTTGGTGTGCAAGGTCGAGAACACAAGGTGACCCGTCAAGGACGCCCGGATTGCGATCTCTGCAGTCTCAAGGTCACGAATCTCACCAAGCATCACGATGTTCGGATCCGCTCGCAGAATCGACCGGAGGCCGCTCGCAAAGGTCAAACCGATCTCGCTCTTCACCGCAATCTGCATTACCCCCTCGAGTTTGTTCTCAACCGGATCTTCGATCGTGACGATGCGGGTATCGGAAGTGTTCAACTCACTTAAAAAGGAGTAAAGACTGGTTGATTTACCGGAACCCGTTGGACCGGTAATCAAAATAATTCCGTTCGGGAGACTAAGGATACTCTTAATCTGTTTGAGCACGAAATCTTCCATACCAAGGAGTTCCACGTTGAACTTCTCTTGGTTCAAAAGACGCAAACTGACCGACTCACCTTCCACCGTTGGCACTGTGGCAACCCGAACGTCGATCGAGGCCCCCTCGAATTGAAGGTTTATACGACCATCCTGGGGAAGCCGACGCTCGGCAATATCGAGCTTGGACATGATCTTAAGACGGGCGATCACTGAAGATTGAAGCGACTTGATTTGATCAGGGACAGCAATATCGATCAAACCACCATCAACGCGGTAGCGAATCCGGAGATTGTCCGCCAATGGCTCCACGTGAATATCAGTGGCCTTTTGATCAAGGGCTTCACGGATAATTTGGTTCACAAACTTCACCACGCTGGCCTCCTCGTCCTCGACCTCGTCAATGACGCTGGCTTCGTCCTTCATCTCGAGATTATCGAGGTCAAGATCGCGCCCTTCGAGAAGCTGTTCAAAGGTATCGGCACCAACCCCGTAAAGTTTTCGAAGTGCCTCGTGCACCCGACGGCGAGAGGCCATATGCCAAACAATCGGCATGTCGATCGCCTGCGCTGCCGCTTGCCGGGCCATTAGATTCAGCGGATCGTAAGTCGCCATGTGCAACCGGGCGTTTTCGCCTTCGCCCTCGATCTCGAGGGGAAGAACGCGATGCTTCAGAGCGACCTGTGGCCCGCAAGCAGCTCGGAGCGGCAGTGGACTTTCGAACGCTGCAATCTCGGCAAGCCACTCCATATGAAGATCCTGTGAGAGGTGCTCCATATAGGGCTCCTCGTCAACCAGACCACTATCCAGAATATCATCGAGAGGGGAACTTTGGCGATGACTGGCTTCGTCCACCGCTTCTTGGAGGGCGGGAAGATCAGTGCACCCTGTTTCGCGGGCAGGCTTGAGAAGGAGCTCGGTCATGTGTGAAATAAGTATCGATAAAACGCTCGCTGTGGAAAGTTCTGTCTGTGGGAATGTCGATGAATTCAAACTTTTCGCAAGCATCGTGATTTTCGTTTGCGTAATTGGTACCAGAAGACTAACTTCCACCGTCTGCCTCATACGCCAGAAGTGGTTGATTGGCCGACCCGATATTATTAAAAATGGGGGTTGCCCCGGAGGGTCAATGTCATGCCTTTACTGGAAAACAGCGACTCAATGGATACCCCCAACCTATTGGGCTTCGGGAACGCGGCTCATGCGCCACGGACGGTGAGGCAGTAAACTTAAAACTCGCTCTGTT
>JAURPJ010000092.1 GCA_030835305.1 Verrucomicrobiota bacterium | reverse complement strand
GAAGAAGGACCAACCTTCCGACGAGGAGCGCCTGGAAGTGCTTAGGGTCCTGAGGTCGGAGGTGGAAGCGGCCAGGGGGAGATTCGCAAGTAACGGTGGAAAGACGGTGATGCGTCGCCTCTCCAATCGGGAATATGAAAACACCCTGGAAGTCCTTTTTGGCCGCCGCGTGGACACGCTGGGACTGACTGAGGATTTTCCCAAAGAGAAAACCAGTCGTCATATTGATACGATTGGAGAGAGTTTGGTAACCTCCGGATTTCTTCTCGATCAATACTTTCAAGCGGCTCATCGCCTGGTTGAGAGCCGTCTCGGAAAGCCCACGATGAAGGCTAAGGATTGGCATTTTAGCGAAAATTTTAAGCAGTATGAAGAGTTGGCTGGCTCTCACCGGGCTGTCTTTAAGAATAAATTCCTCTGTGTTTACGAGCAGCCGGACACTGATACCCGACAAGGCAGTTACGGGCATATAGAGGATTTTTTGGAAGGTGTCCCGGTTTCGGGGCTTTATGATCTCAAGGTCCTGGTGCAGGGAATGCATCGCGACACCCACTATGATCCGTCAATTTTCGGGATCGATTTGAGTGAGCCTTTCATGCTCGGGGTGGTGCCCGGTGATGTGACGAAAGGGCATATTCACTACCCGCAGCGGGTTGAGCCGCTCCTGGCATTTTCGTTGGTTCCGGATGACAAGCCGGAGTGGATCAACTTCCGGGTCTGGCTGGAGAAGGGACAGACTCCGCGTTTTATTTTTCCCAATGGTCCCAGTGAGTCGAGGAGATCGGTGATTGAATTGAATCGACGGTATAAGAAGGAGTTTAAAAACCCCTCGAATGGAGTCAGTCGTTCGTCTCTTCTTCGTGAAGGAAAGCTTCCCCATATCCGGATCTCGGAAGTCAAGGTGCATGGGCCGATTGAGGAGAAACAGGGAGGGCTTGAAGAAGTCGCGGTTTTCGGAAAGGACGGCTTCAAGGAGGGGAAGGCGCTTGAACTATTGGAGAAGTTTGCGGAAAGGGCATTCCGCCGTCCACTTTCAGAAATCGACCGGAAGCGAATTCATCGATTCTATCGGGAGAGAATCGATGAAAAGTTAGGGGCCCGTCAGGCGGCCCTTGATACCTTGAAGTTAATCCTCTGTTCTCCGTCGTTTTTCTATCTCAGCGAGATTACCTCCGAAGATGATCCGGCTCTGCAGCCTTATGATCTGGCGTCACGCCTTTCCTATACCTTATGGGCGCGGCCTCCGGACCAAGAGTTGTTGGAATTGGCGGCTTCCGGGGAATTGGTGCGTGAGGAAATACTTCGCAAGCAAGTACGGCGTCTCCTTGAAGATGAACGATCCGGGGGATTTGTGAATGGCTTTTTGGATTCCTGGCTCAATCTTCGTGATCTTGGCACCATGCCCCCTCCGCGGGAGAAAGCCCGACGATATTATTTTGAAAACTGGCCGGCTTCCATGAAAGGGGAGGTCCGCCATTTTTTTGCCCATATGTTGAATGAGAATCTGCCGGTTGGGACGCTGCTCGATGCTGATTTTACTTTCGTGGACAAATATCTGGCAGCTCTCTATCGACTTCCCGAAGCCAAAACACTTCGGCTTAAAGATGGTTTTCGAAAAGTCAGAATTGGGGATAGGAGCCGAAGAGGAGGGATTCTTGGAATGGCCGCAGTGCTTACCGTGAGCGCCAATGGAGTGGAAACCTCGCCAGTGACCCGCGGGGTTTTTGTCTCGGAGAATATTCTGGGTGTGGTGCCACCTTCTCCGCCGGACGAAGTGCCGCCTATCGAGCCCGACATAAGAGGGGCGACTACCTTGCGCGAGCGTCTTGAGAAGCATCGGGAATCGAAGACTTGTGCCGAGTGCCACCATAAGATCGACCCGCTTGGTTTTGGGCTTGAGGCCTTTGATGAACTAGGAAGATGGCGCACTCACTATCGAAGGTCAGGTAAGCCAGTTTCGGTGAAGAGCGCACCCAAGCTAAAGGTGGATTGCTCCGGTGAAATGCCATCGGGTGAAGAGTTTGAAGATTTTCGTGAGCTTCGGTATATCTTAGTGTCAACCCGGTCCGAGGTTTTTATAAAACACTTGATTACAACTGTCCTCACTTACTCGACCGGTCGCCACATGGAAGTGGTTGATGATTATGTTATAATTGATATTCAGATGCGTTTGAAAGACAAGGGTAATGGCCTTGCAAGCTTAGTCGAAGAATCGTTGTTGAGCGAGATTTTCAGGTCTCGCTGAAAGCAGCTCGTTTCGGCAATATTCGTGGGAGATTTTTTTGCCGTCATCCATCTGAACAGTGTGAGTTGGTTGGCAATAGATCTATCTTAAATAGAGTTTTTAGGGCCGGCAATGGTAATGAAATTTTTCAGAAATGAACTTGCTCTCCTTCAGGGGTATTTGGCATGTTTTTGGCGCATTTAAGTTTCGGAGAATTTTCGTCAGATTTCCCAATTACATTATGAATATCACCAACAACTCTTTGTCGTGTTTCTCAAGATCTTTTTTGATGGTTATGGTCCTCAGCGCAACAAGCGTCGCTGGTGAAATCCCCATCGCTGGTATTGAAGCCTTTCATCAGGGCGACAGTCTCGATGGTAATGGGTCTGTTCTCAAAGCGATTGATGGCAGTGGGATGGATAAAATTGATCTTGATGATCCCTCTACTTGGACAATTGCAAGTACTGCTTGGGCCGATGATTGGCAGGGTTTTTCTTCGGATAATACTGGGGATAACACTTGGGTGGTGATTGATCTGGGTGCTCCTGTTGCAGGCTTGAGAACAATGTATTTGTGGAATGTCCAAGAGGCGACTGCTCTAAATCGAGGAGTGAAGGATTTCGAAGTGTTTCATGCCACAAACCCGGCAATTTCGCCACCGGTCACGGGTGACATTGTTACCCCCTACAGTTTTACTAGCGGGGGATGGACTTCAATTGGAGGCGCTGAGCTTAAAATGGGAACTCAGAATGGGGATCCTGGGCAGGCTTATGATCTTTCGGATGCTGCCGGGGCTCGCTACATTGGCCTTAAGCTAACGAGCAATTACGGAGGAATCCGAACTGGGATTGCTGAGGTCGCTTTCAGCAATGTTGCAGATCCGGATGCTATCACGCCCGGCGAGATTGTCCCTCCGGATCCACCTGTCGAACCGGGTGATGGGAAGGTTATTCCAATCGCAGAAGTCTTTGCCTTCCATCAGGGAGACAGCTTTGATGCAAACGGCTCGATTTTGAAAATTGCGGACGGTAGTGGGATGGCAAAGATTGATCCCGAGGTTCCTTCCACGTGGACAATTAGTAGCACTGCTTGGGCTGATGACTGGCAGGGCTTTTCTGCCGATAACTCAGGCGACAATACTTGGGTTGTTATTGATTTAGGAGCCCCCACGATCGGTCTCGATCAAATGTATCTCTGGAATGTCCAAGAGACAAATGCTCTTGATCGAGGAACGAGCACTTTCGATATTTACTACGCCACTCTGCCTACTGAAACAATCCCGGTTCAAAGTGGGGTAGTCACGCCCTACAGCTTTGGAGGAGGTGGTTGGACCGAGCTTAGTACTGGAAACAATCTTGCTCAAGGAATTCAATTCGGTGATCCGGGAGAGATTTTTGATATCTCGGGAGCTTCGGGTGCACGGTATATTGGACTTCATCTAACCGCAAATCACGGGGGTTTTCGCACTGGGCTTGGTGAAGTCGCGATCACGAGTGAGGGCGCTGCGGCGCGCGAGGACGATGATGGTGATGGTCTCCTGAATGGATGGGAAAAAGCTTATGGCTTTGATCCTGAGAGTGACCAAGGCGTCGATGGGGCAGAAGGGGACCCCGATGGCGATGGACTATCCAACCTTGAGGAGCAAACAGCAGGGACAAGCCCGCTTCTGGCTGATTCAGATGGCGATGGCTATGGAGATGAGGTCGAGACTGATACCGGAGTCTTTTTAGACCTGACAAACACTGGGACAAGCCCTATTAAAAATGATACTGACAACGACGGTCTTCTCGATGGAGCAGAAGATAATAGCGCTATCTTTGTCGATGAAGATCAATCAGGTTCAAATCCTCTTAAATCAGATACGGACGATGATGGTCTTAATGATGGATATGAGGTCAGTAACGGCCTTAATCCAAACGACGATGGCAGTGTCAATGTGAACAACGGAGCTGCTGGTGATCCTGACTCTGATAGCTCGGGAAATCTGGATGAATTTCAGCGGGGAACTGATCCTCAAAATGATGATTCCGACGAAGATGGCATTCTTGACGGTTATGAGGACAACACTGGGATCTGGGTAAGTGCGACTCAGACTGGAACAAACCCTCTTGATCCGGATTCAGATGATGACACATTACCCGATGGGGTAGAAACAAATGACGGGAATTTCGTAGGTGCAGGGGCGACCGGTTCAAATCCCAACGCCCACGATACTGATTCTGATGGCTACTTTGACGAACAGGAGCTGGCTGCGAATACTAATCCATCCGACCCGTCTAGCAAACCACCATTCCCAACTCCTCTTGGTTTTTGGTCATTCGACGATCAAGGAGAGACAGTCACGGCTGATTTATCACCAAACGGCAACAACGGCATTGTTCTTGGGAATGCTACATATGTCGAGGGCCACTCTGGGGTCCCTGGTGACTTTGCTATCGATCTGGATGGAGTCGACGATGCCGTTACGACGTCAATGACTTTAGATAATATTGGCGAGTTTACGATGGCAGGTTGGATTCGTTTTCCATTTGATCAGGCGAATCGTTCTGGGTTGTTTGGTCAGAATGATATTCTTGAATTTGGCTTTAGCGAGCCTTCAAATGTCCACCTTTGGTCGAATCCCGGCGGTGCGCTTAATGCTCCGCTTTCACCTTCCGAGGAGTGGGTTCATATCGCTTTTGTGGGAGACTCGACCGGTAGAACGATCTTCATCAATGGTGACGCCGTGGCAACTGGGAATGCAGCAACTCCGCTTAATGCCTCTGATTTCTTTTTCAATATCGGGGGAGCTGGTGTGTTTGATGCAACAGGCAATCACTTTTTGGGTCAAATTAATGATGTTGGAGTCTGGGAGGTTTCAATGGGTCCACAGTTGATTAAAGGGCTTGCAGACGGGACAATTTCACCGGTTCCCGGACTGGGTGGAGGAGATCTCGAAATCTTGTCTTTTTCTCGTATTGGCAATCAACTTTCCTTCGTGGTGGGAGGAACTGTAGCAGGGACAAACTACGCACTTGAAGAATCAGATGGTCTCTCAGGTCCATGGCTTGAACTGAATGATTTTGTGGGTGCTGGAGGGGCGAATGAGACGACCATAACCGCATCAATTTTTCCTCCGGCTGCAGACAAGAAATTTTACCGGGTTCGTAACCTGAATGAGAAATAGCTTTTTGCGACTCTGAAAAGAAACCCCGTGTCGAACCTCCTGAGTTCTTCGCGGGGTTTTTTGTAGGGTCGCTTTTACGGGCAAACTCCTAGATCACGCCCCACTGCAATAAAGGCTTCTAGAGCTTGATCAAGATGCTCCGTGGTATGGGCTGCCGAGATTTGGGTTCTGATTCGGGCTTTCTCTTGCGGAACCACTGGAAAAAAGAAGCCGATGGCGTAGATGTTTTTATCTAGGAGTTTTGCCGAAAATTGTTGGGACAAGTCGGCATCACCAAGGAGGACCGGAGAAATCGGATGCTCTTTGCCTAAAATATCAAAGCCTGTCGAAGCGAGGTTGTCGCGAAAGTATTTCGTATTGGCTTTGACGCGGTCAGCGAGTTCGGTGGACTCGGTAAGTAGCTCAAGAACTTTGAGAGAAGCGGCAACGATTGGAGGAGCAATACTGTTAGAAAAGAGGTAGGGTCGAGATCGTTGGCGGAGGAGATTGATAATCTCTTTTTTGCCCGAGGTGTATCCGCCTGATGCCCCTCCGAGAGCCTTTCCTAGTGTCCCAGTAGTTAGGTCGATCTTCCCCATGAGTCCGCAATGTTCATGAGTCCCGCGTCCGGTAGCCCCAAGAAATCCGGTCGAGTGGCAGTCGTCAAAGTGGACAAGAGCGTTGTATTTGTCAGCTAGAGCGTGGATCCCGGCTAAATCGGCAATGACACCATCCATTGAGAAGGACCCGTCTGTGGTGATGAGCTTATGACGCGCTCCTTCCACATCAGCTTCCTGAAGCTGCTTTTCAAGATCAACAAGATCATTGTTGGCATAGCGGTAGCGTTTTGCTTTGCAGAGACGAACTCCGTCAATAATTGAAGCATGATTGAGTGAGTCGGAAATTACAGCGTCTTCCGCAGTCAGAATGGTCTCGAAGAGTCCACCGTTCGCGTCGAAACATGAGGGGTAGAGGATGGTGTCTTCAGTGCCGAGATATTCGCTCAGCTTTTCCTCGAGCTCACGGTGTAGGGTTTGTGTTCCGCAAATGAAACGAACAGAGGCGAGCCCGAACCCATGGCTCGAAATTGCGGAGCGCGCTGCTTCGCAAACCTCGGGATGATTGGAAAGACCAAGGTAGTTGTTGGCGCACATGTTTATAACCCGGCGTCCATCTTCGAGGGTGACTTCGGCGTCCTGGGCGGATGCGATCTTACGTTCGGTTTTGTAGAGTCCGGCGGATTTCACCCCGTCGAGCGTTTCGGTGAGCTGGTCTAGAAATTGCGAAGTAAGCATGGGAGGAAGTGGGTTTTGAGTTAGCCGAGGTCGGCCCAGTTGAGAAGGACTTTGCCGCATGACCCTTCGTTCATGGCGGCGAATCCTTTTTCAAAGTCGATATAGTCGAAGCGATGTGTGATCACCGATTCAATCTCGAGTCCGGATTGAATCATCGATGTCATCTGATACCACGTATCATACATTCTGCGCCCGTAAATTCCCTGAATGGTTAGCGAGTTGAAAATGACCTGATTCCAGTCGATACCAATTCCCGGTTCGGGGATGCCGAGAAGTGCGATCTGTCCGCCATGACGCATATTAGCGATGAGGTCGTTGAAAGCGTGTTTGTTGCCGGACATTTCCAGGCCGACATCAAAGCCTTCCGTCATGCCAAGGTCTGCTTGCACGTCCGGTAGCTTTTCCCTGGTGACATCGACGGTGCGGGTGGCGCCCAGTTTTTTGGCAAGGGCGAGGCGTTTTTGATTCAAGTCGGTGACGACAACGTGTCGTGCACCGGCGTGTCTGGCTATTCCGGCGGCCATGCAGCCAATCGGTCCGGCTCCGGTGATGAGGACATCTTCGCCAAGAAGTGGGAAAGCGAGCGCAGTATGGGTGGCATTGCCAAAAGGATCGAAAATCGCCGCGCTATCTTTGGAGACTTCGGGAGCAAGCTTCCAAACGTTGGTGGCCGGAAGAACCATGAACTCGGCAAATGCGCCGGGCGCGTTGACGCCCACTCCCCGAGTGTCCTTGCAATAGTGGCGGCGTCCGGCAAGGCAATTCCGGCAACGGCCGCAAATTAAATGCCCTTCGCCTGAGACGAGATCGCCGATCTTTAGGTAGTCCACGTCGCTACCCAATTCCACGATACGACCGACAAATTCGTGTCCGACCACGAGAGGGACCGGAATCGTTTTCTGAGCCCAGGAATCCCAATTATAAATGTGGAGATCGGTCCCGCAGATGCCGGTGCGATCGACTTGAACCAAGACATCGCGTGCGCCGGGAAAGGGCTTTGGCACATCGGTGAGGGTGAGGCCGGGAGCGGCTTCTGATTTTACGAGAGCTTTCATTTACTGCCCAAGCAGGTGGGTGCGCATGTTTTTGAGAACTTCAGCAAGGCGCTCCTTGTTGCCTCCGCCCACTTCGGCAGTGGCCCAGCCAGAGTAGCCGATTTCCTCGAGGGACTTCCGGACGGCAGGCCAGTCGACGTCACCGTCTCCGATCTTGCTGAAGCCACTCTTGATTCCCCAATCCTTGACATCAAGTTTCACAATGCGGTGCCCGAGAGTCTTGATCCACTCGGCGGGCTTTCCAAAACGCTGGTGGTTTCCAATGTCGAAGTAGGAACCGACCCAAGGCGAGTCGATTTCGTCGAGGTAGTTTTTCAGGCGATCCGCGCTCTGGGTGTTGGGGCCTTTCGGATCATAGAACATACCATTCCAAACGTTTTCGATAAGGATGTGCATGCCAAGTTTGGAGGCGAGAGGCAGGCATTTCTTGATCTCGACGATGGAGCGCTCCCAGGCTTCCTTCTGGGTGACTTCTCCTCCAGCCACTCCGGGGACGAGGAGGACGGAAGTTCCACCAACCTGGTGGACTTCTTGAAGCGACTTCTTCATGGCGTCGACCGCTTTGGCGCGTTCCTCTTCGTTGGGAGAAGACATTTTGATCTGCCAGTGGCGCATGTTGACACCACCGTGAATGGGGAGCTTGACCTTTTTGGAAGCGGCAAGGGCCTGTTCGAGATCCGAGCGACCGGGAACGCTGAATTCAACCCCGTCATATCCAAGGTCTTTGACGAGCTGATATTTTTCGTCAAGTGAACCTTTTCCACCAATCATGCCATCTTTGAGCGACAGGTAGATACGTGAATTTGCGGTCGGGCTAGCGAGGAGGGAGCCAAATGCTCCAGAAGCGGTAGTGAGGAAAGAGCGGCGTTTCATGCAAGAACGATACCGGAAATTTTCCGGGATTACGAATTAGAAAACGCTTTTTTCGTGCGTATTTTATATGTAGATGAAGCGACTCTTGGTCTTTCTATTCCTGCCTGCCCTGTCGTCGGGTGATGTGACCTTCGAGAAGGAGATCAAGCCGATTCTCGAAGATTATTGTTTCGACTGTCATGGTGATGGTTCTTCGAAAGGGGATTTCTCAATGGACCAGTACGATGATCTTTCCGGTCATCTCGATGACATCGACCACTGGCTCGCGGTCTGGCGCAATGTGAGGTCTCAAATCATGCCGCCCCCGAAAAAGGATCAACCTGCTCTCGCCGAGAAGCGCCAGCTCATGGGGTGGATCGAGAAGCGGGTCTTCAAGCTCGATCCCGACAACCCGGATCCGGGGCGGGTGACAATTCGGCGTTTAAATCGGGTCGAATATTACTATGCGATCAAGGACCTTCTTGGTGTGGAGTATGAAACCTGGGAGAACTTTCCGGCTGACGATACGGGATACGGATTCGATACCATCGGAGATGTCCTTTCCATTTCTCCCCTTCACATGGAGAAGTATCTCGAAGCGGCTTCGTCTATTGTTGAGAAGGCTTTGCCAAAGGGGGCGGCGATGCAGACTCCGGTTCGGCT
This sequence comes from Verrucomicrobiota bacterium, assembly GCA_030835305.1. Taxonomy (GTDB): domain Bacteria; phylum Verrucomicrobiota; class Verrucomicrobiia; order Verrucomicrobiales; family Akkermansiaceae; genus SW10. The sequence goes on along the minus strand of JAURPJ010000092.1, from coordinate 91,220 downwards.
CTTTGAAGGAAGCCGGTTTCGCAAGGATGGGGACGAGAAGCAGCAGGCAAATTGGTTGGAGTTTAAGGATGAGCGCAAAGTCTATTTGAAGGGGGATGCGCCAGCGAATGGTGTTTATCAGGTTACCCTTGACTATGCCGTCCGAGGTTCGGCCGCAGCCACCGACCAGAGTGCCGGACTCGAACTTTGGGTGAATGGCCAAAAGATTGCCGAGCGGATCATCGGCTGGGATCAACGCGACAAGATCTCGATGGGGGGGCAGGCTGATCTGGTAAAAGGACGCAATACCGTGGAGGTCCGTCTCAGCCCAAAAAATCCGCCCGGTGAGGGGCAGGGGGAACAGTCCGCAATTCTGAAACAAGTTACCATGAAAGGGCCGCTTGATGGCAGCTTTAAGGAGTATCCCAAGGGATACAGCATGATCATGGTTGATGGACCGGCTCCGGAGGAAATGCGCGAGCGGGAGTTGTATGCCCGCAAGATCATGCGGAGTTTTGTGAGCCGGGCGTTTCGCCGTCCTCTCGATCGGGGCACTGTGGCCCGGCTTGTAAAGATGGCGATGCAGGTGGATCAGACCCCGGGCCGGAGCTTTGAGGATGGCATCAAGCATGCCATGACGGCGGTACTTGCTTCACCCCGCTTCTTGTTCCGCGCGGAAATCCAACCGGAACCCAATAATCGCGGGAAGATCGTGATGCTGGATGAATATGCCCTAGCTGCGCGTCTTTCATTCTTCCTTTGGAGTTCGGTTCCCGATGACGAATTGCTGAGCCTCGCCTTTAAAAAAGAGCTTCGTAAAAATCTCAATGCCCAGATTGACCGGATGATCGCGAGTCCCAAGTCCCGTCGGTTCGTGGATAACTTTGTCGGGCAATGGCTTCAGGCGCGGGATGTCGAGAATGTCGCCATTGACGCCGGTCGTGTGATTGGAACGACGGATCAGCGGGAGGCAGACCGGATTTTCAATGAACGGCTTCGCAGTGACATGAAGGAGGAATCCGAACTCTTCTTTGAATTCATTCTAAAGAACAACCGACCGGCTGCGGAGTTGATCTCGGGACGTTATAGTTTTCTGAATGAGAGATTGGCAAAGTTTTATGACATTCCCGGCGTCCGCGGTGCCGAGCATCGACTGGTTGATTTGCACGAGCATCCGCAGCGCGGAGGGGTTTTGGGGCAGGGCACCTTCCTCCTGGTGACCTCCAATCCAACTCGGACATCGCCCGTGAAACGCGGCCTTTTTGTCCTCGATAACATTTTAGGCACTCCCGCCCCGCCCGCCCCGCCCGACGTGCCGGAACTGGAAGAGGTTTCAGAGCATCAGGGGAAGCCGTTGACGATGCGGCAGATGATGGAGGTGCATCGTGAAAAACCGATGTGTGCCAGTTGTCACAAGCGGATGGATCCGATTGGTTTGGGCCTCGAAAACTTCAATGCCATAGGGCAGTTCCGCGATAAGGAAGCAGGGCAGCCCATCGACTCTGCCGGAGTGTTGATCACCGGCGAGGAGTTCAGCGACATCGCCGGGCTCAAGAACGTTCTGGCCGATGAACGGCGGGATGATTTTTATCGTTGTCTCAGCGAGAAGATTCTCACCTACGCGATTGGGCGGGGGCCGGAATATTTCGATGCCGTCACGATCGATGCCCTGATGAAGGAACGGAGCGAAGGTGAAGGCACACTGAAGGATCTGGTTGTTGCAATCATCAGGAGCGCGCCTTTTCAGAAGCGCCGGGGAGGATAGGGGGGCTGACTAAACTTGTGTGAGCAGCCCACTGGAATCTCCAATTCGGTCGACGGATGCTCCGGCCTCTTTCAGCATTCGCATGTAGAGGTTGTTGAGAGGAGTGTTTTCAGGGACTTCGACATGACGACCGGTCTGGAACTTTCCACCCGCGTTGCCGGCCAGAATGATGGGGAGGTCGTCATGGGTGTGCCGGTCGGCATTGGAGATACCGCTTCCCCAAACGATCATGGAGTTGTGAAGCAGAGTGTTGCCATCGACATCTTCGGTCGACTTCATCTGTTTCAAGAAGTAGGCCAACTGCTGGGTGTAGAAGGCATCGATCTTGGCGATCTTATCCATCTTGTCCTGTGCACTGCGATGGTGTGAAAGGCTGTGGTGGCCTTCGTTGAATCCAAGGTTTGAGAAGCTTCGGTTGCTGCCGTCGTGGGCGAGCAGGAAAGAGGAGATGCGGGTCTGATCGGTTTTGAAGGCCAGAAGCAACATGTCAAAGAGAAGTCGGATGTGTTCCTGGTATTCAAGCGGAACTCCTTCGTCGGGAGCATCAACACCGGGTTCGGGCGGAGGGCCGAAGCTTTCGGCTTTTTCAATTCGCCGTTCGATCTCACGCACCCCGGTCATATACTCATCGAGCTTATTGCGGTCGTTCCGGCCCAATTCGCCGTTCATTGCTTTGGCATCGTCCATTACGATGTCCAGGATGGAACGCTTCTCCGCCCGGCGTTTCGCGAGACCCTTTTGGCGTTCCTCGCTGGAGCCTCCTCCAAACAAGCGCTCAAAGACCAGGCGCGGATTCGACTCGGGTGTCATTGGCTGGGTGGCGGAGCGCCACGACAAATTGTATTGGTAGGCACACGAATAGCCCGAGTCACAATTGCCCGACTTGCGAACGGCATCACACGAGAGCTCGAGCGAGGGGAGGCGGGTTTCCGAGCCAATGTAGTTTGCGGCCATTTGGTCGGCCGAGACACCGAGTCGGATATCAGAACCCGCGGTCTTGCGGGGGCGTGCTCCGGTGAGGAAGGTGGCACCGCCACGGGCGTGGTCACCGGCACCATCGGGGCCGGCCCAGCCGTTGGCTTGTTCCAGCCCTTTGACAATTTGCAGGTCCTTTTTGAATTCGTTGAGCGACTTCATCGACTCGTTGAATTTGAAATCCGAGCCTGTTCCCTCCGGACGCCACTTATCCATGATGACGCCATTCGGAACATAGAGATAGGCCATACGCAGGGGCGCACCGGTCGCGGTCACACCACGGGCAGCGGCAGCGGCTTTGACTTCAGCTCCGAGGGATCGGAAGGCGGGCAGGGCAACACTGGCGCCGAGGCCACGAAGAAATGCGCGACGTCCAAAGTTAATCGATGGTTTGTTCATGGGGCTTGGTCGTTTGGGAATTGATGGGTTTGAAAGAAGGTGAGGGGCTTTGCTGCGTTTTTTTAAAAGGTGCTTCCGTCTCCCCTTCGTTTCTGAAAGGGAACGCTTTCGATGACAGCATAAATGAGATCTTTCATTCCGCCACCGTCTTTTAGGAGCTGGGTCATGATGTCATCCACGGTAGGGGCATCGTAGTACTCGACGCCTCGGCCGAGAGCGTAGGTCAGCATTTTTTCGGTGAGGCAGCGATAGAAATCTTGTTTGCGGGAACCTGCCAGGATGGTCTTGAGTTCCATGACATTGGAGAAGTTCTCACCGGTAACGAGCTTGCCGGCGCTGTCGATTTCCTTGCCATCTTCCTGGTCCCGCCACTGGCCGAGGGCGTTGAAGTTCTCGAGGGCAAGCCCGATTGGGTCCATGCGTTCGTGACACGAGGCACACAGTGGTTTCTCGCGGTGGACTTCCATGAGATCCCGCATGGTTGCACCTTTTTCCAGTTTTTGCTGGACTTCCTCCAACTCCGGAACATCGGGGGGGGCAGGGGGAGCGGGGATTCCTAGTATGTTATCGAGGACGAAAAGTCCCCGCTTGACCGGAGAGGTGCGGGTGGACTGCGAGGTCACAATCAGGAAGGTGCCCTGGCCGAGAAGCCCGCCGCGACCCTTGGCATTCTCGTCAAACTCGACCTTGCGGAACTCTCTGCCGCTCACGCCGCGCACCCCGTAAAAATTGGCAAGGTTTTCGTTGAGGAAAGAATAATTTCCGTTGAGAAGTTCTAAAATGGGGCGGTTTTGAACGAGAACGTGACGAAAGAATTCTTCCGTCTCTATTTTCATATCCCGGCGCGTTCCCTGATTGAAAACCCGATTGGCTTTCCGGCTGTCCCGTTCCCGCAGAATGCGCCGGGTGTCAATGCTCAGTCCCTGCAAATCTCGCGCCTGAAGCCACTGCCCGATAAAATTTTCGACCATTCGGTCTGATTTTTTGTCAGCGAGCATGCGGTCCACTTGTCCGCGGAGGTTTTTCCGGAGTTGTTTTTTCGCGGCAAGATTCAGAAGCGTTTTGTCCGGAGCAGAGCTCCACAGGAAGTAGGAAAGCCGGGAAGCGAGCGCATATTCATCGAGCAAGACGACTTTGCCGGGATTGTCCGGTTCCGCCTGGGTTTCACTGCGGAAGAGGAAGCTGGGAGAGGTTAGGGTTGCGGTGACGGCAAGGCTAACGCCATCGACGAACTTGCTCTCTTTGCTCTTGGCCACGGCAAGATTTGTGATTTGGTCGATGAGCTTCTTCCGCGGGGGGCGTCGGAAGGCGCGAAAGGCGAAGTTCTCGACGATTTTTCGCATGTAGGTTGCCTTTTCCTTTTCTCCGGCCGGAGGCAGGCCATCGACAAAAATCCGTTGATAGCTTTCGGGGTAAAGATCCCAGCTGTCATCCAATCCGAGACGCGTCAATTTAAAGCGATCGACCTGAATTCCGACGGTGCCATTCCCTTCTCCGTTGTTTTCGGGAATGATGACAAACTCGAAACGATGCTCGCCTCTCGCCAGGTCGAATTCGTGAACTAAGCGGCTTCCACGTGACTTGTCGGAATTGAAATCAAGTTCCCGGAGTTTCTCACCATCGACGAGCATTTGCCATTTGGCGGATTGTCCTTTCGGGCTCCCGCCTTCGCTTTTCACAGTGTAGGCAACTTCAAGTGAGTATTTACCTCCTGCGTCGATGCTTCGTTTTGCGGAAACAGTTTGAGCGACGTTCGCCTCCATAAAACGAGCGGTTTGGCTGCCTCCGCGATCGCGAAAACTTCCGGCATCGATTGCGATCGGCTTCGGTTTCCCGGCATCAGCGGGCAGAGCCAATTCTGCAATCTCTGCGGCCGCGTTGAGATACTTCTCCATCAGGAGCGGTGAGATGGTCAGGACGTCGCCGATGGTGTCGAAACCAAAGCCGGTGTCGTCGGGGGGGAAGTTATCAGTCGTGTTGAAATCCACTCCAACGACGTCTGCGATGGTGTTCCGATATTCCTCGCGGTTCATCCTCCGGATCGTGACGCGGCCCGGATCGGGGTTTTCGGGGTCGATGGCGAAGACTTTTTTCTCAATCCAGGCGACCAACTCCTTCCGTTCCTTCGGGGACGGCTGGAATTCCTCCTTCGCCGGAGGCATCATCTCGGTGCGGAGATTCTCCCAAATACGAAGCCAAACGTGTTGGTTTTGAAGAAGGGCGGTGGTGTTCTCAAAACCATCGAGAACGAAATCACCCTTGTCCGCCCCGTCGCCGTGGCAGTCGTAACAATAGTCCTGCAGCAGGGGCTCGATCTTTTTCTGGAATTCGATTTCGACCTCTTTTTCTGCTTCCTTGTCCGCAAAGCAGATTCCGACCGCCAGTGAGAGGGTAGCAAGTATCGTTCGGAGGCGTAAAACGGTCATCATCAGGAGTCTGCAATTAGTCAACGGTCGGATAAGCCGCCTCTTTTCACCTGAGGCCCAACTTCTTTGAGGGCATTTTGATTATCATAATAATGATTTTCCTTCATCCTTGCCGTATTATGGATTGTCGGCGTCCTGCCAAAGCGGTGGATCCGCTTCCGCGCCGTGCCATGGAGCGTCCTGAAATTGCCAGCGGCGTTTTTAAAAGATAGCCAGCCCGTACCCTGGTGAATCCCCCTCTTATTTTGTTTCCGGTGACGCTCTGACGCGAGTTGCTAATTCCGGCAATGAACAGCGGGTGATTTTCTGCGGATGGACGGTTCCGGGCGATGTTTATGCACTTGTCGAGACAGGCAGTGATATTCGGGGGCTTCCGATCATCGAGGAGACACGCTTCTTTTTTTGGAAGGGTAAGGTGGGGGGGCGGGAGCATTTTCGCCCACTTCCAGGATGATCGAGCTTCCGGTTGATGAGGATGATAAGTCGCGAGAGAGCACGGGGACGACCCCGTAATCGATTCCACCCTCCAGAGTTTTCTTTAGCCCGGGGAGACGGTCACGATGGTGGCTTTGTCTTTGTTGAAGAGCTCTTTGGCAAGTTGGTGAATCTCCTCTGCAGTGACAGCGTTGAGGAGTTTGCTCTGTGAGAGGTGGTGGTCGGCGGGGTAGCCGAGGAGAACATCAAGTGCGGCCATTCTGGCGCGGGCGGAGGGGCTTTGATTACGGAGCGCCTCCCGGGCCTCCACATTCGCTTTGACTCGCTCGATGGCATCGGCAGGGATTCCGTCTTCGATGATTTTGGTGATTTCGCCTTGTAACTCTCGACGGGCGAAGTCGAGTTGATCGGGCGCGGTGCCGAGATAGAAGGTGAAGAGACCGGTGTTGATGCCGAGGAATTGCGAGGTGCTCACATAGTAGGCGAGCCCGAGTTCCTCGCGAATCCGGGTAAAGAGCGGTCCCGCCATATCGGAGCAATAGGCATCGATCAGTTCAAGCGCAAAGCGGCGGTGGTCGTCTTGCGCGAGTCCGGGGAAGCCGATGGCAAGGACGGCCTGTTGTTTCTCAAGTTTGAGGGCGTGCTCGCCTGCTTGGGCGGCGATTGCCTCCCCGAAGGAAGGTGGATCACCGGCGGGGAGCGTACCGAGTGATTTTTCCAGTGCCTCGAGAGTCGCTTCGGGGTCAAGATCTCCAAAGAAGGCACAGACCATGTTCCTGGCGGTGAAGTAGCGCGAGTGCTGTGCGGAAATCGTGAGACGGTCGAGCGATTGGAGCGATTCGACAGTTCCCGAAGAGGGTACACCGTAGCCGTGACCATTCCAGAGTTGGTAGCGCATTTCGCGGAAAGCCCGGCTGGCGGGATCCTCGAGGAGTTCTTCGAGGCCGGCGATGAGGGCTGCTTTTTCGCGCTCGATGGCATCTCCGGGAAAGCTGGGCTCACGAATGATTTCGCCCAGCAAACTGATTACGGTCTGGAGGTCGGCGCGCAGGCAGTAGGAGGAAAGCATGAGGGTGTTGTTACCGGCTGCGGCTCCGATACTTGCGCCAAGATCCTCTAGGGTTTCGGCGATATTTTGGGCATCGCGGGTATTCGTGCCTTTGGTAAGAAGGCGGGAGGTCAAGGAGTTCAAACCTGCTGATTCGGGGGATTCTGATAGTGACCCCGCAAGCAGGGAAGTCTGGCTGTAAACAGCGGGGACAGTGGGGTCACGTTGAAGGATAACTCTCAGTCCGTTTGACAAGGTGTGCTCGCTAATTTTGTCAGGACCAGACGGGGAGGCATGCGCCGAGAATTCTGTTTCCTGGCTCTCGGGAATCAGGGTGGTGACAGTGAGATTTTCCTCATTGAGATAGGTCTGGATTGCGCGGCGAAGATGGCCCTCGGTCACCCGGGAAAGTTTTTGGATCGCAGACCGGGTGTAATTGAGATCGCGTGCATTGTGCCAATTGGAGGCAAGGTCCGAGGCCCGACCTGAGGCGGTGGTGAGCGTTTTGAATTGCTGCGACGCGATCTGACGAAATGCCCGGGCGATGGGGCGGGTAAGGTCGGCGCCCCCAAGTTTCTGAATTTGATAGAGTATTTCCTTTTCGACGGTTTCCGTGTTTTTGGGTTCAACCTCGGCATAGGCGCTAAAAATTCCGGGTCCGTCGGCGGGCATCCAGGAATAGGCTCCGATGGAATGTGCGAGCGATTTTTCCTCGCGGATGACGCGGTAGAGCGGGGAGGTCCGGCCCCCGCCGAGGATGACGGAAAGAAGGTCAAGTGCGGGAGCGTCCTCGTGGGTGAGACCGGGGATTTGCCATGTGAGGGCAAGGTGGGTGTTGGGAATGGCAAATGAACGGGAGGCACGGCGTGGTCCCATTTGGCGTGGTTCGACGGGAGCGACGATGGGAAAGGAGGCCGGTGGGCGGAGGCCTTTGGCGAGTTCGCGTTTGATGATGGATTTGGCCTCGGCCGGATCGAAGCCGCCGGAGAGGACGAGGAAGGAATTGTGGGGACGATATTTGGCGGCGTGGTAGGTCTTCATCTCATCGTAAGTGATGGCGTCGAAGAGATCGCGGTGGCCAATAACCGGGTGGCGTCGGTTGTCGCGCTGGTAGCAGGTTCGAAAGAGGAGTTGCGAGGAGACGGAATCCGGATCGTCGAGCCCCATCGCAATTTCGCGCCGAATGACATCTTTTTCCTTTTCGTATTCATCTTCGGGGAAGGTGGGGCGAAAGACCATCTCGATGAGAGCGGAAAGAAAGAGGTCGAGCGATCTGGCGGGGCCGTCAATGTAGTAGACCGTGCGATCAAAGGACGTGTAGGCGTTCCACTGGCCTCCGGCCGCCTGCACTTCTTGCGAGAGGGCCTCGCCTGAGAAGCGGTCGGTTCCTTTGAAGACCATGTGCTCGAGGAGGTGCGAGATGCCGGAACCGGCGAGGGCGGATTCGTGCTGGGACCCGGTTTCGACCCAGATTTGGGCTGAAATGACCGGAGACTCTTTGTTGGGGTCCAGGAGTGTATCGAATTCGGGATCAAGCGTGACGAGTCTTGCCGTGCTGGCGGGAAATTCCATGCCGGAGAATGGCGTTATCGGATCGCAACGTCCAATATCGAATTCAAGAATGAGTGGGAGAAAAGAGGGTATGGGATTTTTGTGTGAAAGTTCCTGACCGCGGCTTTTAAAAGTGTTAATCAATTTGCATGAACAAGAAGACGTTCCTTGTCACCGCGATCCTCGGGTTGATTCTCGTGGGGGGATCGGGCTTTGGCTTCTACACATGGAAGATGAATGCAAATTCTTTCAGAGGGATTGCGATTCCGCTCAAAGGGCTGAGCGAAGAGCTGAAAGATAAGCTGGGCGACACGTGGGAATCGGCCTTTCAGAAAGTTTTGAGCGACGAGGAGGTTTTGAAAGAGATTGCCGAGGAGACGGAGTATGCAGCCAAGCTGGGAGTGCCGTCCGACGAAGCGGTTTCACATCTCAAGGAGGCAATCAAAGTCAGATTTGTGAAGCGCAAGGATTCGATCGAAATCGGCCTGGTGGGCAAGCGGAAACAGAATGAGGATCTGACAAAGATCGCCGAATTTATTTACATGAGGGCGGTGAAAGATGTCGTGGAGGATGAACCTTCTTTTCGGCAGTATCTTGATCTTGCTGAGAAGGCGCAGTCCGACTCTCGATCACCGGACCCGACATCAGAGTAGCGTCAGGACATCGCTTTCCTCAAAGCGGACTTTTGGTGTGGTCGCGTACTTATCCTCGGAGGAACGGTAACCGAGTGCGCAGGCGACCGAAGTTGTGAGGCCTTTTTCCTCAAGTCCCAGAATGCGATCGTATTCAGCAGGGGCTATTCCTTCCATGGGGCAGGCATCGACTCCCAGCACTGCGGCACTCGTCATCAATTGACCGAGGGCAATGTAGGTTTGGAGCTTGGCCCACTGAAGTTTGGCGGTGTCATCCATGTTTTTGGTGAAGCCGACCATCATATCGCGGTAAGGATTGAGTTGGTCGATTTTGCCTCCCCGAATCTCGATGGTGCGTGCCAGAAAGGAGTCAATCTCAGCCTCTGTCATCGAAATCCTGGCGGTAAGAACGACGAAGTGGGAGCAGTCGGTCACCTGTGCTTGTCCCCAGGAGTGGGGGAGAAGTTCTTCTTTGATCTTCTGGTCACGGATGGTGATGAAGTGCCAGGGTTGAAGACCGAAGGATGAAGGAGTGAGAACCAAGGAGCTTGCGATGGCCGACCAGACCTCACCGGGGATGGTCTTGGTAGCATCAAATTTCTTGGTGGCGTAGCGCCACTGAAGCTGATCGATAAGGTCCTGGGGAGAAAGCTGGCTCATGCGCGAGATCATTGCGCTCCAATCTGGATTGGCAAGGAAAGGCTTGGAATTTCCTTAATGCCAAAGCTGAACATGATTCCGTATTCATCCTGTTCCCGGTTGTTTCGAATGAAGAATCCGGCAGAGCCGACGAAGGAATTAAAGTCGTAGTGAACGTTGTATTGCTGCAGCTCCAGAGTGCTGTCGACGAGTTCGAAGCGGTGGTAGGTTCCAATTCCCCAGTAGTCGTTGAGACGGGCGAAGCTCTCGAGCACAAGGCGGTCCGAGTCGCGGAGGGTGGGGTGGTTGTTCAGGTGGCGGTAGCCGATGTTAAATTCAAGGTCATCGTTCGGCATGAAGCTTAGGGAAGAGGCGACCTCGGTAAAGTTATCGGTGGTGGAAACTGGGAATTGGGTTTCAAGATTCAGTTCTAACCAAGGGACCGGGTTCCAATGAATGTCATTGTAAAGATTTGAGAAATCGCGATCGAGTTCCGGGTCCTCAATGAAGGCATCGAGGTAGGTATCCATCATGAGCCAGTCGTGGGTTCCTCCGTCGCGGCGGGTGACGAGGCGGTTTCTCATGCCCAGTCGCAGAATGCTCCAGTTCTGCAGGTCATCGATGGCGGTAAAGCGCCCGACTTGTCGTGGTCTGGGCCGACTGGTGGGAGTCAGGCGATCGACGCGGCCGAAGGATGAATCGAGTTCGTTGGTGGAGAGCCAGCTGAGTGAAGCGTAGGGCTCTATGACGTGGCGTGTGCCATCAATTCCCCATTTTTCACTCGTGAAATCGGGGAGGAGTTTGGTGAGCTTGGTTGAGACATCGACGGTAGCGGAAACGTGGGTGCGATTGGTGGAGTCATCCGGCCCCTCGACCGCTTGATAGTTGGTGTGACCGGCACCGAAGCGCGGCACGACATTTAAATGGCCTGCTTTGACCGGGAGCGAAAACTCGTGATAGGTGTGGAAACGGGCAAAACCTCGCTCATCGAGAAGGCGGTTAATTTCGTCGAGCCGGGGATCTCCGGGGAGGAGGTCCCCGGCCTGGCTCTTGAGGCTGTCTCGTTGAAATTCGGCGAGCCTTTCCTTGTAAATGCCAAGCGAGGTTTGGCTCTCGTAGAGGACTGGTGAATCGAGGAAGGGCTGTCGGATCCAATCGTGGGTGAACTCGGGAAGCCGGGTGTCGCTTTGATAAAAGTCATTGAGCCTCAGTCGTGCTCCAAGCTGGGTCAGGCTGTTCTCGGAGCGTCTTGCAAATCCGAGGTAGTTGTCGGGTGCCCGGTTGATGCGGAAGAGAGTCGGGTCGAAATCTTCGAGATAGTATGCGTCGCTGAGCAGGGTGAGGTTGGCATCGAAAGAGTATTTTGAGACGGGGGTCTCGCGGAACGGAATTCGGTGGACGAATTCTGCACGGTATCGGTTTGGGTTGAGGTTGCCCCGGTCGACTCCGGCACGTTCGTCCTCGGGATTGAGATCGTGAATGTAGTAAAGTTTCAGCAAGCCAAATTCATCTTTCGAATCGATGCGGGTGTCGAATAGGTCCACGCCCATTCCGAGCCCTTTGTTGGAATATAAATCGGCGTGCCATTGCGAGAGGAGCCAGGCTCCCCTCTTCTCACCAGTCTCGGGATCGCGCTCGCCGCCGAGCATCACTCCGTAGCGGTTCTTCACAAAGCCTCCCAGGTTGGTCTGACCACCGGGAGCAACGAGGTAGCCCAGATTCGCGTCCAGGGGTTGGGCCAAATAGGGAAGCCAAAGGAGGTTCCGGTTTCCGGCACGAAGGTTGAAGTCCTGGAATATCAACTTGTCGTCTGGAAAGATGGTAGCGCGCTTGGCTTGCAGCCAGAAGTCCGGGTTTTCAACATCGTGGGTCGTGATGCCTGCATCTTCCGCCACAAATGCCTTCCGCCCATCGCTGGTGATTTGGCGAATGCTCCTGGCCTTCAGCATAATCGGGGAGAAACCGAGCCTGAGGTCGCGGGTCTCGAAGGATTTGGTTTCGAGGTTAAAGACGGAGGATTGACCGCGATAGACAAGTCCATCCTGATAAAGGCTGACATTTCCGGTGAGATGGACCGTCTTCTTTGAAAAATTGGCGACAGCATTGTCGGCATAGGCTTCGAGCCCGTTGTTGGCTTTCAGACGGATGTCTCCAACATAGCGAATAATGGCATCAGTGACGTTACTGCGGTCCGAGCTTAGCGAGCCATCAAGGCGAACTGTTTTGCTGTAGATTTCGACTCCTGTCGGGAGTGTGGCGAAGGGCTTTTTAACCGGGTTGTTGAGGAGGTCGGAAATAGGATCTTCGTCAGGCTCCGTGAGAGCCTCCGGGTCCGAGGGAGGAAGGGGCGTGGGCAGCTCGTCCTGGCTCGCAGCGAGAAGGGAGGTCAGAAAGAAGAGAGCGAACAGCCGACGCATAAAACCAGCGACAGGCTAGGGAGGAGTGAAAAAGCTGTCGATAGGATTTGCTGGAATTGTTCGGGATCAAGTCTAACCTGAAACGTTCGATGAAAAAAAAATCAGTAGGAGTGGTCGGTGCGTCAGGTTGGATTGGAGGCCACTTATGCAGGGCCCTTCTTGAGAAAGGTTGGAAGGTTACCGGGTTTTCCCGATCCGATCGTGAGGACGATGAGGTAGCTTGGCGAAGGTGGTCGGGAGAAGGAGAAATTGATTTGGAGGGGTTGGGGGCGGTCATCAATCTGGCAGGAGAGGCCATCGATCAGCGATGGACCGAAAAGCACAAAGTGGACTTTCGGAAGAGCCGGGTCAATTTGACCAATGAGCTCTCGAGGTCGATTTCAAATTCCGGGGTGGAAGTTTTGCTCAATGCTTCGGCGATCGGTATCTATGGTGACCGGGGAGATGAGAGTCTTACGGAGACCACTTTGCCCGGAGAGGGGTATTTGGCTGGGCTTTGTCGGGACTGGGAGGGAGCGGTTGAAGTCCCACATCGTGTCCGAACGGTCTTTTTGAGGACCGGGGTTGTCCTCGGGAAAGGAGGGCGGGCCTGGGATAAGATGAACGGGATCTTTAAATGGGGAATTGGCGGCAAACTTGGCGATGGGAAACAATGGATGCCATGGATCCACCTGAAAGATGAAATCGACGGAATGATTTTCGCTTTGGAAAAAAAGATTTCGGGACCTGTGAATCTGGTGGCGCCGGAGTCGGTGCGGAATGCTGATTTTACCAGAGCGGTGGGTAAGGCGATGAGACGCCCCACGCCCTTTTCGGCGCCAGCTTTTGCCTTGAAATTGCTTCTGGGAGACTTTGCCAAGGAGGGGCTTTTGGCGAGCACCAAGGTCGTGCCACAAGTGCTGCTCGATGCCGGATACAAATTCCATTACCCGACGATCGATGAGGCGATGGAAGAATTAGTTCGTGATTAGTCGGAAGTAGCGCGTCTTTTTAACGGGGGAATACGACCGATATCTGACCCGGGCGATCTCCGATCCATCCGGGGCGACCGATCCTTCAAAGTTGAAGTCACTAAGATCGCTCCAGGCGGAGTCATCGTAGTCGATGGATTGCCATCCCTCTCCGGGCTTGGCCGGGGCTTGTATCCAGGTGGCATCGGAAGCGATCAAACTGAGATTCGGTGGGGTGAATCGGACGGGCGCGGAGACCGCTGTCGCCGGAATGATAAAGCTTCTCTCGACCTGCCACTTGGTGAGATCGTTTTGGTCGTCGGTCAGGTAAGCTTCCTGAAGATCGATATCCACGACGCCATTGTTGTGGAGTTCGATCTAATCGTAGTTGTTCCCGTCTGCGGAGGCCAGGCCATAAGGGCTATTTTGGCTGACGATCTCAGTGATTACGATATCACCCCAGGCTGACATGCCCGCCAGCAAGGTTCCCGCCAATAAAAAAGCAAGATTGGTCATCCGGCGAGGATTTTAAATTAGAGCGTCGAAAGCAAGCTGGCGTCTCGTTTCCGGTTATTCGGCATGCTTTTCATGCCACTCGCGGTAAATCTTCGGGGAAATTTCCGAGGGTTTTATTTCCGAGCGACCTCCCCAAAAAACGTTGGTGTAGCTGACAGGGATTCCGACTGCTTCGAGGTGTTTGTCGATGGCGGCCTTGTGCTCAAGCACCTTGTCTTTCTCGGTTCCGTGAACCACGCCCATGATGTTGACATTACCAAACCTGGGCCCCCCTTCGCGCCAGTAAGCGTGGGTCATACAGTGATGGCGGCCGACTTCACCGCCAGCCTCCATTTCACGACCCTTGGGAACGGCCCAGTGGAAGAGACCATTGAAACGTGTCACGCGTTTTCCGGTGTCGGAGGGCTTGACGTGTTCAAGGAAGGTTGAGAAGCGACCAATGACTTTCTTGCTGTCGAGGATTCGGGCAACTTCATAGAAGCGCTCCAGCGAAACGCTTGCCATTTCGGCGCGGCGATCCCAGCAATTGACGATGACTTCATCCGGTGCGAGTTCTTCTTTGAGGGCGAGGAGGACCTCCCATTCTTCCTGGGTGAGATCGACGACTGTGGTGGTCATCATTTCTGCCGGGATATCCAACTTTGCCCCGGGTTCAAGGCCCTTGCGTCGAACGTGGCCCACGCCAAGCGCGAAAACTCCGTTGGCCGGCATGAGGATAAATTCCTCGGCCCCAACAAGACGTTTGAGGACGTTGCCATGCTCCTCCAGAGACTCGCCCTGGGGGACCTTGAGAGTGGTCCAGAGGCGGTAGCCGGATCCGGAGATTTGGCCATCGGTCGAGCGAATGACAACGTGGCCGGAGAAGGGATCCTCCTTGGCCATGAAGTCGAAGGCGTCGTTGAGTTTCTCCTCGGGAACGCGCCAGGCGACAAGTGCTCCGTGTGCCAGCTTGGTGGCGAGCATAGTCTGGCGAACACGGCGAATGACTCCGGATTCGAGCATGGCGCGGATGCGTTCTAGAACGACATTGAGTTCGACTCCGGACTCTTCCGCAATGATGGAAAACGGGTCTTGCTGGAAGCCGGAGACCAGGTCTTCGGAGACGCTGAGAATCTTGGCGTTGATGGGATCGTCGTGTTCTGTCGGGATGTTGCTCATTGTGAAAGTGTTTCTTTTACGAATTGGTAGGCGGCTTCTTTATCAGAAAGTCTTCCCTCCAGTTGTTCGGTTTGAACGTCGCGGAGGATTGTGCCGATTTCCGGGCCAGGGGCGATCTTGAAATCGCGGATGAGATCGTGCCCGGTCAGGAGTGGCTTTGGGATGAGGGGTTCCCGGGCGAACTCCTCTTTTTTAGTACGAATAAAATCGTAGTTATCTCGGAAACCGTTTGAACTGTCACAGTCAACCCGATGAAGTTCGGTCTCAAGCTCAAAGGTCTCCGCCGACATGAAGCGTTTCAACTTAGCGGTGCGCATGTCGTTCACGTGCATGAACTGCATGTGACGTGAGACCATGAAGGTGACGTCTTCGACCGTTTGGTTTGAATAACGAAGGCGGCGCAGGATTTTTTCGGCTATTGATGCTCCAACCTTGTCGTGGCCGTTAAATCGAAAGCGCTCTGCTTCCGCGTCCCAGGCTTGGGTGGCCGGCTTTCCGATGTCGTGCAGGAGTACGGCGAGAGCCAAGTGGAGAGGCGGCGAATTAAGAAGAGAGAGAGCGATGCGGGTGTGTACGTAAACGTCTCCCTCGGGGTGCCATTGCGGTGGTTGTTCGCAGCCCTGCAGGTCCAGAACCTCGGGTAGAAACTCTTTGATGAGTCCGGAGTCGACGAGGAGGTCAATGCCGCGAGCGCGGTCAGCTGCCATTAGGATGCGGGAGAATTCGTCGCGAATACGCTCGGGGGAAATTTGTGAGAGAAGGGGGGCGCATTCCTGAATCGCGGCCCAGGTTTTCGCTTCGATCTCAAATCCGGTGGTGGTGGAGAAGCGGATGGCGCGCAGGAGCCGGAGGGCGTCTTCTTCGAAACGCTTCCGGGGGTCACCGATGGCCCGTAGGACTTTCGCTTCAAGATCAGCGCGTCCACCCACGTGGTCGATGATTTCTCCGGTTAGCGGATCTTGAAAGAGACCGTTGATGGTGAAGTCGCGGCGTTGAGCGTCCTGTTTGGGCGAGGAAAATTCGACCGACTCGGGTCGGCGACCGTCCTTATAGGATCCGTCGGTGCGGAAGGTTGCGACCTCGATCATTTTACCCGAGCCCTTAATAATGATGACGCCGAAGTGCTCGCCCACGGTATCGGATTTTTTGAAGAGAGTCTGCACTTCATCGGGCCAGGCCGAGGTGGCAAGATCGTAGTCCTTCGGAGTCTGTCCGAGAAGTTGGTCGCGAACGGCACCGCCGGCGAAATAGACGACATGACCAGCCTCACGTAAAACGCGGGCTGATTCGATGGCGAGTTCCTTCTGGGTGCTCATGTCAGTTCGGGGAAGCTGCGCCCGGAATGTGAAAGTGGCAATATCGAAGGCTGGAAGGGCGTGTTTTTTTGAGTTGAGTCCGGTCGTGTATGCGGAAGCGGGCAAGATTGCGCTGGATTATGCCGAAACCATTTTTAGCTCGGGCGAGGAGTTGATGAGTGTTTTGCAGAATCTTCCTACGAGTAAGCGGAAGGTTCTTCGGGTTGGTTCGGCGGCGACGCCTTCGCGAAATTTTCAATTGTCTTGTTCGCAGCCCTTCATCGGGCTGCGATAATGTGGAATTGGTGCTTCGGTCGGGAAGCTTGCGTGAGTTGTTGAGCCAACTCCAGTCGCATACGCTGGACGTGTTGCTTTCGCATTTGCCGGTGAGGCGGGAGGCGGAAAACTCGTGGCACAGTCATCGATTGGAAGAGCAACCGGTCGCTCTGGTTGACAGGAAGAATTCGGGCAATGCGGAATTTAAATTCCCTGATGATCTTGCAAAGACTCTGCTTTTGCTGCTGTCGCTGGATACGAATTTGCGGGCTGCCTTTGATTTTGTGATGGAGCGGGAGGGGATTATTCCGATGATCGCGGCGGAGGTCGATGCCATGTCGATGTTGCGTCTGCTGGCGCCGGAGGAAGCAGGATTGGCCTTGATTCCTCCGGTAGTGGTATCAGGAGAGCTAAAAAGGGGGCTCTTGGTGGAGGTTTATCGATTCAAGGATCTCTCGGAAATTTTTTACGCGATTACTCCCAGTCGCAGGTATCCCAATGAATTGGTCGGGGAATTGCTGCGGGAGCGAAAAGGCTGAGGGTTTTCTGAAATTTTTAGGATTTCAGGTTGAGTAGGAAGGTCCTAGTTTTAGCCTTATGAAGTTGCTCCCATTGACTCTTTCCAGCGTATTGCTTGCCGGCCACGTCCTCGCCGAACAGGAGGCGATGTTGGAAAGTTTCACCTTGGCGCCGGGATTGGAGGCGATCCTGTGGGCGGGGTCGGATCTGGTACACAGCCCGATAGCGATGGATGTGGATTCGCGGGGTCGGGTTTGGGTGACGGAGGATTTGCAGGGATCGGGGCGGAAGGGGCCACATGCCCGGATCAAGATTCTGGAGGACACCGACCGGGACGGGAAGGCGGATTCAGTCAAGGTATTCGGGCCGACCTTCACTTCGAAGCCGATGGGGATTAGCGTGTTCGACAACAAGATTGTGGTCTCGATGGCACCAAACATCCACGTTTATACCGACGTAAACCGTGATGATGTGTTTGACCCCAAGGTCGACAAGGAAGAGATCATCGCAAGAGGGTTTCATGGTCGCACCCATGATCACGCTCTTCATGCGGTGGTGCCGGGGCCAAGCGGGAAGTGGTATGTGAATCATGGCAACATCGGAGCCGATGTCACGATGTCGGACGGGCGTGAGATTCATGCCAGTTCCTATTACAGTCAGAACCCCCAAAGCATTGGGAAGAAAAGTTTTGACGGAGGACTTTATGTCGGTGGCTTTGGGCTGCGGATGAATCCGGATGGCAGCGGAGCGGAGGTGATTTTTCAAAATTCGCGTAATGCCCATGCCATGTCGGTGACCTCATTTGGCGATGTGCTGCAGGCGGACAATGATGATCCTGCGCATGCGAGGGCGGCCTGGGTGATGGAGCATTCGAATTTTGGCTATGCCGCGTTGGAAGATGGCAATCGTTCGTGGGAGGACTCGGCGAAGAGCTGGGAGAAGAAGACGGTGACGGCCGGGATCATGGAAGACGCCTACGAGGGGCATTCCAAATCATCTCTGCGTCGTGATGAAGGACACTGGCGGGAGCACTTTCCAGGCGTCACGCCTCCGGGAAATCTCTGGGGGCCCGGCGCTCCGACGGGTGATTACTTCATTGAGGGAGATGAATTGGGAAAGGAGTATCGCGGAAAGTATTTGGTTTGCGAAACGGTCCATCGGGCGGTATTTGCGTTCGATCTCAAGCGCGGCGATGCGCAGATTGAGTTGGGGAATTTGAACAAATCATTCTTTGCGACCGATCGTCGTTCGAAAAATAAGGCGGCGTCAGGTTTCCTGCCATCAGATGTGGTGGCTGGAACGGACGGTGCTCTTTTTGTGAGTGACTGGAATTCACACACCAACGCACGTGGATCGGGAAATGCGCTGGGCGGAATCTTTCGGATCTCGAAAAAGGGAGCGAAGGTTAATCCTCCCAGGATTGACTTCACAACGACAGAAGGTTTGTTGAAAGCATTTAAGAGTCCGGCTCCCGGCGTGAGATGGGTGGCTCAGGACCGGTTGAAACAGCAGCCGCGGGTGGTGAATGACGTGATGTCTTTCATCGGCGAAAATCGTGAAAATCCGTTTTACCAGTCCAGAGGGATTTTTCTTCTGGCGCAACTCAAGGAGCCGGCCGGGGCGGAGCGGGTTCAAATGATGTGTTCGGAAAACGACGAGTGGATTCGGATTTCGGCGATTCGGGCTTTGAGGATGGCCGGAAAAAAATCGCTGAGGGCACTGATTTCAAAGCTGGCAACCGACCCGTCGCCAGCTGTCCGAAGAGAGTTGTTGGTCACCATGAAAGGTATGCCTTGGGATGAAATCAAGGTGCCGTTGGGGAAACTAATCGCAGCGTACGATGGAAAGAACAGATGGTATCTGGAGGCGTTGGGAGCTGTTTGCGATGACTTTAAGGATAAGGCTTACCGGGAGTTGGTGAAGCCGCAGCAACCTGATCCAAAGGAGTGGAATAAGCGAAAGATGAATTTGGCTTGGCGGCTTCGTAGTTCGGAGGCGTTGGCGGATCTTGCCGACTGCATGATTGCGCAGAAAGTCGATCTGGAGACCTTCCGGCGCATGGCTTACACTTTTGCGCTCTGTTACTCGGACGAGGAGCGAAAGCAGAATCTTGCCTTCATGCAGAAGTTTGCCGGGCAGGAGGCCTTTCAGGGCGAGGAGTATCAGATGATCATCACGGAGTTTATTGAGAAGGACATCAGCGATCCTGATCCGGTTCCGCTGACCCGGTCCTATGTTTTTCCGGCCAAATTTGGCATTCCCACCAAGCTGGGGTCGGTTGAGGAGATTGCTTCGCTCAAGCCCGAATCCGGAAACGGACGTAGCAAGGCCGCCTTGTGCATGATGTGTCATCAGATCGGCGGGACCGGCACTCCGTTCGGTCCTGATCTCACGAACTGGGGACAAGTTCGCGATGTCAAAGAAGTGATTCGCGCGATGGTCGATCCCTCGGCCGAATTGGCTCATGGTTACGACAAGCCTTTGGTGGTGACTCAAAGTGGTCATCGACTGGAGGGGGTCTCGCGGGGCTACAGTTGGCATGCCGGGGCGATCCGGGTCAAGACGATGGGAGGAGTTACGCTCAAAGTTCCCCACCGGCGGCCGAACGCCAGGATCGAGTATCTCAAGGATCATTCCTGGATGCCCTCGGCCTCGGCGATGGGGCTGAGCAATCAGGACGTCCGTGATATTGCGGCTTATTTGATGAGCGATATTGCCGGGGAAGTTGACAGTGGATTAATCGTGAAAATGGAACCGGCGTTCAGCCGCGGGGAGGGACCGGGGTGGGTCGAGCTCACCGGTGGGGACTTTCTGAATGTGAACTGCCGTGCCGACACCTGGAAGTGGGAGGGGAGTCACGCCTGGTGCACCGGGAGTCCGACCGGCGTTATTCGTTACCGGAAGCCGCTCACGAATTTTGAATTTTCCTGCGAGTGGATGCACAAGAAGAAGGGCGGGAATTCGGGCGTCTTTGTGTGGGCCACTCCCCGGTCCATCAACCGATTGATGGCTGGAAAGGGAAGTTTGCCCCAAGGGATTGAGGTGCAGGTTTTGGATCTGGGCTACAAGGAAATCTACGAGGCTCAGTATAAGAAGAAGGGTGATTGGTTCACCAGTCATGGCGATGTCTTCCCGGTGGGGCCGGTCAAGATGAGACCTTTTCCGCCGGTGGCACCGAATGGAAGGCGGAGTTTTCCATCGAAGGAAACGACCAAGGGGATCAACGAATGGAATCACTATTACATTCGGGCCATCGACGGGGTCGTAAGGCTTTGGGTGAATGGCGAAGAGGTTTCGGGTGGCGACGGGATTAGTCCGGCTGCGGGCTATCTTTGTCTGGAATCCGAAGGGGCACCAATTGAGTTTAAGAACCTTAGATTGCGGGTACTTCCGCCGTTCGAAACGAAGTTGGAGGTTGAGGTTGGTAATCCTCCGCCCGCGCCCAAGCCGGTGGATATGGACGGCCATGCCTTGCTCGGAAAGTGGAGCTACGCCGGCGCTCACACGCGGGAGTTTTTGGCGGATGGTCGCTGTATTTTACGAAACGGAGACGAGGTTGTTTGGATCAAGCGGGTCCAGTCAGTGACTGCAAATTCAGCGACTCTTGAAGGGGGTTACACGCATGTTTTGAAAGGCGGAACTCTACAGATCGAAGGTCGCTATCAGGCCAAGCGGCAGTGAGAAACCTGATTGTAAAATAGCGTCATCTTTGTCATCGCTCCGGGGTGTGGGATCGGGAAGGCTGGCGCCATGAAGGTTATGATCTGTTTCGTTGCCACCTGTTTGGTGATCGTTGTCGGGCTGCTGGTAATGCCTAAAGCGCCGGAGCCTGAAGATCTGCCGTAGCCTACAAAAGAGTGGGTAAGTTTGTCTCGGCCTCCTACGAGGCGCGTTTATTCGCGATGTCTCTGGCAGAGAATGTGGGGGCCGATCCCATGGAATTTGAAAAGGTGGTTTGGAAGCTAAAGCTCGCGAAGCGGAAGTGATTTCGGAGTGCGGAAGCGGAGCCTCCGTTTACGCTCTCCGAAATGCTTTACTCCAGTGCCCACCTGAGGAGCTTCTCGGAGTCGTCCAGGACTGCGTTGCCCTTGCAGCCGAGGGCGACGACGATAACGGCTTTTCCATTGAGGACGCCGGAGGAAACGAGACAGCGTCCGGCGGCGGAGGTGTAGCCGGTCTTCATGCCGGTGCAGTAGGGAAGGCGCTTGAGAATCTTGTTGGTGTTGGTGAGGGTTTTGGTGCGGCCATCGGGGTATTGGAAAGTGTATTCCTTGGTTCGCATGCATTGACGGTAGAAGGGGATTTTGGTGACCTCGCGTGCGAGAATGGCGATATCGAGTGCGGTGGAATATTGTCCTTCTTCAGTCAGTCCGTGGGGGTTTTTGAAGTTCGACTGAGTCATGCCAAGCGAACGGGCGGTTTGGTTCATGTAGTTGACGAAGGCGGCTTCGGAGCCGGAGACGTCGCGGGCGAGAACTTTAGCAACGTCATTTCCCGATCTGACCAGGAGGGCTTTGACGAGAGTTTGGCGGGTGTAGCTTTCGCCGGCGCTAACGTAGATTTTTGAGGGTTCAACCCTGGTGTCTGCAGCTTGCACCGTGACCGGATCACTCAGCGGTCCCGCGCGGTAGACGCAGAGCGCGGTGAGGAGCTTTTGGGTGCTGGCGACGGCCCTTGGAGTGCGGGCGTTTTTTTGGAAGAGAATGCGACCTGTGATGGTGTCGATCACGATGGCGCTTTGGGCTTGGACCGAGGGAGTGTTGAGCGACGGAAGGTTCGGGCTGACAACATTGGGTTGGACTACGACCGGTGGAGCCGCAGGCGGAGTTGGACGCGGATCCTGGCCCGGGCTGCAGGCGACGAGAATACTGGCAATTGAGATGAGAACGATCTCCCGAAGCTTCATGGCGCGAGTCTGTCTTATCGGTTCTAGCTGGCAAGAGAAAGCCTGGCTCCCTGCGTTGAAAGGTGAGCCAGGCTGTGTTCAAGAGGGGGACAGGAGCATTCCTGTTTCTGCTCCCGGTGTGACACGTACATCGTGGAATCTACTCCAACTCAAATTAAGAATAGGAATCATTTTTGAACGCGATTTTAGAATTCGTATTCGAGTGTCCTGATAGAGCTTACCCATTGGGGTTGGCTCCCCGTCCATGTCGATTAGACTGTAAGGTTTTCTCGCAAGAGGATTGAAATAGGCATAGTGCCCTGGTTTTTGCGCTCCGGCTTGTTAAAGCCCGGGAAGATTTTTCATTTTGGTCTGTCGGATCGCACCCCGTTTTTTGGAGGTCGGAAGCCTTTTTTATCACGGAGACTAACTCGATTCCCTAGTTGGCCTGCTAGCCGGGCGTCCAGTTTTTGGCCATTTTACGCCAAAGGTTTTGTGGAATCGGGTTTTCGAACCAGCCCAGTATTTCGTTGTCGAGGGCTCGTCAGAATTGCCTAAAAGGGCAGGGAGATCGGCTAGAATGAGACTGGCTTCGATTGTGGTGAAAGCGTATCTGCGGTTTAGGTTTATGTACCTTCTTTCCCCTTCTTTTCCCAATAGCTAAGTTGACCAAGAAGTTTTTTTTCGGTGGCTTTGTTTCGTTGTTGGTCTCCGTATTGTACGGCGTAATGATATTTGAGGAGGTTGGTTGTGAAAGAAGGGGCCTGAATCTCCTCCAAATGAGCCCGAAGGGTGCGGCCGGGGGGCATGGGGGTGCCATGAGCCCGGCATGCCCTTCTGAAAGCACTGAGGTAGTTTGGAGGCTCTGGCAAAACTCCCGGAGCAGGGTTCCTCTCGCTGGCAGGGTTTTTCGGGCGCTTGATTAGAAGTGCGGTAACGAGCAAGATGAAGGCAGCTGCTCCAACCCAAAGCGAGGCTTTGAGGAGAGGCCCGGTATCCTCTTGGAGGGCTGTGGTGTCCTCGTTACCGGGATCCTCGGGATATGGCGAGGCTTCATCGATGCCGGCCAGTGAAGGGGCCCCTTCCTCGCGGGTTGCCGGGGTGGTTTCGAAGATGACCCAGCCATGGTTTTCGAGGTAGATTTCAGCCCAGGCGTGAGCTTCCCGAGCGCGAAAAACGAAGATGCTGGGACTTGAGAAATAACGTCCGCCGGACCAGCCGAAGGCGATTCGTGCGGGAACACCCATGGCGCGTGCCAGCAGAACCGTAGCGGTGGCAAAGTGGGTGCAGTAGCCGGTCTTGGTTTCAAAGAGAAAGCTGTCGACCGGTTCGGCGTCCCCGGGAATGGCGAGATCTAGGGAGTATTGGCAATTCTCCTGGAGATATTGGCGCAAGGAGAGAAGGGATGCACGGGTGGGTGCTCCAAATCCTGCGGCGAGCGTTTGGATTTTACCACGTAACTCAGGGTTGTTTGGGAGCTCCAGATATTCAGGTGAAGGAGATTCTCCGGGCACGACCTCCAGGACGCTTTTGAAGTCAAAGGGGATCGAGGTGACTTCATAACGGTAGTCTTTCCCCCGGACGGAATTTGGTGGGAGTCGAAAGGTGTCCGGCGAGGTTTCCCTGAGCCTGGGTTGCCGGATTGAGATGAAATTTGGAACCGTGATCGCAAGTGTTTGACCTCCAAGATTGGCTTGGTGGGAGATTTCGTAGGTCACTTTGGGGCCCGGTATCTGGAAGTCGCGCGTAATTGTCCCCTCTTGCGCTTGAAGTGTTTTGGGCACGATGGAATGAGGTAGCCACAATTCTTCACGGTAGGTCGCCAGCGTGAAATTGCGGACAAAACGCTCTCGGCTCAAAAGGATGCGGGCATCGTTGGCCGTTTTGGGGAAAAGGTAGACTTCAGGACGGTTTGAGGGCCTTACTTTCCTGTTTTTGTTGAGGGAGCGAGGTCCGGGGCCGGAGAACAGCCAATTGGAGGTGACCAAGCCTCCACTTTTGCTGCCGGGTCCTCCATTCCTTCCATTCTCGTTTCCACTGATTTCCTCCTCCTGGTGGTCGAATTCAGGTCGGAGGGCGTCATCGATGGCAATGGCAAGTTCCTCCGATTTTTCAGGAGCGATCGAGAGAAAGACGAGGAAAAAGCATTCGATTAGGAGGACGGCGATGCCGATTGTCAGGTAGTCGAGGAATCTGGGCTTGCGAGCTGACTTGGCCTGTGTTGCCGGTGTTTTCTCACGATGGCCCCAAACGCAAAAGGCGACGACGAGAAGGGAGACAGCGGTGCAGATGCGAACGATGGTGTGCCATTGTTCGGGCCAGCCCCGTAACAGGGCATATCCGGTCGTCAATGCTAGAATCAGGAGTCCCGATTTCATCTCGCAGTTAATCTAGGAGGCGAAGGTCAGGCTGTCGAGGGCATCGAAATATCCGGGAAATATTGGTTTCCAGCCGGTCTTGCGTATTTTGCGATTGAGAACACGCTTATGGGTCCAGGCTCTTTTGCGAGAGGTGTTTTTCTCGCCTCTCGGAGGAAGAGGCTTGTCGAAGTAGTCTGCCAGGCCCTGATAGCATTCAAGTTGCGAAATCGGGTGATCGTCCGAGACGTTGAAGACCCCGTTCAGTTTCTGGCCGGCAAGATGGAGGGTGGCAAGCGCCGCATCTTTGACGTGGATTTGATTTAAAATTCGCTGGCCCGTCTCCTCTATCACGGCCGACCCGTCCAGGAATTTTCGCAGAACGACGCTTCGTCCGGGGCCGTAGAGGCCGGCGAGGCGTGCCACGGTGCCACCGGAGTCGAGGACGATTTGTTCGGCTTCGAGGAGGAGTTGCGAAGTTTCGCGAATGGGGTCGGTGGGTGAGGATTCGTCAACGTCCGAGCCATCGGTCTGGTGATAGACCGAGGTGGAAGAGGTGAGGATGAGGTGGCTTTCCGGAAATGATTTGAGAAGGTTTCCGGCGCCTGTGATGAATACCTTGCGATAAGCTTCTGCTCCGCCACGTCCCGAAGACGCGCAGTGTACGATGATAGCCGGATTTGGGATTTTGCTTGCGAGATTCGAGACCTGTTCGGGTGAGGAAAGGTCGCAGGCATCATGGCCGTCTCCACCTGATTTTGTTGCGGTGGTAACGTGGTAGTCGTGGGCTAGATCCGCGATTTCGGAGCCAAGATATCCGGCCCCGGCGATGAGGAGAGAAGGTTTCATTGTGAAGAGTAGTAGCGGGCGAGTCCGTCGGCAACTGCCTGTGCGTATTCGTGATAGATTTCCCGGGGATTCTTTCGAAATCGGGTTATGAAGGGAATGCTGTTCATGACGTAGGGCTCCATGAAGATGACAGGGCACTGGTAGAGTCGGTTGGCGAGAAGATTTCGTGCCCAGAGATTCGGGTGATTGGCGAGGTTCCGGGAAGTCGGAGAAGAGTCGGGGTATTGGTAGGGAGGGAGTTTGGTCGTCTGAGTGAAGGCTGTGGCAATCTCACGAGCGAGGGGGATTTCTTCGGTGATCGTGCCGGAGAGGAGTCGTTGAAGCATCTCGAAGCGCTCGTCTTCATGCGCAAGTTCGCCTGCGGTGTAGGTTCCGTTGAGGATGATGTGGAAGTGTTGGGAGGAAGCGGGGATTGTGGAGCTTGATCCGTTGAAATGGAGGCAGATAACGAGGTCGGGCTTGATTGATTCATTTATGAAGTTCGCGCGGGCACGAATTTCCGAGGTGCGGTAAAAGAGTTTTGGATCTGCAAAGTCCTCTGCTTGTTTTTTTGTAAGGGGTTCAAGGCTGGAGCGCACCAAGGTGACGGAGGCTCCTAGTCTTTCGAGCATGGGTTTGAGTATTTTGGCGGTCTCCAGAGTCATTGATCCTTCTCGGATGATCACGCCACTCCACTTGTGTTCGCGTTCTTCAATCTTGGCATAATTTCCGCCAATGTGGCCGGGATCGAGAGCGATCATGAGGCCTTCGAGAGGGAGCGCTCGGTCGTCCGGAAGATTGGTCCGGGTCTTCCAATCGAAAATTGAGCCCGGTGAGGATTTGTCCTCGGTAGAAAACTGAAGTTTATAGTTTCCAATGATAGCTTGGCTTTTGGCTTCATCGATGGTGATCCATTTTCTCCAGGAGTCATCTTTGGTGTAAATTGTCTCAAGACGGTTGAGGAAGGTTTCCCTGGAAATCGTTCTTTGAAACCTGTCGAGTTTCGACCAGTCGGGCGGCAGGCCAAGTGAAGCGAGGTTTTTAGGTCGGGAAGAGGGAGGGAGGTAAGAGTAAGCCGGCGTATCCGGCCCCGGGGATTTCCAAAAAAGATAACCGCTTGCCGCGATTAGAAGGCCAATTGGGATGACAATGAGAAGCCATTGGGTATTTTTGATTGAAGGCGAGGAACTCATCATGATCAAGGTCGCTAATAACATGGGGGCTGCAATCCCCAAAGACACAGTTGTGAGGAATGTTTTGCTGGGCGGCCGATTTTCCGGACTTTTCAGAAATAGGAGCGTCCTTTAAAAGTGGCTTGTAAGGTTATGATGAAAATATTGTTTTTGGGAGATGTCGTGGGATCGCCGGGGAGGAGCGCGGTGATTGATCACTTGGCGGGAATCAAGGAGGAGCACGGGATCGATTTTATTATCGTGAACGGAGAGAACGCGGCAGGAGGACGGGGAATTACGCCGAAAATCTGCATCGATTTGCTTCGCGCCGGAGTGGCGGTGGTCACAACTGGAGATCATGTTTGGGATCAACGGGAGATTTTGGATTACTTTCCGACCGAGCCGCGCTTGTTAAGGCCTATTAATTTCGTCGGAGCACCTGGCGGGGGGGCGGTGGTCCTGGAAACCGCGAAAGGAAAAGTGGCGGTGCTGAATGCGATGGGGCGGACATTTATGAATCCTCCGCTCGAAAATCCCCTGACTCTGTTGGAAGAGGAGATATCGAGGTTAAGAAAAGATGGAGTAAAGATGATGGTGGTTGATTTTCATGCGGAAGCGACCAGCGACAAGATTGCGATGGGGCGGGCCTTGGACGGTAAGGTCTCGCTTGTGGTTGGAACGCACACCCATGTTCAGACTGCCGACGAGCGGATTTTCCCTGGGGGAACGGCCTTTTTAACCGATGCCGGGATGTGCGGACCGGATGTTTCGGTCTTGGGGCGCGAGGTGGACTCGGTGGTTTGGCGATTTCGGACGGGATTGCCGACGCGATTTCCGGTCGCAAAAGGTCCGGTGCGCCTTTGTGGTGTCATTGTTGAAGTTAATGAAGGGAGCGGCAACGCAACTTCGATTGAGCGCATCTCGCGTTTGATCGAAGGAGAGGGTCTTTCGGAATAGATTTTTCGACAAGTCGATGCCCGCAAAATTCCCTTAAACAAAGGCTCCAGAGGAAAAAAACTTTCTTTTGAAAATACTTTTGACAGAGTGACCGACTTTGCTAGTTTGCGCCCCGCTTTCGGCAGCGGGGCGAGATGAGACCGAGAGATGCACTAAATTACAGCGTTTCTCCCTCCCCTCAACTCACTTCTGATCGCACTCATAAACAACTCTCTGGTTCTGCTTTTGTAGCTCAGGGGTAGAGCGCGTCCTTGGTAAGGACGAGGTCGCGGGTTCAATTCCCGCCAAAAGCTCCAGAGAGATGTGTGAGACGACCCAAAACCAGCTAAAACCTAATTAACCAATACAATGGCTAAAGAACAGTTCGAACGGAACAAACCTCACGTCAACGTCGGCACTATCGGTCACGTTGACCACGGTAAAACCACCCTCACCGCCGCAATTACTACCATCCTCGCAGAAGCAGGTGGTGGCGAAGCAAAGGCTTACGATGAGATCGACGCCGCTCCCGAGGAGAAAGAGCGTGGTATCACCATCTCCACTGCTCACGTTGAGTATGAGACCGCAAATCGTCACTACGCCCACGTTGACTGTCCAGGTCACGCTGACTATGTGAAAAACATGATCACTGGAGCTGCCCAGATGGATGGCGGTATTCTCGTGGTTTCCGCCGCAGATGGTCCGATGCCCCAGACCCGTGAGCACATCCTGCTTGCTCGTCAGGTTGGTGTGCCCGCGCTTGTAGTTTTCTTGAATAAAACCGATCAGGTTGACGACGAAGAGCTCCTTGAGCTCGTCGAGATGGAGGTGCGCGAGCTTCTCTCTATGTATGAATTCCCCGGTGACGATATTCCTGTTGTGAAAGGCTCTGCTCTCAAGGCCCTCGAAGGGGATACTGCTCACAAGGAGGCAATCCTCAAGCTCATGGAAGCTGTTGACAGCTACATCCCGGAGCCCGAGCGCCCAGTTGACCAGGATTTCCTGATGCCCATTGAGGACGTGTTCTCCATCGAAGGGCGTGGCACCGTGGCTACTGGCCGCGTCGAGCGTGGTATCATCAAGAAAATGGAGGAGGTGGAGATCGTCGGTATTCGCGATACCCAGAAGACCGTTATCACCGACATCGAAATGTTCCGTAAGCTTCTTGATGAAGGTCGTGCAGGCGACAATGTCGGACTTCTCGTCCGCGGACTCAAGAAGGATGATCTTGAGCGTGGTCAGTGCATCGTGAAGCCTGGTTCTGTGAATCCCCACACCAAGTTCACCGCAGAGGTCTATGTTCTCTCGAAGGACGAGGGTGGACGTCACACACCATTCTTTTCGAACTATCGCCCTCAGTTCTACTTCCGGACGACTGATGTAACTGGATCCATTGAGCTTCCCGAGGGAGTCGAGATGGTCATGCCTGGTGATAACGTCAATCTTACAATTACCCTTATCACCCCCGTCGCCATGGAGAAAGCCATGCGCTTCGCGATCCGCGAAGGGGGCCGCACTGTTGGTGCAGGTCGCGTCGGAGATATCATCGAGTAATCTCGATTTATGACAGGTTGTCTTTTCAAGTGGAAAAGACAACTTGTTGGCTGGTTTTACAGGGGCACTCCTCAAAAAGGAGTGCCCCTCAGTCGCCTCAAAACACAGACTCTCTCGAAAGTAATAAACAGGACAGTAGCTCAATTGGTAGAGCATCGGTTTCCAAAACCGAGGGTTGCAGGTTCGAGTCCTGTCTGTCCTGCCATTTTCACCACATTCTAAAATGTTCCAAAAACTCTTCAAATTCATCGGTGAGGTTAAAACCGAACTCCGCAAAGCATCTTGGCCCTGGGAATCCGATCCCAAGGTTCGTGGGTTTAAGAAATACAAGGAACTCATCGATTCAACAATCGTTGTTCTCATTGCCATTATCCTTCTTGCGGCCTATGTGGCGCTATGGGATCTCATTCACACCCAGGCGGTGACATTCCTCGGTGGATTGGCCAAGTAGGAGTCTTTTCTCCGTTGATTTTCCGTTTCAACCCAGCTTCGAAACAAACTTTTTAAAAAATGCCCACCATCCCAGCACCAAAAGACCAGTGGTATGTCGTTCATGTTCTTTCCGGCCAGGAAAACAAGGTGAAGGACCGCATTGCGCGACTCGTGGAAGCAGAAGAGCTTGGAGACAAGATCTTTAACGTTCTTGTGCCTACCGAGTTGGTTTCCGAGGTGCGTGCGGGCAAGAAGACCGAGCAGAAGAAGAAATTCTTCCCGGGCTACGTCATTATCAATATGCATCTCCTCGACGAGTCCAATGACGTCGTGGAGGACACTTGGTCCTTCATGCAACAGCTTGACGGGGCGATCGGGTTTGCTGGCGCCCGCAACAAGCCCATCCCTATGCGTCCCAAGGAGGTCGCCAGTATGCTCAGTCAGATCGAGGAGCGTGAAGGAAGCGTTCGACCATCCATCGAATTTGAGGTCGGGGACAGTGTCAAAGTCTCTGACGGTCCGTTCGAGTCCCAGAACGGGATCGTTGAGGAAATCGACCCAGAGCGCGGCAAGATGCGCGTCGCCGTTACTATTTTTGGACGCTCGACTCCAGTCGAACTCGAATACTGGCAGGTTGAGAAGGGCTAAATCACAATATTTGTCAGATCGAAGCGGTTTGATCTTGACTTTTTTCGATGAACATTACCACACATCCCTCCGTCGCTTGCGGCAACTCTCACTTACAATTCTAAAATCATGGCCAAGGAAGTAAAACAAGTCCTCAAACTTCAGATTCAAGCTGGACAAGCCAACCCATCTCCACCAGTCGGACCCGCTCTTGGTCAGGCGGGTGTGAACATCATGGGTTTCTGTAAGGAATTCAATGCCCAGACCCAAGCGGCTGCCGGAGATCTTCTTCCCACTGTCATCACGGTCTACAAGGATGCCAGTTTTGACTTCGTCACCAAGCAGCCTCCTGCTGCTGTTCTTCTCAAAAAGGCTGCCGGCATCGCTTCTGGTTCCGGAGAGCCCAACAAGGTGAAGATTGGTAAAATTACCAAGGCCAAGCTGATGGAGGTAGTCGAGCGCAAGATTCCCGATCTAAACACCAATGATCCCGAGCAGGCCGCCAAGATTCTCGCCGGCACGGCCATGCAGATGGGCCTCGAGATCGAGTGGTAAAAATTTTAAACCGCAGGAGGGAAGGCGATTTTTTGCTTTTCCGACCGCACTGCAAACAAAACGATGAGTAGCAAACGAAGCAAAAGATACGAGAAGGCCGCGGCACTCGTCGAAGAAGGGCAGACCTATTCCCTGAACGACGCCATTGCTCTTCTGAAAAAATTCCCCGCACCGAAATTTGACGCCACTGTCACCCTCTCGGCCCACCTTGGTGTGGATCCCCGCAAGAGCGATCAGATGGTGCGTGGTTCGGTTGCCCTTCCTCACGGAACCGGCAAGAAGGTAAAAGTCATTGTCTTTGCCTCCGGTGATGCGGCCAAGGCTGCCGCTGATGCTGGAGCCGACGAGGTTGGTTTTGAAGACCTGATCAAGAAAGTTCAAGGTGGTTACACCGATTTCGATGCTGCCATTGCGACCCCGGATGCTATGACCGAGGTCCGTAAGATCGCTCGCGTCCTCGGGCCCCGTGGCCTTATGCCAAACCCCAAGACCGGGACCGTCACCGACGACACTGCTGCTGCGGTGAACGCAGTCCAGGCAGGTCGGATCGACTACAAGGTCGACAAAAGCGCCAACATCGCTGCTGCTTGTGGAAAGCTTTCCTTCTCGGAAGAGCAGCTTCAGGAGAATCTTGGTGCACTAATTGACAGTGTTGTGAAAGCCAAGCCTGCCTCCGCCAAAGGGAATTACCTCCAAAGCTTTACCGTTGCGGCCTCCATGCTTCCAGGAATCTCGCTCGATATCTCTTCTTACACCGCTTAACCCGATACGCAGACCATGAACCCAGATAAGAAATTCATTCTCGACGAAATCAAGGGACGCGTTGACGAGTCCGACTTCGTTCTCGTGGTGGACTACACCGGCACGACGGTTCCGTCCTTCAACGAGCTTCGCGCCCGCCTTCTCGAGCAGGGTGCCGAGTGCCACGTTGCTAAAAACTCCTTCATGAAGCGCGTTCTTTCTGACGCCGGCCTTCCCGATCTCAGTGAAGAGCTTACCGGTCAGACCGCCTTTGTCACCGGCGCTTCCGATGTGTGCGCTGTCGCCAAGGTGGTTGCCAACTTTCAAAAGGAATTTGAGAAACCTGAAATCAAGGCCGGGATTCTCGACGGTGACGTTCTGAACGCCGACCAAGTCAAGGGGCTGGCTGCTCTTCCACCACGCGAAGTGCTCCTCGCCCAGCTTCTCTCCACCATCAACGCCCCGGCCTCCAAGCTGGTGCGCACGCTCAACGAGCCAGGCGCAAGCCTCGCCCGTGTCATTAAGGCGAAATTCAACGAAGGGGAATAAATAATTTGAACGGATGGCCCTGCCGGGTTCGCTTCGCGAACTTGAGAGGGCTTGGAAAACAAAACTGGTTCCTCGTCGGGACGACGGCAGTTGCCCTTAAATGATCGGAAAGCCCCGGTCGCGACGATACCGACAAAACTAAAACAATGTCAGACATTACAAAAATTGCAGAAGAGCTCGGCAAGCTTACCGTCCTGGAGGCCGCCGAATTGGTTAAACACCTTGAAGAGGAGTGGGGCGTAAGCGCCGCCGCACCTGTCGCAGCCGTCGCAGCTGGCCCAGCCGCTGACGCAGCACCCGCTGAAGAGAAGACCGAATTTGATGTGGTCCTCGCTGAAGCTGGTGGCAACAAGATCGCCGTCATTAAGGCTGTGCGTGGAGTTGCTTCCGGACTCGGACTTGCTGATGCCAAGAAGCTTGTTGAAGGCGCTCCCGTAGCTGTGCTCGAAGGGGCCAACAAGGAGGCCGCAGAGGCAGCCAAGACCGCTCTCGAGGAGGCCGGCGCCAAAGTCGAGCTCAAGTAATAATTCCCCGGATTTCACCCGGCTTCGGTTAATTTGGCCGAAGCTGGGCCCGGCCGGAGGAAAAGTAAAATCGCCCACGTTCCGACCCAAATTTTACATTTGGGATTTTTCGTAGATAGTATTTTTCCTCCGTTCGTGCCCACCATCATACGTAGTCATAGACGGAATTGCAATTCCAGACCCAGAAATCACGCCATGTCTCAAACGGTCGAGTTGGCCGCGTGAGCTTGGCGTAAAATCTCATCCGGATCCTAATATTATGTTGAAGCGAGAATACTTTGGAACCATCGAGGAGGTCATCGAGCCACCGAACCTGATTGAGGTGCAGTCTAAATCCTACGAGGATTTCCTGCAAAAAGACGTGCCGCCCTCCAAGCGCACAGAGACCGGTCTGCAGGCCGTGTTCGAAGAGGTCTTTCCAATCAAATCCTATGACGAAACCATTGAACTTGGTTTCGTCTCCTACGACATCGAGGACTCGAAGGCGAGTGCCCTGGATGCTCTTCGCACCGGTGAGACTTTCTCAGCGGCCCTCTATGTGACCTTCAACCTGAAGGATGACACGGGCACCAAGAAAGAGCGGGTCTACATGGGAGAACTCCCGATGATGACTCGCCGGGGCACATTCGTGATCAATGGAGCGGAGCGTGTGATTGTCTCGCAGCTTCACCGTTCACCCGGAATCTGCTTTGAGAAGTCGGTCCACCTAAACGGGAAAATTCTTCACAGCTTCCGCATTATCCCGGATCGCGGTTCCTGGCTTGAGGTTCAGTTCGACACGAACGACCTCGCATATGTTTATCTCGACCGTCGCCGCCGCCGTCGCAAGTTCCTTGTCACAACCTTCCTTCGTGCCCTTGGTTACCCGACCGAGCGCGATTTGGTTTCAAACTTCTACAACATCCAGAAGCTCAAGATTATTGAGAAGATGGACGAGGAGTCTCTAGCATCCCTGATGCCCTTCGAGGATATCATGGACGGAGAAGTTGTCGTTGCCCGTGCTTATGAACCTCTTTCCATCGGGGTGGTCCGCCAGCTCGTTGCGCTAGGGCAGAAAACTGTCGAGGTCATCGATTCCAGCGAAGACGAAATTCTCGTGAAGTCTCTAAAGAAGGATCCTGCTCACGACGAGGAGTCTGCGCTCAAGGACATCTACCGCAAGCTTCGCCCGGGTGATCCGCCGACGGCCGCCAACGCCCGTGCGCTACTCAAGCGTCTCTTCTTTGACCCAAAAAAATACGATCTGACCCGCGTCGGACGTTACAAGATCAACCAAAAGCTCAAGATTGATGTCGACTCCAACGAGCGCATCATGGTCGGCGAGGATTTCCTTGCTGCTACCAAGTATCTCCTCGGGCTGAAGAAGGGGGAGGGTATCCTCGACGACATCGATCACCTCGGTTCACGTCGTGTCCGGGCCGTCGGAGAACTTCTTGCCAACCAGTGTCGTGTCGGTCTCGCTCGCACCGAGCGCTTGGTAAAGGAGCGTATGACTCTCTTCGATGTCAATATCGAGGGTATGACGCCACAAAAACTTATTAACCCGAAGGCACTCAGCGCAGTTGTGCGTGACTTCTTCGGGCGGTCCCAGCTCTCGCAGTTCATGGACCAAACCAACCCGCTTGCCGAGCTTACCCACAAGCGCCGTCTCTCGGCT
The DNA here is from genome assembly GCA_030835305.1 of Verrucomicrobiota bacterium. Classification (GTDB taxonomy): domain Bacteria; phylum Verrucomicrobiota; class Verrucomicrobiia; order Verrucomicrobiales; family Akkermansiaceae; genus SW10. The sequence continues at coordinate 57,423 of JAURPJ010000092.1, read as the reverse complement.
CTTGGACCGGGTGGCCTCAATCGGGATCGTGCTGGTTTCGAAGTTCGAGACGTTCACACCTCTCACTACGGTCGTATTTGCCCGATTGAGACTCCCGAGGGACCGAATATTGGTCTCATCAACTCGATGTGCACCTATGCTCGCATCAATGAGTTCGGATTTATCGAGACTCCCTATCGTGTTGTGAAGAAGTCGAAGGTGACCAATACCATTGAATATCTCACCGCTGATCAGGAAGAGGGCTACCTCATCGCTCAGGCAAACAACCCCATCGACAAGAAGGGTGGTTTCCTGCACGAACGTATCACTGCCCGTGAGCGTGGTGAGTTTATTGAGGTCGATCCGAGCCGGGTGGATTACATGGACGTTTCTCCGAAGCAGCTTGTTTCGGTAGCGGCGGGACTCATTCCATTCCTGGAGCACGATGACGCCAACCGCGCGCTCATGGGATCGAACATGCAGCGTCAGGGCGTGCCGCTTCTTCGCTCCGATTCGCCCTACATTGGAACTGGCCTTGAGGAAAAAGCCGCCCGTGACTCCCGCTCCGTGATTGTCGCGGAAGCTGACGGTATCGTGGCTGCTTCTTCTGCCGAATACATCATTACGACCAAGGATGGGAAGCTTCCTGTTTCAGAGGAGCGTTTCCTTTCCGAGCCCGAGGGGATCAAGTCGAACCCTGAGAAGGGGACCTTCGTTTATCCTCTTCGTAAGTTCATGCGTTCGAACTCTGGTTCCTGCATCAACCAGAAGCCACTCGTTAAGACCGGTCAAAAGATAAAGAACGGCGATATCATCGCGGACGGTCCAAACACGGAATCCGGTGAGCTTGCTCTCGGAGCTAACGTGCTCGTGGCCTTCATGCCATGGAACGGATATAATTTTGAGGATGCCATCGTGATCTCCGAACGCATGGTGAAGGATGACGTTTACACTTCGATTCACATCAGTGAGTTCGAGTGTGCCGCCCGTGATACCAAGCTGGGACCTGAGGAAATCACTCGCGACATTCCAAACGTCGGTGAGGAGGCTCTCAAGAACCTCGATCACGACGGAATCATCCGCATCGGGGCCGAAGTGAAGCCTGGCGACATTCTCGTCGGTAAGATTACTCCAAAGTCCGAGACCGAACTCGCTCCCGAGGAGCGCCTTCTGCGTGCGATCTTCGGTGAGAAGGCCGCAGACGTGAAAGATACTTCGCTTCGCGTTCCCTCCGGTTGCACCGGAATCGTTCAGGACATCCGGATCGCCACCCACGGGATGGCTCGCCGCAAGGAGATTGAAGGAGATCCCGCCAAGCTCAAGAAGCAGCTCAAGAAGATCAACGACGACTACAAGAAGAAGAAGGACCAGCTCACTGACCAGCTCACTGAGAAGCTTTCCGACATCTTGCTTGGAGAGAAAATCCCTCTCGATGTGGTGAACGCACAGTCCGGTGAAATCATCATCCCGGCCAATCGTAAAATCACCAAGACACTTCTTCGCAAGCTCGCTTCGGTTTACGATCACATCGAAATTGATCCCTCCCCAATCCGGAACAAGATCCTCGAGATTATCTCCAGCTTCGAAGGCCGCTTCGCCGAACTCGACGGAGATCGTGAGCGCCGACTCGATCAGATCGAGAGTGGTGACGAGATCGACCCAGGTGTTGTCAAGGAAGTCAAAGTCTTTGTTGCCGCCAAGCGCAAGCTGAGCGTGGGTGACAAGATGGCGGGTCGCCACGGAAACAAGGGGGTCGTCTCGGTCATTGTGCCGGAAGAAGACATGCCTTACCTTTCCGACGGAACGCCGGTTGATATTTGCCTCAACCCCCTTGGTGTGCCATCACGAATGAACGTTGGGCAGGTTTTGGAAACCCACCTTGGTGTGGCAGCCAAAGCACTCGGCTTTAAGGTAGCCACTCCGATTTTCGATGGTATCCCCGAAGAGAAAATCTGGGAATACATGTCCGAGGCCAAGAAGGTCGACGGCTTCACTTGGATCGGCGACGGTAAGGATGGTTCAATTGCCGGTAAGTCTACTCTTTATGATGGACGGACCGGAGAAGCGATTCACCAGCCAGTTGTGGTCGGCATCATCTACATGCTCAAGCTTGGACACCTTGTCGCGGACAAAATCCACGCCCGGGCCGTTGGCCCCTACTCACTTGTTACCCAGCAGCCGCTCGGTGGTAAGGCCCAGTATGGTGGTCAGCGATTCGGTGAAATGGAGGTCTGGGCTCTCGAAGCCTATGGGGCCGCATACACCCTTCAGGAACTTCTCACCGTGAAGTCCGACGATGTGCAAGGTCGAACCCGAATTTACGAGGCCATCGTGAAAGGGGACAACCAGCTCGAAGCCGGAACTCCCGAAAGTTTCAACGTTCTCATCAAGGAGATGCAGTCACTCGGTCTCGATGTCCGGCCCGGACGATCCGGCTCGGAACCTGGCGCTGCCGCCAGCGACGACTTCTCCCTCGATGATCTTACTCTCTAAACCTCAACACAAAACCCAAACTACTACCTACAACTTATTATGAGTGTTGAAACTAATCTTCGCGAACTTTATGGGGTCGATCAAAAGCCAGAACCTTTTGATCAGGTTTCTATCACAGTCGCCAATCCTGAAACCATCCGCGGCTGGTCCCAAGGTGAAGTTCTCAATCCCGAGACCATCAACTACCGGACCTTCAAGCCTGAGAAGGGTGGTCTCTTCTGCGAGCGCATCTTTGGTCCGACCCGTGACTGGGAATGTGCTTGCGGAAAATACAAGCGCATCAAGCACAAGGGCACCGTCTGTGACCGTTGTGGTGTAGAGGTGACTCTGAGCCGCGTCCGCCGCGAGCGCATGGGTCACATTGACCTTGCTGTTCCTGTCTCCCACATATGGTTTTATAAGTGCATGCCTTCCCGCATCGGTCTTGTTCTCGACATGACCGCCCGTGAACTTGAGCGTATCATTTACTACGAAGACTACCTCGTCACCGAGCCTGGTAAGACTGCTCTCGAGCGTGGTCAGCTCCTTACCGAGACCGAGCTTCGTGATGCTGAGGAAGACTATGGTGATGAGGCCTTTCGTGCCGGAATGGGTGCCGAGGCAATCCGTGACCTTCTCGGACAAGTAAACCTCGAGGAGCTCATCGTTGAGCTTGAGGAGGCCATGGAAGCGACCCGCTCGAAGCAGAACCGCAAGAAACTTGCAAAGCGCCTCAAGCTTGCTCGTGGGTTCCTGCAGTCCAACTCACGCCCCGAGTGGATGATCATGACGGTTCTGCCTGTCATTCCTCCGGATCTTCGTCCTCTTGTTCCCCTGGAAGGTGGTCGTTTTGCGACCTCCGACTTGAACGACCTTTACCGTCGTGTCATCAACCGGAACAACCGACTGCGCAACCTTATGCAGCTGAAGACCCCAGAGGTTATCATCCGCAACGAGAAGCGCATGCTTCAGGAGGCTGTTGATGCTCTCTTCGACAACGGTCGGCATGGTCGCGCTGTCACCGGAGCTGGAAACCGGGCGCTCAAGTCCCTTTCCGACATGCTCAAGGGTAAAGGCGGACGTTTCCGTCAGAACCTTCTCGGTAAGCGGGTCGACTACTCCGGACGTTCAGTCATCGTGATCGGGCCTGAGCTCAAGCTGAACCAGTGCGGTCTTCCCAAGAAGATGGCGCTGACTCTCTTCGAGCCCTTCATTATTCGTCGTCTGAAAGAACTCGGCTATTGCCACACTGTTCGTTCGGCCAAAAAGATGATCGATCGCAAGACCACCGAAGTTTGGGATATCCTTGCTGAGGTGACCAAAGGACACCCGGTGATGCTAAATCGTGCGCCGACTCTTCACCGTCTTTCGATTCAGGCCTTTGAGCCCGTTCTGATTGAAGGATCTGCGATTCGTCTGCACCCACTCACCTGCGGTGCTTACAACGCTGACTTCGATGGTGACCAGATGGCTGTCCACGTCCCGCTTTCAGTTGAGGCCCAGATGGAAACCCGCCAGCTTATGCTTGCGACGAACAACATCTTCTCGCCTGCATCCGGACGGCCCGTGATTACCCCTTCCCAGGATATTATTTTGGGAACTTATTACCTTACTTGGGCCAAGGTTCGCACTCCAAAGGAAATTGAGAAGCAGGGTCACCTGCCTCTTTTTGAGAATACCATCGAGGTTGAATTCGCGATTGCCAACCGGAAGCTGGATTACCACCAGTACATCCGCCTGCGTAACCCCGATCTTGGCAAGGATACTGTCTTTGGCGACAAGGAGAAAAATGTTATCGAGACCACTCCTGGTCGTGTCCGTTTCAACGAGATCTGGCCTGATGGCGTTGGCTTCTTCAACAACAATGTTGGCAAGTCTCAGATCGGTGACATTATTTGGCGGTGCTACCAAGTCGCCGGAGGGAAAGCCACCGTCACTACCATGGACAAGCTCAAGGAACTCGGCTTCAAGGAAGCGACCCGTTCCGGTTGCTCCATTGGTATCGTCGACATGGTGATACCGGAAGAAAAGCCGGCTGAACTTAAGACCGCTTACGCCAACGTCGAGACAGTCAACAAGCAGTATCGCAACGGTGTGATCACCAACGGCGAACGCTACCAGAAAGTCGTCGATATCTGGACTCGGGCCGGTGACAACATCGCCAACGCCCTTTACCGCAAGCTCGAGTTCAACGAAGGCAAGGAAAAGGCAAACCCACTCTTCATGATGGTTGATTCTGGAGCCCGGGGTAACAAGAACCAGATCAAGCAGCTCTCGGGTATGCGTGGACTGATGGCTAAGCCGTCCGGTGAGATTATCGAACGTCCGATTACTTCGAACTTCCGTGAAGGTCTTTCTGTGTTGGAGTATTTCATCTCCACCCACGGTGCGCGTAAAGGTCTTGCCGATACTGCGCTCAAGACAGCTGACTCCGGATATATGACCCGTAAATTGGTCGACGTTTCCCAGGATGTCATCATCACCGAGCCTGATTGTTGCACAGAGAAGGGGATCACGGTTCATGCAATCTACTCGGGGGACGAAGAGGCAGCCTCACTTCAGTCACGGATCTACGGTCGGGTTTCCTGCGAGACAATTAAAGACCCCGTTTCGGGTGATATGATCATCAAGAAAGGTGAACTCATGGACGAAGCGACCTCGATTGCGGTCGAGAATGTTGGTCACGAACGTCTCAAGATCCGTAGCCCGCTGACTTGTGAGTCGGAGCGTGGATGTTGTCAGTCCTGCTATGGCCTCAACCTCGCGACCGGCGAGCTCGGTAAGATCGGTGAGGCTGTCGGTATTATCGCCGCTCAGTCGATTGGTGAGCCGGGAACCCAGCTGACCATGCGTACCTTCCACTCCGGAGGGGTTGCTCTTGGTGCCACCAAGCAGCCCGAGGTGAAAGCTAAGAACAAGGGTGTCGCATTCTACAAAGATCTCCGTACGGTGGAGGACGTCGATGGCAACTTTGTGGTTCTCAATAAGAACGGTTCGCTTTCCGTTCGCGATAAAGATGGTCTTGAACTCGAGTCCTACAATGTCGTGATTGGTTCCGTGATCTCGGTTGCCGACGGGGGAGATGTGAGGAAGAACCAGTCGATTCTGACTTGGGATCCTCACTCCGTCCCCATTATTGCCGAGTCTGGAGGTAAAGTCGAATTCCGCGACATGATCACGGGAATTACCATTCAGTCTGAAACCGACAAGGCGACCGGTAAGAAGGGCTTGACCGTGACTGAGCATAAAGAAGACCTTCACCCGCAGATCGTCATTGTTGATCCCAAAACCAAGGAAGTTCTCAGCAGCTACTCCATTCCGGTTGGCGCTCACCTTTCTGTTAAGGAGGGGGCAAAGATCCAGGGTGGTGTGCAACTTGCCCGAACACCGCGCAAGATTGCCAAGACCGGTGATATTACCGGTGGTCTTCCACGAGTTGCGGAGCTCTTCGAAGCCCGTCGTCCGAAAGACGCCTGCGTCATCGCCAAGCTCGACGGTGAGATCTCCTTTGGAGGCACCGTTCGTGGCAAGCGCAAGGTGATCGTCACTCACACCGAGTCCGGCGAAACCGCCGATCACCTTGTCCCGATGGGCAAGCACATGATCGTTGGTGAAGGCGACATGGTGGTGCGTGGTGATCAAATTACCGAGGGGCCTGTGGCGCCCGAGGATCTCCTCGAGGCTTGCGGTCCCCAAGCTCTACAGGAGCACCTCAACAACGAAGTTCAAACGGTTTACCGTTCGCAGGGTGTGGAGATCAATGACAAGCACATTGAGATCATTATCCGCCAGATGCTTCGGAAGGTGAAGATCACCGAGCCAGGTGACACTGAGTTCCTTTGGGGTGACCAAATCGAGAAGACAACCTTCAATGCTGAAAACAAGCGTGTTGCTGCCGAAGGTGGTAAGCCTGCGGAAGCAGAGCCGGTTCTTCTCGGAATTACCAAGGCCTCGATCGAGACCGAATCGTTCATCTCCGCGGCATCCTTCCAGGACACCACCCGTGTCCTTACCGATGCCGCGACTCTTGGTAAGATTGATACCCTCCGGGGCTTCAAAGAGAACGTCATCCTCGGACACCTCATTCCTGCTGGAACCGGCTTCCCGGTCCACAAGAATTCGGACTTCGAAATGACGGTCGAGGAGCCAGAGCCAGTCGTTGTGAAGCCAGAAGGCGAAGACGGCGAATCTACTCCGGATGCCGAGGCTCTAGATGTCGAAGCTGCCGGCGAGTAAGCTCCGACTGAACAAATAAAAAATTCAAAGCCCCGATTCGCTAAGGCTGGTCGGGGCTTTATTATTTCGATTTTTCATATCGGGGTTAGGCAGGACCCAATCGAGATTGCCGGGCAGATTAAGAAGGTCGACTCGGAAATAGAGGATGCCAAACTCGTAGCCCGCTCATTTCTATCTGCTGAGAAAACAGATGATCTCGTGAAGATGATTAGTGAATCGGAAAGAGTGGGCCACCTCGTTAAGTCATTTTTTAAAACCGTTTTGAGCTGAGCAAAATAGGAATCGAAGAAGTTCATAACTACAGCCTCTTCTCTTTAGACGGCTTACGTTCGGTGAATATATTGTGTGACGATTTTAGCGTACGTTCCCTCGTTTTGGAAAAAACTAGGGCTTTAAAGTGGATTGGGAGAGCTGTGCTGGATACAGCGCTATTGGTTGGAAGGAGTTTCAGAAAAAAATCCGACGGCTCATGGCTCTTTCGAGGGACGATTCAACCTGCGACCACGATAATTATTAGTTCTCGGGTCCGAAGGTCTGGTCGTGCTACAATTTGACGTCACCAGATGAGGAGTAGTTTCTCTCCGTGTATGTCACAAAGGATGGGAAGGATGATGTACAGCTGGGGGAGTGGACCTTTTTGTGTGAAGACTCCATCGGGAAAATATGGGAGTTTCGCGCCAGTCAAAAGGGCCCTTGAAGGCGGTTGACCTCCTTAAGCGAGTAACAATTTCGGTGAAATTTCTCTCCGATTCAAAATCAAAAACCAAGTCGTGATTCACGGTGAAATCAGAGAAGGGTGGGTGATTGTTTCTCCGAGGAAGAGAGATCGTTGGAAATATAGCGTCTGGCGCGCGCAGAAAAAATGGCGGCCGCAATTTTGTCTCAGAATCTACTAATGACCTTGGTCCTACCGGAGCGGAGTTCGAGGCGATCTACTTGAACGGGGGCTTTGTTGGCGGGGAGGTGGATGCGGAGGATTCCGAGGTCGGTTTCAGGTTGGATGGTGAGAGTGAGTTCGGTCCAATCTCCTTTTTTGAGAGGAAAGGGGATGGTGCTGATCTTTGGCGACCCGTTTCCCCAAGTGATTTTCGCCGGGCCTCCTGCTGGTGATTTGACGCGCAGAATTATCGATGTCTCTTGTTTAAATTGCTTCGCTCCGATGCCAAGGAAGGGATTGGGCGCGGTGCCGGTAAGGGTTACGACGCCCTCTTTGACGATGTATTTTGCGTTTCTTGCTTTCCAGCCTTGGAGTTTGGGATCGAAAGCATCGTCTTTGGCTGGTTTTTTCACAGGCTTCTTCTTGCTTCGGCCAACGCGGTTTTTCCCTTCGAGTTCGGGCTGGTATTTGGCTGGATCAAACTTGGGATTGGGAAGCGGGACGACTGCTTTGGTCTCTCTCAGAAAGGCCTCGATTTTGGCGTCGAGTGATTTGACAAGTTGGGGTTTCTGGGGGGCGAGGTTTTTCGTTTCGCCGATGTCTTTCGAAAGGTCGAATAGGCGGTGCCGATGTGCGCCGTTCTCACCTTGATGGAACTCGCGAATGAGCTTCCAGTTTTTATGATGAATGGAAATTGAGGGCGGAATCCAATCGGGAACTGGCGGGTTGTGGGGGAAGTAGGTGAAGATGGGGGGGCGGGAAAATTCGGCTCCTTTGAGGGCAGGGAGAAAGTCCACTCCGTCGAAGATCTGACCTTCGCCTGGAGCTTGTTGGAGGATACTGAGGATTGTAGGATAGAAGTCGGTGGATTGAACCAAGGCGTCACTCCGGCTTGCGGGTTTAATTTCCCCGGGCCAGGCCACGATCAGGGGGACGCGGATGCCTCCTTCGAATTGGGAGGCTTTGCCACCTCTCAATGGGGCGTTGCTGGTGGGCGAAGTGTCATCGACCACATCATACATGTTGCCTCCGTTGTCGGAGAAGAAGAAGATGATGGTGTTGTCGGCGATCTTGAGACGGTCGAGGGTGTCGAGAAGGGTGCCCACGGCGTCGTCCATGGATTCCACCATGGCTGCGTAGGTTGGACTGTGCTGCGGATCTTGTGGGTCGATGAGAGAGCGGTATTTTTCAATGAGTGCTTCCTTGGCGTTAAAGGGAGCATGAACGCTGAACATCCAGTAGTTGAGAAAGAAGGAGGATTCTTTGTTATTCTCCATAAAAGCTACGGCTTCTTCGGCCATACGGTCTTCGATGTGTTCTTTGGGATGATTTGGGTCGAAATCCGGGTAGCTCCAAGGCGCCACGAATGAACCTTTCGGTCCGGGGCCATGCCAGTGTGGGATATCGATTTCGAATCCCTGTTCGAGGGGCGAGAAAGGTTCGGGGCCAAGGTGCCACTTTCCGAAGTGTGCGGTTTTGTAGCCCGCGGATTGAAGAGTTTTTCCCAGAGTTGGGAGGTTGGTGCGGAGGCGGGTCGCAGATTTGGGTTGAATGGATTTTTGTCCAGGGGTCGCATTTTTGCCGGGGCGGGCCTTCAGGTGAACGGGAGGTAGGTGGCAATTGGGAGCAGTGAGGCCAATGCGGGCGGGGTTTTGTCCGGTGAGAATACTGGCGCGCGTCGGTGAACAAAGAGGGCTCGCGGAATAGGCGCGGGTGAAAGTCATTCCACGCTTTGCCAGGCGCTCAATGTTAGGTGTCTGATATAACCTAGTGTGACCAAATAGAGTGGTGTCGGCCCAGCCCAAGTCATCGGCGAGAATAAAAATGACGTTTGGTTTGCTGGCCGATGAGACGCTGGCTGTGAAAAAAAGAAGAAGGATTGAAAAACGATTCAGATTCATGGTTGTATTTTAGAAAGTTAGATCAAATGGGAGATCGTAACCAGAATGCTCAGGGGTGGGTATTGCGAAGTTTAACCGTGTTTTTTTGTGTCCCGACTGTCGCCCGGCTGTGATGAAGTTACCCGCCAACAAGGTTCTGAACAAACCTGGTGATCGGTGGGACAGGTATTCCGGTGATATTAAGTTGGCAGGCAAGGTCCTCGAGGTTCCGGCATCCAAACCCACCTCATCAACTACTTTCAAAAAGTAGCGGTATTCCCAATTGGTAATTTCAGTTTTACCGAGGGAGTTTACGGTCATGAAGTGGTTCGCCTTTTGGCGGACGGATGGGAATGTCCAGGGCGCCTGAGGCCTCGAGCTCGGTAAAGAGTTGTTTTTTGAGCGCTTCTTTCTTTTTAGCGAAAGCCGGAACGTCGATGAGGTTGTGTCGTTCGTGAGGATCTGTCTGTAAATCGTAGAGTCCGTTTTTATCCCATAGACCGTGATAGTAGATATACTTGTAATGATCGGTTCGAATGGCGAAGAGCGTGGGCGTGGCGGGGAAGTTCCATTCCCAGTGATATTCGTAAAGAAGATGGTCGCGCCATGGCTTGTCCGATCCGCTCCCGTCGAGAAGATGTTTGAACGAACGACCATCAAAGGCCGGAGTGTTTACAGGTTTTTCGACGCCGGCGAATTCGAGGAGGGTTGGGGCGAGGTCGATGTTGAGAATCATTTTCTCAAGCCGAGTGCCTGCCTTAACGTGCCCGGGAGCGTAGACCAAAAGAGGGACTCGGATGGAATGTTCAAACGCGTCGCGCTTGTCGTAGAAGCCGTGTTCTCCGAGGTGAAAGCCGTTGTCGCCAAGGAAGAGGACGATGGTGTTTTTTGAGAGGCCGGATTCGTCGAGGTAGTCGAGGACGCGGCCTACGCTTTCATCAAGCCCGTGAACCGTTTCGCAGAATCGCCAGTAAAGTTCATCAAAAGAAGGTACCGGATCCTTGTCAAAAGCGCCGGTTTCCATGTGATCAATGCCGTGGATACCATAACGCCGCTCGCGGATCCAGCGGGACTGGGTGGCGTAGTTTTCCTCCGAGTTCGCCATCGTTTCGGGATAGTCGATTTTTTCACCCTGATATCTTCCGTGGTGGCGCTTGGCAGGTTGGAAGGGGTAGTGGACCGACTTGAAGGCAAGGTGCAGCATAAAGGGCGCATCTTTATCACCTCGGTCGCTCTTGAGCCATGTGATCGCCTGATCGGTGAGTCGGTCGGCGGTGTAACCTTCCTGCTCGTGACGCTCTCCGTTGATATTGAGTGTTTGATCGTAATACGAGCCCTGACCCTGAAACGAAACCCAGTGATGGAATCCTTTGCGGGGTTCGTCATTGTCGTGGCCCATGTGCCATTTCCCGATCATGGCAGTGCGATAGCCTGCTGTTTGGAGGTATTCCGGATAGAAGCGGGTGTCTTTGGGAACAGCGCGTTGATTGTCCACAACGCGATGGTGGTGCATGTATTGACCGGTGAGAATGGAGGCGCGACTGGGCGAGCAGAGCGAGGTTGTGACGAAGGCATTTCTCAAGTGGGCACCATTCCGGGCCATGCGATCCAGATTGGGTGTTTCGAGGAAGTCGGGGGCATCCGGGTGGCACGAGAGAAAGTCGTAACGATGGTCGTCGGCCAGAATGACGATGAGGTTGGGTTTTTCAGAACCCAGCGCTGCGCATACGAGAATTGGAAGAAGGCGAAACATGGTTACGGGATCATTGATGGCCGCTGACGAAATGCAATTCGGAACGAGTTCGGAAGAGACCTAAAACGATACTGGCGTTTTAGTCCAAGGGCCCTTAAACCAAATCCATGAATAATGATCAGCAATCCCCGCCTTCCAATCCATCGCAACAGATTCCTGTTCAGTCATTGGTCCCAACTCCGGGCGGAAATAAAAAGCCTCTTATTATTATTGGAATTCTGGTGCTTTTGATCGGTGGGGGGCTTTTCCTGGCCTCGACGATGGGCGGCAATGATGAAGGGGAGGTTGTTGAAAAGAAGCAGGAAGAGCCGCCCAAGCCAAAGCCCAGACCCAAGCCCCGCAAGAAAGTGGAAACCACCGAGCGACCTGACCGTGAGACGGATATGGCGGAGCTTTCCTCCAAAAATCGGAGTGACTTTGCCGATAACGTGGGGAAGTGGGTTCGGCTTCAGGGCAAGGTAAGAACCGGCGGTGAAGACGGCGTTATAGAATTCGAAGAGCCGGCCGGAGTGACCGGCCAGCTTGTGAGAGGATCCGCTGCCCATTTGCCAGGCCAGATTATCGAGGTTATCGGCTGGATGGTCTCGGAGGTGAAAATCCAAGTCGAGGGGATCTTTGAGATCACAACGATTAATCCGGTGGATCTGCTTCCGAAGAAAGATGTCTATACCATTGCAGATGCTGAGCAGTTGATTTCTCTCAGAAATACTCGGGCGACCTTCAAAGGGAAGGTGAAAAGCGTCAGGGTTTCCGGTGATAAGAAAAATCTCTATCTCATCTTCGAAGGAGAGAGTCACGAGTTCTTTGGCAGTGGCGACATCAAGAAGCTTAAGGAGTTTGAGGTCACCGAAGAGTCGCTTAAAGAGTTGATCGGGAAAACGATTAAGTTGAAAGGGAAGCTCGGTTATAAAAAGCAGGAAGAGAAGGACCGTGTCGTAATCAATTTCAATGACAAGGATGCCTACGAGGTCGTCGACTAAAGCATCTGTGCGATAAAGGGAGCAGTGACCGATCGCTTCGCTTTGGCGACTTGTTCGGGGGTCCCTTGAGCGACGATCGTTCCGCCGTTTGGTCCGGCTTCGGGGCCAAGGTCGATTATGTGATCAGCTTCGGCGGCGAGGTCCATATGGTGCTCGATGACCACGACAGTGTGCCCTTCATCGACCAACCGGTGAAGAACGTCGGTGAGGCGGGCTACATCCTGCTGGTGGAGGCCGATGGTGGGTTCCTCGATGAGGTAGAGGTTGGTATTCACCGGGCCCAAGTTTGTGATCTTGGGTCGACCTTTCGTGAGTTGGGTTACGAGTTTGAGGCGCTGTGCTTCACCTCCGGATACGGTGGGAGAAGGTTGGCCCAGTGTGAGATAGCCAAGCCCGGTTTCAGCCAGAAGCTGTAGTGGCTTTTGGAGCTTTGGGTGGGCGGAAAAGAATTCAGCCGCGGTTTTGATATTAAGGTTGAGGATGTCGCCGATGGTCAGTCCGTTGTAGCGGATTTCCAAAGTGGCTGGATTGTAGCGGTCTCCCTGGCAACTTTCACAGTCGATCCAGGTTGTTGGAAGGAAGTCCATCTCGAGTTTGATGCGCCCGTTGCCCTTGCACTCGGGGCATTGTCCCTCCTTGTTGTTGAAAGAAAACCGGGAAGCGGTGTAGCCACGCATCCGCGATTCCGGAAGCTGAGCAAAGAGAGCACGGATGTGATCGAAGAGCTTTACGTAGGTTGCAGGACATGAACGCGAGGTTTTGCCAATGGGGGACTGGTCGACTTCGTAGCGATACTTGAAGATCTCAAAGCCGCTTGCTGACTGGAACGGGGCATCTTTGGCTTTTTGATCACAAGCGACGCTCAGACATCCCCGCATGAGTGATGATTTTCCAGATCCCGAAACCCCGGTTAAGACAGTGAGACATCCGGTGGGGATTTGCACGTCCAGGTCCCTCAGATTGTTCAAATTGCACCCCTTTAATTTAAGCCAGCCTTTTCTCGCACGAGCGGACGGAATCTTCCGCCGTTTTCTCCGGGAAGGGTGGACGAGGGGATTGGTGAGCGCCTGCAGGGTTGGCGATTTGGGGTGTCTTTTTAAGGCGGATTTAGTGTTGATCTGACGCTTTGTCAAAGAGGCGACGATTTCGCCGCCTTCTGTTCCGGCGCCGGGACCTAGATCGATTAAGTGGGTTGCTGCCTTGATCGTGTCTTCATCGTGCTCGACCAGGAGAAGCGAGTTGCCTTTTTTCTTAAGAGCCTGAAGTGTTTCCAGAAGGGCGGCGTTGTCACGGGGGTGCAGGCCGATCGTAGGCTCGTCGAGAATGTAGAAGACTCCCTGCAGATTTGATCCAAGTTGCGCGGCGAGGCGAATCCGCTGGGACTCTCCGCCAGATAAAGTGGTGGCGGAGCGATCCAGTTGAAGATATCCGAGACCGACGTGATCGAGGAATTTAAGTCGCTGAATAATCTCGGGCAGGATGTCCCGGGAGATGGCGAGGTCACGACCTTTGAATTTGAATGCATTGATGGCTTTGCCGGCGTCTTGCACATTGAGCGATGTCAGAGCTGGAAGCGATTGCCCGGCGATGAGGACGTGGCGGGAGTTTTCCCTAAGCCTTGCGCGATGGCAGTCGGGGCAAGGACGAAGCACATCGGGGTCGGATTTCGCGGCCAGTTTTTCTTCGTGGATTTCAGCCTCTGCTTCGGAATTAAACCCCTTGGAGTCGAAGCGGCCGGCGGAAATATGGCCGTACCCTCGGCAGGTCGGGCACCAGCCTCGTGGTGAGTTGAAAGAGAAGTGATGCGGGTCAAGTTCCTCGAACGATTCGCCGGTGACTGGTGAGACTCGTGCGGTGGAGAAGGTGTGGAGGTCTCCCTTGTTTGTCAGGACTCTGAAAGTGCCCTTGCCAAACTGCAGGGCGATGGCGAGTGCTTCGGAAGTTTTTGAAACGGCCTGTTTGTCTGTGACTCGAGCAACGACGAAGTCGATGTCGTGGGCCTTGTGGCGGGCGAGGGGTTGGAAGTCTTCCGTGTTGATGAGTTGTCCGTCGACGAACATCTCTTCGAAGCCGGACCTTTCTGCGGTGAGGGCATACTCCTTGTGGAAGCCTTTTCGAGCTTTCAAAACCGGGGAGAGAAGGCGGAGTGATTTCTCCTTCTTCAGGAGCTTGCCCAGTTGGTTGCCGATGGCTTCGGGGGTTTGTGAAATGACAGGCTCGCCGGATTGGGGACAGTGCTGGAGGCCTAGTTTTGCGTAGAGCAAGCGGAGGAAATGGTAGATTTCCGTGACCGTCCCAACCGTTGATTTGCCACCACCACGGGAAATTCTTTGTTCGATCGCTACGGTTGGCGGCAGACCGGTGATGAGGTCGAGATCGGGCTTCTCGAGTTGGCTGGCGAACTGCCGTGCGTAAGGCGACATTGAGTCGAGGAAGCGGCGCTGGCCTTCGGCAAAGATAACGTCAAAAGCGAGGGTGGATTTCCCGGAACCACTCAGTCCCGAAATAACGACGAATTCGTTGTGTGGAATGTTGACGTCAATATTCTTTAGATTGTGATGACGGAGACCATGAATGGATATTTCGTTTCCGGAAGCAGTTTTGATTTTTTGATTCCGTTTTTTGACCGTCCTTGTGGAGCCGGTGATGGCAATCGCGGTGTGTGTTCGTTTTTCAGTCAGCTGTTTTGGGCTTCCCTCGAAGATAATTCGGCCACCATTGAGGCCGGCTTCCGGTCCAATTTCGATGATATGGTCGGCGTTCTTGATGACGTCGATTTGGTGTTCGATGACTAGGAGGGAGTAGCCGACGTCAACGAGGCGATGAAAGACGGTGAGGAGTTTCTCGATATCGGTGAAGTGGAGTCCGGTGGTTGGCTCGTCGAGAATGAGCAGGGTGTTGACGCTTCCGGTGGTGGAGATTAGAAGCTGGCAAAGTTTGAGGCGCTGGGCTTCACCGCCCGAGAGGGTGTTCAGCGGTTGACCCAAGCGGAGGTAACCGAGGCCGGTTTCCACCAAAGGTTGAAGGGCCTTCCTGGTTTTGGAAAGCAGGAGGTTTTCCTTGTTGGTGAGCCCTTCAATTTCTTGGAGGAATGCAAGGGTTTCGGAAGCGGTCAGTCGAAGGAAATCGACCACTGATTTTCCGTGGTAGTGATAAGATTCGGCTGCTCTTGTGAAGCGGGTGCCATTGCATTCGGGGCAGGTCAGGTAGAGATCAGAGAGGAACTGCATCTCAACCTTTTCGAACCCATTGCCAGAGCACCGTTGACATCGTCCGGGACCGGAGTTGAAGGAGAAATAACCGGGGGTGAGATTTTCTGCTTTGGCCGAAGGAGTGAGCGAAAGTAGTTGGCGGATGTGCTCGAAGGCGCCGAGCAGGACGGCGGGGGTGGAGCGCGGGGTTCGGGAAAGGGGAGATTGATCGATCAGTTCGACTCCGCGGAGTTCATCGATTCCGGCGATCTCGGCGGGCGCGGGTTCGTCATCGATGGGAAGCCCAAAATGACGTGCGAGGTTGTTGTGGATGACAGGGTGGGCAAGAGTTGATTTTCCCGAACCCGAGACCCCGGTCAGGCAGGTGAAAACACCGAGGGGAAGATCCATCGAAAGGTTGGAGATGTTATTCGCCGAAGCCTTGCTGATTGAGAGATAAGCTCTCGCTTCTCTTCGTTTTTTAGGAACCGGAATCGATTTCTCGCCGGAGAGATACTGGAGGGTGAGTGATTCATTCTTCGCATTGGTTCTGGCTGGTCCCTGATAGGTAATTTCTCCCCCGCGTTCTCCTGCTTCAGGACCCATGTCGATGAGTAGATCAGCTCGGAGCATTACGGCTTCGTCATGCTCAACCACGACCAAGGTATTTCCCTTGTTGCGAAGATCGTGCATGACTTTGTTGAGGCGTTCGATGTCACGGTGATGAAGTCCCACAGTGGGTTCATCAAGGACGAAGAGGGTTTGGGTGAGAGCTGATCCCAGGCAGGTGGTGAGGTTGACCCGGGCAATCTCGCCGCCGGAGAGGGTTCTTGCCGGGCGATCAAGAGTTAGGTATCCGAGGCCGACCTCGCAAAGATAGTGCAGGCGTGAAGTGATTTCGTTCAAGACCAAGTCCGTCGTTTTACCGAGTGGGGCATGTGAGGTGGCAATGCCTTCGAAAAAGAAGAGGAGTTGGTCGAGCGGGATGTGCCAGAGTTCCGGCAGAGTCTTGCCTAGAATTTTGAAGTGGAGGGCATTGGGCTGAAGTCGGGTTCCCTGGCAATCGGGGCACTCGGTGTAGGCCCGGTAGCGGGAAAGGAAGACACGGACGTGCATTTTGTAGGCTTTCGTCTCCAGCCAATCAAAGAACCCTTGAATACCATACCAGCGACCGTCCTGCCAAAGTGACTCGGATTGCTCGAGTGAGGATAGTGAGGATTTATTGCTGCGCTCGCCGTATTTGACCCAGCGTTGTTGTTCGGGATCGAGTTCGTTCCATGGTATATTTGGGTCGATTCCGGCTTCCTTGCAGTTTCTAAGGAGGTCGCGCTGACAGTCTTCGCCGCGCTCTCCCTGGAATGGTTTGATGGCCCCTTCACGGAGCGAGAGAAGGTGGTTGGGGATTGCTTTGTCGAGATCGATGCCGATGACTTTGCCAAAGCCCCGGCAGTTGTTGCAGGCGCCGAGAGGGGAGTTGAATGAAAAGAGAGACGAGGTGGGTTTGACCAGCGGAGCCCAGCTTGTGGTGAAACTTCTCAAGGCGCCGTCAGAGCTTGCCACCGCTGCTGTGCCCTTGCCTAGCGTGAGTGCTTGTTCAAACGATTCGGTAAGGCGGGATTTGTTGCGGGCCGTGACCTTGAGTCTGTCCTGAATGATGAAGATTTCCCCCGGGAGTTTCTCGAGGGACGGGGCGGAGTCGGTCCGGATGACTTCGCCATTGAGAAAGATGCGGAGGTATCCTTGTGAATTCAGGAATGGAAACAGATCTTCGGGTGAGGTGTCGAATGGAACAGGAATGGGGAAGAGAACGAGAATGCTTTCGTCCGAATAATTTGCGGTGACCCATTCCAGGATGGATTTCGGAGTGTCGGGGCGGACCTCTTCGCCTGTTTCCGGATGGAATCCTTTGGCGAGTCGTGGATAAAGCAGCTTGAGATAATCGTTGACTTCGGTGAGCGTCCCAACGGTGGAACGGGTGGTGCGGATGGTGTTTTTTTGCTCAATTGCGATGGCGGGAGGAATGCCGTCGATTCGATCGACCTCGGGCTTGTCCATGCGGTCAAAAAATTGACGGACGTAAGGAGAAAAAGTTTCCACATAGCGCCGCTGGCCTTCGGCATAAAGGGTGTGGAAGGCGAGCGATGATTTGCCGGAGCCGGAGGGCCCGGTGATGACAGTAAGTTTTCCGACGGGAATCTCCAGATTGAGATTCTTCAGGTTATGCTGACGGGCGCCGAGAATCTGAATAGCGTTTGCGGCGGGCTTTTTCTCAGCTTTTTTCGGCACGCGCGAGGCTAGCGCCGGAAGAGTGGAGCGCAAGCAGGGGGAAGAGATTTATTGGTCCTTGTTCCCTTCTTCCCCGGCGGGTTTCTCCGGCAGGGGGACCTTCTTATTGTCCATGATCTTCTCAAAGCGGTCCTCGTTGTCAGTCGTGACTTTGTTTTCGAGGATGAAAATTTTTCCTTTAGCAACTTCTCCCTTTTTTAGGACGGAGTTGGCAGTCTTGGTGAGGAGGTCCAAATAATCCTGCATGGCCTCATCAAATTGGTCCTCGTATCCTTCCTTGAGAGCTTTGGTTTCCTCCTTGGCTTCCTTGAGCTTTCGTTTGAGGCGCCCGGGGGATGCTTCGGGTATGCTATCTGGAAGCTCATTTCTTTCTAGATACCCTTCGTATTGCTCGATTAAGTCGTCCTTGATCGTTTCGCTCAAGAATGGAAAAGATTTGATTGTGTCGATTGTGTCTTTCAGGAAATCCTCGACGACTCTGTCGTATTGCTTGCGAAACTTGTTATAGGCGCGAGCGTGCCGGTATCTAATTTTGTCACGGATTTTTTCTAGCGCGGCGAGAAGGTCATTTTCTCTGGTTCCGCTTTCAGACGTCCTGGGCATGTTGCGAAGTGCTGGAACTGACCATTCAATGAGAAAATGGTTGGTGTTGGTTCCGTTCTTGTCTTCATCGTTAGCACCCAAATAAGTTCCTTCTTTCTTAATGACGAGGTAGTTTTCGTCTTCCCCAGAGTTATCGGGTTGGTCCTCAAGCCAGGTGATGAATGTGAAGGCTTCACCGGTTACGAACTTCCAAATTTCAGGAAGGCTTTCGTCGCGTTTCCCCCCGATCCAACAACTTCCAGAATCGTCGAGGGAGGACTTAAGGCTCAGCGCCATAAAAGACGCCTCCTTTTCGTTGGACGGGACTGCAAGGTGTCCGCCGGCATTGGACGCGATCAGTGATGCTTCGTCCCAGGTGACGTTTTTTTTCACGAGAAGGAACCTCGATCCGCCCACGTTATAGGTGCCTGGGGGAAAGATCGGGGTGCGCTTATTATTGAGAGCTTCTCCGGTGCGAGCAAGTTGGGCACCGAGCGATGCCGGATTACTCCCGTCGAGTTTCCATTCCAGAAGGGCAGGGAATTTTTGGAGACGATGGTGATCCTCCAACTGCGGAGTGTCGGGAGAGATTGCTCCAAAATTTTCACCGTTCGGATTGTCGCTGATCCGGTTGTCGGGAGAGTTTTCTACCCAAACTTTTTCATCAACAGCAGAGCCGTCGCTCCAGAACCATTTCCCCTCGAAGCCTGAATCAGAGGCTCCCGTCCACACGGGGCTGGCGCTTTGAAAATTTTTGTGAAACCAAACAAGATCGGCAGAGGTCGGGAGGAGGGTGAGATGAGCTCCATGGCGGTTAGCAAAGTTGTTTGCCTCGTCCCAAGTCATGTTTTGTTGAAGGAGGAAGTAGGCTGATTTCTCGCGCTTGATGGTGCCGATTGGAAATTCATCTCGCAAACCGTCGAAAAGGACCTGAGACAGCCGGTTTAAGGACTCTAGGGGTGTTTCTGCAGCTTTCGGAGGAACGACCACTTCGGGTTTGGGCTTGGTTGGCTCTTCGTAATCAACCATTTTCCCAACTTTTTCGATTGGCTTCTTTTCTGGGTCATCTTTTGGCTTAGGCTCTTCCTTTACCTCGGCCTTTTTTTCAGGGATGCTGGGCTTGGGGGGGGAGTCCCCATTTCCAAAAACATAGAATGCAACCGCTCCACCTCCTAAGAGGAGAAAAAGAATAAAGATAAAAGAGGCGATTCCGGATTTTTCTTGGCTGCTACTAAGAGCAATGTTGCCGCCAGGCTTCAGGATGGGGGGAGTGACTGGAGCCGTTGCGAATTGAGGTCCCCCAAGCTTTGGAATGAGGTCGTCAAGGTCGTCTGCGAAGTCGCCAACATCCGAATAACGGAGGTTAGGATTAGCGTTGGTCGCTTTTTTTAGAATATTATCAATCCGAGGATCTATCCCGGTTGTCATGCTGCTGCTATTAGCTTCGGGATGGCGTCCACAGAGAAGTTCGTAAAGTAATGCTCCGACGGAGAATATATCAGAGCGCTGGTCAACCTCTACTCCATTCTGAAAAATTTCGGGAGCGGTGTAGCCCGGTGTGCCGAATACGAGGCCCTCGCCTTCTCCTCTTCCCACGGGGTGGGCGAGTCCAAAATCGCCAATTTTGGGCTTTGCGTCGGCATCGAGAAGGATGTTGGCGGGCTTAATGTCACGGTGAATGATTCCACCTTGGTGGGCGTGGGCAAGCCCGCGGGAAATGGTGGAGACCATTTCAAGCGCAACAGCAGCATCGATTGCTCTATTGTGAGAGGAGTAGTAGAGAGCCTTCCCGTGGACAAACTCCATCACGATGAAGAGCATTCCGTCAATATCACCGAAGTCGTAAACGGAGATGAGATTTGGGTGATTCAGCCGTGCCATAGCTTTGGCCTCTGCTTCAAATGATGCTCTGAAGTGGGGGTCGTCACCGAACTCACGCGGAAGGATTTTAATAGCAACCGACCGATCTAAAGACTTTTGGCGTGCCTTATAAACGGCCCCCATTCCTCCCTGTGCAATAAAAGCCTCCAGTTCATAGGCAGGAAAGAGGGGCTTGAGCTCTTCGAGCGTTGGAGCAACAAATTCGGTGGGATTTGATTCGTTGTCGTCCATGATGCGCTTCTTAAATTGGTTTAAAAGTCGTTTGGTGAGCAGTAATCAGCTTTTGAAAACGAAACCGCCCTTGGTCACAACGATTTCACTAGCAGCATTCTTAGTGCCGAATTCTAGAGGGAACTTATAACAATTCGGCAATTTGCACAGCATTAAGGGCTGCTCCTTTTTTGACTTGGTCGCCGACGACCCAGAGCGCGAGGGCATGAGGGATTACTTGATCCTTTCTAATCCGTCCGACTTCGCAGTCATCTTTCCCCGTTGTCCCAAGTGGGACGGGGTAGAGGACGTTTTGAGGATCGTCAACCAGGCGAATGCCGGGCTTTCCTTCATAGGCCTTTCTGGCCTCCTCCACGGACGGGTCTTGTCCGAAAATGGCAGTCATTGAGATGGAATGCGAGCGCATCACGGGGACGCGGACGCACGTGCAGGTCACCTTGAGTTCGGGGAGGCCAAGGATTTTCCGGCCTTCATGAAGCATCTTCTGTTCCTCCTTAGTGTAGCCCGTCTTCTGAAAAACATCAACATGAGGAATGACGTTATGGGCGATTTGGTGGGGGTAAACACTTGGTGTTACGGGGTTTCCAGCGACGAGAGCCCTCATTTGCTTGTCCAATTCAATGATTCCTTGGGCTCCGCTCCCTGAGACTGCCTGGTAGGTCGAAGCGATAATCCCTTTCAATCCAAAAGCCTGATGGAGAGGGGCCAGCCCCATGAGGGTGATGATTGTCGAACAATTTGGATTTGCGATGATATTACGTGGGGAGTTTAAGGCATCCTTTCCGTTGATTTCAGGCACGATCAAGGGAACATCAGGATCCATCCGGAAGGCCGATGAGTTATCGATTACGATACATCCCGCTTTTGCCGCAATGGGTGCAAATTCCTTTGAAATTTCTCCACCCGCCGAAAAAAGGGCGATGTCGATTCCGTCAAACGACTCTGCGGTAAGTTCTTCAATCGTGAGTTCCTCGCCCCTAAAATTCAGCTTTTTCCCCGCAGAGCGGGCGGAAGCAAGCAAAGTGATTTTGGAGAGGGGGAAATTACGCTCTTCGAGGCAGACGAGCATTTCCCGACCGACTGCGCCGGAGACGCCGACGATTGCTACATGAGGCTTGGTATTCATGAAAGGAGCAGGACGGTATCGGGGTTTTGGAGCGATGCAATCCCAGTTTTGGATGCGGTTTCAGGGCTGGCTTCTGGAAAAAGGTTAGAAAAGATCACTTAACTACTTGCATGGCTTAGTGAGTTTACTATCCTCCGGCAAGCTTGGAAGGGCAATTGCTCTGCACCTGTCCGACCTTATCGCAGAAAGATTCTAGATTTTTCCGCAAAAAGAATAAAACCAACCAAAAGAAATAACGATGAAAATTGCTACCGTCCTCGGCCTTATCGCAGCACTCTCTGGCTTCTCCCTCACTTCTTGCGGAAGTGCTCCTGAAGAAGCACCACCAGCTCCTGCTCCGATTGAGATTCCTACCAAGTAATCTCTCTAGCCGATAAAAAGGTTTGAGCCGGAGTCGATTCTTTCTGGATCCCTCCGGTTCTCCATTTTCAGCCATCAACCATAATCCCAATCACATGAAATTCGTAAAATTTACCTCACTCGTTGCTTTCGCAGCCGGTTCTCTTGGTCTCAGCTCCTGCGGGTGCTGTACTGGTGAACAGCCTGTTCCGGAGCTTCGTTCGCTTCCCGTTTTCAAAGACGTTCCTGTTAGTAGCGAGATGCCCGTTACTCAAGAAAAGTAAGAGGCGACTCCAACAACTTTCCAGAAGAGTCATGGCGCTTTGCCACGGCTCTTTTTTTAACTAGGCCGGGATTCCACTAAGCTAGAATCCCTTTCACGACATGGCCGTGGACGTCCGTTAAGCGGTAGTGACGCCCTTGGAACTTGTAGGTCAGCTTTTCGTGATTGATTCCGAGGAGGTGGAGAAGGGTGGCTTGAAAATCGTGCACCTTAACCGGCTTGTCCGCAACGTTGAATCCAATATCGTCTGACTCGCCGTAAGTCATTCCCGGCTTTACCCCGCCGCCTGTCATCCAGATCGTAAATGTGTAGGGATGATGATCCCGCCCCCATCTCGCGCGGTTATCGAAATTTCCCTGGAGGAAAGGGGTGCGGCCAAACTCTCCGCCCCAGATCACGAGAGTCTCATCCAAAAGGCCCCGTTGTTTGAGGTCTTGAACGAGGGCCGCCGAGGGTTGGTCGGTATCGCGACACTGGTTGTAGAGTTCGGTCGTCAGCGAATTATGCTGGTCCCAACCTGCATGCATCAACTGAACGTATCGGGTGCCTCTTTCGAGGAGCCGACGGGTCAGAAGGCAGTTGCGCGCGAAGCTTCCAGGCTCGTGAACTTGCGGGCCATAAAGATCCAGAGTCGATTTTGACTCGTCCGAGATATCGGCCAATTCGGGCACGCTTGTTTGCATGCGATAGGCCATTTCATATTGGGCGATCCGGGTTTGGATTTCAGGGTCGCCAACTGCAGCGTACTTGCTTTGGTTGAGCTCCGCAATTCCATCAAGCATTTGACGGCGAAGTTGCGGGCTGACGCCACTTGGATTGTTGAGGTAAAGAACCGGGCTGGCTCCAGCGCGGAGTTTTACTCCCTGGTGGCGCGAGGGAAGAAAGCCCGAGGACCAATAAGAGTCGTAGAAAATTTGTCCACAACTCGTTCCCTTGGTCACCGAAGTCATGACCACAAAGGTTGGAAGATTTTCGTTCATCGATCCCAGTCCGTAAGAGAGCCAGGAGCCGACAGTTGGCCGCGAAGGGAGTTGAAATCCGGAAAGAAAGAAGTTGATCGCAGGAGCATGGTTGACCTGTTCAGTGTGCATGCTCTTGATGAAGCAAAGATCGTCAGAAATCCTTGCGGTGTGTGGCATCAAGGCGCTGACCGTTGCTCCGGACTCACCGTGTTGCTTGAAGGGCTCGATGGGGGCGAGGAGCCGTCGTTGATCCGCTGCGGCGGACATCGTCGAAAACCGTTTTCCCTCCATGTAGGATTCGGGGACCTTCTCCCCGTGGAGTTTTGCGAGCTTGGGCTTGTAGTCAAAAAGCTCGAGATGACTCGGTGCGCCGTTCTGAAAGAGATATACAACGCGCTTTGCTCTCGGTGCAATCGCTTGGGCAGCCTCAAGAATGCGATCTTCCGAAGCCGAGGCACTGTTGCCCAGAAGATGGGCAAGGGCGGGAATGCCCAGACCGGTTGCGGTCTTTCCGAAAAAGTGGCGACGGTTTGAAATGAGTTGGGATTCGAAAATCGGGTTCATATCTATTCCTTGGTGAGGACTTCGTCCGTATTGAGAAGTGAGAGGATGGTTGAGGTAAGAGCGGCTTGCTCAAGTGGATCGATTTGATCGGTAACGGCGAGTTCTCCAGTGGAAAGCAGGGAACTTGCTTCTTCAGGGTGTGCTTTGTAGTGACTAAGGGATGTCCCGTACATTTGCTTGATGATTGTCAGTTCGGCCGCGCTCGGTTCGCGGGCTGTTACGAGTTTGAAGGCGAGGTTGAGAACCGATTTTGAGTCGATGGCGTGAGCTCGATAGGCAATGCTGCGCGCAGCTTCGACATAGAGAGGGTCGTTCAGAATTGCCAAAGCGTGAAGAGGGGAATTGGTCCGGTAAGTGCCGACCTCACAACCTTCCCGCTTGGCGTTGTCAAAGATCATGGGCGGTGCGGAGATTCGCCGCCAGAAGGTGTAGATGCTCCGGCGGCGCAGCTTTTCGCCGGTGTCGGGGACGTAGCGTTTCTTTCCTCCACCAAAAGTCACTTCAGCCCATAGTCCCTCGGGCTGCCAGGGCTTGACCGGTTCTCCGCCAACTTGGCGGACGAGGCGTCCGGAAAGCGCCAGAGCTTGATCGCGAATCATCCAGGAAGGAAGTCGATATCGAGGGGCGCGTGCCAGAAGGCGATTCTCGGGGTCATGTTCCAGGGCGAGTGAATCGACTTTGGAGGACTGTTGATAAACATCACTGGTGACAATGGTCTTTATGAGGTTTTTAAAATCCCAGCCTGATTCCATGAAGTCGGCGGAAAGCCAGTCCAGGAGTTCGGGATGGACTGGAATCTCGGACTGCACGCCAAGATCTTCCGGCGATTTGATCAGCCCGACGCCAAAGAGTTCCTGCCAGATCCGATTGACGGCTACTCTGGAGGTAAGCGGGTGTTTTTGGGAAACGAGCCAGCGGGCAAGATCGAGCCGGTTGGGATTTTCTTTTTGTGGAAGCGGGGGGAGAATTTCCGGGGTAGCGGCATCCACTTCCTCTCCCCGTGCTTGGTAGGAACCAACCGCCAGAACATAAGTCTTTCGCAGTTCCCGGCGATCTTCCATCACCATGACGAGTGGAGATCCCTTTTTGACGGCTTTAATCTGAGCTTCGAGTTCAGTCAGTTGTTTTGAGAGCTTTTGATATTCAGGGCGACTCTCGAGAAAGGTTTCAGCCACCCGTTTTTCTTCTTCAGGGGTTCTTTTCCCGGGTGCAATGGCGAGGAGTTGATTGAGGCCCCGCTCAGCTTCCTCGAGGGACGGTGATCCGATGCCAGTGACGGAGATTCTAAAGCGTCCGAGGTAGTGTTTGGCATGTTGGGAATCGTGGCGAAGGGCAATCTGAATTTGGTCACCTTCCTGGGCTGTTATAGTTTTGCCAAGGTGGAAGAGGGCAGCATGGTCGCGATCAATTGAAGTTCCATTGAAGACGGCCCAACCCCGGTTGCTTCCTTTCTCTAGGGCGCTCGCCAGCGTGTAGTCTCCTTGTTCGAAGGTTGCCAGCGGCCGTACGAGATCCAGCCGTTGAGCGGGTTCACCGTTGCGAATGAGGTGGGCTTCAAATCCGGTCATGACGAAGTTCCCGCTATCAGAACGTGCGATTCCTCCTTTGGTCATTGTGGCGTGGCGAAGCGCTTCCAAGCGAATTGCGGTGATTTTTCCACCGGGCAGGGGGGCAACAAATTGGAAAGTTACTTTTTCGGGATTACGCCCGGAAGTAAGGATCGATAGGTCGGGAAGTTCTTCGAACTTTAGCTCTTGGTCGCTTGCGGTGATTGAAGACGCTTTGAGACTGGTCCATTGCGAGTTCTGCTGGCGGCGTTCTTCTTCCCAGGCCTTTTGCTGTGGAGCTAGGCTCGCGGTGAGGGTCTGTCGCTGATCCCGGGCTTTCGCGAGCTTGCTTCGAAGCTCGTTTTCCTTCCCAACCTGTTCTTTGGTGGGGACTTCGAGGACGGGTGGGGTTCGCGGGTTGCCGCCGGCTCCAGTGACGGGTGTTTGATTGAAAAACGCGGTGAGCGAATAATAGTCCTTTTGGCTGAGAGGGTCGTATTTATGATCGTGACAACGGCAGCAATTAAAGGTCAGGCCCATCCAAACAGTGCCGACGGTTTCGGCCATGTCGAAGACATAGTTGACGCGGTTTTCCTCGGGGATGGATCCGCCTTCCCCGTTGATGGCGTGGTTGCGGAGGAAGCCGGTGGCGATTTTTTGTTCGAAGGTTCCCTCGGGGAGCAGGTCGCCGGCGATTTGCCATACGGTAAAGTCATCGTAGGGAAGATTACGGTTGAGGGCCTCGATGACCCAGTCACGCCAAGGCCACATGGTTCGTTCGGCGTCGCCCTGAAAACCATTGGAATCGGCGTAGCGGGCGGCATCAAGCCAAGGCCAGGCAAAGCGTTCTCCAAATGCCTTGTCGTCGAGAAATCGGTCAACAAGGCGTTCCCAGGCGTTGGGGGATGTATCGTTGAGAAAGTCCGAAACTTCTTCGAGCGTTGGAGGTAGCCCGCGAAGATCAAAGGAAAGCCGCCGGATGAGTGTTTCTTTTGAGGCTCGTGGTGAAAGGTCCAGCTCAAGCGGCATCAGCTTTTGCTTTACCAGAGCATCGACAGGATGAGGGGCCAGGTCCGAAACGATTGGCCTTTTAACAGGGAGAAACGTCCAGTGTTCCTCATACTTCGCTCCTTCCTTGATCCAGCGGTAGATGAGTTTTTTCTCTTCGGAATCCAGCTTGAGAAGGTGGTCGGGCGGGGGCATCACATCGTCCGGGTCCTTGGAAATGATGCGCTTCCAGATGAGAGATTTCTCAGGGTTTCCGGGAACGATGCCGGGCCCAGATTTGCGGTCGCCAAATGCTCCTTCCGGTGTGTCGAGACGGAGGTCGGCTTCCCTTGAGTTGGGGTCGAAGCCGTGGCAGGAAAAGCAATGGTCTGACAGCAAAGGTCTGATGTGACTGTTGAAGCCTATGGTTTCTCCGGTCGCGGTGGCTGCAAGGATAAGAGTGAGGAAATACCTAAACATTGGGTTCGAGGAGAAGATAAAAGCAATATCGCCAAATGAAAGATGTCTGAAAAATTGTTTTTGGGCTGGTTTTGATACGGAAAAGCCCCGCCTCCTCTTGCGCGCCGGGAAGCGTAGGGAAAACCGGGGCTGAGTCGACTGCTTGAGATTGATTAGTTTTCGCGGACGACGCGGAAGAAACGGTCCGAATTCAGAATAGCACCCAAAAATGTCGTGGAGTCGGCGTCTCCCTTAACGGTTGTGACTTCATTCCACGTCAATTGATTTAAATCCAAGGCTGATTCGACCCGGTAGGTCGCGCCTTGGGTGGAATTCCATGTGATTTCAATATCGCCAAAGGTGGTGTCGAAGTTGAAGGCGCTGATCTCTGGCGCGGTGGGAGGAGCCGGGGTGCCGATCCGAATGTAGTCAATTTCGACGGTCCGGTTCGCTGTGTTGCCCGGATCCACCCGGAGGAGGTCGAAGTCTCCAACGAAGACGTCTTCGAATGTCACTTGATAGGTGTGGAAGTCTCCATCATTCAGGATTTGATCTCCGGGGATACTGGTTTGTCGGCTTGGGGCCGGTCCGCCGGTGTCATCAGCCCAGAAAAATTGGACAAATTCGTTGTCGTTTTGGCGGAGGCGAATTTCGATCGTCAGCCCAGGGGTGGTGTCGATGAGCCCGGGGCGATTCATGATGGGGTCGCCTCCGGTTGTGTTGGCGGTAAAAATACCAGCGGCGACGTTGGCATTGAGCCGGGCAAAGGTCCAACCGTCAAACATTCCGTCGGTTTCCCACTCGCCGAGGCTCGTAAAGTTCGTGAGAGGATCATTGTCGCGACCCAGGTAGACCGGGATGGCCCGCGTTCGGATGTTGAGAGTGAATCCTGCGTCGGGGGTGTCGGCATAAGTCGCAGTGACGGTATAGGTGGTTGCAGGAGTGACCTCGGAGGGTGTCCCTGAAATAGCACCGGTTGTGGTGTTGAAAAGAAGTCCTGTCGGGAGAGGAGGGGTGATTGCAAAAGCAGTAGGATCTCCTCCTGTCAGAATAGGTTCGTTGAGATTGATCTCGGCACCGATCCGGTAGATTGAATTGTTGGTTCCATAGCGGACAATGCCGGGATATACAGTGGCAAGGGTCAATTCGAAGTCATCGGTCACTCCGCCGCCGAAGTCCGCAGTGATGCTGTAAACAGTTTCCTCACTTGCAATTTCCGGTGTTCCGGAAATGGTTCCGTTAGCGGGATTGAGTGAAAGCCCCGATGGTAATAGCGGCGTGACCGAGAATCCCACCGGAGTTCCAAATGCCACCATCGCTGCATTGTCCGTGATCGGCTCGTTAATGAGGTAATTGGCAATCTCTTCAGAGTAGCCGGTGATCATTGGAGCTGGGAAGTCATCGGGATTGTTGGGGTCGGTTCCTGCGGTAACTTCGTCTCCGTCAAGATAGGTGTCGTTGTCAGAGTCATCGTTGTTTGGATCAGTTCCGGTATTTCCGGCGTCGACAAAAACTCCGGTATTGGTTTCGACGTCGTTTGCAAGTCCATCGTTGTCATCGTCTGCAACGATCGAGCCGATGCGGATGTAGTCAATATCCACGCCGATGGAGTTGGCTTGATCTGCGGACGGGTCAATTCTTAAGGAGGTCAGGGTGCCGTTGATGAACGACCCGATGGGAGATTGAATAATGTGAAACTGACCATCGTCCGGAAGGGCACCATCTGGAAGCGAGGTTCGTCGGACGGCTGCAAAACCGCCGTTGTCATCTCCCCAGAAGAGATCGATTCGCGAGGTGTCTCCGATCTCGCGACGAAGTCGAATTTCAACGATGTCGGCATCAGTCGTCGTGGGGTCGATGTTGAGGGTGGTGTTTGCAAACTGGGGGTCTCTACCGTTGGTAAGGCCGGTTAGGTTCCCACCGGCGACCGATGTCGGGGCGATATTGACGCCGTTCCATCCTTCAAGATCTCCATCGGTGTTGAATTCACCCAGCGACGTAAAGAGGTTGATTGTTTGGGTCGGGTCGACGGATGGACCCAGGTTTTCGATTCCCAGGCGCACGTAGTCAAATTCGAGGAAGGTCCCGTTTTGGACGGATCCATCCAGACGCAGTCCGCGGAGTTCGGTATTTACGTTCTCCAGAATGAATTGATAGACGTGGGGGCTCCCATCAGCGGGGATTTCGGTGCCGGGGAGCGTGAGCCTCCGTGCTGCGGCAAAGCCACCCGAGGCATCGTTCCAAAAAAGGTCGATCCGGGAAGTGTCGGTCGCGGCGCGAGTCAATCGAAATTCAACAGTGACGATGCCGGGAGTTCCTTTGGCAATGGGGGCGGCGAATGGGTTGTTGATGAGCTGGGTGTCGCCGCCATTGGTTGTTCCACTGAGGCTTCCTCCGGCAATGTTTGGTGTTAGCTGGTTTGTGGTCCAGCCCTCGGCATCGCCTTCGGTATTCCATTCCGCAAGCGAAGTGAAATCGGTGAGCGGGTCGATGGGGTCAATGACGACGCGACTCTGCGCATCTGCGTTTATGCTCAACAGTGTTGCGAGAGCGCTAACTCGAATTGTTTGTTTCATTTTTACAGGGGTCGATGGTTAGTGGGTGATGATTCGGAAAAAGAGGGGGCCTCGATCTGCCGGAATGGGAAACTCAACCGTGCTGCCATTTCCCACGACGGGGGCGTCTGAACTTTCCCAATGTGCAAGATTGCGGGAGGTTTGCATTTCGTAGACTTCGCCCGGGTTTGAGGAGAAGTTGATAACGTTTTTTGTTATCGTGACTTCAACGGCTTCGCGGGTCGGGGGTGATCCATTGGAGAGTCGCGGGGTTGGAGCGATCGAGTAGGTAAAGAGATCCGAGCCATCGATTGCACGCAAGCGGGCAATTCCTGATGCTTGTTCCGGGAAGGTGACGGCATCGATCTCGCTTGCATCGGGAGCGGTCAGGATGATGTCCTCTCCGCCAGCGGAGAGTCTGAAGTTGGTGTGGATATCCTGGCGAACAGCCGGGGTGTTTTGGCGCGGCTCACCGTCCGCCCAAATTAAAATGAATCCATTGGCGGGAATTATAAAGCCATCGGGAATCGCAAACTTAAGTGGATTGGCAGGATCATCGCTGAGATACCAGCCATCAAGCGAAACGGGCGAGGAGCTTGGATTGAAGATTTCGATCCAGTCTTCGGCCTCTTGATCGGCCGGATCCACGATCCCGGTGGTGGTGGGATTGGCGGCCATCCATTCATTGATTTTTAAATCAGCCCACTGGCTGGTGCCGGTGAAGGTAATGTGGAGGATTTCAGATCCGAGGGAAATGCCGTCTTGATTCAGAGCTTCAATGAGAATCTCACTTGGGCCTGGTTGGAGAGCCAGCTCTGCAGAAAAGTTAGTGATGGTAGAGTAGTTTGGAGCGAGAGGAAGTCCGTTGGCGGTGATCCTGGTGGTGGCCAATGGAAGGGTTCCGGTGATTTCGACGACTTGCGACGCTGAACTCGCGGGTGCGGAAACGGAGAAGCTGGAATCCTTTCCATTCAATTCATTTTGAATGAAGGCCCGGCGTTGGTTGATCCAGTCGTCGACGGCCAGTCCGGCTCGCCCGCTGGGAACAAAAGGTGAAGTGACCGCTGCGTCATTGGTGGTCAGTGCTTCGTAAGTCTCCCGGAGAATTGCCCTGATCTCTGATCCTGCGGAAGCCGTGAAGAACGTATTCAGCGATTCATCAAGGGCTTGCCAGTAATCACGAACGAGCCCGGGTTGGTCGAAGAGTCGTTGGACATTGGGTTCAGTGTTTGGGTGAAAAAGGGGATAGGTCACAGGGTCGTTAAAAACTCCCAGGCCGACGTCCATGTCCCAAGTGACGATACTTGATTTTCCGGTTTCGAGTGACTCAAACAGGTAAGCATTCTTGTTGGCCTGATTGCCGAAGGTGTCCCAATACGAACCGAGATCATTCATGGCGAAGGTGCGCATCCATTGGCGCATTTCCGCCTTCTCGTTCATGCGGCGGACCAGTTGATCAGGTGGTGATTGGGCCGCGTCAATGAGCTCGATGATACCGGAGAAGTCGTTGCCGTCGTCGTGTCCGGCGCCATGGGTCCACGTCCAGCGATGATGGGGGAGTTTGATCGAGCCATCTTCCGAAACCAGGTGTCGGAGGAGATTTCTCTCAGTCCCCGCACTCAGAATAACGTTGCTGTTTCCATCGAACTCCCACCATGGCGCGGTTTTGGTGAGTCGCCCGTCGCCCTCAAACCACTGGTACATGATTTCGCGATTGGGCTTTTGAACTGACTCCATGATGAGTTGGTCTCGCTCAAAGCCGTTGAAATAGAAATGAACATAGCGCCGGTGAAGATTGGGGAGTTTGAGTTTCTCCAAAAACCAAAAGAGAAGACGCTCGCGTTGACGGGTTGGGTCCCGGGTGGTCTCACGATCAATGGTCAGGTTTTGGACATTCAAAAAAACCTCATCGCCGGGAATTTTAATGTTGTAGCCGGTGGGATTCCCGACGGGCGAATCGTAGATTGAAACGCCATTTTGACTGCCCGCGTAGTAGGCTCCAACATTGTAAAAGACGCGACCTTCGGAAACAAAAGTGACATCCAGTTCAAGCTTGCTGGACCGAGGTCGATTTCGCCACTCGGTTAGGGTTTCGTTGGTTGCCCAAAGGTGCATCGTGCTAAAAGCTCCGGCTTCGTCCTGCGAGCCAACCCGGATCAGACATTCGCTTTCTGGGGCCTCTGCCGGGAAGTTTGAGATCACCCGTGGTGATGCGTCATCGATGGTGACAATATGAAATGCGACGAGCGTTCCTGCGGGTTGGGCTGGAATGGTAGCGGAGTAAATGCCGTCTCCTTCATGGGTCATCACGATCTGGGAAAGAGAGGAATTGGGATCGATTCGGTAGCGAACCCGCGCGCTCAGAACGTTGTCGGGATCAATGATACGGGCGCGGATGGCAATCGGCTCTCCGGGTTGGGGAAGAAGCGGGGAATGAGAAACTCCGGTGATGATAGGGCCGGTGTTGCCGATGACGTCATTTGGCGAGCCAGGTGTACCGGTCGATGTGGGCACGGGCATTTTCCCCGGTGCCTCAAGGTAGCCCCCATTGAGACCCAGAAGAATATCGGGAGTTCCCGAGACCCAGCGGCAGGAGGCGCGAAGGGTGACGGTAGTGCCGGGCAGGATCGGGGCGGTCAGGGTTGTTTCGACCAGATTGGCGAGGTCGCCCCCATTGGTCGCAAGCAAGTGCATGGATCCGTTTTCGGCAAATGTCGGGGCGTGGGTTCCGAAGCGACTCCAGCCACTGAGGCCGGAATCAAAGCTGGCGTTGCTGACCAGGTTGCTGCCGTTCACAAGGACTTCGATGTCGTCGATGATGGCTTCACCTGCGCCGTGAAGCATGACGAAGAACCGGGTGGCTTGCGGAGTGGCACGGTGTCCAAAGTCAAGAACGCCGGTGTGTTCAATCACGACCGTCCGAGCGCCTGCGGATTCATCTGGGGCGAGCCAGTTTGATGGGGCGTTGTTGTCTGATCTTGGATCGATGAGTTGGAGTGAACTGCCTCTGCCATCTGCGAGTGAGGGCCAACGCCCGCTGTCAAAGTAAGTCACTTCATCAACTGTCCGATTATTTGAGTCCTCGAGTTCAATCCGGTCGGATTGATTCGAAAGGCTCCCTGAGAAGCTTCGCAAGACCTTTTCAGGAGCGAGACCGGGATAAAGATTTAGAAGCGCCTCTCGATCCTTGGCGATGACCAGGAATCCTCCCGATGGGATGCTCGTGCCGTCGGCGAATTCGAAACCGATTCCTCCCTTAATTTCCCAACCAGTCAGATTGACAGGGAAAGAGCCTTGGTTCAAGAGTTCGATAAATTCTCCCTTTTTTGTCCCACCTATCGGATGGTAGTGTATTTCATTAATGACCAGATTGTCTTGAAACTCTTGAGCGTTGGAAGATCCCGGTGTTGGGCTGGAGAGTTCGCGCCAACGGGTCAGGCCTCCCCACGGGCGGTCTTCGGCTTGTCCGGTAAAACGCCTGAAGGCAATGACGCGGAGGCCATCGGGAGCTCGCAAGATGATGCTGTCTCCGGTCGAATCGAATTCAAATCCCGCAACGTTTCCCTGAAAGGCTAAATACCCTCCGGGTGCGATGATGGTGCCGGGGGGAATAGTGTAACCCGCGGAGGATGGTTTTTGTGATAAAAAACAGCCCGAGAGGTCGGCAGGGCTCTGACCGGGATTGTGAAACTCTACGAAGTCTTCTTCACCGGCGTTGCTATTGGAGCGTATTTCGCTGATGACGATTTGGTCGAGGGCCTCGCTGGAAATTGGATCAAAGCGTCCGGGTGATCCTCCGTGGTTGTAACTGGCGGCCCACGCTTCTCTCCGGGATTCGCCGTACGAAGGAGTTTTTAGAATGAGGGAATGCCCGGCACCATCGGCGGCGGCAGGCCAGCTGGTGTTGTCGTTGTAATTTGTTTCGAGAACGATTCCTCCGGACGCCTTTCGCAAACGGACGCGTCCTCCGCCATTGGAAAGGGTGCCGCTCCAGGGGCCGAGGGCGGTGATGTCATCTTCCTCAAAAAGCGAGGGGTCGGCAGCGACGATGAGGAATTGTCCTCCTTCAAGTCTGATCCCTTCCGGGAAATCAAAGTCGGCGTCGCCCCGGAGTTTCCAGCCGGAGAGATCGACGCTGATGGGGCTGGAATTATAGAGTTCAATGAACTCGCGATTTGCGACGGCTTCGCCCGGAGGGTGGTAGTGCATCTCGGAAAGAACGATACTGGTACGGCGTGAACATGGGCCGGAGGTGATCTGGGCGTGGAGAGGCGAAAGCAAAATCATCGCGATTCCGCTCAGGGCAACTGAACGGAAAAGTCGGGTAAGGAAAGTAAAAGTAAGAATTCTTATAATCGCTAAGATGAATGAAATAACTTAAAACAAAAGGAAAACCCTGTTTACTCCGCAGCTCTTCGGAATCGGAAGCAGTAGGCGCCATCGTTAAGTTGTGGCAATAGTTTGCCGCCATCACAGGCCCAGCCTCTTTCTGAGAGCAGGAAGCAGGTGGTGTTTGCTTCGAATTTTGGGAAATTGGTAAAGGTGTTGGTTTTCCTGCGTTGAGCGGGGTTGTTGTGGTCAAGATCGGTGGTTCAGATCGGAGTTCCGGGGTCTTGAACGCGGTAGAGTCCGAACTCTCCCAAGTCCAACATGGCTGGGGCTACCATCGCCTCACGATGACCTCAACCTTCATCAGCTTCACCCCTCTCGGTTCACAGAAGGGTGTCCCTTTAACCATCTCCCTCTCCTTTACCTTCGACAAAGCACTCGATTTCACAAACAGATGCGAGCGGGGCAATTTGAACCTCCTCCGATTTTGGCCGGATATTATTGATTGAATCCGATCGTAAATTTACTGCCGGTGATTTAAATAAGGGAGCATTTCGAATCGTGGGGAAGATTTCGACTTCGGGGCTTCCCGGTCACGCGTCGATGTTTGACTTGGGCAGAGGAAAGTTTGAGGCCGAATCAGAGCTGTAATCGAGCACGGATGCTGGATTCGTGGAGGCCAGATTCACTTTTAAAGGCAGGAATCTGGAGAAGCTGGAGCAAAGGATTGATGGGGAAGCCGGGCTTCTCTTGATCGGGCGTCATGAAAAAGCAGGAGAGCATTGGTGGGCGTGGGTGGCGGTTTTTTCGGCCTGGAGGGTCGAGGAAACGGTGAAAGAGGGGCGGTGAGGCTTTAAATCTTTCAGATTTGGCGAATATTTCCCGATTTTCGGCTTATCGGGGGAGCGATTCGGCCCTATAAACGTCCACCCTACGATATGAGTAATCTACGACTCAAATTTCAGCGCAGTCTTTTGTCCGGCCTTCTGGTCTGTGGAGCGCCTGCTCTTGCGCAAGATTCCATCCTCTCGAAAGAGAAAGAGACTTCAGCTCGATCAGTGGCAGCTCGCGACGCCTATGCTCTTTTGGAAGAGGGCGATAATTTGTATCTCGAGAATGATTACCCGGCGGCGATTGACAAGTACGCCGAGGCCTTGTCCAAGCTTCCGAAAGGGGCCAAGGCGGTTGTGGGATTGCGTGCAACCACTTTACAGCGGTTTTCGCAAGCGTCTTTGGTGCAAGCGCAGAACTTGATTCGCAAGGGTGATGTGAAGGCCGCAAGGGCCTTGGTTGCTGATACCAAGATCGTTGATCCGGACAATCCCAAATTGAAGACCTTCCTGGCAAAGATGGACGATCCGATTCGCTACGAAGCGGCCTTGACTCCGGAGCACACTGCAAACGTGGACAGGGTTCGTCGTCTCCACCATGAGGCTCAGAGCTACTACGATCTGGGTCAGTTTGATCGGGCCTACATGACCTACGAAGACATTCTCCGTATCGACAAATACAACAAGGCGGCACGTCGTGGAATGGAGCGTGTGAACAGGGCGAATTCCGGCTATGCAGA
Organism: Verrucomicrobiota bacterium; assembly: GCA_030835305.1. GTDB lineage: Bacteria > Verrucomicrobiota > Verrucomicrobiia > Verrucomicrobiales > Akkermansiaceae > SW10. The sequence goes on along the minus strand of JAURPJ010000092.1, from coordinate 22,354 downwards.
AGCAGCTCGTGATCAAGCGAAAGCCGAGATGCTGGAAGATGTTGGGGCAGCTTGGGAGCAAAAGGTTCCATCGGTCAATGCGCCCGGGCAGATTGGAGATGATATTCCCGAGGTACTGGCCCAAGCGGCCAATCTTCAGGCAAAGCTAAATTCGATCATGGTTCCGCAGGTTCAACTTAATGGTGCGACCCTTGATGAGGCTGTTGATTTTTTAAGGGCCGTTGCCGTGCAGGCAGATAATACCACTCTGGATAATTCCAAAAAGGGGATTCCTTTCGTGGTGCAGCTGGGGAACGAAACGATGCCAGAGGTTAAGAAGATCCGTGATTCCCGAATCAATTTGACTCTTCGCAATGTTCCACTCGCCGAGGTTTTAAAGCTGATTACCGAGGCATCGGGCACGACCTTCCGCGTGGATGACTTTGCGGTCGTGATCAATGCCGCCGGGTTTTCGGATCCGACCTTGGTTCGCCGGGAATTTACGGTTCCACCTGACTTTTTGACAGGTGGCTCTGTTGGTAAGGCCGAGGAGGACGATGATCCGTTTGGTGACAATCCCGACGAGGGAGGATTGATTGCAAAGAAACTTTCCGCAAAAGAGAAGCTCCAGGCTTACGACGTGAGTTTCCCCGAGGGAGCAAGCGCCGTTTATAATTCGAATACAAACAAGCTCATCGTGCGGAATACGGTAGCGAACATGCAGCTCGTTGAGGCGATCGTTGCTGACTTGGCGAAGAACGAGCCGTTGATTGTGACAGTGCGGACGACCATCGTTGACATCAGCCAGGAACAACTGGAAGAGCTGGAGTTTGATGTAATGCTCGGGCAGTTCAATGTCGGTGAACATGGGATTCTTTCGGGTGGAACTACAGGAACAGGTTCTCCAATCGCCGATATGGTCGGGGGGCGTCCGGTGACTTCGGGAAACCGCAGCGGACAGCTTTTAGGAACGACCGATGGACTTGACGCATTGCTCAAGAGGGTTTCTCCTCCTGCCACTTCCGGAGTCGTTTCCAATGACGGGTTCGGGAATTCCTCTGCCAATATCCGGCTGCCATCTACTCCGGATACCTCAGGAACGCGAGCTCCGGGCGTGATCAGTCTGCGAGGAATTATCGACAATACGGCTCACGAAGTCCTGATGAGGGGACTCTCCCAAAAGAAAGGCGCAGATGTGATGGTGCGCCCGGAAGTTGTGACTCGCTCCGGTCAAAATGCGGTGGTTCAGTCGGTGGTCGAATTTCCATATCCCGAGGAGTTTGAGCCTCCTCAAATTCCGAATCAGGTTGGTGGTGGCGGAACCATTCCTGTCACTCCGGCGACTCCTACTAATTTTATCTATCGGAATCTCGGAGTCTCGCTTGAGGTTCTTCCCCAAGTCGGGCCGGACCGCAAGATCATCGAAGTGTCGGTAAATCCAGTCGTCACCGATTTTGAGGGTTTTATTAACTATGGCACTCCGATTGTGGGTTCGACGGACAATACCACCATTGATTTTGTGAATCAGACCGTCGCAACTCAAAGTGTTTTCGGCGAGATCACCCCGAATGCCATCCTCAAGCCGCTCTTCCGGACGACGAGGGGCAATACCAGCGTGCGGATCGTGGATGGCCAGACGGTAGTCATGGGGGGATTGATTCAGGAAATTCGAAAAGAAATTCAGGACAAAGTGCCCATTTTGGGTGACCTTCCTTTGGTTGGAAGGATTTTTAAGAGTAACGGAATTTCGGTTGAGAAGCGTGCCGTGATCATCTTTGTAAATGTCGAGCTTTCCGATCTAGCAGGAAATCCCTACCGCGATCGCTGATGAGCACGAATCTCCCCCCTCGTTCCCGCCTTCCCGAAGATGATTTAAACTCCTTTCCCTCGGGACCGGAAAAGGAGCAGTATTCGCTCGATGAGATGATGAAGGCGCTCCGCGACAAGGAGCGTGAGAAAGAGGCACAGGGTGAGATGGTGACCCGTTCCGACGGGACGATCGCACGGAAGGTGAAGCGCCGGAGAAGGCGTACCGAGCAACCTAACAAATTCACCCCAGAGGGGGAGAAGAAACGTCTCCTCGTCAAGGTGGTGATCGCGGCAACTCTGGTTCTGGTTCTTTTTCTCTCCGTTCTGTTTTTGATCCTGATGCAAAACAGCAAGGGGCATCGTGACAAACTTGCCCAACAGGCTTCCGAGTGGAGCGGAGCCGAGGTCGAACTCAAGGGGTTGAAACGATTGCCCTTTTCAGTCTCGCTCAAGGAAGCAAACTTTAAGTGGGACCAGTCGTCTTTTGTGCGTAGTCTGGAGTTGAATTCGATCAAAGGAGACGTGAGATTCCTAAATTACCTGGGAGCCCGGCCAAGTGGGCTGGAGATTGGGGGTAAAAAAGGCCTTTTGATGCTCGCAATGCCAACAGCTGTCGGAGGATCAGGTGAATCTCTGGATGAGGACGAATTCCCGTTCGGCTTCGACCAATATTACTGTAGTTCGCTTGATGTTTTGTTCGGAACGGATGCCCCCATTGGCTTCTCTGATGTGAGTGCCATCTTTTCCTATGTCGGAGGAGACGGTTACCAGGTCACTCTGGATGAAGGAGCGTTCCGTGTTGATGGTTGGGAGGAATTTCCCGTCTCCAAGGGCGTAATTCGATTTAACGATGGCGTCTTGAATTTGGTGTCCTTGTCCCTCAAGCATCCGACCGACGATGGAATTTCATTGGCATCGAATTTGGAGTTGAGCGGGGAAATCTTGTTGGAGCCGGGTCGGAAATCGACCCTGGAAATTGCCACGGAAAAGTTCCCAATGGGTGTTTTGGTCGGCAAGCAACTCTCACGTTTTTTCACTGGTTCGATCGTGGCCTCGAGCGGAAAGGTTCATTTTACGGTTGGTAATGACTACTTCGACGAAGTCGAAATCGATCTACAGGCGAGCTCATCCAAGATGATGCGACTCCCGTTTTTGGCGAACCTGCATTCCTTGTTTCCCGATCATAATTTGGACATTCTGGAATTCCACGAAGGGATTACCAATTCGCCAATCGTGGGGACGGTTAGAGTAAGGCCGGAGGGTGTGGCTCTAGAAAACTTTGAACTCTCTGAGAAGGGGAAGGTGTCCTTGAAAGGTAGCCTTGTCGTTGCGAATGATGGGAGAATTGGAGGTCGTTTTGAGATTTTCATCAATCGATTTTATCTTTCCAGTCAGGATCGATTCAAGAATAGCCCTCATCTGGTTGGATCCGATACAACCGGGCTTGTGAATTTTAGCTTTGATGTCGGCGGCACATTTGATCAGCCCACGGATACATTTCTTCAGGTGATTGGCGTGGATTCCACAACTCTCCCAAGTGATAATTCGACCGGTGGTACGGAGGATAAGATTTGGGAAAATTTTCTCAGACCAGTGGAAGAGGGAGGGCTTATTCCAGATCCACTCAAACCTCTTGAGGGCGAATAGGTTGATTTTTTCTTTCAGGATCCATCTGTCCCACCAGACTTCACGAAAAGATGAAAAATCCTTTTAGTTCCAACTTCGAATCATTTGAAGGCCCGATGAGTCCACTCGTCGAAAGCCTGCATCGGAAGGAGTTTAAGCAATTGAAACATCTCGCAACCGGTGATGAGGGCGTTTTGATTTCCCTCCGTGCCCCCCGAGCGGGGTATGGTAAAACGATGCTTCTTTCTCGATTGCGGGAGGAACTCCGGGGGGCTTCCGTGATGGTTCCCGTCGAACTTCCGGCGGAATACCGGATTGACGAGAAGGAGATTTTGGGACGAATTCTTGATCAGCTGACAGTCCCGTTTCCCGGTAAAAGAGAGCTGACTGGGTTGGATTTTAGTGTGCGCCGCATTCTGGCCAGTGCCCTGATCCCATTGGTGGAATCGGGTGAGGTTCCCAGCCCGAATCGAACGGAGTCACTGCGGAGCCTCCGCGAACGCCCGGAGGAAGTTTTTGATTTTCAGAAAGAATCGGCAGCTGTTGCTCAATGGGTGAAAGCTCAGTTTGCAGCTCTCTCGCCCCGGCTGGTTACGGTGCTCGGCCAGAGTTGTGGCGGGGTGTCGGCTGATCTGTCGCTTTGGTTTTCCGTCTTGTCTCGATATGCCATGACGTCGGTCGGAAAAGGGAGGCGGAATCACGAATTGCTCAATACGGTTTTCGGGGAGGAAAGCCAGCCGCAGACAGGAACGGGCAGTCATGGGGCGCTTATCTCTTTTTTAAAGTTGATCACGACGACCGAGAATGTGGTTCTGGTGATGGATGAGATGGATGGCTTGTTCGGTGATAGCGAAGCGGCCCTTCGCGTTGCAAATTCCCTCGTGGCTTTGAGGCAGGCTGCGCCTCGGCTCAAGGTGATTTTCTCAGTGAACGATGATGTGTGGGAATCTACTTTCGCCCGACGAATTCCACTTGGAATGCAGGATCGTTTTGAAGACTCGGTAATTCGATTGAAGGCTATTGATGAGGGGAGCATGGTGGCCCTTTTGAAAACCCGTGACCCGGACGGGGCGGAGGATCTCCGTCAGAAGATCCAACTCGATCGGGGCGACCTCTATCCGAGGGCCGTTCTCCGTGCCGCGCGGGATGTCTGGGGCACGCCAGAGCTGGCAATGGATCCGGTCCCGGCAGTTTCCGAGACGCCCGATGTCAGCGTGCTCCAAGCCAAGGATATTGGTTTCGCCGAAGTCCCGGCGAAGAAGATGGTTGAAACTGATTTGACTGAGGCCGGGAAACCGGACGTGCCCTTTGCCAGTCCTGTATTGAAGATCAAGTATCCGCCGAAACCTGTCAGGAGGGCCGCAATCCCGCGAAAATATTTGGTGCAGCGGATTCGACAGGAAAGTGATTCGGTTCGAGTTCCACCTGCTCCACCTGCTCCACCTGCTCCACCTGCTCCACTGGTGAATACCGCAATCGAGAGCCCCTTTCGGATTGCCGATCCTTCCCGGGAAGCCGAGGTCGCCAATCAGGCCAGGGCGACCCCTCCGCCGCTGGCGATCGATGGGGGAGATGGCGATAGTATCGATGATTTGCTTCGCAAATTTCGCGAGAGGCATGATGCCAAGGATACTCACTAGCAGTCGGAATGACTACTTGGTGAAGATTTCTCCAAGCGCTTCGGTCATAACCCGCTTCATTCCCTTCATGGAAACCGGGCGATTGATTTCAGTTTCGACGCTTGTCATAGTGACACCATTAATACCACAGGGGGTAATCATTTGAAATGGTGGAAGAGAGATGGCCTGCACGTTCAAAGCAAAACCGTGAAGAGTCACCCATGAGCGGACACCAACTCCCAGAGAAGCGATCTTACGATTTTCGACCCACACTCCGGTCAGTCCGTCGCGCCGCTTTGCGTTGATTCCCAAAGCATTTAGAGAAATAATGATGGCTTCCTCCAAATTCCTGAGGTGAAGGTGGAGATCCTTCTCTCGTCTGGCGAGGTCGAGAATGGCATAGCCCACGAGTTGGCCGGGGCCATGGAAGGTTCCTTGTCCACCGCGGTTGATTTCGACGACGGGATGGGGGAGGTTTTGATGAACTTCGAGGCTGGTTTTATCGCGGGTCCGTCCGATCGTGTAAACCGGAGAATGCTCGAGGAGGAGAATGGTATCCTCGATCGTTTGGGCACGCCGACGTTGCACGAGGTCCTCTTGAAGGTCCCAGATCTGCTTAAAATCAAGATCCGCACCAAGGTCTTCAAACTTCAGTGAGCTCATCGGTTTGATTTGGGCAAGGCCAACCAATCGCGGATCTGTGTAAGCGATTGGCAGTTTATAATATCTTCCCGACGCAACCAGCCTTTGCGGGCGAGCCTAGCGCCGTAGGCCAGGAATTGAAGTTGCTCGGTGGCGTGGGCATCAGGATTTATCGAGGTGAGGACGTTTTTGTCACGCGCGCGATGCCACCAACGCCAATCCATATCGAGGCGCCACGGATTGCAGTTGAGCTCGATGACTGTTCTGGTCGCGGCTGCACAATCGATGATCTTTTCCATATTCACCTCGTAAGTATCACGCTTGAGAAGGAGACGCCCGGTGACATGACCCAGCATAGTGACGTGCTCATTCTCCATCGCCCGGATGAGCCGCTCGGTCATCTCTTTTTCAGGCAGGTTAAAAACGTTGTGAACGGAGGCGACACAGTAATCAAGTTTGGCGAGCAAATCATCATCGAAGTCCAGTGATCCGTCTTTGAGGATGTCGACCTCCGAACCTGGAAGGAGAGCGAAGTCCTCGAAGCTTTCGTTCAGCTTGTTGATCTCTTCGATCTGCCGGGTGAGCCGTTCCTCGTTGAGTCCGTTGGCTTGGAAAGAAGATTTTGAATGATCGGCGATCCCGAGGTATTGGAGGCCGTGGTCCTGCGCGGCAGCCGCCATTTCTTCCAGGGTGTTTTTTCCGTCGGAAGCGATGGTGTGGTTGTGAAAGGTTCCTCGAAGTTGGGTGAGATTGACGAGGTCGGGAAGTTCTGCGTCGCACGCGGCTTCGATTTCGCCTCTGTTTTCCCGGAGTTCCGGAGCGATCCAATCGAGTCCAAGGGCGCGGTAAATATCGGCCTCTTCTTCGACGTCGGGAATCTCTCCTTCGCCGGTAAAATCATATTCGTTGAGCGAGAGTCCCTTTTTCAAAGCCAGTGAACGAAGAGTGACGTTGTGTTCTTTGCTTCCGGTGAAATACTGGAGGGCAAAAGGGAAGTGGGCATTGCTGACAGCACGAAGGTCGCACTGGAGGCCATTCTCCAGCCGAATGGAGGCTTTGGTGTCGCCATGAGCAATGACTTCGTGGACCTCGGGGAATTCAGTAAAAAATCGGGTAAGTCCGGCAGGATCTTTGGTCGCAACGAGGAAGTCGAGATCGTGCAGGGTTTCTTTGGAGCGACGGTAGGAACCGGCGATGGCGGAGCGACTGACCTTTGGGTGATCGCGAAGCCGTTCGATTAGGGTTTCGGCCAGCGGGGCGACGTCGCCGAGCCGGAAACGATCGGCGAATTTTTCGCGGTTCCCGATGGCGGCGAGGATCTTCTCCACGGTCTTGGCTCCGAATCCCGGGAGGTCCGAGATCGCTTTTCCCTCGCAGGCCTCCTTGAGTTCAGCGACCGATGAGATCCCGAGTTTGTCGAAGAGTGCCTTGATTTTCTTGGGTCCGAGGCCCTGCAGCTCGAAAAGTTCGAATAGAGTGGGAGGAAACTCAGCTCGTAGGTCTTCTAAGTATGCCAGTTTCCCCGTTGAAGCCAGTTCATGAAGTTTCTGTTGAAGGGCGTCGCCAATTCCCTTGATTCCCTTTAGGTCGTTTTCTGCGGCTTGGGTTACGATGTCGCCATCAAAATTTTGCACCACTTCGGCGCCATTTCGATAGGCTCTCGTTTTGAAAGGATTTTCTCCTTTGAGCTCCAGCAAGAGGGCGATTTCCTCGAGCGTTCTTACCAGTGATTCGCGGGTAACATCGGCCATTGGGATGAAGATGCTTCGATGACCGCGATTTGCAAGACTAAGGCCTTCGCGGAAGGGGCTGGATTTGCTACCCCTTCGCCCATGAGCACTCCGAATGTGAAGTATTACAACGCTGCCATTGAGGCGGCTCAGTCCGGTGATATCGCGGCAGCCCGTTCCGCGATCGAATCGGCTCTGACCGAAGACCCCAATGATGTCCAAAGTTGGCAACTTTACGGAGTGATTTTAAATGCGCTCGGCGAGACCGAGAAAGCGGAGAAAGCGGTGGCGAAAGTCAAAGAGCTGGGCCTGAGTGAGGTTGATGAGCTGATCATGAAGGCGGCGGATGCGATCGGTCAGAGCAAGTTTGGCGTTGCGATCACCTGTTATGAGGATGCGCTTGAGCTCGATCCCAACCGGCCGGAAGTTTATGTCAGTTACGCCCTGGCCCTGATGCACGGCAATTATCCTTCGGATGCCGAAGAGGCCGCAAAGAAGGCAGTGGAGATGGCTCCGGGCGATGCTTCGGCGTGGTACGCGCAGGGGCGGATTCAAAGACTGCGGGGAAATAAAACCGAGGCGCTTACCAGTTTACAAAAAGCGATCGAGCTTCAAGGGACTTTAGTGTTGGCTCGTTACGAATGTGGCATGATTCTCGCCGAAATGGGGGAGTTGCAAGCGGCCCTCGAATGCTTTGAACAGGTGCTGGTGGATCATCCCGAAGATGCGAATGCCATTGAGGCGAAGGCGGCAATTTTGGCCAGGATGGAGGAGTTAAATTCCTAGTTGATAAGGATTGCATGACGGAGCCGGAAAGGCAGGATGCGCGGGACATCAGGAAACAGAGAATTATGAGTCGTAAAATTTGGTTGGATGGAACTATCGTGGATGAAGCAGATGCGAAGATCTCGGTCTTTGATCATGGCTTGCTTTATGGTGATGGAATCTTTGAAGGGATTCGTTTTTACAACGGGAGGGTCTTCCGGTTGACCGAACATATCGAGCGCCTTTATCTTTCGGCCAAAGCTCTCCTACTTAAAATGCCATGGACTCTCGAGGAGGTTTGCAATGCCACACTGGAGACCGTTCGGGCCAATGGCTTGACCGATGGCTACGTCCGGTTGGTGGTTACGCGGGGAATCGGCGATCTCGGATTGAATCCTTATTTGTGCCCGAAGCCATCGATGTTTATTATCGCGTCGGGGATCACCCTGTATCCTGTTGAACTATACGAGAACGGGCTTGAAGTTGTTACTTGTTCGACACGCCGCCCAACCCCTGCGAGCCTCAGTCCTCAAGTCAAGTCGCTGAACTACCTGAACAATGTGATGGCCAAGCTGGAGGCCTTGAAGGCGGGAGCGAAAGAAGGTCTCATGCTTAACGAACAAGGTTATGTTGCCGAGTGCACCGGTGACAACGTCTTTATTGTGAAGAAGGGAGAGGTGATTACGCCGCCGGTTTCAGATGGCAGTCTGGATGGTATTACCCGGCAGGTGATTTTTGAGCTATGTGCCGAACTGGGGATTACCATCCGGGAGGCCTCCATGGCCCGTTACGATGTTTACACCGCTGATGAGTCATTCTTGACGGGAACTGCCGCCGAGACGATCCCGATGGTGAAGCTGGATGAACGTGAAATCGGTGACGGCAAGCCCGGGCCAATCAGCCTGAGGTTGATCGAGGCCTACCGACAAAAAGTGCGTAGGGAAGGAACTCCGTTTTAGGAGCTCGCCAAGCAGATTCTCGGGCGGTATGCTGCCTCAATGAGACGTTTATTCCTAGTATTCCTGTGTGTAATACAGTCAGTTTTTGCAGCTCCCTTTGGTGAGCAGATCAGCAAATCAGGGATCAAGCACTCCTTTCTGATCACCGGAACCAAGACCGCGATTGTTGATGAGAATTGCGAAATTGTTTGGGAGGTCAAAGCCAAGTCACGGGATGGAGAGGTACTTTCGAATGGAAATGTTCTGGTAGCTTTTGCAAACGACGTGAAGGAGTTCACCCGCGACAATAAAGTGGTGTTTCACTATAAGCTGGCCGATGGCAACAAGGAGATTAGCACCGCCAAACGATTGAAGGGCGGCAACACCTTGATTGCCGAGATGGGGGCCAAACCGCGAATTCTTGAAATCACGCCCGAAGGGAAAGTGGCAGTTGAAGTTCCGGTCAAGCCGGAGACTGACAACACCCACATGCAGATTCGTATGGTTCGCAAGCTCCCCAATGGGAATTATCTTGTGCCACATCTTCTCGCGTTTGCGATCAAGGAATACTCTCCGAATGGAGAGATTGTGAGAACGATCAAAACAGATTTGCCAGAATTGGGAGGGCGGCCGAAGCGGAACTGGCCCTTCACCGCAATCCTTCTCGAAGATGGCCGGATTATGGCAAACCTTACAAATGGAAATAAGACGGTGATCTTCGATAAGGACGGCAAGGTCAATTGGATCTTCGCAAACGCCCAGTGTGCCGACCCCTGTGGCGGACAGTTTCTTGCAAACGGGAATGTGGTCGCTTGCCAGTATGGCTCCCGCGGAGACACGATGCCTGATGCGATCGAGATCAATCCCACCAAGGAAGTTGTCTGGGAATTCAAGGTGCCCAAGTTCAGAGGAGTTCACGAGATCCATGTCCTCACCACAAACGGCAAGCCTGCCGGAGGACGCCGATAGACTCTCTTGGGATTGAAGCAAACGCCGCTGTTTTCAGCCCGAACAGGCGGTGTGCAGACTACTTGACGATCCGTTTTCAAGCGGGACATCAGCAGTTCATCAGTCACTCCGCCGCGGCCGGGAGCTCATGATGAGCCGGATGGCGGCAATGGGGACTAGGCCGATGATCGTAGCGGCGGCGGCAACTTTAAGGCCTGGATAAAGGCGAGCTCGGTCCCGTAGGAGAGCTTGTATCGAGTCCTTCACGACCTTGTCGGCAGGAACGTAAAAGGATTCCTGCACCGGGAGTTCAGCATCACTTCCGCGCCGGGCCACTTCACCAAATCCAGTTTTCACCGGGCCCGGGCAAACGGCAAGAACACGAACTCCTATATCACGAAGTTCAAGGCGCAGGGCTTCGCTGAAACTGGTAACGTAAGCTTTAGTGGCGGCATAAACCGCGAAATCGGGAATGGGTAGCACGCTGGCAAGCGAGCTGACATTGAGAATCGCTCCCCGACGTGCCATGAGTCCCGGCAAAAGGGCATGAGTGAGATGAGTGAGCGCCACCATGTTGAGGCGGATCATTTGTTCGATCTTGGCCCAATCGGAGGAGCGGAATTCTCCGTAGTCTCCCATTCCGGCATTGTTGACAAGGCAATCGGGATAGAGATCCGCTCGAGATAGTGCGTTTATGAGATGGTTTCGGCCTGCGTCATCAACGAGGTCGGAGGCAAAGACCCTGACGCGAAGGTGGGAGAATTCACCGACAAGGTCGGCAGCGATTTCCTCAAGAAGTTGTTCGCGCCTGGCGACGAGAATCAAGGTCTCGGCGCGAGGCGCAAGTTGGCGGGCATATTCCAGACCCAGCCCTGAACTTGCTCCGGTAACGAGAGCGCAGCGGAAATCAGGGGTGGAACCGGAAGTTAACATGGCCCTGATGACTAGCCCTGGGGCGGCTGGCCCTGTTGGTTTTCGTTCACCTTGATGATTCGCAGCGGGAGGCGTTGGATGAGCTCGGTATCGACGAGGATATCGACAGAATAAACTCCGGGGCGAGGAAAGGTGAGTCCTTGAAATCCGACGATGAGGTGACGGGTCATGAAGGCAACGTTGTCAGACATCTGGACGGGCATGGCGCCTTTGATGGGCATCTTCTCGTTGATGGGTTTACCATCTTCATCGATCACCGAGATCTGGAGTTCGTGGTCGCCATCGTCCTCGGGAGTGAAGCAAAAGCGCATCGCGAGTGAGCACTGGGGGTGCACGATTGGGGTGGCTTTGGCTGCGAGGGCATCGAAGGTGCCGGAGATGACCATCTTACCTTGGTATTCGGCGGCGAAATCGCACAGGGTTGCTACTTGTAAGTCCATAATTGTTTTTAGAAGAGAGTGCCGGAGGTAGCACTCCCTTTACGTGCCTTGTCCGGTCGCCGAGGTAAAGGGCAAAGCCGCAAATTAGCGATTGCCCACAATTTCAGGGGCCTCCCTCGGTGTGTCGGCGGGGATTTGCGTGCTCTCCGGCATGGGCGCGAGAACTTCGGGCTCGTTTATCAGAGCTTCTTCGTCTTCAACGATAATGGCCTTTGGAATCGCGTCTTCACCGGGGACGGTTGGGAGTGGAGGCTTGTTGTTGGGGTCATCTGCCGGAACGACGGGAATCGCCTTGGGGATGTCTGTGGGAATTTCCGTGCTCTCTGGCATGGGTATGGGAACTTCGGGCTCGTTTATCAGAGCTTCTTCGTCTTCAACGATAATGGCCTTTGGAATCACTTCTTCACAGGGGACGGTTGGGAGTGGAGGCTTGTTGTTGGGGTCATCTGCCGGAACGACGGGAATCGCCTTGGGGATGTCTGCGGGAATTTCCGTGCTCTCCGGCATGGGCACGGGAACTTCGGGCCCGTTCATCAGAGCTTCTTCATCTTCAACGATGATGGCCTTTGGAATTATGTTTTCATGGACGATTGGTTGTCCGTCCTCTTCGCTGACGATCAAAGCGCGTGCGGCAGGTTTGAGATTTTCTTCGATCTCAGTCCGGAAGTTACTGAAGAACCGCTGGACCATGGGTGCGGCTTTGCGGCCACCGCTGACATTTTCTCCGGGCGAACCTTCGTAAACGACGGCAAAGGCATAGCGAGGATTGTCATAAGGGAAAAACCCTGAGAACCAAGCCAGACCTTGTTCCGGGCTGTCTTTCCACTGGGCTGTTCCGGTCTTACCGCACATCGTGGTGAAACCAAGATCGCCGCGTCTTCCTGTCCCGTAGCTGGCATGGACAACGTCACGCATGCCCTCGTGGGTGATCTTAAGAGCAGTCGGCGAGAGATTGAGGTCGTTTCTTTTTTTGAAGGTAGGGGCTTCCATGACCCGACCGTGGAAGTCTTGAATCTGCCGGATCAATTGAAGTTCCATGAGCACATTTCCGTTGCCGATGGCTGCCATGGATTGAGCGACCTGCAGTGGGGAAGCGAGCATGAACCCTTGGCCGATTGAAAGGTTGGCCGTGTCTCCGTCGGTGGTCGAGCGCCCCATTTTAGTCATGATGTAATCTGCGGTGGGAGCATTGCCGGTTGCTTCCCCGACGAGAGGAAGGCCGGTCTTTGATCCGTATCCGAGTCGGCGGGCAACGGACATGAATCCCTGGGGGCCGGTCTTGATTCCAACCTGATAGAACCACGGGTTGATTGATTTCGCGAGAGCGCGACGGGCTTCGACCCAGCCCTGGTGGCCCACGGAGTGGTTGTGAAACCATTTCCTCCCAATTTTGATTTTATAGGGGCAATCGAATTCCTGCTCCGGTCGAATCGAGCCGCTGTTAATGGCAGCGAGAGTAACGACCGGCTTGAAGGTCGAGGCAGGTGGATAGTTTGACTGGAAAGCCCGGCCGAACAAAGGCGCGGCGGGATCTTCTTCAAGTTCCTTGTATCTCTCCGTGGTGATGTAAGGAACAAACTCGTTGAGGTCGAAGGTCGGGCGGGAGGCCATCACTAGAACTTCGCCTGACTGGATGTCGATGACCACAAACGCGCCGCGCTTGCAGCCTTCCCGGAGAACCCCTTCGGCATATCTTTGCCAATCAAGATCCAGTGTGGTCACCACGTTGCCACCCGGGCGGGGGCGCTTGACGAGCTCATCGAGGATCTTGTCCGCGTTCTTATCAAAGATCATCTTTTTGAGCCCAGGCTCCCCACTGAGTTTTTGGTCAAAGATTTGCTCAAACCCGGATTTTCCCATGACAGATTGAAAGAGTGGGTCGCCGTCGTTGATGGGGCCGGAAGGCAAAACCGTCTTGGCCCCGACATATCCAATGAGGTGGGCAGCGAGGCTTTTTTCAGGGTAATAGCGCTGGTAAACCGGAAGGAGGGTGAGGCCGTCGGGAATCTTACCTTCAAGGCTCCTGGCTTTGGACTCAGTGATGATTTGGGAAATCTTCCGGGGAAGCCAGCGGCGGTGCCTGTAGTAGTTTGCGAGTTTTGCGTCGCTGTAGGTTTCGTCACCCTTCAGGAGAGCGTTGGCTTGAGCGATTTTATTCTGTGCCCAGGCGACCGCGACCTTTGGGTCAACGGGACCCTTGTAAGCAGTGAAATCAAGGGCGAGATGATAGGCCATCTTGGTTTGGGCCAGCGGACGGCCTTCTCGATCAAGAATCAGTCCGCGGGGGGCTGGAATGGCGATGGTCATCGTTCTAGCGAGGCCTTGGTTGAAAACCGAGGCATTGGAAGCGGCTGATCCTTCTTCCTTCTTTTCCTCGAGGGGAGCATTGGGTGGGGGAAGGTTTGGCTTCACCAGGAGGGGAGCCTCGGTGGATTTCTGTGCACTGGCGAACAAGGACAACGAGAGGCCGATGAGGATTAGCTTTTGAAGCATGGTAGCCATTTTAGGTTGGAATTTGAGGATTTACCAGTCCCACTCGCGCGGATTTCCACGGAGGTTTTTGACGATTTCCGCTCGTAGAAAAATGCTTTTAGTTTTCCATTTTGATGCGGGTTCCAGCTCGAAAGGGATCCACTTTGATTCGGTTTGTCCCTTGGCACGGACGCTTACATTGAGGTGGATTTTGTTTTTCCATCGTCTCGAGGGAATACGGTGAGCTTTCCGGGAATCTCGAACTTGGCGAAAATTTTCCTTTCTTCTCTGTGAACGGGGACGAATTGGCCTGTGACCCAAGATACTTCCTCGGGTAGGGCTCGCTTCGGTTGGTTTTTTCGGTGGTGAACCGGGGCCTGGTTGACGCGGATCCACTCGTGTTAACCTTCTTCTCCTTCTGCTTCGACGCTCCAGCGGAGCGGGCCGTCCAGGGTTCCGGTCCCGGTGGCATAAAACATCGCGGAGAGGGAGATTCCGCCCTTCCCGCCTAATGGCTTGAGCGCACTTTTGACTTTGGCTCCGCTGATTTCGACCTCTTCGGTTTTCTTGAAGCTGTTATCCTTCATCACGGAATGGACAACTCTGTAGGAAAAATCCGCTAAGCGCGAGAGTCATGAGCTGGTTTCTGTTCATGCGGTCACTGAAAGTAAAGTGATTTCCGACCGAGTCAAAGAGCGACGTGGGATTACCGCTTGCCTAAAATTACCGGAAACCTATCCTTGCTTTAGCTGGAACCTTTCGGGATCGCTCGGAATTTCAGCCAAAAAATCGTCGGGAAGTCCGCTTTTCGGTCGTTTTCAAATCAACTTTTATGAACCGGAGACCTTCTCAGCCAATCTTCGAACACCGTTTTGTTCGTTTTGGTAACTCCGAATCATTTGATTTCGCGGACCGGAGCTTTTCGACACATAACGGGTCTCAGTGCCCAATCTGAAAAATGTCAGAATCAAATAGAAACACATCATCCGACCAGTCCTCACAGGGCTCCGGGAATCAGTCCGGCAATCGCAACCGGAACAGAAATCGCAACCGCAACCGAAATCGAAATCGTAGCCGCAACCCCCAGAGGCAAGGTGATAGAGATCGTGAAGGAGGAGTCGGGAATCGTAACAACCAGCGCCGCCGCAGCAATAGTGGAGGGAATGGTGGAAACGCTTCACGTCGTCGCGCTTCCAAGCCAAAACCACTCACCTTGTTCGAGAAGATTAAGAAATTCTTCGGACTCTACAAAGAGCCAACCGGTAGCCAGCCGGCTAAAAAGGCAGCCCGGAAAAATGCCCGTGCTCCCAAGGAGAATGTTCGTGACGCCTCGGGTCGGACTGGTTCCAAGGTTTCCTCGTCAGGAGGCAAGACTGCCCGGGCCCGTCAGAAGCCGCGTCCAACTCCGGACAGCTCGCAGGTCGAAGGGAAGCGTCTTTACGTGGGAAACCTTTCCTACGATGCGGCCGAGCACGACCTTGAAGATCTTCTCAAAGGAGTCGGCGCCGTCCGCAAAATTGAGATCGTTTACAATCGCAACACACACCGCTCGAAGGGCTACGGTTTTGTGGAAATGGCGAGAGTTGATGAAGCCAAGCGCGCGGTCGAAGTCCTTCATGATCAGCCTTTTATGGGTCGCACTCTTATTGTGAATGGAGCCAAATCAAAGGGGCCTGTCGATGCCGATGGTGATCCCGCGCCACAGGAAAATCCTCCGCCCAATCTTCCCGAAAACGAGGAGTAATTTTCCTTCCGATCAAACTTCAGCCCGTTCGGTGTTTGCCGGGCGGGCTTTTTGTCCCAAACTCGGTCTGTGACTCCCTCGCGATTGTTTCTTTGCGGGCCGACTGCTTCAGGCAAGACGGCGCTTGCACTCGCGCTCGCGGACGTCTGGGACGGAGAGATTGTCAATGGAGATGCATTCCAGGTCTATCGTGGGCTTGAAGTTTTAAGTGCCGCGCCTTCAGAAGAGGAGAAAGTGATTTGTCCGCACCATCTCTTTGGGATCATAGGCGCTGAAGAATCGATGGATGCAGCCCGGTATGCCTCGCTGGCAAATCCCGTGATTGAAGAGATCGAAAGCCGGGGCAAGACCGCGATCGTGGTGGGTGGTTCGGGCTTATATCTCAAGTTTCTCACTCATGGGGTGGCCAAGGCGCCACCCGGAGACGGGGGGATCCGGGCGGAGCTTGAAGAGTGGTCGGTGGAGCGGATTTTCTCTCGCCTGCAGGAGCTGGATCCGGACGAGGCCGCCCGCCAGAATTCCCAAAACCGCCGCCATCTTCTGCGCGCACTTGAGATTTGCCTCGTGACCGGAGGGAAGGCTTCCGAGCTTCGCCAAAACTTCGAGGACCCTGCATTGGTCGAGGGGTTAAAGGGAATTGCCCTGACTTGGCCCCGCGACATTCTGGCTGAACGAATCGCCTTGAGAACACGGATCATGCTGGGTTCCGGAGCGATTGAAGAGGTAAAGGCTCTTCCTCCTGAAGCGGGAACGATTCGCCAGGCGATCGGAGTTCGGGAAATCGAGTCCTACCTTAATGGGAACATGACAATCAGTGAATGCGAGGAGCGAATCACGATTTCGACGCGACAATACGCAAAGCGCCAACGCAATTGGTTTCGTCGGGAAAGTTGGTTGCGTCCGATTGACGGAAGTTTGCCGCTTGCGAGGCAAGTTGCCGGACTCACTCGGTGGGATTAGCTTCGATGCGGTCGCTGGTGATACGAACGACAACGGAATAAGAATTACCTTCTTGTCCCGTGCCGAGGAGAACCGAGTGTCCGTCTTCGGTGCGCCAGAGGTGGGATCCCAGAATGAGCCCGTCCTGCAGGTCGGCTGAATTGGGATAAAGGGCTCCTTGGACGGCATCACCGTGCAGAATAGTGAGAAGATTGATAAGCTCGGTCCAGTTGCTGCGGAGGGTGCCGCTATAGGCATCCAGTGATTTTCCCTTGGTCCTCAGCGTGACCTCCTTGAGCTTTGCGTTATCGTCCCAGTCAAAATAGAGGTGGCAGTGCAGACCTCCAATGGTCTGCTTGGTTTTGAAGGTACCATTCAGCCCGACTCGGGCAATCATGGCTGCCGGGACCGAAGATTCGACATTTGGGCTGTTACTGAGCTTTTCGACCACTTCCTTGCGGGTGTCGCCAAATTCCAGAGTGTCGAAAGCAGCTCCTTTGGGCGCAGGACCAGCAGGTTTGTTGTCGCCCTTTTCCTTCTTCTTGGGCGGGTGATTCGCCTTCAGCCACATCTGGTCATCGGCATGAAGTTTCTCGATTGCAAAAGTGAGGATCCGAACACCTTTCCTGAGCGTAACCAACTTGCCGTCGTTGGAAACATAGGTGGCTTCGAACGATTTATCACCGGAGGCATTTTTCCACGTGCGAGCGGAAAGAGAGGCTGCTGAAAAAAGGAGAGTGGTGAGAAGAATGAAAAAGCGCATGATAAGGCGATAGCGGAAGGATTTGGAAAACTGGTTTCTTAGTGAAGAAATGTCACGAGGATTCGAAATGAACAAGAGCGAGATGGAAACAAAACCCTGCTGGACCGAGGTGCTGGCGCAGGACGGCTCTGCTTTGCTCCCGAAGGGGAATTCGGTGACACTCTATTTTGAGGGAGATGATGTCTTTGAGGAAATGTGCCGCGAGATCGCAACGGCGAAACGCTTTGTGAATCTGGAGATGTATATGTTTCTGTCCGACGGCGTTGGTCGGATGGTTGCAGGAGCCCTTTCGGTGAAGGCGAGGGAGGGCGTTCGAGTCAGGGTTGTTTATGATGCCATTGGTTCGTTATCGGCCGATGAGGGGATGTTTGAGGAGATGGGGGAGGCCGGTGTGCAGGTAGAGGTTTTCCCGCCGGTGGCCCCTTGGCGCAAGCGAAGTGGGATTTTGGGCAGGAATCATCGCAAGAACCTCATTGTTGACGGGCGGGTGGCTTTTACCGGGGGAATGAATTTAGGGGAGGTCTGGTCTCGAAAGCATCGTTCTGATGCCTGGCGGGACACCCATATGAAGGTGGAGGGGCCTGCGGCGGCGGCGTGTCAGTATTTTTTCAAGGAATCATGGCAGAAGGTTTGTCGAGATGCGGTGGAGGAATCTTTCGAATACCCTCTCGGAAAGACTGGTCCGGGTGTGAGTGATTGTGTGGTGGTGGGTGGAAGTGGATTTTGCAAACGACGCGCGATTCGTCGGCTTTATTCCAAGGCGTTTGCCAATGCGACCTGCGATGTCGTGATGACCGTGCCTTACTTTGTTCCGCCAAGACGAGTGCTCAATGGCATGAGAAAGCGCTCTCGCGAAGGGCTCCAGGTCAGGGTTCAGGTTCCCAGAAACTCCGATGTGGTCTTTGCCGACTGGATCCGCGAGGGGCTCTATCCCTCCTTAATAGATGATGGGATTGAAATTCACGAATATTTGGGAAGGGTGCTTCACGCCAAGACGATTTTCTTCGACAATCGGCTCGCAGTGGTGGGGAGCGCGAACTTTGACTACCTCTCGATCTCAATGAACTGGGAGCTTGGTCTGGTCATCAATGATCCTGAGATCGTTCGTCAGCTCATGAATCAGTATGAAAAAGACTTGGAGCAGAGTGATCTGGTGCACTGGGACTGGGTGAAAAGTCGTCCATGGTGGCGTCGGAGCCTGGCTTGGATAGGCGCGGCAATGATCCGAAAGCTGTAATGAATACTGGCAAAAGTGGATGAAAAAAGCCGCATCCCGAAGGAGGCGGCTTTTGGGAAACGATGTAGGAGCGGTTTTTACCACTTCTGGGAGCGCGAGTGGCTGAAGTAGGTCTCAAAACCAAGCTCGGGTGGGAATTCGGAAAGGCCGTCACGAGGATTCATTTCAATCCGGTCATCAGCACCACAGCGGGTGTATGGCGGCTTGAAGGTGCCGTGATAAGTAGGGCAGTGGAATGTGACGAGTTCGAAGACTCCATAGCCGATACGCTTGAGCGCACGGCGTGAACCGTCAACAACCCCGTGGGACCATCCGGACTTACGGCCTTCGGTTTCGGATTTTCGGACCATTTGCTCGGGAATCTCGATGACTCCGTAAAGAATGTTTGCAACAGCCCGTCCGAGCTTGCGTGAAGAAGTGTATTTGGTTCCCGGAGCAGCCTGGATGTCCGCCTGTGCGGGTACGGCAAAGCCGAGTGCGAGTGTGATCAGTAGGAGCTTTTTCATTACGCTGTTCATTCCACCGGAGATCTTGATCCTTGGCAATGGCAAAATGAAGACTTGGCAAAATTCTCCGCAACATTCACCGGATAAGAAGGGGTAGGGCAGTTCCTTCCAGGAAGCCACAAGCAGTGGTAAGGTTCCCCCGGCCCAGCATCAATATGGAACGGGTTTGCGGCATTTGGAGCTCTTGAGGCTGCGAATCCAAGATGTTGATCTGGACCGGAAAACACTCACCGATCGGGGAGGCAAGGACCGTGTAATGGTGATTCCGCGCTCGCTGGTGGATTCACAGGCAGGGCAGATCGAGAAAGCGCGTTATATCTGGAAAAGGGACGGGGAAAATGACGTGGCCGGAGTTTATCTGCCGGGTGCCTTGACCCTGAAGTTTCGGGCTGCCGCCAAGGGATTTGCCTGGTAGTATTTGCTTCCGGCCAAACAAGTCATTGTCGATTCACGAACCAGCATCGAGCGTCGGCACCATCTGCTGGGAGGAGTTTACGGCAAAACTCTGAAACGAGCGGTGAACCGGTTGGGAATAAACAAGCGGGTCACGAGCCTCGCATTGCGCCATTCCTTCGCGACTCATCTCCTGAAAGACGCTGCCGATCTCCGGACGATCCAGAGACGACTGGGGCAGGAGGAGATTACGACGACCGAAATTTATCTGCACGTGGCGTTGGGAGCAAATGGGATGGGGGTGACCGGTCCGCTGGATCTTTAGCCGCTTGAAAGTTGAGACATCAACCCGAAGCGTGAAGTATGCAGCATAGAAGCGCTAGAGCTGCGCTAGTTGTCGTAGGTTGAGGGGATTCGGGGTTGTCTTGGAAGGGCAATTCCCTAGAGTCCTGCCCGTTGTGACGAGAGTTCGATCCCAGATATCCCGCTTTTTGAGGCATCTGCCAGCTGTTCTGTATTTTTTGATCGGGGCAGCGCATGGCAGGGAAAGCTACATTGCAGTGGAGTCCTATAGTGGGAAGATTTTGTTGGAGCTGGATGCCGATCAGAAGCGGCCGGTGGCCAGTTTGACCAAGATTGCCACTGCGATGGTGGTTCTGGATTGGGCTGAATTGAGCGGTGCGAGTATGGCAGAGATGGCAATTGTACCGCAGGGAGCCTTGTTGCTGGGTGGCTCCAATCCGATGGGGCTCATTCCGGGAGATCGGATTTCGCTGCGCGAGGCGATGTATTCCATGCTTTTAGGATCCGATAATGTGGCTGCTTTTACGCTGGCGGATCATGCGGGGCGCTCGATTCAAAACCGTTCCGGCGGACCTTCGCCGGAGGTGGCTTTTGTGACGGAGATGAACAATCTGGCCCGGGGGATTGGCATGAACCGGACACGCTTTGTGAATCCGCATGGGATGGACATGGTGCAAGCGCAGGGGAGTTCGACCGCCCGCGATATGGCGCGGCTGGCAATTTATGCGATGCGTGATCCAGGTTTTCAGTTTTATGTGAAGCAGGCCGAGCGGACGATTTCCTCGTTTCGGGTGAATGAGAAGCGGTCTTTTAAGGTGCGAAACACCCACGCGATGATTGGTCGTGGAACAGTCAACGGGATCAAGAGCGGAAGCACGGTGCTGGCCGGTCCGTGTGCGGCCACCAGTTCGGAGAAGAAGTCGATCGTGCGCAAGCTGCCTACCGGTGCGACCCAGCTGACGGGGCGTAGGTTGATTATCATCGCGCTGGGGAGTCCCGACCGATGGGGGATCACACAAACCTTGATCAACCAGGGATGGGCTGCCTATGATTACTGGCTGCGGCAAGGGCAACCTGTAAAGGAGGCACGCGAGCTGCTCACCGTTCCCAAACCGAAATAAAACGAAAAACTTTTACACACACTGAATCATGAGAATTGGAATTCTTAATTGCGGGGGCGATTGCCCGGGGCTGAATGCGGTTATTCACGGAGTTGTCGGAGCGGCGGCTTCAAAAGGCTGGGAAACCATCGGCTTTCGGGATGGATTTGAGGGGCTTCTGCCTCCGGGGGATTTCACTTTCCTGACGCCCAAAGACACCGAAGGCATCCTCAAGCAGGGTGGCACGATTCTGGGAACCACGAACAAGGGAAACTTCGCCGCCAAGATCGGCGAGGGGGATATTGCCCGTGTGCCCCAGGAAATTGTCGACCGGGCCAAGAAGACCCTGGACCAGCTTGAAATCGGAGCTCTCGTGGTGGTCGGTGGGGACGGGTCATTGACGACGGCGCATCAACTTTACGAACAAGGCTGGCCGATCATCGGAGTGCCCAAGACGATCGATAATGATCTCAAGGCGACCTCGATGACCTTCGGTTTCGATAGTGCGGTGAGCACGGTGGTTGACGGACTGGACAGGCTTTATACCACGGCGCAAAGCCACAAGCGGGTCATGGTGCTAGAGGTCATGGGGCGTCACGCCGGTTGGATTGCGCTCTGGGGAGGTATGGCTGGTGCGGCCAATGTCATTCTTCTTCCTGAGATTCCCTTCACTTATGAAAAAGTGGCGGAGCACCTCAAGAAGCGTGAAGCGTTGGGATACACCAGTTCGCTGGTGGTTGTCGCAGAGGGGGCCAAAAACCCGGATGGAAATCTAGCGACGATTGATCCGAATAGTGGGGGCGAGGTTCGCCTTGGGGGAATCGGTGAGCAGGTCGCCCGTAAGATTGGCGAGTTGACCGGCAAGGAGACCCGTTGCACCACTCTGGGGCACATTCAGCGCGGAGGAGCACCGACTCCGCTCGACCGGATTTTGGGGATTCGCTTTGGTGTGATGGCGGCGCATCTTGCCAGTGAGGGCGAGTTTGGCCAGATGGTGAGTTACCATAGTTATCACGTTGGCTCGGTTTCCATCAAAGAGGCTGTGGAGGAGCTTCGTCTTGTCGAAACGAACTCCGAAGTCGTGAAAGCGGCCCGCGCTGTTGGCGTGTGCTTCGGCGACTAACTTTTTGAAAACAGATATGAACCAACTTCTTGACCTTCTCAGACGCAATGCCCGACATTCCAATGCAGAATTGGCAGCGCGAACGTCTTTTTCGGAAGAGGCGGTAGCGGCCCAGATCGCGGCCTGGGAAGAGGACGGAACCATTCGTGGCTATCAGGCCATGATCGATCCGGCCCTGGATGGTGATGATGATGTCACCGCTTTTATTGAGGTGCGTCTCACTCCGGAACGTGGTGGTGGATTTGATCGTCTTGCGCGCCGAATTGCCCGCTTCGAACAAGTTACCAGCTGTTACCTGATTAGCGGGGGATATGATCTTCTCGTGATGGTTGAGGGGAAGGATCT
>JAURPJ010000091.1 GCA_030835305.1 Verrucomicrobiota bacterium | reverse complement strand
GTTCTCATCATTGCCGATGACATGAACTGGGACGATTGCGGGGTCTATGGTCACCCCTCGATCAAGACGCCCAACATCGATGCCCTGGCGAAGAGCGGGATGAAGTTCCAGCATGCTTACCTGACTGCCAATTCGTGCAGTCCAAGCCGGGCAAGTATCATTACGGGGCGCTACCCCCACAACACCGGAGCCGAGCAACTGCACTGGCCGCTGCCCAAGGAATCCGTCACCTTTGTCGAGTTGTTGAAGAATGCGGGATACTACACCGCAGCAGCGGGGAAATGGCATCTTGGTGATGCGGTCAAGGATCGCTTCGACGATGTCTTCGAAGCTTCCACCGCCGGATTTATTCTCCCCACCGGGTCCGATGCCAAGCCGGGCAAGATGGTGGCAAAATCTCCGAGCGGATGTGAAGCCTGGGTGTCCACTCTGCAAAACCGCCCCAAGGACAAACCCTTCTTCCTCTGGTTGGCCGCCCTGGATCCTCATAGGGCCTACGAAGATGGCGCTTTGGAAAAACCTCACAAGAATTCTGATATTCGAATTCCTCCCTACACGCCGGACACCCCGGAAGTCCGCGAGGATTTCCGCCTCTACTATGACGAGATCGGACGGCTCGATCAATACGTGGGGAAGGTGGTGGCCGAACTGGAGAAGCAGGGAGTGAGCGACAATACACTCATTCTTTTCATCAGTGACAACGGCCGACCCTTTCCGGGTGATAAGACCACTCTCTATGACGGTGGCATTCGCACGCCATGGATCGTGAAGTGGCCCGGGGAAATCAAAGCAGGCCAGACGACAACAAGTCTCGTGTCGTCAGTGGATATCGCACCGTCTTTTCTTGAAATAGCCGGATTGAAGGTGCCTCAATCGTTCGAAGGAATCAACTTCCTGCCGATCCTTAAAGAGGTCGGTGCGTCCACCCGGGACTATGTTTTTGCTGAGGATCATTGGCATGATTACGAAGATCACGGCCGGGCGGTTGCCAATCAAAGTTGGAAACTCATCCACAACACCTACTCCGATCTTCCGAACACACCATCGGCAGATGCCGGGAGGAGTCCAACTTGGACCGCAATTCGAAAATTGGAATCTGAGAACAAGCTTACTCCTGCCCAGCGCCGCTGTCTCGAAAAGCCGCGGGCCAGGTTTGAACTTTATGATCTCAAAGACGATCCCTTTGAGCTCAACAATTTGGCTACCCAAAAGGAGCATGAAAAAACACTCGTTGAAATGAAAGCGGCTCTCGAAGCCCAGTTCAAAAGGACGAATGATTACCTTCCTTCGAAGCGAACTCCCGACGAGTTCGACCGCGAGACCGGCGATCCTGATCACTCGGTGCGTCAACGTCCCCGCGCTTCCAAGAAGGAGATGTTTGGAACCAATGGAGCCTATTAGTAAGCCCGAGAAGAAGCCATTGAAGGAAACTGAAAATTCTTCTTGGGCCTACTCACCGTAACACACCTTGTTTTGACCATGAAGAATTCAAATCAAAGTTTTTCCTGGCCGGGTTTCGTAGCGCTGTTCCTGACCTCTTCTGTTTGTCTGGAGGCTGCCGAGCTTCTCGCCTACTACAATTTCAATGGTCAAGCTGCGGACCAATCGGGAAATGGAGCCAATGCCACTCTAAATGGTGGAGGTGTCATTAGTGGGGACGCCGAGGGGTTTAGCGGCGCGGTGGGGGATCGGGCGCTCGACGTGGGAGCGAGTGGCAATGGTGCCCGGGCCGACGCGACGGTGGATTTGTCCATGGCGACGACCAACGATGCGATGGCCGTGAGCTTTTGGCAGTATGACATCGGCAACGGGAGCGGAGGAAATGCCTCAAGCACGTCATTTGGAATTGTCGCCTTCAGCGGCGGAGGGAATCGGGGCTTTCAAGCCCACGTTCCCTGGGGCGATGGCAATGCCTACTTCGACCACGGCGGAGCCTGCTGCGGAGGAGCCAATCGTAGGAATGTTTCAATTGGGACCTCGACCCTGAACGAGTGGAAGCATGTCGTGCTTCAAGTCGCCGGGGGAAAGAAACAAATCTGGATTGACGGCGTGATGCTCGATGAACAGGCAACTGGAGCGGCTGCGATCCCATCCTTCACCGGACAGCTGATGATCGGAGCGGAACCGGCCGGAACCAACAATGGCTTCGGAGGTCGGCTGGATGAATTTGCAGTTTGGGCCGGTTTTCTAACGCCTGCGGAAATTACCACCTTGGCTCGGGGTGCTCCCGCCACCGATCTGAGCGGCGCCAATACCGACCTTGCCGATGTCAAGGTGACGCCAGCCACTTTGGTTACAGCATCGACTGCCACTTTGAGTGGCAATGTCACCGACGTGGGAATCGGCGCTCCGACAGTGACGATATACTACGGTGATGAAGATGGTGGTCAGATCGAAGGTGCGTGGGATTTCCCGGTGACTCTTGCGGGGACGCAGTCGGCGGAATTCTTTTTAAACGTGACCGGGTTGTTGCCTGCCACGACTTACTTCTTTGGTGCCAAGGCCAGCAACGCGGGAGGAACAAGATGGGCTTCCGATACGGAGTCTTTCATGACGCTGCCTCTTGCCCCGTCGGTGTCAAGTATGGCCGCACTGGATATCGAGGCAAATTCGGCGACGATCGGAGCGCAGGTGACTTCGACCGGTGGTGAAGATCCGGTGGTGACGATTTATTACGGAACCTCCGATGGGGGAACCACTGCGGGCAATTGGCAGAGCACTCTTTCTCTGGGAACTGTGGGTGAAAGCCAGAGTGGCGGAGTTGCCGGACTGAGTGATGGCACGACCTACTTCTTTCGTGCGTTTGCCCGGAATTCGGGTGGAAGTGCCTGGGCTGCTTTGAGCGAAAGTTTCACCACCCCGGTTGCCGTTCCAGCGAGCGTGGTTAATCGGGATGCCACCAACGTGACGGGGTCGTCCGCGCGATTGGAAGGAACGGTGACCGATACCGGGAGCGATACTCCCGCCCTGGTTTTCTACTATGGCACCAGTGACGGTGGGACGAATCCTGCCGCCTGGGAAAGAAGCGCAGGCTCTGGGTCCGACAATGGAGACTTCTCCAAAACGGTGAGTCTGCTCGTTCCAGAGACCACCTATTATTTTCGGGCGCGCGCCGAGAATGGTGCCGGGATCAGTTGGGCTCCGGATTCACGAACTTTCACCACGACCGCTGCGGCAACTTTGGGGGTGGTGATTAACGAGGTGCACTACGATGCCGAACCGAAGACCGAAGCGGCGGAATTTGTGGAACTCTACAATGCCGGAGACCTTTCGGTGGACCTGACGGGGTGGACTCTCACCGGAGTGGGAGACTTTGTTTTTCCAAATGGCACCTTGATCGCACCGGGAGCCTATCTCGTCATTGCCGAAGACATCGCTACGATGCAGTCGAAGTTTGGGGTGACTACGAGTCTACAGTATTCGGGGAATCTCAGTGTGGATGGAGATGATTTGCGTTTGCTGGACGGCGGTGGAGCAGAAGTGGACCGGGTTGACTACAAGGCGGGCTTTCCCTGGCCTTCATCGGCCCGGGGAAACGGGGGCTCGATGGAGCTCATTCATCCCGCACTCGATAATGATCTCGGTGGATCGTGGCGAAGTGCCGGCACCGGCCCGGTGGGTCCGGTTGTGACCTACCTGCCTGAGGGGTCCGGTTGGAGTTATCGCAAGGGAACCAGTGAGGCTTCAAACCCGGTTGAGGCATGGCGTGAGTTGAGTTTTTCGCAGGATGCCAGCTGGCTTTCGGGAGTTACTCCCATTGGCTACGGAGACGGTGACGATGTCACTGTTCTTGGTGACATGAGAAATGACTACTCGACGATTTACCTCCGCAAGAGCTTCACTGTGCCAGCTGATGAAATTCCTTCCCGGCTACTCGTGAGAGTTTATTGCGATGATGGCGCGATCGTTTGGATCAATGGGCAGGAGGTGGCCCGCGTCTCGGTGACGGGAGGGGTCAAAGCTTTCGACGATACCGGAACCAATCACGAAGCAGCCTGGGAGGAGGTCATTGTCAACAATGCCAGCAATGTCCTTGTGGGAGGAAGTAATATTGTCGCGGTCCATGCTTTGAATGCCACCTTGGGAAGCAGTGATTTTTCAATCGACGTTGAACTCAAGACTCCCGACCCCGGCACTGCTACCGGTAATCCGACGCCTGGTGGGGCCAATAGTGTGGCGGCTCCAAACATCAGTGCCGCGCCGCCTGCCATCCGACAGGTCGATCATACCCCCGAACAACCGGCTGGGGGTGACGAAGTTAAGATCACAGCCTTGATCACGGATGCCGATGGCGTCGGTCCGGTGACTCTCAGTTATCAGTTGGTGGATCCCGGCAGCTACATTCGCAAGAGTGATGCCGCTTACCAGACGACATGGGTCGATGTTCCCATGGTTGATGACGGCACAGCCGGTGATGCCTCGGCGGGCGATTCGATTTTCACCGCAATTCTACCGGCGGCCTTGCAGGTGCACCGTCGGCTCGTCCGCTATCGGATTCAGCTGGAAGATTCCCTCGGGAACGGAATTCAGGTTCCCTATGCCGATGATGAGCAGCCGAACTTCGCTTACTTTGTCTACGATGGAGTTCCCGCGTGGACCGGAGCGAAGCAGCCGGGCTCAACGGCCCCTCAAACGATTCCGGCCGAGGTGATGGGGAATGCCCAGCCGGTGTATCATCTCGTGGCAAACTCAAGCGATGTCACCAACAGCCAGTATTCCAATGGTTCCGATGGTGTCCGCATGTGGGGCACGATGGTTTATGAGGGTCGCGTTTATGACCACATTCAGTTTTACAACCGGGGTGAAGCTTCGACCTATGTCAGCGGGAAAAACAAGTGGCGTTTCAAGTTCAATCGCACTCATGACTTTAGGGCGCGGGATGCTTACGGGAAACGATACAAGACGACCTGGAAGACTTTGAATTTTAACTCCTGTGCTTCGCCGTGGCTTTCTTCCCAGCGTGGGATCGCCGGGTTGAACGAGATCGTGCCCCACCGGCTCTATCAGCTAGCCAGTGTCACCGGATCCAATACCCATCACGTTCATTTTCGGGTGATTGATGGTGCCGAAGAAGCACCCGCCGACCAGTATGAGGGAGATTTGTGGGGCCTCTATCAAGCGATCCAACATCCCGACGGCCGCTTCCTCGATGAGTTCGACCTGGCCGATGGCAACGTCTACAAAATCCAGGGGGGCGGGGGAGATAAAAAAAACCAGGGGCCGACCCAAGTGGAGGATTCTTCGGACTGGAACACTTTCTATGCCGCCAGTGCCAACCTGAATACGGTAGCGTGGTGGCGCGATCAATTCCACTTGGAAAGCTACTATGGATTCCGGGCGATTAACCGGGCCACTGGAAACGTCGACCTGCGGGATACCACCAACTACTACTTTTATCACGAACCCACGGCCGATCAATGGCGGGTCATTCCTTGGGATCTCGATATGATGTATGCTCCCGTCAAGCACGTGTGGAGCGGCGTCATCCGGGCGGACCGTTGCCTCGATCATCCCGAGATTCGTCTTGAGTTCCGCAACCGCTGTCGTGAATTGGGGGACTTGCTTTTTTCGGATATCAATCGCGATGGCGGTCATGCCGCGCAGTTGGTGGAAGAAATTTCCCAGTTCGTCAATCCCTCCGGGGTGCCTTTGACCCTGGTCGATGCCGATGAATTCATGTGGTCTTTTCACCCGAGAACAAGAGGGGGGCATCGTGGGCCCTGGTATCAACTTTCGAGATTCGAAACGGGCTTGCAGACCGATTACTTCCGCACCATTCCGACGGCCGACCACGAGGGCTTTCAGCAGAGTATCATTGATTACATGTATGATGTCGATCCCACTCCTTTTGCGGTCAACGACCGGGACGAAGATGGCTACGGCCGGGGATACCTGGCGCAGGAAGCGGCTGACAATGCCATCCCGGATCTACCGACAGTTACCTACACCGGAGACGCGGGTTTCCCGGTCGATGGGTTGAGTTTCCAAAGCAGCGCCTTCTCCGATCCCCAAGGTAGCGGGACCTTTGCCTCGATGCAGTGGCGCGTTGGCGAAGTCTACAATTCCGGCACTCCGGGTTATGTGGAGGGAGATCCGTGGAAGTATGAGATTGAAGAAGTTTGGTCATCGAGTGGCGGTGCCAACCTTGACCTCCCGACTTCGGCGCTGCGACCGGGAAAAACCTACCGCGTTCGCGTGAGGCATTTTGATGATACGGGCCGGGGAAGTCATTGGTCCGAGGCGATTGAGTTTGTTGCAGGTGATCCGGACGTGACTCCCTTCCGCGATGGATTGGTGATTAGCGAGATCATGTATCATCCTGCCGGTGATGAGCTTCTTGAATTCATTGAGATTCAGAATATTGGCACCACCACCCTTGATCTTACCGGAGTTCGTTTCACCAAGGGGATTGACTTCGACTTCCCCGACGGGACCACCATTGCTGCGGGAGCCTACTTTCTGGTGGTTGCGGACCTTCCGGCCTTCGAAGCGAAATACGGGCCGGGTTTGCCTATTGCCGGTCAGTGGGAAACAGGAGATCGACTAAGCAATGGCGGTGAGAATTTAAAATTTTCCCTCGGCCTGGGATCGGCGATTCATGAATTGATCTACGACGACGAAATGCCTTGGCCGGCTGCGGCTGACGGTGCCGGCTATTCCCTGACTATGGGATGCCCGGTCAGCGGCATTGATCACTCAAACGCCGCGACTTGGCGCGCGAGTGTCTCTCCCGATGGTTCACCGGGTGCCGACGACAGCGTTCCTCTGGACGATTGGCTCTCCGTGCACGGACTCTCAATGGGTGATGAGCTCTCGGATGCCGATCGCGATGGAATTCCGGCCCTCATCGAATATGTCACTGGCTCGAATCCCGGTGTCAACGACCCGAACCCCATCACGGTGACGGCATTGGATGGTAAACCTGCCTTTGGGTTCGAGAAGGCCAAGTATTCCTGTGGCGTGCTGGTGGAGATCGAGTTTTCCACTGACCTTCAAACCTGGGATCCGGGAGTCGTGGTTAATCGCACTTCCGTGGCCGGGGGGCGGGATCAAGTGATCGTTCGTCCAGCCGGCAATGAAGGAAGCCGAACGTTTGCCCGCCTCAGAGTCATCACCGAAAACTAAAATCGAAGACGGGTGGTGCCACCAAGATACGATTGAGAACCTTTGGCGTTTTCCCTGATCCCACGACTCCCTTCGTTTTTTGTCGATGTCGCCACGCGCGAAGCATAGAACGCCGTGGAAGTCATCTAGGTCGACGGTTGTCCGCAAATCGATGAGGGTAACCGCTGAAGAAACTCGAAGTGGAGATGTGCCATTAAGATCTCACTCAGGTCCTTGAAGTCCTTGCTTTGAGATTATGATAAGAGTCCCTCGTTTAAGCAAATCTGGATCAAGTCAGCCCGTTGATAAGGAACGACAGCTTTGCGGGTCTCAGAAGCGGTGGTCTAGTGCCCACTCACCCTTCCAGCTTTTACTTAGCTTGTGTGTCTGTAAATGAGTGGAAAAATCCGGGTTTTCTTTTTTGTTTGGGTGTCCGGAGAAAATTGTCACCGGTCGCATTGTATGATTGACTCGACTGCCTCTGCAAATCCCAATGATCCATGAAATTACTGTCTTCTGCCTTCTTTTTAATAATCTCTCTCATGTCCTCTGCCGTTGCAGAGGACTGGCCGCAGTGGTTCGGTCCCCAACGTGACGGGGTTTGGCGAGAGGACGGCATTATTGATAAATTCCCGGAAGGCGGGCCCAAAGTTCTATGGCGTACTCCGGTGAACCGGGGGTATGCGGGGCCATCTGTGGCGGGTAACCGGGTTTTCGTGATGGATCGTAAAGCGCTCGATACTGCCGAAGCGAAGGCAAAAGGGGCACGCACCGGCAAAAAACAGGGGAATGAGCGTCTCCTCTGCCTGGACGCAACCACTGGAAAAGTGGTCTGGGAAAAAGCCTATCATTGTCCCTACACTATGTCGTATTCAGCTGGGCCTCGGGTGACTCCACTGGTCGATGGTGATCGTGTTTACACTTTCGGCGGAGAAGGAAATCTTATTTGCCGGACGGTAAAGGATGGAGCGGAGAAGTGGTCTCACGATTTCAAAAAATTCTTCGGAGTAGCCACCCAGACCTGGGGATTTGCTGCCTCACCTCTCGTTTATGAAGATCTTTTAATCTGTCTGGGAAGTGGCGATGGCTCCACCGCGGTGGCTTTTCACAAGATGACTGGAAAAGAGGTATGGCGGGCGGTTTCGGCCAAGCAACCCGGATATTGTCCGCCCCGAATCGTCAAACATGCCGGCCGCGATCTCCTGATCATTTGGCATCCGGAGGCGGCCAACGCGCTCGATCCCCTGACCGGAAAAATCTACTGGAGCGTGCCGTGGAAGATTCGTGCCGGCCTCACCATCCCGACTCCTCTGATGGTTGATGATGATCACTTGTTCTTTACCAATTTTTACAACGGGTCGATGCTGCTCAAGCTCAAGGAAGATGAATCGACGCCTGAGATCGTCTATCGCACGGAGCGCGCCAGCGAGAGAAAGACGACCCATCTGCACGGGATCATGAACACTCCCGTTTTGCGTGATGGTCATCTTTTTGCAGCATGCAGTTATGGTCAGTTCAGATGCATGGAGGCTTTGACGGGAAAGCGGGTTTGGGAATCTCTCAAGCCCATCGCGATTGAAGAGCCGGTGCGCTGGGGGACTGTCTTCGTCACCCCTCATGAAGATCGCTATTTCATGTTCACCGAAAAGGGCGATCTCGTGATCGCGAATCTCTCGGAGCAAGGCTACGAGGAAATTGGTCGAGCCCACGTCATCGAGCCCAATGGTCTGGATTTGAGACAACGCAAAATCGTCTGGTCGCATCCTGCCTATGCCAGGAAGTGCGCTTTTATTCGAAATGACACTGAAGCTATTTGTCTTTCACTTGCGAAGTCAGGGTGATTTCACGCAACTGAGCAGCGGCGATATTGCAGTCATGCCGGCATCATTGATAGACCCTTCGTGCCTCTGTCGTTCTTGGTTTCGGTGTTCACTGAGATGAATTTCCTCCGCAGCACTTATTTGGTATTTTTTAGACGGCCTTTTACGATAGCACCGGGAATTTACCACCGTCGCGGGGGCGACCGCCCCCTTACCCTACGTCCATGCAGCAGTTTTTAGGAAATGGGAAGTGATCGGAAGATTTGTCTGTTTGATCATGAGCTTGATTGATGGGATCGCAGGTGGTTTGGGTCGTTTAATTCAACACCTCGGATTGTTTCCTCATGCCATTAGTCGCCGGCTTTGATCTCTTTTCTTTTTAAAATACTTGTAGCTAGATGCTTAGGTTTTTGGTCTGAATATCCTGTTCAAGAGCTCTTCCGACGATTGCTTTGATTTTTCAGGGAGACGAAAAGTGATCCGGTGAGTCTTCCTTCTTCTGGTCTGACCGTTTCGGAGGAAGAAATCCCGGTGGGGATCGTGGGTAGGCCGGGTCGGCGCTTGGTTCTTTGACAGCGGGGAAAAACCTGATACGCCGTCGCATGATTGAAATTCGAAGGAGGCTTTGTGTTTTAAAATTCACGTTTTTCTCAAGTTTGGCAGGAACACTGGTTCATGCGGATTCAGGGAGGCCGGAGAAGGCCGTGCTCGTCTTCAAAGATGGTGAGGCGCAGATTGTGAAACGTTTTGAAGATCCGGATTTTTGGATTCGACATGATTTGTGGGTCGAAACAGAGAGTGATGTTGATGAAGATGGTCGGCCCGACCGGGTGCATGTGGCGGTGACCCGGCCTCGCCAGACGGATACCGAGGATCTGAAACTACCGGTGATTTATATCACAAGCCCGTATTTTGCAGGCACTGCTCCCGATGCAAAGGACACCATGTGGTCGCCCCGTCAGGAACTAGGCGAGGAGCCACCAAAGCGGACGGAGAGCAAACCGATCAAGAGGAAAGGCGAGCGGCCCATCATTTCAAAAAGTCATGTCAAGACCTGGGTGCCCCGCGGTTACATCGTGGTGCATTCCTCATCTCCCGGGACGGGACTTTCCCAGGGATGCCCAACGATCGGGGGGATGAATGAAGCACTTGCGCCAAAGGCGGTGATTCAATGGCTCACCGGGAAGGCGTCCGGCTTCACCACTCCGGACGGACAGGAGCAAGTCGAGGCGTATTGGTCAACTGGTAAAGTGGGGATGACCGGGACTTCATTTAACGGGACTCTTCCGCTCGCCGCAGCAACAACCGGAGTCGAGGGTCTTGAGGCCATTATTCCCATTGCGCCGAACACGTCCTACTATCACTACTATCGCTCGAACGGTCTTGTCAGGCATCCCGGTGGCTACATTGGGGAGGATATCGATTGTCTTTACGATGTGGTTCATAGCGGAAACCCGGAGAAGCGTGATTTCTGCGACTGTGCCATTCGTGACGAGGAAATGATCAAAAGCTTTGATCGCAAGAATGGCGACTACAATGACTTCTGGGCAGGCCGGGATTATCTCAATCAATTGGATCAGTTGAAGGCAGCCACCCTGATGGCCCACGCCTTTAACGATTGGAATGTCCAGCCCGAGCATAGTGTCAGGATTTACGAGGCCTTGAAGAAAAAGGGCGTTCCGGTACAGGCCTATTTCCATCAGGGAGGTCACGGTGGTGAGCCTCCCTTGAAGCAAATGAACCGTTGGTTTACACGCTATCTTCACGGGGTGGTGAATAATGTCGAAAACGATCCCAGGTCATGGATTGTGCGTGAGGGAGACAAGCGGGAGGAGCCGACCCCGTATCACGACTATCCAAATCCGGCGGCGCGACCTGTGGAGTTTTTCCTGAGCCCAGGGGCTCCGGAGCAAGGAGGGCTGGACATCACAAAAGTAGACAAGCCGGGGAGGGAAAAATTGGTCGATAATTTTTCTTTTGATGGAACTTCCCTGGCCAAAGCCGAGTGGACCAAACATCGCTTGATGTATACCACGCCCATCCTGAAACAGCCGGTTCACCTCTCCGGGACGTCGACAATTAAGATCCGATTGGCCAGTAGCAAACCTGCGGCCAACCTTTCGGTGTGGATGGTTTCTCTGCCATGGAAGGACGGGAAGAATACGCTCAACACCGATAACATCATCACACGTGGTTGGGCCGATCCGCAGAATTATCGTTCCATTCGAAAGGGCGAGCCTTTGAAACCTGGCAAGTTTTACGATCTGACCTTTGATCTGCAGCCGGATGATCAGGTGATCCCGGCGGGTCAGCAGATTGGGTTGATGATTTTTTCGAGTGATCGCGAGTTCACCTTATGGCCTGATCCGGGTACCGAGTTGACGGTCGATTTGGCGGCCACTTCAATTACCCTTCCGGTGGTTGGCGGGCTTGATGGATGGAAGAAAGGTCAGACAGACAAAGCCGCGGAACAAAAAGAGGAAAAACCCGAGGAGAAAAAACCGGTTGGTTCACCAAGCGGTCCCAATTCCGGGAAGATGTGGTTCCACCCGGATGAGGAAGTGCTTCCCCTGCGTCTGAAGGACGACGTCGAGGCAGCGGACTTTGATCCGGCCAAAGTGGCCTATGATCCCGAAGACTCCGAATGATTAGGGAAATATGGACGTCCACCTATTGGACTGGAGCGAATGCTCCGTTTCCACTTCCTACAACAGTGGTACGGCCTCGCTGACGAAGCTCTCGAAGATCCTGTTTATGACAGTCAGGCCATGCGCGCTTTTTTCGGGATCAACCTCGCCAGGGACCCCATGCCTGATGCCACGACCTTACTCAGATTTAGTCATCTGTTAGAAAAGCACGATCACTGTGCTACCATCATCAATGCTCCCTCTTCCACGAAGAACAAGGACAGGGCTTGTGCCCCAGAGATGCATCAGATCAAGAAAGGCAACCAATGGTATTTCGGGATGAAAGCGCAGTGGAAGATTCCACCGGGCGCATTGATTGGCAGATAGCGAAGCGGCGAAGCCCTATCAAGAAGTTGGAGGAAGGCCCGGAAAAGGACCTCATTCTGATGGCCGGAAAAGCCAAGGCCTCGGTGCGCGCGTTCGTTGCACATCCCTTCTATCTCCTCAAAAAACTCTTTCGCCACCGCAAGACCTGCTATCGGGGGCTGGCAAAAAAATCATCACCAACTTCAAGTGTTCATTGGCTTGGGCAACCTCGTGGTTACAGCTCGTAAGCTGGGCTGTAATGAAGGTGAAGAAGGCCGAGGAAGCCAAAAGAGCCCACCAAAACCTCGGAATCGTCATTGAAAACAATTGACGCAGATCGTCTCTGACGTGAATCGGAGACTTGGTGCGGTCCCGAAATTAATCAGAAAAGAATCTTGGGCGAATCGTCCCTTTGTCCAGCGTTTCCCTCGATCTTCTTTTTGGTTGGCGGCATTCACTATCCTTCATCACCCAAATTACAAGGGTGGTTAGAGTTCCCTCTCGTCCCTTTACGATTTTTTTGGAGCCTTTCTTGTTGGGTGCTGTCAGGTGATCGCGTAAACAGAAACGATGATTACGTTTCGTTTTTTGATCAGGGGGTTCTTGGCAATGTCTTTTTTGTCTCTGGCAAACGTAGCATTTGCTGCTCCCGGTCAGCTTTCGTTGGAGGTCGTGAAACGTGCGCGCGAAATCTATGCGGGTTTCGAGGGAGAGAGAGGAAGAGTGGCTCAGTTCGGCGATTCAATTACTTACTCAATGGCATTCTGGTCGGCGATGAGCTGGTCCGACCCCGGAAAGTTTCTCACCGCTGACGATGGATTGCCGAAAACGCCTCCCGACAAGCAGTGGAAGAACGTCATCAAAGGTGCCCGTGACAAGGGACCCAAGTTTGCCAACTACTCCGGCTGGAAAATCGGAAACCTTCTCAAGTCGATCGAGGCCGTGATTGCGCGCGACAAACCGGAGGCCGCGCTCATCATGATTGGCACCAATGACATCAGCGGTAAAAAGGTTCCGGAAGGGTATCGGGAGGGCCTAGAGAGGGTGGTGGGCAAGTGTCTCGCTGCTCACTGTATTCCGATTTTGAATACCATCCCGCCCCGCCGCGATCACGATGAAGCGGTCGCCGCCGTCAATGTTATCGTCCGCGAGATTGCGGCTGCGCAGAAGCTACCACTGGTCGACTTCCACGCGGCCTGTCTGCGCATGCGCCCGGGCAAAACCTGGGACGGCACAATTATTTCCAAAGACGGTGTTCACCCCTCGGGAGGAAAGACCAATTTATACGATCAAGAAAATCTCAAAAACAGTGGGTATGCCCTGCGAAACTGGGTCAACTTCCTCGTATACCGTCAGCTCTACTTTGAGGTCTTTACAGGCAAGTAGGAAAGGGGGCGAACTTTGGGCATGGATGATAGATCTATGTTTTCTTCTCACGAATTTAGGAATACCCCGAAACAGGGTTAAGCCCTTTCCCGGGTCCGGCACGCGCCTGCCGAAAGGCTGCGCGTACGGCTTCGGCGTCATCACTCTGCTTGACAAGGTGGAAGTATCGAAGACTCTGGGACATAGATCTTGGTAGGTCTTGATCCCATCATGTTACTTCAAACTTCATTCGCTTTTAGTCTTTTTCTTTTAGTCACCTCGGTCGCATCGGGGGGGAATTGGGTCCACTGGAGAGGGCCTGCGGGGAATGGCTCTTCGCCTGATGCCAAGCCGCCAATTGAGTGGAGCGCGACTAAGAATGTGAAGTGGAAAATCCCGGTTCCAGGGCGTGGTTCGGGTTCGCCGGTGGTCTGGGAAGACAAGATCTTTGTGACCTCGGCGGTCGCTGCCGGCGGCGGGCGGGGATTTGACGGAGAGCGCCTTTCTGAGTTGGCTTTCAAGCTCTTTTGTTTTGATCGGGAGACGGGAAAAATCCTCTGGAAAAAAACGGCTATCACTGCGACTCCCCACCAAGGAACGCACTCAACGAATGGCTTTGCCTCGGCTTCTCCGTGCACGAATGGCGAGCATGTCTATGCCCACTTCGGGTCCCGTGGACTCTACTGCTACACCATGGATGGGGAGTTGGTTTGGAAGAGGGATGACTTTGGTAAAATGGACACCCGCAATGCGTTCGGTGAAGGGAGTTCGCCCACCTTGGAAGGAAACAAGATACTTCTTCCATGGGATCACGAAGGTCCTTCCGCTCTTTACGCTCTCAATCGGTTAACTGGCAAAACGATTTGGAAGACCGTGCGTGACGAACCGACCAATTGGTGCACACCTTTCGTGGTCGAGCATGATGGCTCAAAGCAGGTGGTCATGAATGGGCAAACTTGCATCCGGAGTTATGACCTTGAAACAGGCAAGGAGCTGTGGCGCATTGCCGGAGAAGCCCAACGACCGGTCACCTCGGCAGTTGCTATCGATGATCTTGTCATTGTTGCGAGCGGGTTCCGGGGATCATACGGAGGAGCGTTTCATCTGGGAGGACGGGGTGACCTCAAAGGGACAAAAAACGTCGTCTGGAGTTGGAAAAAAAATACGCCCGATCTCGCTTCCCCGCTCTTATCTGGCAATCTTCTCTACATGCACAAAGACAAGTCGGCTTCACTCTCTTGTGTGAATCCCCTGACCGGCGAAGCCTACTATACAGCTTCGAAGATCCCGGGGTTATCGACTCTTTACGCCTCTCCGGTTTCGGCCAACGGACATGTTTATATCACCGGCCGAAGTGGCACGACTGTGGTCATTAAAGACGGAAAAAAGTTGGAAATCATTTCCACCAATTCCGTGGATGAAGGGGTGGATGCCACCCCGGCTCCTGTCGACAACCAACTATTCATTCGAGGCGAGAGCCACCTATTTTGTATCGAGGCTAAAAAGTAGTGCGCACGTATTTTCAATTATTAAAATTACTATCCCTTGATGTTTTTTCTAAAACATATCTGTGATAAAAAATACACTGGGTAGACTGGTTGTCGTATTCGTACTTTTTGGGGCCAGGCTCCGGAGTGCAATTGCCGAAGCAAGCTACCCACACGGGAAGGTTATCAGGACCAAGTCAGCCGGGGCTCTGTTTTAGGAAATTGTGAAAAAGAGCTGTGACCCGGATTCGAAGATGATTCCGAACGTCCGGCTGGGGCACTCAGATATCTACTTTCGCCTGCCAACGATCGCAAGGGCTTGCCGACAATTTTGTCGGCCCGAATCGCAAACTCTCGGATTTGGCTGAATTTGCTGTCATCAACATCGGGAAGGCGGAGTTCAAGGAAGTCCACGATGCCGAGTATTCAGAGTTGTAGGCGAACTTATCTACTGCATTGATTGACATGGGCTTCAGTAACCGTATCAAACCTTTATGAGACTTCGGAACAAGGTGATCAGCGGACTTCTTTTTGTGGCCTCGAATCTGGGGGTGGTAGATGCGGCGGAGAAACCCAACATTCTCTGGATTACCAGCGAAGATAACGGAGTGTCCTGGGTCAGCTGCTACGGCGGAAAAAATACCAGAACTCCTGCCATTGATCAACTTGCGAAGGAGGGCTTTCGCTACCTGTATTGCTTTGACAATGCGGCGGTCTGCGCGCCGACCCGTTCTTGTTGGATTACGGGCATGTACGGCATCTCGAACGGAACGCAACCGATGCGGAGTCGAAATGAAATTCCGCACGATAAAATTCCCTACTACCCGGATCTTTTGAAGAAAGCCGGATATCACACCTCGAATCCCGGGAAAACCGACTATAACATCGGGGGGCGCGATGACTACGCGGCCTGGGACCTGGGAAAACAGCGAAGCAAGGGAAAGCGTGTCGCTTATGGTTGGCAGGCTCGTAAGGAAGATCAGCCTTTCTTCTGTGTTTATAACACGACCACCAGCCATGAGAGCAAGGCACACGGGGAAGCGGGTCAGTTGAAGAACAATCCGGATAAGATGACCCTTTTCTCGTATCACCCCGACCTCCCGGTGATTCGCCAAAATTACGCCAAGTATGCCGATGCCGTCGAGCGTATGGATGGCGATGTTGCCAGATGCATTGCGCAGCTAAAAAAGGACGGGCTCTACGAGAACACTATCATCATTTACAATTCCGATCACGGTGGCGTCATGGCGCGGAGTAAACGCTTCCTCTACTCCAGTGGAGTGCATTGTCCGCTGATCGTGCGTATTCCCCGGAAATACAAACATCTCTATCCCGCCGATAAACCTGGATCAACGGTGGAGCGTCTGGTGAGTTTTGTCGATATGCCCAAGACATGGCTTAGTCTCGCCGGAGCGGAAATTCCGGACACCTTTCAGGGACGGATCTTTTTAGGGGAAGGAACCGAGGCCGAGCCGAAGTATCACCTGGGATTTCGCGAGCGTGCCGACGAGCGTCTCGATCATGTCCGCTTGATGCGTGACAAGAGATTTGCGTATCACAAAAACTACATGCCTTACGCGCCTGCCGGTCAGCATTTGGCGTATCTTTGGAAAGCTCCCGCGACGCCCGCGTGGGAACAACATCACCGCGAAGGCAAGACCGACGAAGTGACCGGTCGTTTCTTTCGTCCCCGCGTGTCCGAGGAGTTTTATGACAACGAGAATGATTTCGATAACGTTAAAAATCTCATCAATGAGCCGAAACATCAGGCTAAAATTGCCGAGTTGAAAGCAGCGCTTCGGACGAAGCAACTCGAGCTATTTGATTCCGGACTTCTTCCCGAGGGGATGCGGATGCGTCGGGCTGAGGAGAATTCAATGACGATCTACGAGATGGTGCGCCATAAGAAGCTCTACCCGCTTGAGACTTATCTCGATGCTTCTGACAAGGCCTTGGCTCGTGACTCGAAGAATCTCGATGGCTTTGTGAAGGCGATGTCCCATCAAGACGAAGGCATTCGCTGGTGGGCGGTTGTGGGACTTCATTTGCTCGAGAAAGATGCGACATCGGCCAAAGAAGCTTTGCAGAATGCTCTCACGGACGAGTGTCATGAAGTGCGTATGATGGCGGCCTGGAGTTTGGTGAAGTTGGGCGACTCCGATGATGCTTTGGCCTGCCTGAAGGACCTTCTTTTCAAGGCTACTGAAAATGAAATGATGCTCCATAATGTCCTCGACTGGATGGGCGAGCCGGCCTTCCCGCTGGTGAAAGAGTATCTCGCCAAAGGTGGCACGAAGAAGGGGAAATACGGCATCAGCATTCTTGGCAGAGTGGGGGAGTTGCAGGGCTGGTAAAACTCACCTTAAGTCCAGATGATTTTTCGGCCTCCC
Organism: Verrucomicrobiota bacterium; assembly: GCA_030835305.1. Taxonomy (GTDB): domain Bacteria; phylum Verrucomicrobiota; class Verrucomicrobiia; order Verrucomicrobiales; family Akkermansiaceae; genus SW10. The sequence goes on along the minus strand of JAURPJ010000091.1, from coordinate 6,519 downwards.
GACTGATCAAAATGGAGCCATCGCCGACCAGGAGAATTCATGGAAAATTGTGTAAAACAATACGGAAAGCTTCGTTTGATTGGACTCCTGGCTTGCAGGTTTTCACAAGCCGCTTGTTGAAGCGGATATGCGAATGACTTACGACCTTGTGGTTGGGTTATATGAGAATCAGGGAATCGAGTTTCACGGTTTGATGGCGTTCCGCGAACAGTCGGCTTTCGAATTCCATCACCCAGTTATGATTACTCAGAATCGGCGAAGGTCGAAGGTGTTGGGAGGCATGGTCGGAGAGTTACGAGGATCTTGGGATCATAAGAAGGTTTTGTCTCGGAGGAAGAGGACTGTTTGGCGGGAAAGTTTGCAATCCTTGGAATTCTCGCCCATGAGGTCACCATGACATTTGCAAGAATCACGATTTAAATCTTTATGACTCCCCTTGCCGGAAATTACTCGCTGACGTGTATGCCGAAAGGATGATAAAACTCTGGGCGGGTCATCCGGCGTTCGAACAACTTCTCGAAGGGTATCAGGCCCATGTTCTTGGGGGACTACGGATTGCGGTGCCGGCGAAAATTCATCTTAAATTGCCCCGTGGCGATTGCGGAATTTCATCGTTGGGAGGCTTGCGGGATTACTGCGCGAAAGCTGTTTTTCCAAGAGACTTTTTAAGAGCATCGTATGTCAGCTTGCAGCTAGATCGACAGCGTTTCCTTTTTGAGGCCGCTGAGTTGGAGCCCCTTTCCGGATTCCTGAAAGCTGTGCAGGCCCGGCGTCCAGTCCGGTACTGGGTTAAGGATGAGATGTTCCTGAAAATCCTCGCCGATGGGGACGTGTCTCTCTGGTTGTTGGTGGAAGGGGACACCTGCGAGTTTTGGGTTATTTCTGAGGCTGATTTGGTGGCAACTTGTATCCGAGGTCTGAGGGAAAAAGCGGCCCGTGTTTTCGTCGGTTGAAATGGTCCCGCTAAAAATTAATATTTGGGAACGTTTGACGCCAGTTCAGTTCCTCCAGAACTGGCTCCACTCGGAGCGCTCCGCAACCGGTAACCAAAACAGGGCGGCGCGATGAGCTGTGCTTCAGACCACCCGGTTGGATCAATTAGACCACTGTTGCAGATGCTCGGTGAGAAATCAGTGACGCCCGGAAAACACCTGGTTCATAATCCGAACCTTTTTTCCAACGATCAGGTTAAAAATCTCTGCCCAAATGTGTAGAAAAAAACCACGACCTCCTCTTTCAGAAAATCGTGATTTTTAGAATCTTAACGGGGGAAATTCCCCCCCGCCAATCCGATCTATTGCTGTTGCAGTTTGGTCACGCGCCCCGTGACATTCCAATCTTGCACGATAATATTCCCGTCTTTATCCCAACTTAATCCGTGCGGCGCAGTAAAGAGCCCGTCGTAAAGCTTCTCTGCGGGAACCGGCTTCTTCGCCCAAAGACTGTGATCGGGCTGGTCTCCCAGGAACGCGAGATGTGCACCGTTTTTGCCAACAATCGTCACGCGACCTTCAAGCTCCGCAACAGCCGCATAGTCCCCGCGAATTGACACGGCACAAGGGCGCCGGAGATGCCGGGAGTGAACCTGCTTGAAATTCAGATCCAAATCGAAATGAACCAGACGGCGGTTCTCACGGTCACAAATCAAAAGGAGAGGGTTCCCGCTTCTTGTATCGAGCGTCACTCCGTGACAAGTCATGAATTGGCCGTCAGCCTTTCCCCGTCCACCCGCTGTTTTGAGGAGTTTTCCTGCAGGATCAAACTTATGAACCAAATTCGACCCGTAACCACAAACCACATAAAAGTTGCCCTTAGGGCCAACCGTCACTCCGGTCACCCCCCTGAAACCACCTTTGATCTCTCCCGTGCCCTTGTTGGGAATCGACATCAGGATTTGACCGTCCAAGTCCAGCTTCAGTACTTTTTGTGCTGACACCGCGGCACCAATCAACACTTCCTTCTCGTCTTCTTTGATCAGAGCCAACGAATGAAGAGCCTTTGTTTCCGCACCGAAGCTCTTTTTAAACGAACCATCAGCCGCAAACTTCACTACTCCGTGGTCAGCCTCGGTGCTCACATAAATATCTCCCGCACTATCGACAGCCACACCACCGTGTGTCGGGCCGATATTCACGCCCTTCGGCATCGCCCCAAATCCGGGGACCGTCTCAAAAACAAACTGTCCGTTCCCGGTCTTCTGGACACTGCTCACCACTTTTCCCGCAGGAGGATGTGTATGGCCTTCGTGGCCAAATGCTATCGAGCCGCTTACCAGTAATGTCACAATAATCGTATTTTTCATAAGTTGGATCTGCTGAGCGAAAGCGGTAGTGATCGTTTTGATCAACTTGAGGCTTTTGCAATTTTTCGTGGGGGCTTCTATGCAATCTCTGTTAAGAAAACAATCTTTTGTAGAGACAGGCATGATCACCGGATGACTCCATAATGAGGTGTTGTTGATCGGGGGACCTGTTCGCTAGGCTATGGCATAAAACTGCTTTTCAGCCTCCTCATTCTTTTTATGGTCCCGGCAGTCAAGCCGGCGACTCGATTCGTATCCGGTCCAGGCACCGGCTAGTTTACGATCTTAAGCCGGCCGCTTTGATTCCTCTACTCCACATCGAGGGCTCTCTCTTGTATTTTCTCGTGATCAGCATACCGAGTTGAACGTCGCCATCCTGAAAGTGGGAGGTGGAAGGGAAGCCCATGCGGGGGTCGCAGACGTTTACGGACACGTGATGGCGCCGATCACCGCTAGGCTCGAGGTACGCACTCTCGGTGAGCCGATTCCCAGCCGCGTGACGGCGCGGATTAGCGTGTATTACATCGACGGGCTCGACAAGGAGGAGACCCCGGTGCTGATTTTTCGTCCCGGCTGGCGTATGGATTTCCGCGGTTCGCCGATGAGCCGCACCTGGCTGGATCTTGGTGCGGATGCCAAGCCAGGCGATCAAACACCGACCTTGTCCGAAGAGGTTACCGGTTGAAAAAATCCATGCCGGAATCAGTCTGAAATATCGATGTGAGGTTGCCAACCTTTCGCGCAACGTCATTGTGGAGAGCGCTGATCCGGATGGTGTCCGTGGCCACACCATGCACCATCGCCACAGTGCAGGTTCGATCAGCTACGCGCGCTTCGCACATCTAGGGAAAGAAAATGTCCTCGGTCGCCACCCCATTCATTTCCACCTGTGTTGTGATTCGCTTCGCGGTGAGAGCGTCGTCGGCGCTGCCATTGTTCATTCACAAAACCGCTGGTTCACAATTCATAGTACTCAGTATATGGTGGTGCGTGGATGCGTCGGTTACGGATCAGTCGGTCATGGTTTTTTTCCAGGATGTCGGAGCGGCTCAGGATGAGTCTCATTGGGACGAAAAGATAGAGATCAAGGATTCGTCGGCAAGCTCCGGGAGATGATCGATTGCGGATTGGCTGCGATTATGTCAGTCTTCGGCATGAGCGATATAGCTGATCAAGAAATTACCCTCGAAGCCGGAACCCACTGGATGTGTACTTGCGGCAAGTCCGCCAACTATCCTTTCTGTGACGGGTCGCACAAGGGAAGTGGAATGGGGCCGGAGAAGCTTGAACTCGAAGAGCCGACCACTGTTCCGGTAAAGCGTCCTTCAGAGGGTGAGTAGCCTTGGGCAGTCCAGGGGTAATCCCTGAATGTCATCCTGAAGTGGTCCTCGAACGAGCAATCGGAGCACAGTTTTTGATCGAATATACATAAATGGGAAAGGAATAATAACTGGGTATGGGGAGGAAGACCGGAGGCTTGGTGTAAGCTGTTTGATGAGCGTTTCCGATAACTTCAATTTAAAAACTTACCCCAAGAAACAGAAACCAACCCCTGCCGACTCACACAGCCATAAAAATAGGCCCGGGCCCTTTGATTTAAGATGCCCACTGCTGAGCCCGGTGGCATCAATTGTTTTGTTAGAAGTCTCACTTTTGCAACGCAGTGTGATGCTTATTTCCTGGGGAATCGGGGTCGTTGATGCACAGACTGGCGCTCCAATTTCGGGGATTGAGTGCTACGGCGGAGCAAGCAGTCGGGCGGATTTAACTCCGCAGGCTTTTTCTGATGAGAATGGCAATTATGTGGTGACCTACGATGACGAGTTGGATTTAACTAATGGAAGTTCTACGCACTCACTGCGACGGACCTTCTTGATCTGTTAAATGCCACCCTCAAAAATTTGGGCGACGAGTGGGAGGTTTTGATACTTCCCGTGAAGGATTCCCCGGCAGCGCAAATAAGGTGATTTCTCCGTCGGCACCTCACTCGTATTGATTGCAGATCCCCAGTGAAGCACTTCAAGAGCCGAGTGGGGCATGCCCTAGCTTTATTGCTAAAGCACAATTACGGTCCGAGGCCGCTGGCTTCCGGCCTAAGGCCCGCTCCGGGAGCGTAAAGAGCGCCTATAATGCCATCGAGGTAAAGGGCGTCGGAGCAATTGAGTTAGGCCCTCAGGAACATCGCCATTTCGTGGAAGGAAACAGGTGTTATTGAGATCGCGAAGCAAAGGTGCCAATCGCTTCGGACCCCGACACCGTTGTGGATTAGTTTGTTTGGTGAGTTTGGGCGAATGGAAGGGTGGAGTATGCCTTGTCTGACGAGGCGAGGGCCGGATTGCGTGGCACCTTGAACACTGGGAACGATCGAAAGATCCCACTCGCTGGTCCTGATGATTTGCGCCCCGTCCTTGGTGAGAAAGAAAATGCCGGTTGGCTTCAAAAAGAAATTCCCTTCACCATCAGAAGTGTTGACCGGCGTGATCTCGAGGCCGATCCGTGTTCTTGAGGTTTGCTAAATGAAGGCCAATTCTCTAGAAGCTTGAGATTGCAGCAGAGGTGCAGAGCAATGATGACTTGATCGGAGGTCAAGGTAGCTGGAAACTCCAGCTTTCAGTTTTCGCGGTTAAAGTTCCGAAAGCGGGATCTTTCGACTAGTTGTCTGGATGTTCCTTCAAGAGTTCGGCCGGAGCGAGAAATCCGGCTTGGGATTTGGTGGCTTCGCGGACCTCTTTGACTTTGGCGGGGGTGACCATGGGGGCTTTGTTGCCGAAGGTGTTACGGACGTAGGTGAGGACGGCGGCGATTTCTTCGTCGGGGAGATGTTTGAAGGCGCTCATGGGCACCTGGCCGGGGTATTTTTTGCCTTTCACCTCGATGGGGCCGAGGAGTCCGTGGAGGGTGAGTTTGATGAGGCGGTCTTCGTTGCCATTGACCCATTTCGTTTTGGTAAGCGGCGGGAACATCGCGGCGGGGAGCCCTTGTCCATCGGGTTGGTGACAGGTGGCGCAGTGGCCCTCACGGGAGTAAACTTCTTGGCCTTTTTTGAAGAGGGTGAGGGCTTCGCCTTTGAGAGGAGAGGTGGGTTTGGGCATTTTTTCGCCGGTCTCTGTTGTGACGACTCTGCCCTGAAGCTGGGCGGTGGCGGTTTCGAGGACCGGCTTGAGCCATTTGTCGACGGGATGGGTCGCGATTTCCTGCAGGATGGGGAGTCCTTTTTCGGGAGGAAGCCATGAGGCCGCGACGGCGGTTTGGAGGCGGACACGTGGCGATTTGTCGCAGGCGAGCAGATTGAGCATGGCGGCGGCGTCTTCGATTTCATCGCGGTTTGAGCGAAGGACTTCGGCGGCGGCAGCGCGGACGCGGTGATCAGGAGCGAGGAGGAGAGTTGAGAGGGCACCAATGTTTATTTGGTTAAGTCCCCAGCTGACCCAGAGGGCTTCGAGGAGATGGTGTTGATGCTTTTCAGGATTACTTTGATCGAAGCTGTCGATCAATTGTTGGAGAGCAGGAATTACTTCAGAAATTGGACGGCTGCGAAGTTCACGCCGGGTGCGGTAGCGGGTGCGGTCTTCGGGGAGGGTCAGGTTTGTAAGGAGTTCCTCGAGCGAGGCATCGTGGATTTTGGCGGGCTTAACGAGGGGGCGGCTTGGATAGGTGATGCGGTAGATGCGGCCGTGTTTGTGGTCGCGGAGAGGATCGCGGGCGGAGTGTTGCATGTGGCCGACGAGGACGTTGTGCCAGTCGCAGAGGTAGAGGGAGCCGTCGGGTGCGAACTCGTGGTCGACGGGGCGGAAGTTACCGTCGGTGGAGGTGAGGAGGTCGTGGCGGTGTCTGGCTTGGTAGCCGGATTCGGAGTCGAGGACCTGATGTTGTTTGAGGCCGAGGAAGCCGATGGTGTTTCCGAGGATGACGTCGCCCTGGACTTCGTCGGGGAAGTGGCGGCTGGAGACGAATTCGAGCCCGGAAGTGGGGCGGACGCGTTGGTGTTTTTCGAGAATGGCAGGCGGTTTGGGGCAGAATTGTCCGTAGTCGACTTTGACGGTGCCGGGAGTCATCCAGTGGAGGTCGGGGTCGGAAGTTTCGAGGAAGAAGGGTTGTCCGAAGCGGTCGAAGGCGGTGCCCCAGGGGTTGGGAATGGAGAGGCGGGCAGTGCGCTCGAGGTCGTTGCGTTGCGGGGAGTAGCGGAAGAATCCGCCGTTGGAGCTGCGGACGGGGCC
>JAURPJ010000090.1 GCA_030835305.1 Verrucomicrobiota bacterium | reverse complement strand
GCTTGCCGGAATGGAAACAATCGGCTCGTCCGTGAGTGCTTTCGCAAGAAGCTCCACGGCCGCACCAGCCTTCTCTCCCTGGTATCCCAACGCGGCACATGCTCCGGCGCGCGTTTCTGATTTTTCACTCCTCAACAATTCGATCAGAAGAGGAGTATAATTCCCTTCTTTGGTGGCCAGATGCCTAGCAACCCACTCACGCCCAATCGGTGACCAGCAGTCCAGTTTCGAAATGAGCTCATCCGCACTTACCGAAGCGGGATCAACCAAACGCCATTGGCCCGCCGCGATGGTTTCCGAAACCTCCTTTTCATTGAGCAAGAACTTTCCGCCCATCTCTTTTCCAGTGAGAAAAAGTGCGCGACGCGGCAGCGTCGCAATAAGAACCTGCGCTGCAGTCGGGTCAAGAAGCCCCTTCCCGTAGATTCCCCCTAGCGGCTGGTTCACAAAGCGGCCGTCCGGCTTTCGCGTCAGCGCGTGATACCACTCGATGTCCTTCAAAAAGGCCGTCGCCATCTCCGGGCCCGCGCAATGCGCACCGAGGACATCCCAAAAATAGCTGTAGGAATTCCCACTGTGCCCATACTCCATCGTGTTGGGAAGCGACGCGGTAAGGCGCGAAAAATAGCGGGTCGCTTTGTCATTCCCAAGTAAGCGAAAGGCCACCGCTGCAATAGCATTCTTACCGTTCCCCGACATTCCGTTGCTCCCGCTCGCCCGAATTTCAAGACTCGGCCGATGAAAGCCATAACCAATCGACCCATGGCCCACGAAGCATTCAAAAAATTCAGAAGCCCGCGCGATGGCGGCATCGATCTCAGGGTGCTCAATGCCGCATTTTTTGGCAAGCGCCAGCGAGAGAAAGCACGGGAGACCGGCTTGGTTGACCGCGCCATACCCACGCAACCGACCATGAATTTCACCGCCATTCGTGACTTTCCAAGCAAAGCCATGTCCCCACGTTCCTGCACTACTTTGCCCCATCGAAATCTTAATGGCATACTCGCGAATTGCCGGGAGAACATACTCATCACCAGTGGCGAGATAGTATTCGGAAAGGAGAATAGTGTGATAGCCGTAGCCCCAACAGACCAAACCGCCGTCATCCAAACTGATCTTCAAATCGGGCCTGGCAAACTTTACCGCGTGGATGTAATCACGAAGCAGCGGATGATGTTTTTTCTCACCCGTCGCCAACAAAGCCAAAGCCTTGTCACCAAATTTTCCCCAGTCTTTTTGCTCCAGCAACCGCGCCACCGCTTGGTCCAGAATTCGTTTGGATTTTTGACACTGGTAGGGAGTGGACCCCGAAGAAGTTCCAAGGACCGATAACTTTATCACAACGTTTTCTTCCTTTCCCTGCCGTTGATTCCCCCCTTCCAACGCGCGCCAACGAATCAATTTTAACCGCCCCTGTCTCTTCTCCGTCTCCGCATCGATGATAGCCCGGCCCAAAGCCCTGCGGGCGTCGCCGGAAAACGGTACTCCATTCACCCCGAGAATAACATCGCCTTCCTTCAACACGCCTTCCGCTGGAGATCCGGCCTCGATCCGAGTGACCAAAATCTGTCGCGCCTCTCCCGTCATGGAATTCCGGCTCACATGCATCCAACCCATTGCACCCGTTGGCCCGAGGTGAAACTCCCCAATTCGTTCAAAATCGATCTCCTTCCGTAAATCGCGGACCGGGCCGGCCAAAGGACGCGGAACGGCTGCCAAGACAGGAATGACCGAGATGAGTAGCGTACATAAAAGTTTCACAGCTGATTGTTTACGTTGATTCCCTTTCGATCTTCCCGGTTAACCAAAAGAACATGCCTATTCCTAATGTTTCGATGTCACCATCAAGCCAATGATTGAAAAGGCCGCATCACCCTCTTCCTCAACGAGGCCGGAGAAGCAAAGGTGGACTGTGCTCGCGCCGTATTAGTATTTTTGATTGTAACGGCTATCCGAAGTGAGTTCATCTCTGGGGATTAATTTGTCTCCAACGATCTCCTCGACGAGATCGAAAAATAAGATATTTTTAACAACTTGAGATCTTTGCCGATTCGAAAAAAGATTTCCTCCAATGAAACATGTCTTGATCGAATCCATCACGGAAAACGAATCCGACGGCTATTACTTTGGGCGATTCAAGTCGATGGATCCGATCACTCTGATGGGCACTCTGGATAAGCCGGTTTGCCTCATTCATCGCATGGAGCTGGAGCGGGCCAAGAATGAGGGGTGTTTCACAGAGGTGTATGAGCTGGTCGAATACCAAGACAAGGCCGAGGAAAAGTTTGGGAGCAGGAGCAAGCCAGCCGCGATAGCCGTCCTCATTGAAGAACTCGGCTATCCCACCTTGACCCTGCCCCGTCACTACCCGGTAGCTTACTATGAAGAATTGGTGAAGCTTGGAGTTGCTGTAGGGATCGAACATGGTGATCTCTTTCCCGAACGATGGCTCAAATCGGCCGAAGAGATCAAAGGCTGCCGCGAAGGGGCGCGCATCTCGGAAGCGGGCTTCGCCAAAGTACGAGAGATCTTATCAACGAGCCAAGTAGGCCGGGACGACACCCTTTCTTACAACGGAGAAGTTCTCACCTGTGAAACCCTGCGGCGGGAAATTCGGGTCGCAACCTCGGCGGTCGGAGGCGGAACCAACAGCCCCATCGCGGCTTCAGGGTTGCAAGCGGCCGACTGTCACTGTATCGGCTTTGGCCCGGTAAAAGCACACGAAATGATTGTGGTGGATATTTTCCCGCGCGACGATGACAGCTTCTACTTCGGCGACCTCTCGCGAACCTTCATCAAAGGCGACCCGAGCGAGAAACAGCAGCATATCTACGATACCGTTTACGCTTCCCACCTAAACGCCCTCGCCGAGCTTGGGCCAGGAAAAAAGCTGGGGGCCGTCGACAAGGCGGCACGTGACGTCCTCGATGCAGCAGGATATCCCACCCGCCAGCGTGCAGACGGGAAGTGGGAGGGCTGCTACTGTGGCATCGGACACGGCGTCGGGCTCGACGTTCACGAACCCCCTTCACTCCGCGATCAAGACAGAGCAATGGAACCCGGCCACGTCATCACCATCGAGCCCGGCCTCTATCTCCCCGAGCACGGCGGCTGCCGCATCGAAGACACAGTTGTCATCACCGAAGACGGCTGGGAGTTCATCAACACTCCCAGCTACGATTGGATCATCGATTAGCTTAATCCTGTTTATAGCTTACAGGAGTGGACTAGAACGGAACTATAAGGGTGATCTGACCTCCACTGTCCCGCCAACGACTCCCTCGTCGTGAACCCAGCGCCAACCATGGGATGCACTTTCCGACCCGGGTCTTTGAAATCCGCCCAACCACAATCCGTTCTCAGAGCCGACATCTGATCCTTGTCTCAAAGTTTCGATATACTTTCCTTCTTGCTCGGAAACGGTCGTGGCAAGATGGAGAATTCATTCCCCCACAAACCTGTCGTATTTCCAGGCGTCGCGCACTGCCTCTTCCCAAGTCATATTGTATCAGGGAACCACAACGCGGTAGAAGTTCCCCGACGGCCCCCATCCATCTTGGTCCGGCTCCATCTCTTACTCCACGAAATAGCCCTGCTGGTTTCCAATCAAATCAGCCTGCGTGAAGCGTCCACCCAGTAACAATTTGAGGAAGGAGAACTCTGCCAATTTGATTGGAATCCCCCCACCCAAAACGGCGGAGCATTTCCGGCATCAGGATCCAAAACCACCGCCGTTAAAAGATGATAACGGAGCTTCTGGATCAAGATATCCTCCTCGGGTAAGGTGATGGTGGTAAGGTGAGCGGATACCGCTCCGAAAATCGACGTCCTTTCTTCGGTAAAAGCCTCCACCTTCGTCAACTTCACCGCATCTGTCGCAGAAGGAAGAAAGATAATCCCATAAAAGTTGCCTCCAGGTCCTCTCGCCGGGCCTGCCACTACTTGTGCATACCCGGAACAATAAGATTGGAATAAGTTCAAAACGAAGAGGCACAAGCGGGAAGAAGCATTCAGCTCAGCGGGAGATGTTTCCCTAAGGCAATGCAATTGGTGCTCGAAACGTAATCCGAATCTTGCCGAAACCTCACCCAACTAATCTCTCTTGAGGAGCTTCATCATCGCCTTACCCATCGCCTCACCCACATCCATATAAGTCTGGGCATGACCATTGTAGTGGCTGTTAGAAGCTCCACCCTGACTGAGCGGGTGGGTATAAACGGTGGCGACGTTGCCTATGAATTCGGGATACTTCCCGGTTGATCCGTCCACCGCGAGTTGGGCGTCGAGAATCATTTTCTCGTTTTTTTCCTGACCATTCTCCGGTTTGGTGTCCTCGGCTGTCTGGCCCAGAGTCGCAACGACAAACCTAGCTTCCGGTGCTTTGAACTCGGTGCGAAGAGTTTTGATCAGATGGACGAGATTTTTCTCATACTGCGCCGCCAACCCCTCGGTATAGCGGTCCTTATCGCCCTGCCACCAGGCAAAGCCCACGATCTCGTACCCTCTTCCCTTCCAATGCGGGAAGTTCTTGTCAAAATTTTTGAGCACTTCATGAGCCGCACCGAAGCAATCGTCATATTGTTTCCCGGCATACCAATTGATGGGTTTGGGCTCGGTTCCTTTTTCCCAGAACATGGGCGAGTCCTTGTAGCCGGCGAAGACCTTTCCGTCGTATTCATACTGCTTGCTCCCGGGCGGCAGAAAATCCCAACCCAGCGCGCGGTTTCCTTGTGACGTTTTGAGCAGAAGAACGGGATCATCAACTCCGTTTCCAATCACATGTCCAAAACCTAGCTCGGGACCGATTCTTCCTCCATTGACACCGAGCCAATGACTTCCCGTCGCAGCAACCACTCCTTTGTAATAGACATCATCACGCGCAATCCACTGGCCCTTGTCATTTTTCAAGTAAGGAAACTTTTCCTCGAAGTTGACGAGGGCCGACAGGGTCCCCGGAACATCCAGTCGCACGATCCAACCCAGCCCGTTGGCATCATCGGTGAGGTAAGTAATTTTGAAAGGGACCTGCTTTCCCGCTTCCAGTTTTACCTGACTGCGAAAGGCTTGTTGACCGGGTTCCTGATGGTGAACCACCTTTCCATTAACCTCCATGATATTGTTCATCGAGCCACCATATCCTGGACGGAATTCGTAAACGCCGGTCTCCGTGACTTTTACAAAACCACGCGTCACCTGCACGCCACCGCCGGGATACGAGGTGGGATTGGTGCCACCGAAACTCTCCAGTTTGAGGGTCTCGACCGGTTTCAAAGTATCATAGTCTGTCTTGGGATCATAGCCGCCCGGGTAAACTGAAACCACCGGACCGATGAACTGTGCCCCCCACCGACTGCTCCCGCCATCAACCTTGCCGGCACCCACCATATTGGACTGCCCGGAGAGAATGAACACTTTGACCGGCTTCTCTTCAGCCTGCGGACTACCTGTGAGCCCGAACCCCAAAAGCGCGGCGAGCCACAATTGCTTGATTCCCTTTTTCTCTTTCATAAGCATCCGGCAGTCACCCTCCCACGTCACCGGATCATGGAAAGACATTTTCCATGAAATGACCTTCCCAAAAAAGGAAAGGTCATCGTCCCGACTCCTTCTAATCAAGTGCCTAGCCATCTTCCAGGAGTCGCTTCCTCAGCTTGGCACAATCAGACTTTCTGAACAGAGACCCCGTCATCGATTGCAAGAGCGGCCGCCGTTCCGGCACTCCGCCCCAGCACCATTCCCACCATTTCCATGCGGATCGAGCCGAACGCGATGTGTCCTGCCGAAAGGCGCCAAGAAACCAATAGATTTTCGCATTCACCCTCCCGTGGCACAATCGCCCGATAGGAAATCGGGTAGGTCCTGCCAACCAGGAGTTTCTGAATATTGCCTTCGTTCTTGAGGTGTCCCCTTAAAATCATACGCTGTACATGGTGCGAATCCATGGTGTAAGCACCCATGCCAACCGGGTCTTTGACCTAGGGGTATTCGGGGTTTTGCCGGCATTGATGCTCGGTCATGACAAAATCAGAGAGTATGCGACGACCTTCCCAAATATAAACATCGTATGGCCAATGATCGCTCCTGACAAATTCATCCTCGGCGAGCCCCCGGGCAAGATGACGTTTTCAAATCGGCTCAGGCACCCGCTTGTGGTGTTGCAAAGTCCAGATGAGCACGAGCTCCCAATCCCGATTGTTCGCCGCCACCTCCTCACGTTGTTGATGGGAGAGCGTGGTCCAATCCCAATAATTGTAATGATCCAGGGGAAGGGCGCTGTAATTTCCACCAATGTAGTCAGTCGAAATTCCACCTTTCTTCTTTCCGGTCTCGATCGCACGAAAGAGAATTTCATAATCAGCCTCGTCATAGTGTGCCGGTTTCTCGATCCCTACTCTGTTCTCCGGATCATTGGTCAGACAGATGCGATAACAAAAGGGCTACAAGCGATGATCTTCCTTTCCGACATCTGCTTCATCGAACCCATTCACACCCGGCAGCAGTCCGCTCGTGGGATCCCCCTGCTTTAGATAAGGATCAATTCCATTCACCAAATTATTGCCATGCACCGGCAGCCCTTATCATCCTATCAAGAATCATCTCCGCGAATTTTGGTTCAAAAACCGAAGCCAGTTGTGTCTCCCTGACAAAGGTGGGAATCCCGCCCTGCCCGTTCTTCCGGAACTCTTCTTTCTTTAGCCGGTGCCACGAGTCCGCTGATTTTCATACCGCCGAGGTGAGCATGCTGGGAAATGAGAATAACCAGCTTGTCCATCCGGACCACTTGGATCACGGCCGAAACCCTCACAGCCGCATCACCGTAAACCACAATATAACCTTCTATTCCCCACTCGGTCCCACCCGCCAACGCCGAAGAATCGATGGCAAAAAAGAAGGCCAGCACCAGCGACAAGAAATATTTGAAAGCTTGGGAATTTTTAATGAAGGACAAGATTGATTCAGTAAATCGCCCCAGTCTTCTCTTCCCGTTTCTCGTTGCAAGAAGGATTCACAACCCTTGTGCATTTCGAACCTTTCCCCGCTGTGGAATTCCTGCCAGACTATTTCGCAGTTCACGTAACTCTCTACAGCATGATGAAAAAAAATCTCGTTATCCAACTTCTTCTTATCGCTTCCTTGCTCACATCCCAATTTGCTTTGGCCGATGAAAAACGCGTCTCACTCTTCAATGGCAAAAACCTCGAAGGTTGGACCGTTCTCAAGTGTGAAGCGGAGGTCGTTGACGGTAATCTCTTTATTAGAAGCGGCAACGGCCTCGTGCAATCCGTGAAAAAGTATCAAAACTTTGTCCTGGAATATGAATGGAAGGCTCTGGCCGAGGACAAGTGGGACAGCGGCATCTATTTCCGCTACACCTCAGTTCCCGCGAAAAGCCCTTGGCCAAGGCGCTATCAGGCCAACCTCCTGAAAGGAAAGGAAGGAAATGTGGGCGGCATTAAAGGTGCCACCAGCACAGGTCTCCTAAAGGACCGCGAGTGGAACAAATTCAAGCTCACCGTGGATGGCGCAAAAATCTCCCTCATGATCAACGGCAAGGAAGCATGGAACTGCAAGGGCCTCGAAGACCTCGAAGCGGGTTTCATAGCGGTGCAGGCCGAAGTCCCCGGAGGCGGACAGCACCTATTCCGTAATATCTTTATTACCGAACTCGAAGCTTCCAAAAAGTAACGCGCACCCGACGATCAACAATCCGCCAATCGCGGACTTGGGCGGGCGCGTGTTTATGACCACGAGTTTTCTTGATCAACTTTTAAAAACTATTACCTATTTTTTTTATTGATATACCTTTAATAATACTAAATTTGGGCAGATCATTGGGGTGAATTGCTTGTATCGGCCGCATTCTCCTCCAACCGACCGATCCATAAGCCCAACGAATCCATCCAAAACGCCGACGTTCTCATTGTTGGGGCCGGTATTGCAGGCCTCTACACGGCCTACGAAGAGGAAAGACTCCCCTCCCTGGAGACCACGGCTTACTGGCGGGGGAGGCTTACGAAGACCAGTCATGCCCCGACGTGGACCGCTCCGGCTTCCAGGTGTAGCGCTGGGGTCCGAGCCCACCAAAAATAGAAGGGACATTGACTCCCCTTGAACCCCCGCCGGCCTTTTGACAACCGACGAAGAACAAGGCCATAAACGACAGGGAGAATATGGCGGGCTACTAAGGCAAACAATCATGGGATTACGCTTTTTTTAGAACCGAGAGCACTGCGACGATCAGGAAAAGGATGAAGTAAAACTTGGTGATGAAAGCGGCGGCGCTCACAGTGTGCCAAAGCCCAAGAAACCGGCTATCTGTGCAATGGTAATGAATACAATGGCGCAGTGAAGTATGGATAATGGAAGTGACAGTCGCCTCTGAACTAGTTTGGAAGAGGCCTAACAGTCAACATTCGACTTGGATTTCCGATTCAGAGAAGGAGCTCCCGGGGTTACCTGGAAACACCGCCAAGCCTCGGGAACCGCCCCGAAGCATAGGTCGATCATCAAAGGAGAATGGGTAAGGCATATAAAAGGTTCAAACAATTTACCTTCCTCATTCTCAATAGAGAACCCTTCGGGTTGATTTGGAAAAGGAGGGCAAATTGGAGTAGCTCGAAACTTTCTTCTTGCTGAGTTATTCAAAGAATTTTGGTTCCTATACTTGAGGATGTTGATTGGCTGGATTCCTCTCTTTCCCCCGCGCACTCTTTCCTACAATCTCCTCCAACACATGAGCCGCCTCTCACCAGACCAACTCCGCTCACACCGCTTTTTCGCGCCGGACGACCTGCGCGCCTTCGGCCATCGCTCCCGCCACAAACAACTCGGCATCAATAACGAGGAATACAAGGGCAAGCCGGTCATCGCCATTCTCAACACGTGGAACGACCTCCTTCCCTGCCACTCCCACTTCCGCCAGCGGGCCGAGGAAATCAAACGGGGCATTTGGCAGGCCGGTGGCTATCCCGTCGAAATGCCGGTCATGGGCCTCAGCGAAACTTTTATGAAGCCGACCTCCATGCTCTATCGCAACATGCTCGCGATGGAGGTCGAGGAAACGCTCCGCGCCCATCCGATCGACGGGGCTGTCCTTATGGGGGGATGCGACAAAACCGTCCCCGCTCTTCTCATGGGCGCGATCATGGTCGATATCCCTATCGTCTTCATGCCCGGTGGCGCGATGATGCGAGCTTCCTGGCGCGGTGAACCTCTGGCCTCCGGATCCGATGTCTGGAAGTACTGGGCCGAACGCGGCGCGGGCAATCTTTCCTGCGAAGATTGGGAAGAGTTCGAAGATCAAATCACCCCTGGTCCCGGCCACTGCATGACAATGGGTACGGCCTCGACCATGACGTCCATTACCGAGACCCTTGGCCTCACTCTTCCCGGCGCTTCCTCCATCCCCGCCGTTCACGCCGCCCACTCACGGATGGCCGCGGCGTGCGGACTCCGCATCGTCGACATGGTTTGGGAAGATCTCAAACCTTCAAATTATCTCACTCGCAAGTCTTTCGAAAACGCCATCACCGCCGACATGGCCATTGGCGGGTCCACCAACGCGATCATCCACATCACTGCCCTGGCCAAACGTGCCGGGGTTGAGCTTCCCCTAGAGCTCTTTGACGAAATCTCAGCCAAGACTCCAGTCCTCGCCAACCTGCGACCGTCCGGCAAATACGTGATGGCCGACTTCTTCGATGCCGGCGGCCTGCCTGCTCTTCTCAATCGCATTCGTGAACACCTTCACCTCGACGCCCCCACCGTCTTTGGCAAAACCCTGGGCGAATGCCTCGATGGCTCGGAAGTCTACAACAATGACGTTATCCGAACCCTCGACAACCCCGTCGCCAAACAAGGCGGCACCGCCATCCTTGGCGGCAATCTCGCACCCGATGGTGCGGTTGTGAAAACCTCCGCATCCACGCCTGAATTCCTTCATCACAAAGGACCCGCCATCGTTTTTAAGGATTACCCCGACGTTCAAAACCGCATTCATGATCCCGCTCTCGGGATCACCGAGAATCACGTTCTCATCATGCAGAACGCCGGCCCAATTGGTGCTCCCGGCATTCCCGAATCCGGGATGCTTCCCATTCCAAAATACCTTCTTGAAAAGGGAGTGCGCGATATTCTCCGCGTTTCGGATGCCCGCATGTCCGGCACTTCTTACGGCACCTGCGTCCTCCACGTCTCACCGGAAGCCGCCGTCGGCGGCCCGCTCGCGCTCGTCGAAGATGGCGACCTCGTCGAACTCGATCTCACCAACCGAAAAATCACTCTGCACGTGAGCGATGAAGAATTGGAGAAGCGTCGCGCCGCCTGGACTCCACCCGAAAAGCACTATTCGCGTGGATACGGAAAACTCTTCCAGGACGAAGTCACCCAAGCCAACGAAGGCTGCGACTTCCGCTTCCTCCACAACGACGGCTCCTGCACTCCGGACCCCGGCATTCACTAAATTTCCAGACCCATGCAAACTTCACCAGTCACTCCCGAGCAACTCAATTCCTCCATCATCGCCGTTCCGCCTTTGGCACGCGATGCCAACCTCAAAATCAACCGCAAAGAAAACGGGAAAATCATTCGCCACATCCAAGCCGGGGGCGTTTCCTCGCTTCTTTATGGCGGAAATGCCAACTTCTACCACATCGCTCCCAGCGAGTATGCCGAAGCGCTGGAAGTCATCTCAACCGAATGCGGGGACGACACCCTCATCGTTCCATCCGTCGGCCCTACTTACGGCGTCATGATGGATCAAATGACGACCCTCCGCGACTTCGATTTCCCCACCGTGATGGTTCTTCCCATGCAGGGCCTTACCACCGATGCCGGAGTCGCCGCCGGCTTTCGCAAGTTCGTCGAAGCCCTCGGTAAACCCGCTGTTCTTTACATCAAGTTTGAAGGGTACCTGGAACCCGAAACCGTCGCCGAACTCGTCAACGACGGACTCGTTTCATGGATCAAATACGCCATCGTCCGCGAGGACCCTGCGCAGGATGATTACCTGTCCCGCCTCATCGGGCTTGTCGATCCCCGCCTAATCGTCAGCGGAATCGGCGAGCAACCCGCCATCACCCATCTTACAAAATTTCAGATCAATGGCTTTACCTCGGGCTGCGTTTGCGTCCGGCCCGATCTCTCTCAAAAAATGCTCACCGCTATCAACAGCGGGCAGCTTGAAGAGGCTGAAACCATCCGGGGAATCTTCCGGCCGCTCGAAGATCTACGCAACGAGATCAACCCGATTCGCGTCCTCCACGAAGCCGTCGCCGCCGCCGGCATTGGCCAAACCGGCCCCGCCCTTCCCTTGCTCAGTAGCTTGGACTCAGACCACGCCTCACGCGTCGCAAACTGCGCCAGAGACCTCTTAAACTACGGTTCTTAAGCCCAAGAGGCTGGCATCGATCTCCCGCTAAACAATGATGCACGAGGAAGCTGATTCACTTTGCTGTGAATGATCATTAAGAGAACCGGTAGGCTCATCAACAGACCTCTCCATGGTTACTTCTTGGTCGATATTTCAAATTAGATCTTGTCGAACAGGGGGCTTGGCTAGTTACCTTCGTTCCTGAATATGAACAAAATTCTTGCTCTGAACGCTTTCATCGTCGGAAGCGCGAGTGCTGATCTGGTAGGACATTGGCTGTTCGACGAGGGGGAAGGAACTATTTTCTCCGATTCATCCGCCAACCAAAATGACGCCATCATCGCCGCCTCTGTAATTTGGTCGACTGATGTTCCCACCACCGGATTTGCCAATTCAGCCTCTATCGATCTGGACGGAACCAGCCAGTATCTCGATACCGCCTACCCCGGTATTGCCGGTGATGCCGCAAGAACCGTGGCATTTTGGATCAAAACAACGACGGCCGGCAATCATGGAATCGTGGCCTGGGGAAATTCAACGATCAACGGAACCAAGTGGCACGTCCGACTCAACGATAACGCCAACAATGGTCCCGTTGGAGCAATTCGCACCGAAACCCAGGGCGATTTCACCATCGGCAGCACCTCCATAAACGACGGAAACTGGCATCACGTCGCCAGTGTCTACCCGGAAGGCGGGGGTGAACTAGGCACCGTGATTCACTACGTTGACGGAGTAGCCGAGGCTCCAGGAGGCAACGGCGGCTCAACCCAGCCCGTCAATACCAGTGTGATTGCTGATCCGGTTAGCATCGGAAGGCGGATTCAGGGAGCAGCCTTGGGATACTTCCCCGGGCAACTCGATGATGTTCGCATTTATGACCGCGCCTTATCCGCCGCCGAAGTGGCGCAATTATCTGCCGCCGCGCCCACCACCGACGGGTTGGTCATGCACTTCCCGCTCGATAAAGGCGACGGAACCCTCGCCGAAGACCTCGGCAGCGGAGATAACGACGGAACCCTCATCGATCCCGCGCCCATCCCTCCGACCTGGAGCGATGACGCACCACCCAACCTCTCCAACTCCCTCCTCTTTGCCAATAACAATGACCTCCTTTATACCGACTACGCGGGCATTGGCGGGACGGCATCCCGATCCGTCACCTTTTGGTTCAAAACCACTCTTACAACGGACAACGGCATCATCGGCTGGGGCAATGCGGCCCTGGCCGGGCTCAAGTGGCATGCCCGCCTGAATACCTCCGCTGCCGATGGTCCGATCGGTGCCCTCCGGCTCGAAATCCAAGATGGCAGAACGGTTGCCACCACCGCTGCGAATGATGGCGTTTGGCACCATGGAGCCATCGTCTTTGAAGTTGATGCTGACCCCGACATTTCGGACGTCGTCTTCTATTTGGACGGGCAGCTTGATCCAGTGAACTTATTTACCTCGGTCCCCATCAATACCACCAACTCCGGAGGCCCGTTTGCGGTGACCCTGGGAGGCCGGGTGCAAGGAGCAGCCATCAGGGGCTTTGACGGAAATCTCGCCGACCTCCGGATTTACGATACCGGCCTAACACAGGCAGAAGTCATGGAGATCATGGCAGGCGGGATGATCGGTGGAGGCGATCTTGCCATCACTTCGCTCGAATACACCCCGGGAGATCCGGGAAGTGCCACCATCACCTGGCAATCGAGACCGGGCCGCTCCTACCGTATTGAATCCAGTCCGAATATTGAGGGGAACTGGCATGAAGAAGAAGACTTTTGGGAATCACAAGGAGCAACCACCAGCTACACCGTCAGCGGAGTCCCGGCCGGCACTCCAAAGCTCTTCTTCCGGGTGGCCGAAGAGTAGGATCTCGTTGTCCTAATTTTACAATCCCCGTTCGACCTGAAGCAGCACGCTGTCCACCAGTTTTAACGCCGACCCAAAACCTTCATCCACGAAATAGAGTGACCAGGCTTCTTTGCCGTCTTCGTCTTCGCGCTTTGGATAACCAACTAGATCGAGAATCTGAAAAGTAACCGGGCGTAGATTGTCGATCTCAACCGAGTAAACAAGTGACGGTTGATCGTCGTATTCCCCGTGCGCGTCTCCGCTTTGGTTGATCTCGATGAGAAGCTTGTAGGGTGTCGAGGTATCAGGATCAGCCGGAAGGATGTAGTCGGCCGGATCAAAGGATCCATTGGGAGTCGGAGTCGAAATGGCATCGATCTCTTCTTCGTTCCCTGCTTCTTCTTTCGCCTTTTTCCACCCTCGTCTTTTAAATGACCAGTAGGGGAGATCGTCGCTGATGCCATCAGGCCCCCGCAAGGTTTGAATATGATAATCGCCTTGATTCTCGAGCCAGATCGCAATCTCCGGCGGATCTTCCGGATCAAAGTTCGGACCGGTTTTGACGGTCAATTCCATCAGGTAATCATCCGACGGTGCATAGTGATAAACCATGCCGTCTTCCTGGACTTCGAAACGATCGAGGGCCGGACCAAGGTTTTGACTCAATCCCAAAACAACTTTCACGGGAGCCGGTTGAAAAAAGAAAACCGCACCCAACCCAACCGTCACCGCTAGCGCCAAGCCAACAACCCGACTCCGGAGATACCCTTTTAATTGTCGACTGTTGTTCAGGACGTGCACCGCAATAAAGGCCACAAAAACAAACCCCATCAGGGAGTGAAGACCTGCGATCTCAATCGAAAAGGGAAGGAAAAACGCCAGCGCTCCCGTCACTGCCATCACGACAAAAGTGAGCATGCTCAGCAACGAAGTGATTCTTCGTCGCGCCTTGCCGGGTTCGCCATACTTCATGACTTTCCGGGAAGAATCGCTCCGTGCTTTGCAAGCTCTCGATGAATCTCTCCAAGCGGAACTTCGAGAGGCGTCGTACTTTGAGCTGCTGCCAACGAAGCCGTAAGCCCTGCGGCCTGCCCCATCCCCATGCAAGAGGCCTGCACACGAAGTCCGGAGTTTGCCAGGCGGTCGCTCGAAACACAACGCCCCGCCACCATGAGATTTTGACTTCCCTTGGGCACGAGAGCTCCCAGCGGAATAGTGGGAACGGTGCCAGGTTTGAGCGGCTTCGGCTTCACCCCGCTTTTGGTATGAAGGTCGACCGGGTAGAAGGCATTGGAAACGGCATCCCTAAATAGCCGGCCATTTGTGTAGTCATTCACCGTGATCATGGTTTCCCCGACAATGCGGAAGCTCTCTCTAAATCCCGTTTCAGGTTGCAGGTGCATCAGGCGCTTCTTTTCCTTTCGCACCTTTTCCAGAACCGATCTACGTCCGGTAAGATTGGCCAGCGTCACCGTTCGTGAATTCGACGAGTCAGCTCCGTGAACATAAAGCCGGTGGAGTTGATGGTGTCCGGGATTGTTCGCCTCTCCCAAATTGAAGAGCATCGAACCAGGTTGTGTTTCCTCTTCCCGGAGACGAGGCAATCCCATCATGCCGACCACTTCCGCCCCACCGGTGCAGTCGATGATCTGCTTGCACCGAACCCGTCGCCGGGTCCCAAACCCCACGCAAACCACCTCCCAACCTATCCCGGCCTTTTGAACCGATTGCGGAAATTCATGATAAGCAATTTTTACTCCGGCCTGCTCACATTTCTCTTCCGCAAGAATGGCATACAAAAACTGATTCACGAAAACCTGGTTCTGCCAATGCCGCTTGGGCACCTTGGCGAAGTTTGGAAATTTTCCGCCATCCAATTCCACGCACTCCTTCACCAACTCCCACCCTATCCCGGCAATAATCTGCTTCCCCCACGCGTCAAAAAGCCCGGGAAAAGCCACCCCACCCGTCGTAGTCGTGCCACCCAACTGAGCTCCCCTCTCGATAATCAGAGTCTTGGCTCCCGCCCGCCCCGCTTGAATCGCCGCGATATTACCCGCAGTTCCTCCTCCCACCACGAGGACATCCACCTCCTGGGTTAGGTCGGATTCCTTCGCCCCCTCCTCGCTCTGTGCAAATACCTCACTTGTCGAGGAGATCGCCATCCCCCCCAAAATCGATTTCTGGATAAATTGGCGTCGGTCGGTTTGTTCGGAATTGGACATGGATTGTCTTGCTTGACTGGACCCATCCTACTGCACCCAATCCGACACGAAAAGCCACAGTGCCCGGAAATCCTCAAGTTTTAGATTCACAGTGAGCAAAATCCCCGTCATATTGCCCCAAATGAAGACGACTTTGAACCGGCGCACCCTCCTTCGCGGAACCGGAGTGGCCATGGCCCTGCCCATGCTTGAAGCGATGGTTCCGGTCGGACGCGCGGCCACTCGTGGCAAGAAACCCGTTAAACGATTCGTCTGTCTCTCCAACAATTACGGCGTCTATCAGAAGGCCTTCTTTCCCGATCCCTCTCAGGCCGGAAGAAACTACGAAATGCCGGAAACCCTCAAGGCCCTGAAGAAACACCGCGAGGATTTCACCGTTTTTCAAAACCTCGATCACGGCTTCACCGGCGGACATCAGGGCGTGCCCGTTCTCCTCAGTGGCGTGCGACCCATCCTCGCGCACAACTACGCCGAGGGGAACATGAGCCTCGATCAAAAGCTCGCCGAGCACCACGGCGCCGCCACCCGTTTTTCCTCGCTGACCCTCGGATGCCGCGAAAAAAACCTTCTCAGCTTCACCCGCACCGGCGTTCAGGTTCCTTCCATCGATCTCCGCGCCGCCTATCGCGCCATGTTTTTCGAAGACTCGGCGGAAACAAAAGCGACCTCGGCGGAAAACTTAAAACGCCACAGCAGCATCCTCGATGTGGTGCGCGATCAGGCCAAGTCACTCAACAAGGAACTCGGTAAACAAGATCAGGAGAAGCTTGAGGAATACTTCGATTCGGTCCGTACGCTGGAGAAGAAAATTATCCAACAGGAGCCCTGGATCAACCGGCCCAAGCCCAAGACCGACATCCCGGAACCCAATCCCGGCAATGGCACCGCAGAGCAGCTCAAGGCCACCATCGAGATCATCGCCCTTGCCTTGCAAACCGACTCGACCCGCGCCATCACTCTGTCCTCCGGATTCGCCAACGGAGACTTCGGACTCAACGGAGGCTACCATGGATTTTCCCACCACGGCGAACGACCAGATCCCGTGGCCGCCTTGAAAAAAATCGAAGGCTATCAGATCGAAATGATGTCCTATCTCATCGATCTCCTCAAGGCGCAGGAAGACCCCATCAATGGGGGCACTCTCTTCGATCACACCTCGGTTCTTTACGGTTGCGGGATGGCCGCCGGCACCCACCAGACGAAGAACCTCCCCCTCGTCCTCGCCGGGGGCGGATTCAAACACGGAGAGCATAAAGTCTACCCTGCTCACGATACCAACCGCGTTCCAGCCGCCAACCTCCTTCTCTCCATCCTCCAAAATTCAGGGCTTGAGATTGATCGCTTTGGTTCGAGCACGGGTAGCCTAAGTGGTCTCGAATCCAAAGCCTAACTCCCTCCCGTGAGAACCCGTCTCCTGCTCTTGCTCTGCGCTCCGGGCTTGCTCTTTGGCAATCCACTTGAAAGGGCCCAACCCTTTCTTGAGCATCATTGCTACGACTGCCATGGCTCCGAAAAACAAAAAGGCGACCTGCGTTTCGATACCCTCGGGAACGATCTCACCGAGATTGAAAATCTCGAAATCTGGCAGGGCATTCTTGATCAACTCAACCTCGGCGAAATGCCTCCCCGCAAGGCCCCCCAACCGAAGCAAAAGGAAGTCATCCCCATCGTCAATCTCCTCTCCGGGGAACTCACCAAAGCCTACGAACAAGCTCGAAGCACCGGAGGACAAACCATTCTACGTCGACTCAATCGACACGAACTTCGGAACACCCTGCGCGACCTTCTCTACCTCAACGGAGCCCATTACCGTCCTGACGCCGCCGGCTCGCGACTGATCGACAACAACGGAAACGGAAGCGTCGAACGCACCGGCAGGGATCCCCTTCGTTTCTTCCCCGAAGACGAAGCCGAAGACGGCTTCTTCAATATCGGAGACAACCTGGTGATGTCCGACTTCCTCCTCAAGCTCACTCTCAATGCGGTGGAGGAAACGCTCGCCGAAGCAACCCATCTCGAACCCCGGCCCGATGTCGAAACACGACGCTTTGCCGGTCACCTCATCAAGGGGCGCGGAGGCCATCTCATCGAGACCGCCTCGCGTGAACTGAATCCCGATTTCGACCTCATTATGACTGGATACGAAGTCCAGGGCCGCCTTTCCCCCACGGATCTTCGCGGCGGAGTCGGGGTTGGTGCACGCTATCGAATCACCGTGGAAGCCTCGGCACACAACAAGGATCAACATCCGTGGGAAGAGATGACTAAACTGGAAGACAAGGACCCTTTCCAGCTCTGCCTCAATATCGCCGACACCAAAAACGGTGGCCTCGCCGGAATCACCTCGACCCCTCTGGCCCTTTGGTCCGTGCCACCCGATGGCAAAGCACACACCTTTTCACATGAAGTCTGGATCGATGAAACCTGGACCCCATGGATCGGTTGGGAAAACGGGCCGAACTCCCGCCCCTTCCGGGTAGAGGGCATCTTGAAAAAATTCCACCCCGAACTCCTCACCGAACGACCCGACAAGAAGATCGATAAAGAAGCCCACGAATCGTGGCCACTCGACATGGCGAAAAAACTTTTGGTCAACAGCCGGTATCCCGGCCCGCACCTGCGCGTTCACAGCCTGACTCTCGAACCCCTCATCAACACCTGGCCACCGCAAAGCCACACCAATCTTTATGGAAAGGGAACGGGCACCGAGGCCGAGATCCGCCGGCTCATGAAATCCTTTGCAACGCGGGCTTTCCGACGTCCGATCAGCAATGCTGAAATCGAACCCTTCGTCCAACTGGTGCTGCGTCAGCAAGTCGATCCCGTGGTGGAAATGGAAGGCGGCATTCAGGACCTCACCTATCGGGTCTATGACGGCAAATGGGGCAAGCTTCCGGAATTCGATCAACTCAATCCCATCGCCCAAGGAAAACTGCCAAGAGGCTATCTCGATCTCAAGGTCGCCCAGCGGAAGGAATATTACGGCATCGTCTTCGAGGGAAAGATCAATGCTCTCACCGCCGGTGAATACACTCTTGAAATGGCTTCCGATGATGGTGCCCGCATTCTCATCAACGGCAACAAAGTGGTCGAACACGACGGACTTCACGGACAGGAACTTCGAAAGGGAAAAGTCACGTTAAAAAAAGGTCCGCACGACATCCGCGTTGAATACCTTGCCTTTGGGCAACCCAACGGATTCCGGGCCGGATGGACCGAACCGGGCTCCAACCACGCCAGGCTTTCAGTCGACAGCCTTCGACAGAAGAACAATCAGAAACAAAAAAAAGACTCCCTTCCTCCCCTCATTCGTGCAATGCAGGATGGCTACGCGTCCATTCTTTGCTCACCGCAATTCCTTTACTTAAAAGAGAAACCGGGACCGCTCGATGACTTCGCCATTGCCTCGCGGCTGAGCTACTTCCTCTGGTCATCAATGCCTGACGCGAAGCTTTTCGAACTCGCCCGGGCAGGCAAACTTCATGAACCCGCCGAGCTCGACCGACAGATCGAACGCATGCTCAAGGATCCCAAAGCAGCCGCCTTCATCCGCCACTTCACCTCGGCCTGGCTGCGACTTGACAAGCTCGGAAAAATGCCGCCCTCCGGTGGTGACTATCAGTTTTACAAGAACCTCAAGGTTGAGCCCATGTTGCTCAAACAGGTTACCACCTACTTCGAGGACATCCTCACCACCAACGGGCGCATCGCTCAGTTCATCGACTCCGACTACACCTACATGAACCAGGTCCTCGGAAAGTGGATCTATCGTCGCGAAGACATCCGGGGCGCCCGCCTCCGTAAAGTCAAACTCAACGATCCCCGCCGTGGTGGTATCTTCACCCAACCCGGCATTATGACCGCCACCGCCAATGGAGTCGACACCTCACCGGTCATTCGGGGCACCTGGGTTCTCGAAAATGTCCTCGGCACGCCCCCCCAACCCCCTCCGCCCGACATCGAACCCCTCCCCACCGACACCCGTGACGCTGTCACGATTCGCGAGCGACTGGACCTCCATCGCAGGAACGAATCCTGCGCTTCCTGCCACGCCAAAATCGACCCCATGGGATTCGCCTTTGAGAACTTCGATGTCGTCGGCCGCTGGCGTGATCGCTACCGGGGTGTCAATGAACCCATCGACACCACGTCGATCACAACAACCGGACGGGAGATTGCCGACATTGTCGATTTCAAGAAGATGCTCAAAGAACGCGAGCCCCGGATCGTGCAGTGCCTCACCGAGAAAATGCTCACTCATGCCACCGGTCGAAGACTCGAAGCCACGGACCGGGGAGAAATCAACCGCATCATCCGGGACCTCGGAAAAAATCAAAACCGCCTCCGCGACCTCGTTCACCTTGTCGTCAAAAGCGACCTCTTTCTCAACAAGTAATCGATGTCGGGAATGAAGAACACGCTCCGTCTTATTTTCAAAATGAGCGGTCCCGATGGCACTCCTTATCTCACATTGATTAGCACAATCTTTTCCTTGGCTGGCGTTTACCTCTTGATCTGCCGGCCAAGAGTTTTTGCACAAAGTAGCACCGGAGGAGGTGGAGGAAGAGCAGCCTACGGGAGCTCTGCCGGGACGACCCTAGCAGGAGACAAATACGGTGAAGGGGGAAGTCTTACCATTTTAATCGGAATCACTTTTTTCAGTATCGGTCTCTTCTTCTATCTTGTTGGCTATCGAGTCACCAAGGAACGGGAAGAGGAATCCCCCTCAAAATACCGCCGCTACCGAAGGCCCCGGTAGCCTTCCATCTCCCGAAGCATTGCGGGAATGGCTGCGTCCATCGATTTGTAGACAGCCACATCATCCGGCATTGTGCGGAGTTTCTCGGCAGTGGTTTTCCAAACCACCGCATCTTGCGCCAAATCCTTCAAAGGAGTGGTTTCAATACGAATCCCCATGAGAACCCCATCGGGGAGCCCCGTGAAAAGCTGATGCTCGATCCGCAAGTGAACCTCACCCAAGGTCAACGAATCATCGAGGCGCGGACGATTTAGATCCGGATGATAATCAAGCTCATCACTCCGCGTGAAACTCCAGTTCTCGCGACAGTACGATTTTCCCGGCTCGAGCTTCTCCAGAAAGCGTCTGATCATTTCGCCAATCTGTGGGTTCAATCTTGGAACCACTCCATGAACTTCGTCGAGCGTCTTCCCGATGGCATGACGCAGATCCCACGACGAGGGAAAGCACACTGCTCCCGCTGCCACCGTGCCTGTGGCCCGATCCATGAATAGCAAATCGGCCTCCCACAGTTTCGAGAGAGATTTGAGATCGTCCCGCTCGGTTGCCACAACCTGCTCCCAACCCAAAGCCAGCTTCCAAGTCTGCTCCACCAGTTTTTCACCCTCCGCAGTACAGGCCA
This sequence comes from Verrucomicrobiota bacterium, assembly GCA_030835305.1. Taxonomy (GTDB): domain Bacteria; phylum Verrucomicrobiota; class Verrucomicrobiia; order Verrucomicrobiales; family Akkermansiaceae; genus SW10. Next base: position 94,792 of record JAURPJ010000090.1, on the reverse strand, counting down.
AATACCGCTCAAGATTCTCATCCAATTGCTGGCTTCGCTGCTTCAAGAGAAGCCCGGACTCATCCTGTCGGGCGAAAAAGGACGCGGCCTCTCCCTTCCGCATCCGAAAAGCCCACTCAAATCCTCCGGGCGCAAAGAGTCGCTTCCAGAAGGGCTCGTCCGGCTGAGCAGTCGATGAATTCACAGCCTCGTTCATTGAGCGAGCTGCGCACGAAGGAAGCAAGAAGGAGAATCGGATAGCGTCACCCGAAAAGTCGCGTTCCCGCTCTCATCAGTGGTAATCACGCTATTGTTGGGCCCACCAATTGTTCCCGCATCAATGCCGGGATTTCCCTGCGAGAGATTTTCAATGAGATCGCCCGGCGCAAAATCCAGCGCGCAATCGGAACGCAGCTCATAGCTTGTCTCCGCAAGACCGCCGGCCAGAACCACCTCCCACTCTGTATCTCCAACCTTGGTGAGACTCGTGATTGATAATCCGGAAGCGGTAACGCCGCTGGCGGGATCAAGATCGATATGGAAGACAAAATCCCTTCCTTCATCGGCATTCATCTCGGCAGGATCACCATCCGCTTTGCGGTAGTAGGCTCCACCCGCGAGATCATCGGTTCGATTGTATCTCAGGTAGGGAATGCCATTACGCCAATTCCCCCCGGTGGTGTGTTCAATATCGATGCCGTAAACCATGTCCGGATTCAACGTCACCGGAGTATCAAGTGTCCACGTCATCCAATCGCCTGCCGACCAGGCTCCGGTTTGAAGATGATCTGGCTCCATCGCGACCGTGGTCGTCGCTCCATTCCCATCAATCGACACCACCCGGACAGTGTAGTTTCTCCCGACCGGAGCAGGGTCAATGGAACTGGTGCTGTTGATCTGGATCGCAAAGGACTTCAACAAATAGCCGGATTGGTCCGGACCTGTTGTAAATGACTGTCCGAGATTGGAAGCATCACTGTAAACCTTCTCTGTTACGGTATCAGTCCAGATGAGGTTCGCGCTATCCGCACCATTTACGGTGGGAGAAGTTTCACTAAATGTTACCACCCCGGCGTGGGAGCCACAGGCAGAGACGAATAACACGGCTAGAAAGAGCTTTGGTTTCATGGTCATTCGGAATCGGGCTTGCTGGAACCTGGGTCGTCCGTAGCCGCTCAAGATATGATTACAAAAGCCCTAGCAAAGCAATAATACCTCTGGAGAAAATGAGCCGGCCCAACACGAGAGAAAAACTTCATTTGCAATTGCCGCCTATCCATCACCGGATAAGATCGAAAATGTTAGATGGCAAACTTCAATATTCTTTCTCCCTCCCAACAAGTCGCAGATCACCTGCGTTCAAAATTGTTGCTTGGCCAATGGAGTGGAACGATGCCCGGAAGTCCGTCTTTGGCAGCGGAATTGGGAGTCGACAGTAAAACGATCTGGGCTGCGCTAACCATTCTGGAACAGGAAGGCATCCTGTTTGGTCAGGGGCCCGGGCGACCGAGGAAGATTGTCATGCCCTCCACCTCGAAAAATGCCGCTTCATTGCGGATCGCCATTCTCGAATATGAAGTCGCTTCCCTGAATGACGACTACATGGTGGATCTCCGCCACAAGCTAACCAGGTCCGGACACCGCGTCATTCAGTCTGCCAAAACCCTCACAGAGCTCCAGATGAAGGTCCCCCGGATTCAAAGCATGGTCAAAGAAACTGATGCCGATGCCTGGATCGTCTGCGCCGCCGCCCGAAACGTTCTGCAGTGGTTCTCAAACCAAGAGACTCCGGTCTTTGCCCTGTTCGGTCGACGACGTAAGTTCGCCATTGCGGGCGTTGGCCCTGATCATGAAGCCGTCGGACGTCTCATTGTGCAGCGATTGGTCGAATTAGGCCATCAACGCATCGTGATTCTCGCCAGAGAAAGCCAACGAGCAGGAGGTCCGGGTCGTTCGGATCAAGCAGTCTTTGACGAAATGGCCAACCATGGTCTCAGCATCGGTTCCTATAATCTCCCGGAATGGGAAAACTCCGCTGACGGTCTCCAACGGGTACTTGACGGTCTTTTTAAAGTCACTCCCCCCACGGCTCTCATCGTTGATGAACCCTTCGTCTTTCACGCAGTCAAAGACCACCTCGCCCGCCGGGGAATCATTACGCCTGAAGACGTCTCGCTTATTTGCCGCGATCCCGATCAAACCTTCGACTGGCTTCGACCCTCGGTCGCTCACGTCCGCTGGGACCACCGACCCATCGTTCGCCGAATCGTCAATTGGGCCGCAAACATCAGCCAGGGAAAAGTTGATCGGCGCCAAACCCTCACCAAGGCAGAATTCATCGAGGGAGGCACCGTTGGCCTTGCTCCCTCGCAACGCCAGTGAACAGGTGAAATCTCCCATGTCCACCGTGGTCAGAATGAACTGACACATCTCGACAACCCGGTATCCCTCCGGCCCGGCCTTTGCGAAGTGTCACCGACGACCCTGGCCGTATCTGTCAGCGTTCCCGGGGCTTATCACCCAAATAGAATCAATTCCACCGAATTGACAATCTCTTCAGTGAAAATCTTCCTGCTCGAGCCTGGCGATCTACTCTGTCGTGAAACAACTCGCAGGCAATCCCTCGCCATTGACGAGATTGGCCCCCTGCGGATTTGCAGCCCATGCATACCGAGCTTTGGTGGGATCCTTGATGGTATCGTGCCAAAGAACGACTTTTTCACCATCGATCGCGGCCTTGGCCCACTGCCACTTGCCATCGGCACCTGCGATTTCGAAGCGTTGCAAATCCTTGCCATCGCGCGCCTTCAATCCTGAAGCATGGTCAAATGAAACCACGATCTTGCCATCCCTTTTTTCCATTCCGGAATAGAGAGGACCGGAAATCACGACATCTTTCTTGCCGTAATCCTGAACCAGAGCCCAGCGGGCGAGACGCTCACCAACGTCATGTTTATTCTTCGGGTGAATATCACGGGCATCGCCGATGTCATTGATGACAGCCATTCCACTCTTCGAAATCGTTTTAAGAGCACGGCGCATCTCATCCTGCACCACCACCCAATCACTCTCGATACCTGGCTCCGTAGTTGGCTCACGGAAGTTAGCCAATTGCACCCAGTAGAAGGAAAGCTCGTGCCCCCAGCGCTGACGCCAGTCTGCCACCATGCAACCCAGAAGCTCCTCGTAGCTTTGCGCGGTTCCACCATTGGCGTTCGACTCTCCCTGATACCAAATCGCGCCGCGGTTCCCGTAGCCCACGATCGGCGCAATCATACCATTGTAGATGGTAGACGGCATCGAAGGATTTTTCCCCGGGTCACCAGCCTTGCGAGGACCACGCGGCTTTGGCCCCTTCTTGTTCTTCTCCCACTGGGCCAACTTTTCCTTGTAGGCCTTCACCTGCTTTTGAAAACTCTCTCCCACCTTTTTTGGGTCATACCCGGCGATCGCCTTGGCCTTCATTTCCAGAAGGGCTTTTCCAGCCGGCAACTCACCCAGAGCCTCTTCACTTGTGAATGCCTGAACCGGCTTCCCACCCCAGGCACACTCGATCACTCCAACCGGCACGCCCAGCTCCACACGAAGCTTCTTCGCAAAGTAGTAACCAACCGCGGTAAACGACCCGGTGTTCTCTGGCCGGGTCGCCTTCCAATCTCCCTGCCAGTCTTTCTGCGGGCGACTCTCCGCGACATTCGCCGAAACAAAAACCCGCAATAAAGGGTCGTTGGCCTTGGCCACCTCCTCATTGGCATTTGCACTGCCGGAAACCCGCCACTCCATGTTCGACTGCCCGGAGGCCAACCAAACTTCTCCGACCAGAACATCTTTGATCACTTTTTTCGAGCCAGCGGCTTCTACCACAAGCTCGCTACCCTTGGCGCTTGTCTTCAGCCCCTTGAGATCGAATTTCCAATCTCCGTTCTGATCCGCTCGGGTCCCATGATCTTCTCCGGCAAAACTCAACTTAACCGGCGCATTCGGCTCGGTCCAACCCCAGACCCGCGCAGTGGTGTCCTGTTGTAATACCATCCCGTCCGAGAAGAGATGTGGGAGTTTCAGTTTAGCCAAAACAGGCAAAGCAGTCAGGAGAAAGACAGTGAAGATTCGTTTCATATGCAAGTGAGTGGAGTCCCTACGGTTCAATTCGTAGCGGTCTTTCCAGATGTCGCCTTGCACTGCATAAAAACGCGCTCCATCTTTCCGGCATGCGGCTTTTCATCGTTTTAACCATCGCCTTAACCTCATATTTGAAGGCGACACTGGTTCCAATGCCCCGGGAAATCGTTCCGGGAACCGGAAAATTAGTCGTTGATGTTCAAACTGCGGTCATCGCTCCTGCCAATTTGGCCGCGCAGGCCGAAGTCCTTACAGCCGCCCTCCAGAGAACCACCGGCTATGTGCACCGCTTTCGCACTGTTAAACAAGTGGGTCGTTTGCGCTACAAGCGCGCCATCCGGCTGAGCCTCGGGAAATTTGAGAAGGAGGAATTTTATCGAATCGAGATCTCCCCGGAGGGAGCCACCATCCAAGGAAGCGACCTGCCCGGCCTGATGCATGGAATTCAAACGATGGCGCAACTTCTCCCAGTTGCCGAAAAAACATTCCCGAGAGCACTTATTCCTACCCAGATCATTGAAGATTGGCCGGAAAACCCACGCCGCGTCTTCCACCTCGATGTCAGCGCCCACCTCTTCCCGACCGATGACTTGAAATCGCTCATCGATTGGCTCTCCTTTCACAAGCTCAACGAACTGCATCTCCAATTGAACGGAGATCATGGATGGCGCATGGAGAGCTTGAGGTATCCAAAGCTGCACGAAGTCGGAAGCGTCCGTGCATCCACTCCACCTTTCGGCGACCCCAAGGGCAGCGACTCCACCGAATACGCCGGATACTATCCTCAAGAAAAACTCAAAGAGCTCATTTCGCTCGCTCGCTCCCGTGCCATCACCATAGTCCCGACCTTCACCCTTACGACCGGAGCGACTTCATTGATCGCCTCTTATCCAGAGCTCGGTGCGTCACCCCTCAAGGTCGCCAATACCTGGGAGAAGCGGAAAGTCAGCATCCTTCAGAATGAATCCACTCTCAAATTCCTCGACGAACTCTTCGCTGAAGTCGCCGGACTCTTCCCTGCGGAATATATCCGGATCCAGGGCAACTCATCGGCATTCCACGACTCTCTCGGAGAAGTCATCGCCAAACACGGGAAGAAACTTCTGCTCTCGGAAGACATCAAAACAACCGACTTCTCGGTCTACTCACGGCCCAAGGAAGCCGAACTCCTCCTCGCCCCCAAGCTCGAAGCAGAAGAAGGGTTTAACCCTGTCAGCAAAGTCTACCAATGGCAACCGGCACCACTTTCCCAAGCCAGCCTCCGCACCCGTTACGTTCACGAATTCGCCAAGCTCCAATACCTCGTCTTTCCAAGGATCGCAGCTTTTGCCGAAGCCACCTGGCTGCCCGCCTCCAACTTGAAATACGATGAATTTCGGACCAGGCTCGACTCGCTCGACAAGCGCTATCGACTCGGCAAAGTCTATGCCTCCATCGTTTACGATCCACCTACCGACAAAGCGGTTCATGGCACCATCATCACTTCAACAATCGAAGCCCGCGAAGGATACGGTCCGGCCCTTGTTTTCGACGGCAAACCCGATAGCTTTTTTTGGTCTGTCGGCGGCCTCAAAGACGGTGACCACCTCACCGCGGAATTCCCATGGGCTGCCACTGGCGAAGTGACTGTGGATACCGGGAAAAATGGAACTACCGTCGGCATCCTGGAATCCGGCATCCTCGAACTATCAAAGGATGGTAAAATCTGGGGCCCTCCGGAAAAACTTTTCGAAGGAGCCGGCAAACTTCAGCTCCCGGACGGAACCCGCTTCGTTCGAATCCGAGCGACCGCTCCGCAAGACGAGCCGCTGATTTTTGGAGAACTTCAGCTGACTCCCGCTCTCCTTGCCCCTGTTCATGATGAGAAGAGAGAGGTCGAACTTCAGTTCAACAAAGAGAAAATTGAGCTCACTTTCAAAGCCGACTTTAGCAAGAACCCCGAGTTTCGCGACGAAATCGAAACCGCCCGAAAGGTCTTCTTCGAGAACTGGCTCCCACTCGCCGGGCGGCTCGGCACCGCCCACTATCCCGACACCCCGCGCACCTTTGAGATCAAAGCGGGTGAGCCGGGCAACCTCACCGCGGCCCAGGTGAAGGACTGGGTTCTAAGGCGCCTCATCCCGCAACTTCAAAGCTATCCGGCTACCTCGCCCGCTTGGATCGCAACCGGCATAGATGCCCGTCTGCGCGGAGACATTGCCGAGAATCCTGACAAAGGGAAATTCAAGGAAGGAGGGTCGCAAACCGCCGCGTTTTTCAACTGGATTGCCAAAACCCACCGGGAAGAACCACTCGTCGCAATTTCTCAAGATTGCCGAAACGGAAACTATCAGGACTCCCGTTGGAAGCTCTACACCGCAAAAAGTCTCAACGAATTGGCCGCTCTTTATCAGAGCGACCAATGATCATCACGCGTTCGGAAGGGTGTGACCTTCGCGATAATGCTCGCGATCAAGCTTGGTTGCAGCTGCTCCGAATTCCCCGGTGAACGCCTTTCCGTCAGTGGTCAATGGCGCTCCTAGGCCGGGTTCGGTCGCGCCGATGCCATTGGCTTCAAAATGAGCCATCATGCGATCAACTGCGTCGACAACCTGCGCCCTTCCCTTCAAGGAAGCCTTGATCTGCTCTGCCGGAAGTTCCTTACCGAGTGACAGTGCATGAGCGCCGATATGGGCAAGAGCCGCTGAATGGTGGCCATTCTCGGCATTGTGTACCGGGTTCTGTTTCCCAGTCAGACAAGCATCGAAGAAGTTGTGAAGGTGATTCTGACCGCCTTTGAACTCCTTAACCAGCTTTCCGTCCTTATCGACCACCTTGCAACTGGCTCCGTGACCTCCCAAAAGCGAACCGCCTTCATATTCGATCACGTTGCCAATCGTCACCCCGCGGTAATTTGGCATCCCGTTTTTCCAGTCGAGATCTTTCTTTGGCAAACCTCGCACTTCGAATAAAATCGGAGCCGGTTTTTGATCTATGTAGAGAATTTGTGAATTGGCGGTATCGCCGTCGTCATCGTATCCGTAGCGGCCCCCAATACTTAGAATCGCAGGAGGAAGCTCCATGGGGTCATCGAGAGCCCAACGGCACACATCAAGCTGGTGCGGCCCCTGGTTGCCAAGATCTCCGTTGCCATACGGTGACTGCCAGTGCCAATCGTAGTGAAATTGTTTGCGGCGAATCGGCAGGACCTTTCGCGGCCCGGACCAGAGATCGTAATCCACCGTCTTCGGAGGCGCGACCGGAGCCTCGACCTTCCCGATCGACTTGCGCGGCTTGTAGCAAAACCCTCTCGCCAAGGTCAGCTTGCCAAGGTTCCCCTCTTTCATCCACGCAAAAGCCTCGGCCCAACATGTTTCGGAACGCCGCTGAAATCCATGCTGAATCACCGTGCCATACTTGGCCTGGCCATCGGCCAGCTTCTGGCCTTCCCAAACATTGTGGGAGACCGGTTTCTCGGTATAAGCATGCTTGCCATTCGCTGCCGCAGTCAAGGCGATCACGGTGTGGGTATGGTTCGTCGTCGCGATACAAACCGCATCGACATCCTTGTCCTCACAAACTTTCCGGTAATCCGAATAGGTTTTCAGGCCCGTAATCTTGTGACGCTTTTCCATCTCGGTCACCCGACGATCCAGTTGGTCGGAATCGATGTCACACAAACCCACAAGTCGAGCTTTTTTGTGGGAAATGACTGCATTGATGTGGCTCGAGCCGCGCCCTTTGACTCCGATCACCACCACGCGAAGTTCGCCATTGGCGCCCGCCGCCCGGGCAAATGGAGAAAGAAGAGAGTAAGTGCCCGCAAAGGCCGAAGATCGAAGAAGGTTACGACGTTTCATAGTTCGAAATAGGGATACGATGAAGAATGAACCGGCTTGTCATCATTTTGACAGCCCTGTGCTTTTATTCCAGTAGATGACGACGTTCCTCGTCGCCCGTCCCGCAGCCACCAAATCAAGATCTCCGTCGCCATCCAGATCAGCTGCCTTCATATCCTCGCACGCCATTGTGTTATCATCAATGACCGCATGCATCTTCCACTTGCTCCCATCTTCATTCACCGGCACATAGAAACGAATTCCCACCTTCTTCCCTTCGCCCGATTTCTGGCGCCATCCCGCCACCACCTGATCATATCCCAGCCCCAAAAAATCTCCCGTGACCAGCGCATGGCCCTGATTCAGACCATCATCAATCACCACCCGCTTCTGAGACCAAAGCCCGTTCTTCGCCTCAGGATTAATCACAACCTCGTTACCGTGCATCGGTTCGATCGAGGTGATAAATCGCTTTCCGTTCGGTAGCTTCCCAAGACGTACCTCCCCCGCACCCTGCTTCGTCATTTGACGTGCCGTCCACTTTTCCTTTCCTCCCGGATAGAGCAAATGCACCCCTTCCTTGCACGCCACCAAAATACTCTCATTCCCCGAATCATCCCACTTGACCGGATCAAAGTTGTGCGCCAGATGAAATCCCTTGTGGATTAAAAAGGTCTTCCAGTCCTCCTCCGGCCGATACCCCAAAAAGTTGATTCCCTCTCCTTCCCCTTTCACATTCCCCGGTCCATGCAGCGGAAGCACCGCGAGGAAATTCTTGCCGCCCTTCTCCGCCACCCAATGCATCCGGTGCACCGTGGGCTCGCGATGCAATCCAGTCGCCTCCCGCTTTGCAAAACAATCCGCCGAGCCATTCAACGAAAACACCGCACCACTGTTTTTGGTATCGCCGGGATTCCACTCCGCCCCCACCGCAATCTCCGCCTTCTTGTCACCATCCAGATCCTTCGCGCAAATGCAGACATGATCCTTTGGTGTCAACTTCCCGGTCAACTCACGCGTCTTCCAATCCGGCCCCCGATACGCCACGGTCCGATCCGAATCCGCCAACAAAATATCCATCTTCCCATCCCCGTCCACATCCGCCACCGCCAGCCCGTAACCCACCGTAATCTTGTCATCGATCACCTGCGCCTCAAACACTGCCTCCGGCAAAGCGAAGCCCGGCAGGACCAAACAAGCTGATAATATTGCAATTTTCATCATTGATTCACTTATCATAATCCACTCCGGAATTGAACGGATTTCGAATCTCCTCCAGTAATCTTCCCATGCCCCGCATCCGCGCTCTTCTCGTTCTCCTCACCTCCCTCACAATCGCGGGAGCCAACGAGAGCTTCTTCAAAGACCACTGCTTCAAGTGCCACGGCCCCGAAAAACAAAAGGGCGACCTTCGGCTTGATACTCTCGCGCCCGATTCCGATGACTGGAACCTCGTCCTCGAAGTCCTCGAAAATGGTGATATGCCTCCCAAAAAAGAACCCCGTCCCGCTCCCGCCGATCTTAAGAAAACCATCGCCACCCTCACCGCCTCCCTCCTCCAAAAAGCCGACCCCCCCATCGCACTTCGCCGACTCAATCGTATCGAATACGAAAACACCGTGCGCGACCTCCTCGGCATCGACACTCCCCTCGGCGAACTCCTGCCCGAGGACGGAAAAGTGCAGGGCTTCGACAATGTCGCGGACGGCCTCAGCCTCTCCTCCATTCTCATGGAACGCTACCTTGAGGCGGCCGACGCCGCCTTCGAGTCAACCATCCGCCGCATTCCTCCCCTCGCCGTCAAAACCCGACGCACCAAGGTCGTCGAGAATAACGACAACCAGGATTCCTTCGCCAAAAAGAAAGGCGGCGTCATCAAGGCCCACGACTCCTTCGTCAAGTTCACCCCCGGATGGCCGCCCGTCCGCATCGATGAAGTGCATCCCATCGAAGACGGCGACTACCGCTGCCGCCTCGCCGTTTGGCCGCACGACCCCGGCGACCGAACCCTCGCCACCGCGATTTATGCCGGTCCGCTTTTCGGTCCCGGCAAACGCCGATTCATGGGCATGTTCGACGTGACCGGCACTCCCGAAAAACCCCGCATCATCGAATTCGAAACCTTTCTCAAAGAAGGCGAAACCCTCCACATCGTCCCATGGGTCTACCCCGACCACGTCACTTGGCGCGACAAGCACGAAAAGCAACCCGGCATCGGCATCGTTTGGGTCGAAACCCACGGTCCCCTTGATCAGGACTTTCCCTCCACGGCCCAAAAATCCCTCTTCGGCAATCCGGACTCCATCACCCTCGAACCCGGCTCACCGATCTGGATGCGCCACCGCAAAGGCGTCAAACTTCACAACGTAATCTCGTCCACACCAGAGGCCGACGCCGAACGCATCATCCGCGACCTCATTCCCCGCGCCTTCCGACGCCCTGTCTCACAAGAAACCGCCGACCCCTTCGTCAAGCTCACTCTCGACCGCCTCGCCAAAGGCCGCACCTTCGAACAAGCCGTCCGCTCCGGCGTCACCGCCATCCTCTGCTCACCCCGGTTCCTCCTCCTGAACCGCGGGGAAGAACCCGACGACTACACCCTCGCCTCCAAGCTCTCATATTTCCTGTGGTCCTCCATGCCCGACCAAGAGCTCCTTGACCTCGCCGCTGCCGGCAAACTCTCCGACCCCGGGGTCCGTCACACCCAGGTCGAACGCATGCTCAACGATCCCAGACGCGAACGCTTCCTCAAAAACTTCACCGGTCAATGGCTCGGCCTTCGCGAGATCGAATTCACCTCGCCTTCCAAAAAACTCTTCCCCGAATTCGACCCCATGCTCCAGGAGTCGATGGTCCGGGAAACCGAAGGCTTCTTCCGCCACCTCCTCGAAAACGACCTTTCCGTCTCCAACTTCATCGACTCCGATTTCACCGTCCTCAACGAACGCCTCGCCCGTCACTACGGCATCCCCGGAGTCGAGGGACACGAATATTCCAAAGTCGTGAAAATCCCCGACGACTCCATCCGCGGCGGCCTCTTCACCCAGGCCAGCATTCTCAAAGTGACCGCCAATGGCACCAACACCTCGCCCGTCCTGCGGGGAGTCTGGATCCTCGATCAAATCTTTTCCAAACCCGTCCCTCCCCCGCCCCCCGGCATCCCCGCCGTCGAGCCCGACATCCGCGGCGCCATCTCCATCCGCGACCAACTCGCCAAGCACAGCGCCGACGAATCCTGCGCCCGCTGCCACGATCACATTGATCCCCCCGGCTTCGCGCTCGAAATCTTCAACCCCATTGGCGGCGAAAGAACCTTCTACCGCTCTCTCGGCGAAGGCAAAAAAATCTCCAAACGCGAACCCTACACCATCGGACCCGACGTCGAACAACACGGCACCTTCAAAGACGGCACGAGCTTCCAAACCTTCAAGGAGTTCCGCAAAATCATCCTCGAGGACCAAGATCTCATCACCCACTCCCTGGCCCAAAAACTCCTCATCTATGCCAGCGGTCGTCCCTTCACCCTCGCCGACCGTCCCTCCCTCGAGGCCGTCGTCCAAAAATCAGAAACCGCCCCAGGCCTCAGATCCATGATCCACGCTATCATCGAAACCGACATGTTCCTCCGCCGCTAGGCCCGCAGCCGAAAGCTCTCGCTTTCGATCAATTCCCAAATCAAGCTACCCAACCTTTAGCCTCAGTATCATGCACCGCCGCACCTTCCTCCGGTCATCCGGTATCAGCCTCGGACTCCCCCTCCTCAACTCCATGCTCCCGACCTCCCTGCGGGCGACGGTTCAAGAGAAGGAACCCGACATCCGGCGCATGCTTTCGATCTGCTCCCCCCTCGGCATCCACACTCCGCTTCTCTTCCCGAAGAAGTCCGGACGCGACTACGAAGTCACCCCCTACCTCGAACCTCTCCAGGCCCACCGAAAAAAATTCACGGTGATCTCCGGCCTCATGCACCCCGATGTCGACGGTGGCCACTCCGCCGAAAAAAGCTACCTCACTGGCGCCCCTCATCCCGGACAGCCCAGCTTCAAAAACACCATCTCTGTCGATCAATACGCCGCCGAGCGCATGGGCCACCTCACCCGCGTTCCCTCGCTCTCCCTCTCCGCCAACAACACCGGCCTTAGCTACACCCGCTCCGGTGTGCGCATCCCGCCCGAGACCCGACCCTCCCGCCTCTTTGCCAAACTTTTCCTTGAAGGCAACGCCGAACAAAAAGCGGCCCGCCTGCGCCAGATCGAAGACGGCCAAAGTATTATGGATCTCGTACGTGAGCAAACCGCCGACGTCTCCCGCAAGCTCGGCCGCGAAGACCACCAGACCCTCGACCAGTACCTCACCAGCGTTCGTGAACTCGAAAAGCGCCTCGTCATTCAGGAAAAGTGGGCCCACCTCCCCAAGCCCAAGGTCGACCGCGAACCCGTCAGCGATGTCGAAGACCGCGCCGACTTCGTCAGTAACATGGAGCTCATGTATGACCTCATATTTCTCGCCTTCCGCACCGACTCAACCCGCCTCATCACCTTCTGCGGAGCGGGCGGCAACTACGTCCCGACCCTCAAAGGAGTCGACGAAGACTGGCACAATCTCAGCCACCACGGACGCGACGAAAAGAAGATCGAAAAGCTCGCACTGATCGAACTCGAGGAAATGCGCCTCTTTGCCAAGTTCATGTCACGCCTCGACGAGGTCAAGGAAGGCGACCACACCCTCCTCGATCAAACCGCGATCTTCAGCGGCTCCAACCTCGGCAACGCCTCCAGTCATAACAACAGTAACCTCCCCGTCATCGCCGCCGGCGGACGCTTCAAGCACGGCCAACACCTCGCCTTCAATCCCGAAGATTCCAAGACACCGCCCCTCGCCAATCTATTCGTCTCTCACCTCCAGCACCTGGGGCTCGAAGCCGAAACATTTGCAAGCGGCAGAGGAACCCTCACCGGCATGCATGGATGAGTTTTGTTCCAAGAATCAATTGGATCGCCTCTTTTCATCTTATCGCCGCTGTTTTTAATTACATATTCCCAAGATATTACCAGACGCCCCATTCGTGGTAACGCACTTGGTTAATGTATTTGTAATTAAAGGATTCCAGCTGGTAGGCAGCGCGATGGCTTCTTAACAAACCAAACCAATCATCATTAAAAACAAACAAGTCTTCCCAGCCGCCCGTGCCCTTAAAGTCGCAAACCTTAAATTCATCGACTTCACCTAGGCGCCATCCACCAATCCAATCACTCTGCCAAGTAACTGAAATATCACCCAGTTGACCATTGTGGCTTCTAGCCATGCCCAGGTAGGTGGGGCCCCAGTTAGTGCCATTAAATATAATGAGATCGTCGTCGCCATCACCGTCAAAATTGCCGACGTAAAAGCGATCACCACTTGTCATTTGCCATCCTGGTAGCTCCGATTCGAACATCCATCGCAGTTCTAATGTTTCAGCTCCCTCTGTGACGGAAAAAAGCCCAAGATAAGAATTGTTCCAATCCGTTCCATTGTGCAGCGCGACATCGTCAATACCGTCACCATCAAAGTCACCAACAAGAATATTATCGTTCCGTCCTAACCACCAATTATCGGTTATTTTCTGATAGTTCCCACCCCCGATTTGGACGTATTTTGCGTCAGAGTCATCATAGGTGTATGCCCTCAAGTGGACGCCACTCCAGGTGGTTTGCTCTGCCATTAAAAAATCGTTTCTACCATCCCCGTTAAAGTCTCCTATGTGAAACTCTTCGGCATCCCCAACAAACCACTCGTCATTTATCACTCCATTTATCCTTCTTCCTGCGCGGACAGAATCACCTTCCGATAAATAAATGCCAATGTAGTTGAGCCTCCAATAATGACCGTTATAGATCAAGAAATCATCTCTTCCGTCGCCATTAAAATCTCCGATATGAACATCACTGTTAGGGTATAAACTCCATCCAGGAAGGCCTCTATCATAACGCTCGACGATCTGGAAGCGATCCCCTTCTGATTTTAAGAGCCCACAGTAGCCCATACTCCAATTGCTTGAGTTAAAGACGTAAAGATCATCCCGACCGTCCCCATCAAAATCAGCTACATAGTAGCGGTCTCCTGGCCTTACACTCCACGAATGACTTCGATTATCAGCCCAAAGTCGCCCATTATGAAACCAAGTTTTCTCGAGAACTGAAGCTCCCTCAGCCCTTGGAGTCTCGCCAGTCAGTGGATCAGCAGCTCCGACAATGCGATCTCTTGAAAGATAAAGTGAAAGCTGACGCCCATCGTGCAGAACAAGATCATCGCGGCCATCTCCATCGAAATCCCCAACTAAATTTTTTCTAAAGGTACCTTCGGTATTCAATCTGGCTCGTTGGCGCATTCCGTCATAGCCAATCGGATTATGTAAGCGCGCATTGCTATCCATTCTCCCAGTTATCGAAGGGCGCCAGATCCCATCCCTCCAATTTTGAAGACCGCCTGTTGCTCCCGCAAAAAGGCTGACATCGTTAATTCTATCTGCAATTTCAGAACTGCTCTCAGCAGTCCTAGAATAGGAGGTTGGCATATTACGCCAACTTGGAATCCATTCCTCCCATTTACCCCCTTGGTTGTTAGTCGTTACCGTCAGATTGTAATCTATCCAAGATGGTATTCCGCCAGTCCAATTATTATTGCAAGTATTACTGGTGACAGTGTTACAGTCGTAACCATATTCGTCCCCCAGCTCTCCGAAAAGATGTCCGAACTCATGGGCCACTGTACTCCATGGCGACGCAAGCGTTCCTCCCATAGTCGTCCCTCTATTACACCCGCCTGGGCCTGGCTCATTTAGAACAACAATCACATACTCAGCTTGTGGACAGACTGATGCCAAAATATTGTTTGTGAGAGTGGACGTTTGACTACTTGGTGCCAACCAACAAAGATCCCAAATCCCACTGTATCGGTAGTCGAGAGCAGTATCTCGCGAGACTGTTACCACGCTATTCGAATCCACCTGTGTTACCCCAGAATCCTCTGAGATGGTATCAATTCTAAAAAGATTAATTGAGTTTCTTATTTCAGGATGAATATCTCGGATAAACAAATCGTTTACAACTATGTTTTCCACGTAATTTTTAAACGTATTTTGATCAGCATCACTAGAATCAAAACCATCTCCAATTACAGCGATATTAAATTTGCTGGCATTTGATCCTGATCGGAAAAGCGTTGTGACTTCAGGAGGATCCTCCCCGGTATGACCTGCTAAAACTTTGAAAACAGTGTCCGCAGGCAAGCTAGACATTGGGGCCAGAGCGATCTTATTGTTCTCGATCAACTCAGGTGTAAGAACCGTGGTAATATTTATTCCCGTTGTTAAGATCTCAAATGGCGACTCCACCCTGAAAATCTCGATACTTTTGCTCTCGATTTCACTCTGGCTACCTTCTTCGAGAGGCATGGAGAGAGCAAATCTCCCTGATTGGGCAGCTGGTGCCCCACCCACCCGCTGATCAAGGCCATGATCAGCATGAACTCTCAACGGATTCCTGACCCTTCCTATGAATTCCACATCTTGGTTCTCATCTTTGATGACATAGACAAAATCTCCAACTTGTGGGATTGAAGCAGGTCGATAATCAGTCCCCGAATTCTCATCAATAACGGCGCTATCCAAAGTATAGTCATCTCCATTCAGAGAGAGAAACATCCTCAGTGTCTTACCGGAAAAAGTAACTCCAGTATCATCTTGAGGCTTTTCGCCAGGTGTCGGATCTGGCTTAAAATCTTTGGCTAGGAGTTCCTTTTTTTCATCAATGATTTCACCATATGGCGTTGTGTTATCATCGCTCCACTTTTCCATTGGGGTATCACCCACAGGGCCCACCAAGAGCTTGCCTTGATCGCCAGCTTTTGGTGTGTAGCTTTCTTCAAAAGAACCATTATCATCCGGCTCGGCAGATTCTATCCAGAGAGGAATCCCCAACTTCTCGCTAAGATCCTCCGGATTACCCAATTCGTAACTCCCCTTCCCAACGACAAATTGATCAACCTGCCCATCTAAATCAGAATACATCAAACGGGGATACAGATTGTATCCTGTCTCTAGATAGAAAAGGTCCATGAAATCCTTAAGAGGAAGATCTGTTGTAAGATCTACGACAGTTTTCCCATCCTTATTAATCTTTTTGATAAGTGGGAGGGGTTTGTAATTGAAACGATAAAAGGCCTTCTTGGGATCAAGGGGAACTTGGAAGGACATCGCCCTCTTTTGCACAGACAATCGACTTGATTGATAGTCAACCCATTTACCCGAGAGACCTTCGCTTTTTTGCATCTGTACTTCAACGCCAGATGGAGTCTCAAGATCGATATGACCTTCGCCATTTCGATGAGAAAAGTGAGGGCCCTCATGGGCGAAGGAAGGAACAACAAACAGAAAAGGAAAACTTTTCAGAACATTCATGATTACGAGATAAGGACGGATATTTAAATGATCTGGAAAAACAAGTTTTAAATACTAGGTTGTATCCTAGGGTCCCTTCACAAGGGAGAGGACCTCTTCGAGGTAGGTTTCGTCTTGGGCGGCACGGAGTTGTTTTTTAGTGAGGCTGCTGGGGCGTTTGCGCTTGCTGTGGTCGGTTGCTCGTTTCAATGCGTTGAGCGCGATGCGACGCAGAGTCCCGAGATTTTTGGCGGCGTTGCGTTTACCCGTCTGGTTGTGATCTTCTCGAAAGAGCGTGTCCGATACCCAGTGGCAGCAGTTCTCAATGCGCCAATGGTCACGGATATATTTCTGAATTTTCTTGGCCTTTACTCCTTCCAAGCTGCTGATGTAGTAATACTCTTCTGTTCGCCATTGGCCATTCTTCAAGAGCACCTGACGTTGCACCAGAATAATGCAGGCAAGGGCCTGCCAGACCGCACGAATCCTGGCGTCCATCCAGTCCAGGTTGTGGCAGACGATGGTGCGGCGTTTTTCAAGTCGACCCCGGTTTTTCTCTTCTTCGTGATGCTCGCTCCAGTTCGACTTTGAGAGTTTTGCGTTCCCAAGTTGGCGGGCTGCAAATTCAAACTGGTCAATCAATTCCTTGTTGAGATCCCCCTGATTTCCCTTCACGCATAGGACGTAGTCGGCACCCGCGTCGTCGATCTGAGAAGCGATTTCGCGTTGCGTTCCCATGGCATCAAGACTTACGATGGCTCCTTCAAGATTGAGCATTTTCAGGAGTTCAGGAATGGCAGTGATCTCGTTACTCTTCTCATCGACGAAGGCTTGCGCCAAGGTCAGGCCTTTGTCACAGGCCCAGGCGCTTACGGCATGAATATGGCGATGATCTTTGGTTCGGCTGCCGCGCAGGGCCTTGTCGTCGATGGCGACTTGATCATGCTCAAGCTCCACATTGGCGAGCATCAAATGAGTGATGATGCATTGGCTGAAAATGACTGGATCGAGTCCCTCGACCACTCGCGAAAAAGTGTTGTAGGACGGAATGCCGTTGGGGAGAGTGAGCCATTTTTTAAACCACTTTTTGCGGATGTCGCAAAACTCTTCCATGAGCTCGTAGGACTTCACTCCACAGACAATGCAGGTGAAAGCCATAAAGATAATCTCACCGAAATGGTGAAGAGTGTGTCCGCCTTTGCGAGTGAAGTGGTCCCGTTTCTGTAGCCAGTAAATTCTGGAGTTTGTTAATGATCAGGCTGATCAGTGGGGCATAGTTTTAGGCTGCTGTTTTAATCGTGATTTCAGGTTCGTAGACAGCCCATGGAGATCGTCCATTCAGGGCTGTGTGGCTTCGTCGATGGTTGTAGAACTCCATCCAATCAGACACGAGTTCGGAGACTTCACCGATTGTCTCATAGCTCCACAGTCTCAGCTTCTCGTATTTGACGCTTCGCCAAAGTCGCTCGATAAACACGTTGTCCATCCAGCGGCCTTTGCCGTCCATGCTGACTTTAATCCCATTCTCTTCGATCTTTCTCACCCATTCAGGACTCGTAAATTGAGATCCTTGATCGGTATTAAATACCTTGGGTTTACGGCCGGTCCGCTCAAACGCTCTTTGGAGAGCTCTGAGGCAAAACCCAGTGTCCATTGAGTTACTCACCTCCCACGAGAGCACCGCCCGGCTATGCCAGTCCATGATCGCGACAAGGTAGCAATGTCCTTGCGGCATCGGGATATAGGTGATGTCGGTGCACCAAACTTGATCCACCTCTGTCACTTCAACATTGCGGAGAAGATAGGGGTATTTCTTATGAGCTGGCGAGGGCGTGCTTGTCGACGGCTTGGGGCAAAGGGCCTCAATACCCATGATTTTCATGAGACGCCGGATCCGCCTACGTCCAACCTGATGACCCAGCTTTCGGAGTTCGTTTCGCAATTGGCGTTGCCCGAAAAATGGACACTCCATGTAAATTACGTCAATGAGGCGGACCAACTCAGTATCGCTACGGGCCATTTTACCAGGTGGTTTTTTGAGGCGATTCCGATTCACATCGAGCAGCTTACTCTGACGCCGAACTGAGAGCTTGGGATGGTTCGGTATGATCATGGCTTTTCGCTCGTGTCGATTCCCAGCTCCTCGCACTTTCCCTCAAGAAATTCTTTCTCGATGAGAAGTTGCCCGATTCTACGTTCGAGTCGTGCAGACTTCTTTTCGAAGTTTACCGCGGTTTCGTTGGTGGCATTTTTTGCTCGAAGATTTCGCTGATGCGACTCTCGAGTTCCTTCTTCCATGCGCTGACCTGGGTCGGAGCGATGTCGTTGTCTTTCGCGATTTGCTGAATCGTCTTCTGGTTCTCCATCGCCTCTCGGGCGACGCGGGCTTTAAATTCGGCACTCAAGTGCCGTCTTTTTCGTTTACTCATTTTCGTCTGATTTCAGGGGTGTTGCCCCCTCAAAACCAGCTCAATTCATCAACAAACCTATGGCTCCGGTTCCTGGGACCACTTCATTACGACACGGATCCGTCATGCGTAGCGAACGGAGAGCCATTTTTCGTCCGGGGCCGATCGCGATATGGTCTTTTCAGTCGGTAACCATCTACTCGTTTTCTATCGCAAAGCGATAAAACCGCTTTCCGTTTTCGAGTGGAATGGAGATTTCGTTGGTCCCATCACGCTTTGTCCAATTCGCAAAGTCATCGGTCTCTTCGATCGAGAAGCGAAGCTTCACACTATTTTCACCAATGTTTGGTTGAAGGAGCACGGAACCTAAACGGGCATCCTTCACCTCGTCGAGGGTAGGTCTTTCGTCCCTCTCTTGGATGGCAGTGTCGTATTCTTCGCGTGTTGGTCTGGAGTCACGTTGAGCGACTACTGAATCAAACGCCGCTGTCGTTGGTCTGAGGTCCCGTTGCGCGACAACGATGTTGTAGGCATTTAAGGTTGTCAGCCCGTAGTCTGATGGATTTGCAATAACGCCATCTCGTCCTGTGATTTGGCCATCAAGAACCGCCTCTTGATATGAACTTTCAAGATAGAACGTATCTGCTTCCTGAGGATTTGATGAGATTTCAGCCTCCTTAGCATCCGTAATCCCATCTGCGTCGGAATCAGCAAAACGCTCGTCCCTTTGAGCAACGAGCGCCAGATATTCCTCTTCGCTGATGCGGCTATCACGTTGAGCGACCACCAGGTTATAGGATGCCTGGCTGGTTAAATCGTAATTTGATGGATTGGTCGTCACTTCATTACGGCCTTGTGTTGTTGCGGTAGTGACCGCCTCATCGAGGGCGCTTTGCAAGTAAAAGACAGTTTCTTCCTCGGAACTGGTTTGTAGCTCCAGTTCTTTTTCGTCTGTCAACCCGTCCCCATCAGAATCGATGAATCGTGCGTCTCTCTCCTGGACGATTTGATCGTATGCCTCACGTGTTTTTAATTGATACACTTGGGGATTTGAAATCACTTCTAAGCGGCCAGCCTGTTGGGCATTGGCTAGGCCCGAGTCATAAGCATCTTGGAGATAAAAGGCGGTCTCTTGTGACACGTTGGAACCGAGTTCGTCTTCCTTGTTATCTGTGATTCCATCTCCGTCACTATCTACGAAGCGAGAATCCCTCTCTGCGAGCAGAGTCCCGTATACGGAATTAGGGGTGAGTTCGTAATTCTGAGGATTGGTTGTGACATCGCTACGCCCAAGTTCCCTTGATGTCATAACAGCACTATCGAGCGCCCCTTGCAGATAGAAAACCGTTTTGGTTTTAGGGTCAGTATTTAACTCCTCTTCCTTTGCGTCGGTTATTCCATCTAAGTCCGAATCCGTGAACAACGCTTCGCCAGTGGTGGCCAGAGCAAAGTCAGGCAGCTCAGAATCAGCCTGAGCTTCTCCCTCAGAGGTCTTTGATTCGGCGAAGACGAAACTAAGAGGAGCCGAATCAATGGAAAAAATAGTTTCTACGTTAGGATCCGTCTCAAGAGACGCTTCGATCACATCCGTTAAACCGTCCCCATCAGTATCGAGGAAACGCTCGTTTCTCTGAGCAAGTATCGCATTGTAAGCAGTCTTAGTCGTAAGATCGAAGTTCTGGGGATTTGTGGTGACTTCGTCACGACCAGTTTGGCGAGATTGAGCAACTGCATTTTCATAAGCCTCATCAAGATAGAAGTTTGTTCTCTGTGAGGGATCGGTCGAAATCTCAATTTCCTTTTGGTCAGTGATACCATCCCCATCGGAATCAAGGAAGCGGCTATCCCGTTGTTCAATAATAAGGTCGTAAGCCTCTTTCGAAGTCAGGCCAAAGTTCTGAAGGTTTGCGAGAATTTCCTCAAGCGCAGCATCCTTCGCCCCCGTGAAAAGATTATTGTATACGCTTTCAAGGAAGAACGGTGTCTGTATTGCTGAATCAGTTCCCAGCTCCAATTCTTTATCGTCAGTCAATCCGTCACCATCGCTATCAAGGAAACGATTATCACGCTGAGCAACAACAAGATCGAAAGCAGCACGAGTGGTTAAATCAAAGTTTTGAGGGTTCGATAACACCTCATTTTGACCTGCTATCCGTGACTCCTGCAGTGCTTCTTGCTGGTTACCTTCAAGAAAGAAGCTCGTTTCTAAGTTTGGATCTGATTCTAACTCTTCTTCCTTAAGGTCAGTGATTCCATCACCGTCGCTATCCAGGTAGCGGGCATCTCGCTCGGCTAGAGCCGTATTATAGGCCTCAGCTGTGGGGCGAGCATCGCGCTCGTTGATAACGGTATTAAATGCTTCAAGTGTCGTAAGGCTGAAATTTTGTGGATTATCCGTCACTTCTCTTCGACCCTTTTGCCGTGCTTCATCCACTGCAGTGTCGAAAGCAGGGCGGAGGATGTAGGCGGTCTCAAGTAGCGGGCTCGTTTCGAGTTCAGCTTCTTTAAAATCAGTAAGCCCATCGCCATCAGAATCTATGAATCGCTGATCACGCTCCGCGATTACGGCATTATAGTTCTCAACCGAGACCAATCCGTAACCGAAGGGGAAGACCATCACATCATTTCTTCCAACCTGGCGCGCCGCGGCAATGGCGTCATCAAACTCAGCGTTCTCCAAATAGAAGACCGTGCCTTCACTCGGATTACTCTCCAACTCGATTTCCTTAATGTCAGTGATGCCGTCTCGATCGGTATCTTCAAAACGCGAATCCCTCTGGGCAACCACCTGATTATACGCCTCCTCTGTCTTCAAATTGAAGTTCTGGGGGTTAGAGAGCACCTCAAGAAGCGCAGCCTCCCTCGAGTTGGCCACCGCTGCTTCATACGATGCTTGGAGAAAATAAGTTGTTTCTGCTGCGACGTCCGACAACAGTTCGACTTCTTTTCTATCCGTAAGGCCGTCACCATCACTGTCGAGGAAACGGGAATCCCGCTCCTTAATCGCTTGGTTATAGGCGTCTAAGGAGGTGAGTTCGAAATTTTGGGGATTCGTGGTGACATCTGCCTGTCCCGCGATGCGTGAATTATTCACAGCGACGTCGTAGGCATCCTTCAAATAGAAAACAGTTACTTGATCAGGGTTTGTGCTTAGCTCAACCTCTTTCTCATCAGTGATGCCATCAGAATCACTATCCACAAACCTTGCATCTCGCTCAGCAAGAACTTTGTCGAATTCAGCTTTTGAAGTTAAGCCATAAGCCGCAGGCTCTGCAGTGACATCCGACCGACCAGCTGTTCGGGAGTTGAACACCGCGGTGTCATAATCGTCCTTAAGGTAGAAAACGGTTTCTTCCTCAAGGTCAGTTTCAAGCTCCGCTTCCTTGATATCGGTAATCCCATCAGCATCTGTGTCAACGAAACGCGAGTCACGGTCAGCAACCACTGCATTATATTGTTCAGTGGGAGTTAAATTGTAGGTCGCCGGGGCGCTTGTGACTTGATCTCGGCCGGCCTGGAGTGACTGAGCGATTGCAAAGTCATAGGCATCTTGAGGATAGAAAACGGTCGCTTCCTCCGAATCTGTCCCAAGTTCCACCTCCTTGAGATCGGTAATGCCATCCCCGTCTGAATCAACAAACCGAGAGTCCCGCTCAATGACGGTCGCCTGGTATGTATCGCGTAATTGGCTGAAATCCCTCACGAGATCCTCGAGGCTTATGGGGACATTCGGGTCTAGCTTGAGATTCACCTCGCTAAGATCACTGATGCCATCGCTATCGGTATCAGCAAGGAGAGGGTTCGTGAGGTAGACGGCCACTTCCTCTAAATTCGTTAAACCATCGGAATCTATATCATCTTCACCATCAAGGATGCCGTCTCCATCTGTGTCATCAACGACTGGGTCTGTCTGAGTGAGAGAAAGCTCTGCTCCGTCCGAAAGACCATCATTGTCCGTATCAGCAACAACGGCATCGGTTGGACCATTCACTTCATCCAAGTCAGATAACCCGTCAGAGTCGGTATCAGCGAGTTCAAAGTTGGTCCCTAAAATGTTTTGTTCACGATAATCAGACAAACCGTCTCCATCAACATCGCTGAATACCCGATATTCGAAAGAATGTTCCGCAGAACCTGTGCTATTAACTACGACGACCTTCCAAGTACCGTTCTCATCTGGTGACCCTACGAATTCCAAGCTGCGTTCTTCACCACCCTGATCCGCAGGTATCGCAATCCCATTAAAATACCATTGATAAGAGAAGTTGAATGGAAAACCATCTACCGGGGTAACGTCAATATTAAGCCCCACCCCTTCCTCAGGTTCATACAAACTCTCAAGCTCACTACTAAGAACCGGAGCGAGAGGCTCCCGCACGGTCGTCAGTTGAATGGCCTTTTCAAAAGTGACTCCAAGCCCGGTATCAACATTCGTGACAAGATCACCAACGATGAGTGACTCTTCCGTTAACGAACTGCTGGTTATAATAATATCAGCGCCCCCTAATCCGAGTCTGTTTTCAGTTCCGAAAGTCAGCCCAGAATCGAAAATCGCAAAACCAGTAGACGTCGAAAGAGAGGATCCATCTCCGATCACGATATAGATATTCTCTCCCACTGGATAAGCTGTTGTTCCTTCGGGGATGGGAGCCGATCTTCGGATATCGAAAAATCCAGGAGCAACTCCATTGAACGAGCTTTGACCCTCACCGAAAATCTGAAAATCATCGAAGCCACTAAATTGGCTGACGGTGCTCGAAAAAGTGCCCGCAGCAACAAACCCAGAGCTTCCCTCGATCGATACCCCGGTATTATCTAAGATCGGGACCGCCGTTGCATCTGCAAAGTTAATATTGGTGAGGGAAACAGTAAATCCCGAGGCCGAAGCCGCAAGTAGAGGATACAGGACTAATTTGAGATAGTTCATCAGATTTTTTAAGCGGATTGTTGTTTTTACAAAGGCTCCCTAACGCGGTCATTAGTTCGTTTGGATTGACGTTCTGGAATACCAATTCGTTACATTTTTACGGTGATCCTACTACTGTTGGTATAATGCGGAACATTTTTGAGTTGACGATTTTAACTCAGAAACTCGTAAGTCATTTGTTGACAATTTATTAGGTAGCAACACGGTTCTTATAGGTATGAGCAGAGCTGATGTGGCCCTTTCCAGGAATCAGGTGTATCGCCCTCCCATACTGACTCACACAAGCAGTAAACGATTCTCCATCTTTTGCGATGATTAAAGCTTCAACTTCAGACCTGGCTGGATGACCACCTACCTTGATGAACACAAGACAAAGAATAGAATGATCGGGGTTAATTGGAGTAAGATAACAAGTGCGGGCTCCATTCAATTCAGGAAGAAGCTTGGGCTTGCCCCCACTCAGATGAAAAAACGGTGACCGTTTCAAGTCGCCGTTTTTTTAAATTCTGAGAGTCAGCTCGGAAATCTACATCCGCTTACGCTTCAGTCGAAGCATGGCCTCGGACTTGGCGATAACGGCTTGAAGAGCGGCCATTTCATCATGATCGACATTTTCGCCGGCTAGAGCTTCCTCGGCACGCTTCATCGCTTCTTCAACCTTGGCTACGTCGATCGCCTCTTCGCCGATGGCAAGATCGATGAGAACTGAAACTTTGTTGTCAGCCACTTCGACAAATCCCTCACCAACAGCAAGTTCTTCGATTCTGTCATCCTTGAGATAGCGAAGCTCTCCAGGCTTCAGCGGAGCTACCAAAGCAGCGTGCATGCTCAAAATCCCCATCTCACCCTCGCTCCCCGGAAGATAAACATCATCCACGGTGTCAGAGAAGATCGTCTTCTCCGGAGTCACGATGTCGAGTTGAAAGGACATGGGATTTTGATCTAAAAATTAGAGATTAGCCTTTGTCGACTGAGTCGATGCCCGCCTTCATATAGAAGTTGGACTCGGGAACATCATCATGTTTTCCGTCGAGAATCTCGGCAAATCCTTTCACAGTGTCCTCAATGGAACAAAGTACCCCGGGAACGTTAGTAAAGACCTCCGCAACGTGGAAGGGCTGGGTGAGGAAACGCTGAATCTTACGAGCGCGGAACACGGTAAGCTTGTCCTCATCAGAAAGCTCGTCCATTCCAAGAATTGCAATGATGTCCTGCAGATCCTTGTAGCGCTGAAGCACGAGTTGGACGCCACGGGCAACCTTGTAGTGCTCTTCGCCCACGATCTCGGGAGCCAGTGCAGCCGAGGTAGAAGCAAGCGGGTCAACCGCCGGGAAAAGTGCCTGCTCCGCAAGGGAACGCTCAAGCACCACGGTCGCGTCGAGGTGAGCGAACGTGTTGGCGGGGGCCGGGTCGGTCAAGTCATCCGCAGGAACGTAAACGGCTTGAATCGACGTGATTGAACCCTTCTTGGTGGAAGTGATTCGCTCCTGAAGTCCGGCCATTTCCTCGGCGAGTGTCGGCTGGTAACCCACTGCAGAAGGCGTCCGTCCAAGAAGTGCGGACACCTCGGAACCGGCTTGGGAGAAACGGAAAATGTTGTCAACGAAGAGAAGAACATCTGAGTTATCCTCGTCACGGAAGTGCTCGGCCATGGTGAGGGCTGAGAGCGCAACACGGAGACGCGCGCCCGGAGGCTCGTTCATCTGTCCGTAGCAAAGCGCCACCTTGGAGCCGTCGGCAAGAACCGGATTTCCGTTCTCATCAATTTTTGGATGACCATTAGGGTCCTTCGCGCAAGAAATAACGCCGGACTCGATCATCTCCCAGTAAAGGTCGTTACCCTCACGGGTCCGCTCACCCACACCAGCGAAGACGGAGTAACCACCGTGCGCCTTCGCAATGTTGTTAATGAGCTCCATGATAACCACGGTCTTACCCACACCAGCTCCACCAAACATGCCACCCTTACCTCCTTTGAGGAGCGGGCAGATCAGGTCGATAACCTTGATTCCGGTCGGGAGAACCTCCGCAGAGGAGGACTGCTCCTCAAGAGTCGGAGCGGCGCGGTGGATCGGAGAACGCATATTCTCATCCTCCAGCGCAAGGGAGTTTTCATCCACGACATCACCGGTCACGTTGAAGATACGACCGAGAATCTGCTTACCAACGGGAACGGCGATGGGCTGGCCGGTATCCGCGACGCTCATGCCGCGCTTGAGACCTTCAGTGGTGCTCATGGCAACTCCACGAACCCAGCCGTCACCGAGGTGCTGCTGGACTTCGAGAACAAGCTTGGTGGCTTCTCCGAAGAGTTCGTAGTTCACCTCGAGGGCGTTGTAGATTTCCGGCAGGTTGGCGGCGGCCGAGAAGTCAACGTCAACGACGGCGCCGATGACCTGAACGATGGTTCCTTGGTTACTCATGGTGGGAAAGTTGGGAGATTGAAGTGGTTTGTTTGAGAAATTTTTAGAAAAGAGATCACTCCATGGCCTTCATGGCGGTGGTAATCTCAAGAAGCTCGGCAGTAATAGCAGCCTGACGAGCCTTGTTGTATTCGAGGGTCAATTCCTTGACCATCTTGTTGGCATTGTCGGTGGCGGCCTTCATCGCGACCATCCGGGCGGAGTGCTCGGAGGCGCGGGCCTCGACCAGCATCTGATAGATCTGGAAGTTGACATAAAGGGGAAGGAGCTTGTCAAGCACGCCCTCGGCGCTGGGCTCGAATTCATAGTCCATGTTCAAGGCAGCGGCGCCATCAGTCTCAGCGATTTCACCTTTACCGACACCTTCGTAGTCTTGTTTTTCAGCGAGGGCATCGGCCTGAATCGGGAGAAGCTGGCTGACGTGTGGAGTCTGGGTCAGGGTGCTGACGAAGTTGTTGAAGGCGACGGTGATCTTGTCATATTCACCACTGAGAAATTGCTCGGTGAGAAACTTCGCGATGGGCTTGGCATCGTTAAAAGGCACAGGATCTTCAACTTCCCAGTCGGTAACAATCTTTCCGCCACTCTTGGCGATGGACTGGCGGAGCTTTTTACCAACGGTGACATACTCGGTCTCTTCGGTTGCCTCCACGCGAACCTTTTTGAGGAGGTTGGTGTTCAGGCCACCGCAAAGTCCACGCTGGGTAGAGATCACGAGCATGAGTTCCTTGCTGCCTTCGCGTTGTCCAAGCAGCGGGTGCGATTCCTCGTCAGTGTTGTCCTTGAGATTGACCAGGACCTTGTTGAGCTTGTCGGCGTAGTCACGCCCGGCCAGCGCCTGATCCTGGGCCTTCTTCATCTTCGCAGCAGCAACCAGCTCCATCGCTTTGGTGATCTGCGAGGTGCTCTTAACCGACTTGATGCGGCGGCGGATGTCACGAAGGTTGGCCATTTGAGAGGTTGAAGTTTGAAGTGTTCAGTTTGAAGCAAGGAGCGCTTCGCGCTTATTTCCAGGAGCCTTTGAAGTCCTCGAGAGCCGTCTTAAGGCCATCGGTGATTTCGTCAGAGAGAGCCTTCTCGTCGGCGATCTTCTGGAGAAGATCGGCCTTGCGGGTGGTGAGGAATTCCTCAAGGGCACCCTGACACTCTTGGACGCGCTCGACATCGACATCATCGAAGTGACCGTTCTGCATGGACCAGAGGACTGCAACCTCCATCTCCATGGAGAGTGGTGAGTATTGGTTCTGCTTGAAGAGTTCCACGATGCGCTGACCGCGGTTGATCTTGGCCTTGGTGGCATCGTCAAGATCGGAACCAAACTGGGCGAAAGCCTGAAGCTCGCGGAACTGGGCCAGATCGAGCTTGGTCGTTCCTGCCACCTTCTTGATGGCTTTGGTTTGAGCGGCCGATCCCACACGGGACACGGAGAGACCCACGGAAATCGCGGGGCGGATACCTTGGTAGAAAAGATCGGTCTCGAGGAAGATCTGACCATCAGTAATGGAAATCACGTTGGTCGGAATGTAGGCCGATACGTCACCGGCCTGGGTCTCGATGATTGGAAGCGCGGTCAGCGAACCACCACCTTCTTTCTCAGAGAGACGAGCGGAACGCTCAAGAAGACGTGAGTGGAGGTAGAAGACGTCACCTGGGTAGGCTTCACGTCCGGATGGGCGGCGAAGAATCAGGGACACCTGACGATAGGCGACAGCCTGTTTGGAAAGGTCATCAAAGACGATGAGGACATCCTTGCCTTGGTCCATGAGGAACTCTGCAAGAGCGCATCCGGAGTAGGGAGCGAGGAACTGGTTCGTCGCGGAATCCGAAGCAGACGCAGAAACAATGATGGTGTTGTCGAGAGCGCCGGCCTCTTCGAGAGTGGCCACGGTGCGGGCGATGTTCGACTGCTTCTGTCCGATCGCGACGTAAACACAGTAAACAGGCTTGTGACCCTTGAGGCGACCCTCAGCAGCGGCCTTGTTCTGGTTAGCCTGGGAAATGATGGTGTCGATCGCGATGGTGGTCTTACCGGTGGAACGGTCACCAATGATAAGCTCACGCTGACCACGACCGATGGGAATCATTGCGTCAATTGCGGCAATACCGGTCTGAAGAGGAACCGAAACGGACTTCCGCTTAATGATGCCGGGAGCGATTTTCTCCACGGGATACTGATCGGCGGCTTCGATATCGCCTTTTCCGTCGATTGGCTCGGCGAGAGTGTTGACAACACGACCGAGGAAATTTTCGCCAACCGGAACCGAAAGGAGCTTGCCGGTTGCTTTGCACTCCATGCCTTCGGTGATGTGCTTTCCATCACCGAGGAACACGACCCCGACTTCGCCTTCCTCAAGGTTGAGGGCAAGTCCGGTGAGTCCACCGGGAAACTCGATCATCTCGTTCAGCTGGGCGTCGCTGAGTCCTTCGACCTTGGCGACTCCGTCACCGGTTTCACGGACGATGCCGATATTGGTTTTTTCAATGGACGTCGAAACGTTCGCGATTTGGGCTTCCAGTTCCTGGAGGATGCTGCTCATAACAAGTATTGGTGAGAGAGTGGATGAAAAGAGAGAAGAGGAGAATTAAAGAGAGTCCTGAAGGCGCTCGAGGCGCGCCTTGACTGAACCGTCGAAAAGATCATTTCCGACGCGGATGCGCATACCACCGAGAAGTTCGGGGGTGACTTTGAAGTCAAAGTTGAGATCTTTGCCGTATTGGCTTTTCAGAGATTTTTTGACCTTGTTAGAGGTCGTCTCGTTCAGCTCGACGGCGCTTTCGACCGTAACTTGCTTTTTGGCAAGCTCTGCACGAAGGAGACGACGAAGAGCCTGAAGCATACCGCGATAGTCGCGGGGTTTTTCATCGGCAAGCTTCTTGATGGCAGCTTTGAGATGCTTCTCATTCACCTGTCCGTTCTTTGAGCAAAGACGGAAGATGCGGCGAGCAGTACTCTGGGCGACCTTTGAAGCTTTCATTGTCGGTTAGTTTAAAAAATTAGCTGAGGCTGGCGACAGCTTCTTCGTTGATCCTCTTTTGGTCAGATGCACTGAGCTCCTTGCCCGCGACCTGGCTTGTGGTGGCCACAACGAGACGACCGAATTCCTGCTTGAGCTCGGCAGCCATAGCGGCGCGCTCGGCGCGGGCGGCTTCCTGAGCCTTATTGAGAATGGTCTGAGCCTGAGCGACTGCCTCCTGAGCTCTCTGCTCCCCGAGAACGGTAGCGCTTTCTTTCGCTTCAGTGATCATACGCTTGGCATCGGCGTTTGCCTTCTCAAGGAGAGCGGCCTTTTGGGCCTCACTTTCTTCGAGCTGTTTCTCGATTTCGGTGAGCTTGGTTTCGCCATCTTCAATGCGCTGCTTGCGCTGCTCGCGCATCTCCATAACCGGACCGTATGCAAACTTCTTGAGAAGGAAGCAGACGATGAGAAAAGCAACGAGCTGGGAAATAAAGAGACTCCAGTGTAGGCCGAATTTATCGACGATTTTTTCGATAGGTCCCTGATCGGCTGCTTCAGTAACAACTTCGGCGGAAGCCAGGATGAATGCGGAGACAGTCATAATCGGTATGAAAAATTGGAAGGAGGAGTCCCGGAAGAGAAATATAAATTGGAGAGGATGCTTCGGGGATTCATCAGAATCCCCGAAGATCATTAAAGTTTGTTAAACGAGGAAGATCGCGAAAAAGACGATACCCTCAATGAGAGCAGCAAGGATGATCGAGATCTTGAGGATGTCAGCGCCAGCCCCAGGGTTGCGCCCTGTTGCTTCGGCAGCTTTCATTCCGACGAGTCCGACGCCAATGCCCGAGCCAGCAGCTGCGAGACCAACGTGAAACTTGCCTTCGAGGGCGGCGAGGAGGAACATGATGAGTTCAGTCATAATTTTGTTAGGTTTGGTTTTTGGTTCCCGACATCCACACTTGTCTGCGCATGGTCCTGTCGGAAAATTTGGGTCTTTAGTGAGCGTGTTCGTCATCGTGTTCGTGCTCACAGATCAAGCGAAGGAAAACTGCGCAGAGGAGAGTGAAAACAAGGGCCTGAATCAGACCAACGAGGAGCTCAAGAAAGTAGAAAGGAAGCGCTGCAAGCCATTTGAGAGTCGGATGCGGCACGATATTCATGATCGATTCCAACATGTTCTCACCTGCGTAAACATTACCATACAGGCGGAACATCAGCGCTACCGGCCGGAAGGCGATTGAAGCAACCTCGATAAGTCCGACAAAAAGGAAAATGACAATCATGCCAGCAAGCATGACACCTTGGAACTTTCCCTTAGGAGCAAAAATGTGAGTGAAGAACTCCTTTACGCTGGTCTCGGTGAAAGCCCAATAGAACCAGAGAATCGCGAACGCCACTGCCATCGCCGAGGTCATATTCAAGTCGGCATTGGCTCCACGGAGCAGAGGTGTGAAGGTATCCCCCGGATAAGGATCACCGGCAGGAGTGACATTGAAAAAGCCAATTGTTCCAACCCCCGGGATCAAGCCCATCCAGTTGGAAAAAAGAATCATAATGAAAAGGGTCGCGAAAAACCAAAAAGTCCGCTTGGCTAGGGACTCGCCAAGAACCCCAGCAAGGAAGTCGAGAAGGCTCTCAACGATCCACTCGACAAAATTTTGCAGCTTGGTGGGAACCAGAGTGATCTTCCGGGTCGAAAGCTGGGCGACAACGATCAAGAAGACCGCAACGATAAGCATCATCAAGGTTGAGTTGGTGAACTTGAACCAACCGGCCTCAAAAAGAACCTCTGCACTGGCAGGGAGATGGTCATGACCTTCGGCCGCCATGGAAGACGAGGCAGACGCGAAGAGCATTGCTGAGACGAGGGTGAAAAATCGGACGATCGAAAACATTGCCGGCACCCAAAAAAAGGGCTAGGAGGGATTTACCGAGACCAATGACTTCAAGCAAGTTTTTCTTGTGAAAAATTTCACAAAGTCCACTCAAGCCTGATCCTTCAATGGTTTCGACTCTACAAGAGAGCTTTGGAGATCTTCACTTTTTTGCGATCACGCGAAACCCCAAATCACTGCGCCGGGTGCTGCGGGAGTCCATCCACAGTCTGGCCGTAATCCCGCCATTCGGGTCTTCGAATGAGGCGCCAGCGACAACGTAGGATTTCGGCGCCAAGGCATTGTCCGGATTGATCTCGGGCTCTGCGCTCCACTCACGAACGCTCCCCGCCATTCCCGCAAATCCCACTCCGGTCACATCGATTTCCTCATGACCCACGGGCCCCCACCCTGAGGCACCGTGGGGCTTCCCCTCATGTTCGGCAGCCACCAACCACTCCGATAATGTGGGCAAACGCCCCTGGCTCCATTGCGCGTAGGCGTAAGCATCCCACCAATCGATCCCGATAACCGGGCATTCGATTGTCATCGCGCGGCCCCGCCATGGCTCGCCTTTCACAGCCGCCGGCCAAACCACCTCCCATTCGCTGGGCTCATGGCTTTTCTTGGCGGCAGGTTGATCGGGGTGCTGAAATTTTCGATGATCAGGAAATTCGAGAAAGGCGTTGTATTGGGCGAGAGTCACCTCGGTCCGGCTCATCGAAAATTCCTCACGAATCGAAACCTCACCCCGACCCGAAACCTGATAACGCCCGGCGGGAATCTCAAGATACGCCTTCGTTTCGACCAATGTCGGAGCTGCTGCAGGCTTTTTCTTGTCCTTTGAAAAAACCATCACAAGAATGACTATGCCGGTTAAAGCGACTCCTCCGATAAACGCCCAGACAGAGGCCGCAATCTTGGACGGCACCTGCGCGTCATAAACCGGAGAGCTAGCGACGGGAGGCTCGATCTTGTTTCCGCCCTGCAATTGCTCGCGGACCTGATGGCACAAATCAAGAATCTGCTTCCAGGTGAGAGGCACCGGTCGATTCACATCGGTCATGAAATCGCAGAGCGACTTGACCCGTGTGGCACCTTGCAGTCCCGGCCGGATCATCACATCGAAAACCCCGCCCAAGAGCTGCTTGGTCCGGGTTTCGACCCGCTCATCGCGCCTTCCCTCGACCGCCAGATTCGTCACTCTGGCATGCTCCTTGCCCGAGACGATGAAATGGTGAAGTTCGTAATCAACTGTGGGAACCTTCTCATTTTCAAAGTACAACATCGCCTCGGCAATCTGCCCCAGCAAGATGACAATCTCCAAAGGAGAAAATCGGGCACCTGCGTGGTAAAGTAATTCCAGACTCTCGCCATCCAGCTTTTCCCTTGAGAAAAAAGTGTGCTCGTCATTGGTAACCGCTTCGTAAACCGTGCCAATTCCGGGGTGGGTCACCAGAGCCTTGGCACGCACATCGGAGATGAAGGAATCTACCACCCCGGGTTGCTGGACGACCTTGTTTCGCAACATCTCGATCATCACGGGACGCTGCATTGAAATTTGCTCTCCTTCCCAGGTTCGCGTTAACTGCCCTTCGCTGACCGCATACCGGAGTCGATAATCCCCTAGGATATCACCTTCCTTGCGCGTGACGCCTGATGTCATCTCCGGATCGATGACAGGGGAATAACTTAGTTCCCCACGTCAGGCAACTTCGGTTCGGGCTCCGCCTCTTCTTCCGGCTCGGGAAAGGGCAAATTAAGTTTGGGCAGGAGCGAATCTCCTTCGCTCAAATCCTCGAGATCCAGACCGTCAAGATTATCAAGCTCGCGCTGCAACTCTTCCATCGTGGATTCACCACCTCCCTCGCGAAGCAGGGTGCGGGGCTGCGCCCGAACATCAACCAAACGCCCGTCATAGTAGAGCTCGGCGACAAAACCGTAAAATTTTCGCTGGCCGAACAAAAGACCGGTCGCAGGATCCTGATCCGGAACAAAATACCAGACCTCGGCGATTTCCTCTCCATCTTTCCAGTCGGCGACCCCCGTCACCCATTCACTTCCGGAATCACCCTGCTGAATGATGGCCTGGCCTATTTGCCCGTCCACATCCTCGTAAAAATGCACCCTGGGAGTGAAAAGCATTGGATCGAAATCCATGCTTGTATCAACCTCCACCGGCAAAATCAAGGTTCGGCGCTCCCCGTTGGCCTCCTGGCTCGGATTGGTCATCCGCCCCCAGCCCAGACAGGCCAGATCCTTCACATCAGGCACCAAACCCTGCGCGACCTTGAAGCTCGCCTTCTCGAAAAGTGACCCGGCGTCAGGGCCCAACTTGAACACCCCGTAATAATAATCCCGTGCCTTGTCGAAGATCCCAAAAGCCTCGTAAGTCGCGCCGAGCCCATAAAGGACATTGGGATCCCTTGGCTCCCTGAGCTCGGCCTCCTGCAACTTCGTCAGGGACAACAAAAGATCGCCCCCCACCCGAGCCTTGCGGGCCTCTTTCAAGAGCGCCTCAACAACCGGATCCAAAACCGGAGGCGGAAGACTCAGGACATCCTCTTCAGCGAACTTGGCCACCGACTCCAGATCAGGAAGCACCTTTTTCAACTCAGGAAGAGACTTTGGCGGCACCACCGCGATCGGCTCGGGCTTTTTGGGAGCCACAGTCGTGGGAGCCACAGTCGTGGGAGCCGTGCGCGCGGCCGGCACCACCACGTATTCCTTCACAATCCGCTCTTCAGGCTCGGGAGTTCGCTGGTTTTGAAATGCAAGAGCAACACCCACTGACATCAATTGGACAAAGGCCACCAAACCGAGGACCCAGCATGAGATGTGAAACATCCCCAAATTGGGCTTGCGGGAGGATCGTGAATTCTTCATCAGGGGCTTGAGTCTAAGAAAACAGACAGGCCGTGTCAACGAGCCTGAAACCCATGAAAACCAGCCCTCACTCCAACCCCAGGCCCACCGCACTCACGGCAGGGCCGGATGAAGTAGCAAAGGGCCTGGCTCACCTCCCCGGGCTCATTTTCTTCGACACCGCCGGAAACCTCCCCTCGAAGCACGCCCCTCCCCTCTCGATCATCGGAGCCCGGCCTCTTGAAATCATCCGCGGGCACCTTTCAAATTCCTCGGAACTCGCTCACGCCCTTAAAAAAAGGGTGCTGACCTCCGCCCCCGACTATGGATTCCCCACCGGAGGGGCCTGCGGGTGGGTCGACTACAACGGCCAATTCACCTTCGGGATCTACCCCGAGCTCCTCGTCTTTCATCACCAATCCGGTGAGTGGTGGGAAATCGGGAATCTCTCCAGCCAGATCCGTCAAAAAGAAACCGCCCACGACTTCACCCTCGGCAGCTGGAAAGACTCTCTTCCTCAACACGAATTTATCGAGGCCGTCAAAACGATCAAGGAATACATCGCCGCCGGTGACATCTACCAGGTCAACCTCTCCCGCCGACTTCGCGCCAGATGCCGGGCTCCCCTGGGCCTTCTCTCTTTGTACGATAAGCTTCGTAATTCCTCCCCGGCACCCACCGCCTCCTACCTCAATCTGGATGGCCGCGAGGTCCTCTCGTCTTCACCTGAAACCTTCCTTCGCTTCTCAGGCTCGGAAATTGAAACCCGCCCCATCAAGGGAACCCGTCCGCGCTTTGCCGATCCCGAACTCGACTCCCGCTCCGCCTTCGATCTGCAACGCTCCGAAAAAGAACGCGCCGAACTCGTCATGATCACCGACCTCCTTCGCAACGATATCGGCCAGGTTTGCGAATTTGGATCGGTGCAAGTCACTGACATGCTGCAACTCGAAAAGCTGCAACACGTCCACCACCTCGTCTCCACCATTCGCGGCACCCTCGCGCGGGA
The DNA here is from genome assembly GCA_030835305.1 of Verrucomicrobiota bacterium. Taxonomy (GTDB): domain Bacteria; phylum Verrucomicrobiota; class Verrucomicrobiia; order Verrucomicrobiales; family Akkermansiaceae; genus SW10. The sequence goes on along the minus strand of JAURPJ010000090.1, from coordinate 59,991 downwards.
ACACACCCAACTCTCCGCCCTCGCCGCTTGCTTCCCCGGTGGCTCCATCACCGGCGCTCCCAAAAAACGCGCCACCGAAATCATCACCGAACTCGAGCCCGTCCCGCGTGGACTTTACACCGGTGCCATTGGCTTCCTCGGCTTCAATGGCGAGTCCCAGTTTAACATCGCCATCCGCACCCTCATTCACGAAAACGGACATCTCGACTACCACGTCGGCGCCGGCATCGTGGCCGATTCCGATCCCGCCGCCGAGTTCGAGGAAACCGAGCACAAGGCCCGCGGCGTTCGTCTCGCCCTCGAGTCCTGATGCACTCGCTCCATGCCCATTTTCTTGCACTTGTCGGAGCCATGCTCGGCGCTCCTTGGCTTGCCTGACATGAAGCCCGCCTTCTGTCGAAGGGTAGCCTGCTCGATGCCTCTTTGGTCGGTTGGGCCCGCTATCTGCTTCAAGGTCTCACCAACGGCTACTCCGATTACCAGATATAACGCGAAGTCCACAAGGATTCACGAAGGTAGCCCCGCCAATGGTCTTCCCAACCTAGAAAAAGAAGCGCCCGCTGAAAATAAAAGTATTGGTGTCAACATCCCGATCCGCAACCCGATCGAGCTTGATGAGAGGAATAAAACTGCGGTTGTAAACATACTCCATACTCAACGCAAAATTCGGAGTCACAAAAGTCTCCACACTCGCCGCCACCTGCTGAAGGTGCTCAAACTGATCGCCCTGATCACCGAGCTTGCCACGACCGTAGACCAGTGCGAAACGAGTCGGTTTGTCGAAAATCTCAACATCATACGCCGCACCCAGCGTGATGGCCTGAACCGTCGCGTTGCTGGCCGGCCAATGGCGCTCGTTTTGGCTGATCTCCCCCATCAGGGAAACCGGCCCGTTCTTCCACTCGGTCCACGCATTGATCACTCCATTTCGTTGACGAGTAGTTTGTGGATTGGAATTCACACCCGGGTGATTCGCATTATCAGTGTCGTAAATGCTCGAATAAAGATAGCCGCCACCCACCGAAACATCCCAGTCCGCCACCTCAAAGTCATACTGTCCGCTGATCGCGAAATTACTCAGAAAGCTCCCATCCGGGGTATCCGCCACCCGGAGTTGGCGACTTCCATTCATCGCCGTGAAGGTCACCCGCCAATCGTCAACCATATAACCCAACTCAGCAGCGACGTCCCGCGTGTCGACCTGATAAAAATGATTGTTCACCGAGTGAGTGATCGGATTGTAGGCCCCCTGGTTACCAAAATTGACGGCCATCTTACCCACCGATAAATACCACGGCGTCTTCGAAAGATCGCCAAATGTCACAAAAGCCTCCCGGATCTGCGCGTTTTCCTGACGAGGGAATTGAAGGTCGGTGTAAATCCCCCGGACAAAAACACGCGCCCAATCGGTCGGCGCATAGGTCAAGCTAAGCGCCGCCACATCCAGAACATCCTCATGGCCGTGTTTCCCGCTCGTATGCTGGCCATCGGCAGCTCCGGGAAAGCGGCCCAGAATCGGGAACTTCCCCGCCGTATCAGTCCGCTCCTGATAGTGGGAATACACCGCGTGACCCGAGAGGTAAATCTTCCCGGTCTCAAGCAAGCCATCCCGATAAGATTCCAAGATAAACTGTGACTTATTGACGATGGTCTGTTGCTGGTTGAGGACCTCCTTGGAATAATCCAACTTTGTATCGAGCAGCCACTCACTCGGGAAAATGTCATCTGTGATTAAGTCAGCCCATGCAGGCGTCATGGTAAGGGCACAGGCCACGGGCAAAATGCCTCTGTTCAAATGTGTATGCATTCAAACGAATCAAATATCACTATATTGAAATCATATTCAACAATAAAATAAATTTTACCTGTCATAGTCAAACCTCGCTCTTTCTTTCTCGCAAAACAAAAGATGGCATTCTCGATGCCGCACCCCATATTTCCCACCATGAAATTACTCTCTGCCCTCCTCCTCGCGCCGCTCGCACTCTTTGCTGAAGAAGATCGCCTCCTCCTCGTCGGTGCTTCCTACGGCAAAAACATCCTCGCGATCTGCGAAACCGACGGAACCGTCGTCTGGCAATACAAAACCGGTGGCCCTAAAGTCAAAAACAACCACACCGGCCATCACGACGTCCAGTTCCTCGAAAACGGGAATATTCTCTTCCACGACTCGTGGTCCGTCACATCCGAGATCACACCTAAAAGGGAAATCGTTTGGAAACACGATTCCAAAGGCGCCAACGTCCATGCCTTCCAACGTCTTGCCGACGGCAACACTATGATCGCCGAGAGCGGGATTGGCCGCATTGTCCACCTCGACAAGGAAGGTCAAATTCAAAAAGAGGTCCCCCTTCCCAAGGACGGTCGCCACCAAACCCGCATGCTCGAGATTCTCCCCAACGGCCACTACCTCTCATGCGCCGAAAACCCCGGCGTCGTCACCGAGTATGACGCCACCGGCAAGATCGTGTGGGAATACCCCACCAACACCCGCGTCTTCGGAGCGATCCGCCTCAAAAACGGGAACACCCTCATCGCCACCGGAAGCGGCAACTCCATTCTCGAAGTCTCTCCCGACAAAAAAGTGGTCTGGGAAATAGCGAAAAAAATCCCCGGCACTGACATCGAACTCGCCTGGACCACCGACCTTCAGGAACTCCCCAACGGCAACCTCGTCATCGGCAACTGCCACGCCGGCGACAAGAACCCCCAAATCGTCGAATTCGATAAGGACCGCAAGGTCGTCTGGACCTTCGACGAATACGAACTCGTCGGCAACGGCCTTGCCTGCTGGGAAATACTCGACGCCAAACAAACCGCTCTGGTCCGCTCGCTGCTAAAAAAAACTAGCGTCGAAAAATGATTCCGCCGGGGAGTCCGGGCCCCTAACTCGCCACCAAAGGTATTCTTTTCCTCGGCACCGATCTCACCGCCGTCCTCGTCGCCAAGGAGCACAACCCGACAAAACCGACAGGTGTGATTCGTGCGCCAGGGTGGGTGGGCTTCGCCCAGACATCGTTTGGCTTGGCAAAATCCCGTTTCATCTCGACGAAATTGATCAGGTTCTTGGAGAAGCAAAGATCTTCATTGGCATCGGAACCTCCGGTCACGTTTATCCTTCGGCGGGATTTGTCGAGAGAGCCCGCAGCAACGGGGCCTGGTGCATCGAAATCAACAAAGACCAAACGGCACTCTCCACCCGCTTCGACGATCAGAGATTGGGGCCAGCTTCGGTCGAGATGCCAAACCTGATCACGGAGCTACTCAGCTAACCGATGGCTTTAGACAACAATCCAAAACTCACTGATTGTTCTTTCCTGATAAAGGCGCATCTTTCAAGAGATGTCTGCAAATTCGCTTTGGAAATACCGGCCCTCTTTCCAGGTCGCGGTTTTGCTTGGGATTTTCACGATGTCGGGCGGGCTCGAAGCGGTTCCCGTTATCTCCGAGTTTCTGGCAAGTAATCAATCCTCTCTTAAAGACGAGGACGATGAATCGAGCGACTGGATTGAGATTCACAACCCGGAAGCCAGCGAAGTTGATCTCTCGGGGTATGCGATCAGCGACGACCCGGAAAAATCTCAAAAATGGACGTTTCCCTCAGAAACAACCTTGCCTGCGAACGGCCGGATCATTGTCTTTGCCTCGGGAAAGGACCGCCTTAATCCCAACCAACTTCACACGAATTTTTCTCTCGTAGCTTCCGGGGGATTCTTGACCCTGACCGATGCCACCGGGCAGGTAATTTCGCAATTCGCGGACTACCCTAAACAAAAGAGCGATGTGTCTTATGGGATTGGAAGGGAAGGCGCTGAAGGGTTCTTCGACCCTCCCACTCCCCGAGTCGCGAATGGAGCCGCTTTGACCGGATTCGTAGCCGACACAGCCTTCACGCGGAAGAGGGGATTTTATGACGGTTTTTTCATCACCGGAATCTCGACCGCGACCGCCGGCGCCTCCATCCGCTACACGCTCGACGGATCGAAGCCCACGCCGGAAACAGGCATCCTTTATGATGGTCCGTTTCTAATTGCCTCCAGCACGGTCGTGCGGGCGATGGCTTACAAGGAGGGAATGGTCTCAACAAACGTAGATGCCCAGTCCTACCTTTTCACCGGGGATATCATCAACCAGCCGGAGATGAACCCGGTAATTGCCAACTCATTTACGTATCGAAACGAACTCCGCGAGGCCCTAAAAAAACTTCCCGTGGTCTCACTTTCGTTTGAGGAAAGCGCTGTTTTTGGTCCAAGCGGCATCTATGAAAATCCGGACGACAAAGGCCGCGGAAGTGAGCGTGAAATTCACTTTGAATACTTTGATCCAGCCCACCCCGGTGATTCCGTTCATGAACCGGCGGGGCTCCGTATTCACGGTGGGAACTCGCGCCAGCACCCCAAGAAGCCACTTCGGATTCATTTTCGGGATGATTACGGAGACTCCCGATTGGAGCATGATGTCTTCTCCGGATCTCCGGTTAAGTCATTCAAAACCCTTCTTCTCCGAAGTGGCGGACACGATGCCTGGACCTTCGACAGCAGGTGGCGGGAAGCCAGCTTTATCCGGAATCAGTTCCTGCATGAGCTGCAGCGAAAGATGGGGCAGACTTCACCCTATGGACGTCATGTGAATGTTTTTCTCAATGGCCAATACTGGGGGCTTTATGAGTTGCAGGAGTTCCCTCACGAACATTACAACGCGGACCATCATGGCGGTGATCCCGACGATTGGGATGTCGTAAAACACGGCCAACAGGTGGAAGCGGGCAGCCGGGCGGCATGGGATGCGATGATCGGTCTAGCCGAAAACGGGATCAACTCAAGCGAAGACTACACAGCCATTCAGGAATACCTAGATCTCGAAAACTTTGCCGATGCCATGATCCAACGAATCTGGGCGAGCGATGAAGACTGGCTCTCTCCTTTCTTTCTGGATGGATTTAATATCTCGACCTTCTCTGATGACAAAAACTGGTATGTCGGGCGGAAAAGCCGCAACGGAACGACGAAGTTTTATTTTTACTGTTGGGATGCCGAGATGTCGATGGGCATTCCCTTTTCGGATTTTCAGACTTTCGAAAACGATTACAGCCGGATTAACAACGCTCGATCACCCGGAGTAATTTATGATGCTTTGCGCCGGTTTCCCGATTTCCAACTCTTCTTTGCAGACCGCCTGAGGAAGCACTGCTTCTCAGGCGGGACTTTGACTCCCGGTCCTTTGAGGGAAACCTGGGACCGATACGTTGACGCCGTCCGCAGTCCCGTCGTTGCGGAATCAGCCCGCTGGGGCGTGCAGGCCTGGCTCGAGCAAGACAGGTTGTTCCCCTTCACCCGGGATGACGAATGGCTGCCCGCAGTGGCCTGGGTGCGCAATCAATTTCTCCCAAACCGGACCGGTGAAATCTTGAATCAATTCCGTCAGGTGAAGCTCTATCCGGATATCGAGGCACCTCTCATCCTGCCTTTTGGAGCGGACTCGGCAGCTCCCATAGAGGTTACGATGAACGCCGGGACTGATAACTCGACGATCTATTTCACCAAAGATGGTAGCGATCCACGCCTTCCAGGACTCACCACTAACGCCACTTTGATCGGAGAAAAATCCCGGGTTCAGATCATCATCCCCGATGCTTCCATCAACAACGAGATCGGCGTTACCTGGAGGACTGTCAACCCACCTGCCAACATCGCCGACTGGATCTCCGGAACCAACGGAGTTGGCTATGAACGCAGCGCAAGTGGCACCTACGGCCCTTTCATCTCAACTGCTATCGATGAGATGTGGAATACAAACGCCTCGGTCTATCTGCGCTACGAGTTTGAGATTCCAGATCTAGAAACCCTTGAATCCCTGAGCTCACTTGTTCTCCAAATGCGCTATGATGATGGCTTCGGGGCCTATCTCAATGGAACTTTGGTCTCTTGGTCGAACTATGGCACGTCGGCGTGGAACTCCACTTCTTCCTTTCCAGCCAGTGACGCTGAGGCGGTTGTTTTTGAAGACTTCGACATCACGTCCCAGCTCTCCCAGCTTCAGGTAGGAACCAACGTTCTGGCGATTCACGGACAAAATTCCTCTCTTCGAAGTAGCGACTTCCTCATCGAGGCAGCACTGGTTTCCGGCAGCACCACGCCCTCGCAAATCTCTCTTTCCGCACTTTCTTACTCAGCCCCCTTCCAGTTGGATACAAGCACACTGATCAAAGCCCGCACCCTCACCGCGTCCGGGCAATGGTCCGCACTAACCGAGACCTACTACTCCATTGCCAGTCCCGCGAATTCCAAAAACCTTCTCGTGACCGAAATCCATTACCATCCAGCTGAGGCCTCAACCAATGAAGAGCTCGCGGTTTCAACGAACAAGGACGATTACGAATTCCTTGAGCTTCTAAACACATCGGGAACTGAGATCGATCTCAGCAACTACCAATTTGCACGCGGGCTGAAATTCACTTTTCCCCGGGAAAGCACCATCGCTCCGGGCACACGCAGAATCATCGTGAGCAATCACAGAGCCTTTCTTGCAAGGTATGGAACTGAGAACGACGCGATCATTCTTGGAGAGTTCGAGCGGGATTCAAATCTCTCAAACGGAGGTGAAACTCTCGAGTTGCGGGACACAGGTGGCGCAGTCGTTTTCTCCTTCGCATACAACGACAGGGAACCATGGCCAACAAGGCCGGATGGTGAAGGCCCCAGTTTGGACCTCATCAGCCCAAATACGCTCTCCAGCGAACTCGGCGAAGCCATTAGGTGGCGGTCTTCGGAAACGGCCAACGGAACCCCGGGTTTTGGGACCGGAATCTCGTTTAGCCAATGGGCCCAAAAAGTCTATGGTAGCTCAACCGAAGCGGGAACAAGCCCCGGTGATATCGCCGATGGAACCACGGAATCCAATCTCATTCGCTACGCCCAGGGAGCTGATTTAACCAATTCAGTGATGAGGCAGGCCTCGTTCACCACGGACAACGGGGCACTTTTTGCGACTTTTACTTATCAGGTCCGTGCAAACCTGGGCGATGCCAGCGTTTTCGCGGAAGTCAGCGACGACCTCATGGACTGGAGACGGGAAACCACTATCCTTAGCACCAGTCCTCAAGCCAACGGAGTCACTCTCGTCACCGTTCGCGCTACCAAACCCACTAAGCCAGGGAGCACAAAATTCTTTCGACTTTCGGTAGAGATCAATCTGTAAGCCACGCAAAATGATCCGTATTCTCCTCACGCTTCTCCCCTGTATCAGTCTGCTGCACGGAGATCCCAAGAGACCAAATGTTCTCTTTATCGCGGTTGATGATCTTGCGGCCTCACTCGGTTGCTACGGAGATCCCCTTGCCAGAACACCTCACATTGACCGCCTTGCGGCACGAGGGGTACGCTTCGACCGGGCCTACAACCAGATTCCTCTATGCAATCCAAGTCGGGCCTCGCTCATGACGGGATTGCGGCCCGATCAGATCAAAGTTTATGATCTCGATCGCCACTTCCGCGAGGAAGTTCCGGACGTGACCACTCTCTCGCAACACTTTCTAAACAACGGATACGCCACCTCAAGGGTAGGCAAAATTTATCATTACAATGTGCCTGCAAGTATTGGCACCGACGGTTTCGACGACGCCCCGTCGTGGCAAAAAAGGATCAACCCGAAGGGTCGAGATAAGATCGACGAAGCACTCGTTTTTAATGCGGAACCCCATCGCAAAATTTCAGGGGCACTGAGCTGGCTTGCTGCCGACGGGACCGATGAAGAGCAGACAGACGGCATGATCGCAACCGAAGCCATCAACTTGCTGGAAGAGCACAAGGACGAGCCCTTCTTCATCGCAGCTGGATTCTTTCGGCCGCACACCCCTTATGTTGCGCCGCGGAAATACTTCGATCTCTACCCACTCCAGAAGATGCACCTACCCTACGCTCCTGAAGATGATAGGGCAGACATTCCAACCGCCGCCTTCGCCCACAACAACCCGGTTCCGAATTATAGCCTCGAAGAACAAACCTGCCTCAAGGCACTTCGCGCCTACTACGCCTGCGTCTCGTTCGTGGATGCCCAGGTTGGACGTATCCTGAAATCGCTCGACGAACTCGGCCTGGCCAAAAACACCATCATCGTTTTTTGGAGTGATCACGGCTATCATCTCGGCGAACATCAGGGAATTTGGCAAAAGCGGACCTTGTTCGAAGAGGGAGCCCGCGCCCCTCTCATTATCTGCGATCCACGGGCGCGGGGAAATGGCCAAAGCTCCGCCCGGATTGTAGAATTTGTCGACCTCTATCCCACCTTGGTCGAGCTCGCCGGATTGCCCCAACCCACAACGCAGCAACTGGCCGGGCGAAGCCTCGTCCCGCTCCTTGAAGATCCACTGGCAAACTGGGACGGAGAAGCCATCACCCAGATCCTAAGACCCGCCGACAGCCGCCTCAAAAAAATGACCATGGGCTGCAGCATTCGAACGGCGAGGTGGCGCTACACCGAATGGGCGGAAGGCAAGGCGGGCAAGGAGCTCTACGACCACGCCAGCGACCCCAACGAATTTCACAACCTGGCCAAAGATCCCGATCAGCAAAGCAAAAAGCAGATGAAATTACTCGCACAAAAACTGCGGACCAAAGCCAGCGGAAAGAAGCCAACCACGCCAGTCAACCCACCGCGTCTTTGATCGACCCATCTTCACCCAATCGCCGCTTTACTTCGGAAAAACGTGTTGGAAGATCTTGATGGCTATGAAAAAAAAAATCAGACCTTCGGCGATTCGCGTTCTCCCTCTACTGGGGACCTTAACCGCTGGTGATCTCTGCGCGGAGATTCAGATACATGCTGCCTCCGGCGACCCTGCCCCCTCTGCGAAGAAGATTTTTTACTTCTCCCGGCAAAATAATTCCCATCACCGCCCCGCCTCTTTTCTCACTTCTGTTCGTCAGGATTTTGGAGAACGCGGCATGCAGTTCACCACGTCGACTGACCGGAATGACCTCAACCTCGATCATTTAAATCAATACGCCGGCACCTTTTTCTTTGGAAACCACGATGCCTTTACATTTGACCAGACCTCGGCGCTGGAAAGCTACCTTCAAAGCGGCGGAGGCATGGTCGGAATGCACGTCATCGCCTATGTGGCGCGCAGCAACGCAAAGCTGGCCCGCATTCTGGGAGGCGCCTTCCGCGGGCACCATTCCATCGCCCCATTCACCGCCCGGCTCATCCTTGGCCCTGAGAGCTTCCCCGAGAACCTCGAGAATCATCCAAACTTTCCCTTCACCGACGGAGAAACCTATGCCACCGACCCCGGCCACCCTGTCCTGGCCGGCCTGGAGCACTACACGAGCCCGGATGAACCTTACCTTCATCAAAACCTGAACCCGGATATCACTCTTCTCAGTTACCGGGAAGATCACGGAGGCTGGGACGAACCCTACACCTGGGTTCGGAACGAAGGTGATGGCCGCGTCTTTTATCATGCCAATGGGCACGACTCCCGAACCTGGTCCAAGCCGAACTTCCGTGAGCTGATGATCAGAGGAACCGCGTGGTCTTCCCGGGAACCTCAAAGCGAATACCACAGCCACCTTCCCCCAATCATCACCCCGTCGGGTCAAATGCAGTTTTTGGCCATGGTTCAAACCAACGAGGGAATCTTCACTGCCCTGCATAGCGGTAACGAACAAACGGCAATGTCCGGATTCCAGATTCCCGGGGAAGATGAATCTCTCAAGTATCTTGTCACCCCAACGACCAACCACACCCTTCTCGAAAACGGGCAGGTGGTTCTCACGCCAAAGGTTCAGTCCGCCTCCGGGGAAACCCCGGCCCTCCTTTTCGGCCATCAACGCTACCCACGCCTGGTCGCAATCGAGAATGGCCCCGCGGACTCACTGGAAGCCGGGTTTACTTATTCAGCCGACCAGACCTTTCCCTTCGTGACCAATTCACAGGAAACCGTCATTTTTGCAGCCCGCATTGAAGATTCGGCAGGGGGAAACCAGAAGCGGGTCATTGCCCGGAGTATCGATCAAACAACGAATCCCATCCTCATGGAAGGCGATCCGCTTGGGCCTGATCAGGACTTAATCGTCACCTCAATCCCCGAAAAGCCGATGTTCTGTTCCACCACCACCAGGTTGGCAGTCATCGCTGAACTCCAATCAGGAGAGAGCGCTCCCGGGCTCCACATCCTGACCGGAGATCCCGAAAACCTCCAATCAAAGATCTCCATCAATCAGTCCTTTGAGAGCTTGCCGGCAGGCTCAACAATCGCGGATTTCATCGCTCCGGTATCCCTTCAAAATGAACAGCTCATCTTCAGTGGCCGCCTGGAAGGACCTTCTGTTGATGATTCCAATGATCAGTTCCTTGCTTCGGTTTCCCCGACCGGTGAGATTGACATCATCATTCGTGAAGGTCATTTGGTTGACGGAGTCGGGATTTCGCTGGCTCTGGACCAGCATTCACCCATCGTCAGGACCGGCGATATCGTGATTTCGGGAGTGCTTGGACAGGATCACGCCTTGGTCTCGTTGAGAAATGGCAGAGAGCCAAAGCTTCTGGCCCGTGAAAACCAATCGTTGGTCGCCAATGGCCAGCAGTATCTCATCAAGGAAATGGATTCCCATTCTCTGGCCGCTGGTGAAAACCAAGCGGTCATGCTTTCCGTTATTGAGGACACCGCCATTGGCGTGGAGAGTCAGACCCTTCTTCAGATCGGCTCCGGGACAATCCGTCCGCTTATTTCAGCAGGTGATCAAATCGAACAGCCTTCAAATCCCCTCCTCGTTTCACAGATTCAATTCCATCAATCGGGACCTCATGGCAGTGGAATGAGCAACAATGAAGTCAGGCTTGTGGTCTCCTCGGCAACCAACGAGAGCGCCATCGTAGGGATTCCAAATATTGACGATCTGGACGGGGATGGCCTCTCCGACACGCTTGAAGTTGCTTTTGGCAATTCCATTACCGGGGCCAACCAAAGCGTCCCGCCGGGTTACCCCAGGGTCATTCGCAACGATGACGGCCGGCTGCAACTTGCCTTTTGGAATCCCGTCGCACCCGGACCCGGTTTGGAATTCAGAATCGAAGCAAGTGACGACATGCTCAATTGGACCACGATTAGCCCGGAGATTAGTGAGTCCTCCGATCAAAACAATGTCGCGGAAGACTATCGCAGGATGCTCGCCGCAATAGACGGCAACGACACCCATCGGTTTTTCAGATTCGCTTTCTAGCAGGACTGTTCACTTCTCATTCAACCTCTGCTTCAGCTCTTTTCCGGTTGGGGTCAGATTGACGACATCATCTTCCGTCCACAGGACACCGTCTTTTCCGGCGGCACGCACTTCGATGACATCTTCTGCCAAAGGATGGATCACGTAGGGAATGCCCAGGCGGTCGGTGAGTTCACCACGGTCATTGATCCGAGGATGTTGCGGAGGAACGGGAGCAATTCGATAGGGATTATTCCCTGTCATCACCTCTACAAAATCACGGTTATCTCCAATCGGGCGGCGCTGTCCTTTTTTGACAAAGGAAAGATAATCCTGAAAGGCAAGCTGGAGAAGATCCAACTCTTCCCGGACCGATAGTTCCTCCTGACCAAATTTTTGCGCGAAGGGCGCATCAGCCAAAATGGTTGCCTGGGTCGCGTTATCTTGCTCCGGAGCTAGCTCGCTTTTCGCACCCAGAGTTTCCAATTCCCGGGAGCCATCGTCTCTAAACAACCAAACGAGGCCAACGGAAAGGACGATCAGAGAAGCAAGCGCCGCCTTCATCCGGTTAGCCCAGGTTCATAAACCCAAGAGGCTGCTCCGGGCGGGTCAGGTTATAAAAGCGATTCAAATTCGGAAGAACCAACGGTAGCTGTTGCCGTGACACCCCGAACCAACAAGCCATCTCGGCGAAGTATTCATCAACAGAAGTCGTGGGAATCAATCGCCCACGCCCCACATCGAGGGGACTGTCTTCATAAAGATCAGGGTACTCACCGTAAATCCGCCCACCGTTGACCGCTCCACCCATGACGATTTGGTGACCACCCCAGCCGTGGTCACTCCCCTGCCCGTTCGAGGTGAGGGATCTCCCAAAATCGGAGGCGGTGAATGTTGTGACCTGATCCGACAAGCCATCGCCCTTCAAAGCTGCATTAAAATCACCAAGAGCATCGTCAAGTTGGTTCAGAAGCGCCTCATGCGGATCCAGCAGTTCGGAATGCAAATCCCAGCCCCCGAGCATTACAAAAAAGGTCTGTCGGCGAACCTCCAACTCGCCCCGCGCCTTGATCACCTGAAATACCATCTTGAGCTGCTCTCCCAGCTGACCCCCTCCAATCACCGTTTCATTATAACCTGAGGCCGTATCAAGAGCTGTTCGAAAAACTTCGTTGAGCTCAATGGCATCCTTCTTGCGTTTAATAAACGCCTTCTGGAGCAGATTTTCATACTCTAGATCCAGTTGGCTGGTGACGGCCTGGCGTCCGTGTGACCAGTTGGATCGATTCCAATCAGTGAGCCCCCGGCTTCCGTTAGGCCCGATCACATAGGGAAGAGTTCCGGCAGCGGACTGGATCTCGTTGACACCACTCACCGAAATCGCGGAGGCAAAATTCTGCGGGCCATTGAGATCCTGCACCAGGCCGGAAAGCCTTCCCAACCAACCGGAGGTGCTCGAGCGATCGGGCAGGGAAGTGTGCCACTGCCTTTGTTGATCGGAGTGGGAGAAAAGACCATCAGGAAGCAGCGCCGGCGAGAGCTCATAAGACTCCTTCGTAACTGGCTGTTGCAAAGTCCCCACGTTGGCAACAAAGGCAAGGTCCCCGTTATCGTAGGTGTCCCGCACCCTGCGCAACTCTGGATGCAAACCCAACTCCTTTTGACCCTGAGCCGTTTGCGAAAATGGAAGGAGCGCATTGCGAGGCAAGGCAAGATTACGCCGGACATCAGTATACTCCAAATAGCGATCTGCCCCCCTTGGAACCAGCATGTTAAAGGAATCATTCCCGCCTGCTAAAAACACACAGACCAAGGCCCGGTAATCATCTCCGGCCGGGGCTTCTTCCGCTGCCAGCTTTCCAAGCAGGCTGAGATTCACCAAACTCCCCAAAGCAGCACTGCCGGCCACAGCGGCACAACTGGCCTCGCCCATGAATTTCCGGCGACCAATGGCATCCTGGCTTTTGTGATCCCCCTTCATCATTTCTTTAGCGTAAAATTGCATATTCAGGTGAAGTCATCACCAGATAAATAGCCATCCAAAGCTTCCTCTCATCACTCAAATTCCCCTCCTGACCGTTCATGGCCTCCACAATAATCCCTCTCGTCTCCGGTCTCAAAGTCCCGTAAGTAAACATCAAATCCAAGCGATCGATCAACGCTCCGGGATCATCAACCAAAACCAGTTCGTCACTAAAGTCGTGCTGCAAGGCGAACTCGGGAAACCCGGAAAGATAACCCGCTCCCCACTCGATCGTCGCTCTTAACCGATTAGGCCAGGCAACCACCCTGAGGGAATCCAAAATTTCGAACTCCGGCGCAGTCAGGTCAGTCCGTCCCAATGCAAGCGAAGGACGGTAGTCCGGACTGTAAAAATTAAATACCGAAGGCGACATCAAGGGGGCCTGGCCCAAATCATTAAGGTCCCGCGGAGACCAGAGTGGATAGGTCTCAAATGCGTTTCTTGAATCGAAAGCTCTGACCAAATGAACGTGGGTAATGTAAGGCTCCCTCATTTTCCCATGGGTGGGATCGATACGCGGGCTGTATCCCCGTGCCTCAGGGTCCAGTAAGATCGCCCGCACGACTGCCGACAAATCCGCTCTTTCGCCCCGACCATTGTCCTCAAAGACCAGAGAAACCCTCTCAAGGTAATCGGGTGACGGGTTACTCGTGACGAAGCGCTGAATCAAAAGACGACTGAGGAAAGGCGCCGCACTCGGATGCGCAATTAGATTGTCAATCGCGTCTCTAACATCTTTTTCCGGATTCTGATCCGGTGGAAGATATCCTCCGTTCACCAAGAATTTCTCACCCAAATCGTGATCGCTTTTCCAAATGGTCATGGGAAGGGTGGCATCAGGATTATAGGCAATAAAGCTCGTGGTCCCGCCCCAGTTGAAACCGGTCATGACCTTGGCCAATTCAGTTATATGAAAATTCGTATAGGTCGGGATGGGCCGTCCCTGGTAATCCCGCTTTTGGGTTCCGTCCGGATTGAGCTCCCACAGCCCAATGGAAAAAAGCTGCATCACTTCGCGGGCATAATTCTCATCCGGAAAGGTCCCCTGCCCGGGATCTGCTTTGCGATTCCGTAGATGGCCCAAATAATTTCCCATCCCCACATTATAGGTGACATCTTCCAAAAGGTCGGAGTAGTTCCCAAAGGCCCCCTTGATAAGAAGATCGTAGTATGAACCCGCCGCAGCCGGGTCCCCGCGCACCAGGTCTGAACCCGTCCCTGACACGACCAAGATTTGACTCAAAGCGAATGCCAGGCGTTGCCGGAGCTGACCCGGCCCTTCCACAGCAGCACGCCACCATCCTCTGCGAAACAGGTTCGCATTCAGGCCGGCCCCCCGCGCAACTTCGGCCATCAAACTCGCCTCCAGCGTGGTCGGCTCCATCGCCATGTGCTCGTCGATCCACCCGGCATAACTCTGCCCCGAGCTATGGAGTTCCTGAATCATCTCATAAGTCGGGCCAAACGTCGCCTGATTGAGAAAGCGCGAGACATCCTCAATCGAACGGGCTGCACCCGGGAGGCTGGCACCCCCCTTGATCACAATCTCATTTCCAGAAAAATGCCGGTCGAACACCCATGATAAATCAGAAAGGTTTCCACCATTGCTTGTCGCATCACGGTCGCTCAATCCCAAAACACTTTCCTCCCACGCGGTGAGACCGTCTTGGTCTTCATCCGTTTCCTGACCGACCCGAAAGTATCGGGTCCGTTCAAATCCGGAGTTGATGAAGAACTCCACCTCGATGGCTCCCGTCCCATTCGAGAGAATCGTGTGGTCCCGCCTCCATACCGCTTCCGGATGGAGAGAGGATGCGGACTCGATGTAATACCGCACTCCCTTGACTGCCTGAAAATTGAAAACGAGCCGGGTGTTGTTGTTCTCAAAACGATAGCCATTCAGTCCGAAATAAGACTCCGGATCGAAGGGATCCGACCCAATCAAACTCTCAAAATCGTTTCGATTTCCGTCGCCATCCTCATCACCATCAGGCTCGAGTCCCCCGGCCCCGTAATAGAGCTCCCAGAAATCACCCATGCCATTCTCATTCAGATCAAAGAGAGCGAAAGCCGGCTGGAAGAAAACAGGGAAGAAAGCACCCCACAAAACGGCTCGGACGAATCTCCAGAGGCAGGCGGAATTAGCATTCATGATTTTTCTTCATTCAGAGGATGCGGGACGGTTCCAAAAAAAAGGGACTTCCAACGGAAGTCCCTCGAGAAGGCTCCAACGTTCGGGTGGAAGCACCCTACGTTAAGAAGCTGGTCCAATCAAATTTATCTGCCTAAAACTATGACCACCGTAGAATCCTCTGATTAAAAAGCCGTTTGCCCCAGCGCCTCACAAACCAGATGAATTTCATCGCCGGTGAGATACGGATTCATTGGCAAACTCAACCCGCGTGACGCGACATCTTCCGTCACCGGGAAATCCCCTTTGACATGTCCCAGACCGGAGAACACCGGTTGGAGGTGGAGCGGAACCGCGTAGTAGCTCACCGAGGGAACATTGGCACGATTGAGAGACTCGGAGAGAGCATCTCGCTCCGGGGAAAGAATGGTATACTGCGCATAAACCGAGGTATTATCCTGCCCCACCACCGGAAGTGTCACCGATGAATTTCTGATTCCTTTTCCGTAGGCTTCGGCAACCTCCTGCCTTTTCCGGATCTCGTCATCAAAGATCTCGATCTTCTCAAGGAGGATCGCAGCCTGGATGGTATCGAGCCGGCCATTGATGCCCAAAATGGGATGATGGTGCCTCTCCGTTTGGCCGTGGACCCGGATATGACGCATCCTTCCGGCCAACTCATCGTCATTGGTGAACAGAGCCCCTCCGTCTCCGTAGCAGCCCAGAGGTTTCGAGGGAAAAAACGAAGTCGAGCCAATCGTCGAGAGCCCGCAGGATTTTTTGCCGTGATGGGTGGCTCCAAATGACTGGGCGGCATCCTCAATCACGGGTAGATTTCCGTGGCACTTCGCAATCTCGTTGATCGCTGTCATATCAGCGGTTTGTCCAAAGATTCCAACCGGCATAATCGCCTTGGTCTTTTCCGTGATGGCCGCCTCCAGTTTCGAAGGATCCATATTCCAGGTTGCCTCATCAATATCGACAAAAATCGGCTTGGCCCCGAGCAGCGCGATCATTTCGGCAGTGGAAATCCAAGTGTAAGGCACCGTAATGACTTCGTCTCCCGGGCGAATCCCCAGCGCCATCATCGCAATCAGCAGAGTGTCCGTCCCGCTCGCAGCTCCTATGCAATGTTTGACTCCCACATAGTTTGCCAAACGATCTTCCAGTTCGTCCAGCTCCGGCCCCATGACATATCGGCCATGACTTAGAACATCTTGAATCCGTTGATCAATCCTCGCTTTGATACGAGCTTGCTGGGATTTTAAATCGATAAACTCCATAACTGATCGAAAAGATGGTATTGATTAATGGCCTTAAAGGGTGTTCTCCAAAATCTCCCGGATCCGCTTTGCCGCTTCGCCATCACCATAGGGATTTTTGAGTTGGCTGCGCCGCTCGTACTCACAGGGATCTTCGAGAAGCACCCGGGCTGCCGATCGGATCCTTTCAGGATCTGTTCCTATCAATTCGCAAGTGCCAGCCTCAACCCCCTCCGGGCGCTCGGTGGTCTCACGCATCACCAGGACCGGCTTTCCAAGGCTGGGAGCTTCTTCCTGCACTCCGCCCGAATCACTCAGGGCAAAATAGCATCGGTTCATCAGCCAAACAAAATCTTCGTATCCGGCGGGTTCCACCAAGGCAATTCGCTCATGGTCTCCAAGCTGTTCTATGACAGGCTTCCGAACCGCCGGATTCAAATGAACGGGATAAAGAATGCCCACATCGGGATGCGCCTGCACAAGACCGCGCAAAGCCTCGCAAATATCATCAAACCCATCACCATGGGACTCACGACGATGCGCGGTCACCAAAATCCAACGCTTGCCTTCCTGCTCCAGGAAATTTTCGCGAAATGAGTCCGGAATCTTGAGACGCTTCGCGACCGCTGCCGTTCGGTTCTCTTCGGCATTGACCTTATTGCTCATCCACAAGAGCGAATCGATGACGGTGTTACCGGTCACGTGACAACTGGACTCGGAAATTTTTTCCTGCAAGAGGTTTCCTTTGCTCACTTCAGTGGGGAGGAAATGCCAGCGGCAAAGTGGAGAGACGAGGCGCCGATTCATCTCTTCGGGCCAAGGCGATTGCATATCGTAGGTGCGAAGTCCGGCTTCAACATGTCCTACCGGAATATTTTGGTAAAAGGCCGCCATTGCCGATGCCAGTACGCTGGTGGTGTCCCCTTGGACTAGCACCGCGTCCGGACGGGTTTCCTCAAGATACGAACCGACTGCTTCCAGAACCCGCGCAGTCAATCCGGTGAGATCCTGCCCGGGCTGCATCAGTTCCAGATCATGGTCTGGTTTTAGATCAAAGGCGCCGAAGGCCTGGGCCAACATTTCACGGTGCTGACCTGTCGAAAGGAAAATTGGTTTGAGCGTCCTGGATTTTTTCAACTCCATGTAAACCGAAGACATCTTGATGACCTCCGGCCGTGTTCCGGCAACCACAATTACTTTTTTCTTCTCGCTCATGAGTCGCTACTTACCGGTTGTTAGTTTTTTGAAAAATTCCTCAACTTGGGAGACGATAACTTCCCAGGAGTATTCATTCTGAACCCTCTCAAA
This sequence comes from Verrucomicrobiota bacterium, assembly GCA_030835305.1. Lineage (GTDB taxonomy): Bacteria > Verrucomicrobiota > Verrucomicrobiia > Verrucomicrobiales > Akkermansiaceae > SW10. The sequence goes on along the minus strand of JAURPJ010000090.1, from coordinate 42,066 downwards.
TCCGGCCTGCCCCATTTTTTCAGCCTCCTCCGGGTGCTCAAGAAACCAGGTCAATTTCTCTGCCAGGAGACTCGCGTCTTGCTCAACCATGACGCCATCGATGCCGTCGCGAATGGTAAGAAATGGGATCTTACATGAAATCACAGGCTTCTTCAATGCCCACGCTTCGATATAAACACCCCCGATTCCCTCTTGCCGGGACGGAAGGGCAAAAACATTCGCCGCATCCAAGGCGGCGACCTTGATCGGATCAAAGGCATCGATGCGGGGAATGTCCACGATGCGGGGATCGTTGATTTTCTCAAAGACCTCCTTGGTCCCCGGGTAGTGGGGACCAATAAAGACAAAACTCGTCTCGGGGTGTTTTTCCCAAACCTTGGGAGCAGCCTCAATCAGGGTATCAAAGCCCTTGTATTCCAGCTTCTGCCCAAGAAAGAGCACCATTTTCTCCTTGATGCCATATTCCTTGCGGAAGGCCACGGTATCCCACTCTTCGGCGAGCAATGGCCCCACTCCAATCAGGAGAATGTTCTCCGGCCTGACCCCCAGGCGGATCATCTCGTCACGCTCCGCCGGAGTGAAGACCACCACGCCATCGGCAGCCCTGAGCAGACGGAAAAAGTTCCGCATCACCACCTGCCCGAATTTGCTCTGCATCCGTGGGCTGTAATTGGGGCATATCACAAAAGGCACCCCGTGCTTCTTCGCGACTTGATAGGAAGCCCAGGAAAAGTGCTCACGGCCAATCCGGATATTCATGACGACATCCGGCTTCACCTTCGTTTTCATCATCTTACGCGCGAAGTAGCAACTGATGAGAGGATAACCAATCTCCGGCAAGGGCAGGCAGAAGGGCAACAAGGGAGCCATCCAGGCCCTCGCGAGAGCACCCGGCTGATATCGATGAACCGTGATCGGTCCCGCTTCGTAAACATCATCCCCCCAGGGAGCCTTTAAAGTCGAATCAATCAGGTAGCGATTCCGGTGATCCTTCCATTGCCCGCAGCCGGTCACAACGTGGCCACGCTCGGCCAGCATCTTGCCAATGGTATACCAGTGAAGTTGAGCCCCTCCCATGCTTGGGAAAAAGGCGGTGGAGGTCTGAAAAATGTTCATCTCAATTCAGGTTTGCGGCCGTCCAAAAGCGCTTCATAAAGACCCAGCATTTGAGATCCCACCGCGTCCCATGAGTAGTATTTAAGGGCCCGCTCACGCGCCCTTATCCCCATTCGGATTCCCTTTTCAGGTTCTTCTGCCAAGGCCGCCATGCCGTCCGCCAGTTGGGAGACAAGCTTCTGGAAGTCCTCCCCGGACACCTTGATTCCACTGTCCTCCGTCACCATTTCGCCGGGACCTCCATTATCAATGACGATGGGGGCGACCTCTCTCATCATCGCCTCTTGAAGAGCCATTCCCGTTGTCTCGCGGAGACTTGTGAAGACGAAGACGTGACTACGATCCCAAATTGCATTCATTTCGGCCAAGGTCACCCACCCAAGAAACTCGAAGGCCTCCGCAAGCCCAAGCTCGTTGATTAGTTTTCGGTAAAATTTCTCCAGGGGGCCACTCCCGGAAACAACGACTCTGACATTTCTGTAAACAGACGGGGCGTTGGTTTTAAGGTGGTCAACGGCCCGGATTAGAATTTCGAGTCCCTTGTGGTCAACAAAACGGCCGGACCAATGAAAGACAATAGGGCCATCCAGTTCCGGACAAGGTCTCGCTGATATGATTGGTGTCCCAATCTGCAAGCCCGTGACCGCTTTGTCACGGATCGCTTTGGGCATCACCTTTTGATTCGAGCCATTCGCCATCACAAGCAAATCAGCCTTCCAGGCGGTCAAAAAACCCACGGGATTAAAACGGAAGAACTTTACCGCCATGGTTCGAATCGACTCCATGATGCGACTTCTCATCACCGGCTTTGCCGCTTTCGGAACGGTCTGCAACCCGCCAATCGGACCAATCACCGACTTTACGCCGAGGAAGGGAACAAATGATCCACGCGTCAAACTCATGAAGCTAACATGGTGGGCAATATCAACTCCTAACTCTTCGACAAGCGAGCGGCACTTCACCCAGCAGGCCAGTTGCCAGAACATATAGTAAATGTTCATTCCAAGGGTGCTCGTCTTGAACTTCAGGGTCCAGTCGGGCAGCTCGACGTAAATGAAGCGGGGATTCTTCAGTCCATGCTCTTTAAGATAGGCTTCGACCGAGGGCCGCCGGGCCTTCCGGGTCACGACATGGACCTCTGCCCCCTTGGCCAATTGCAGAGCCCAATTCCATCCCACGCCACCCTCCGAGCCTTTATCCGGCTCACATCCGTAGGCTGACAACAAGACCACCGGTTGCTGCTGCTTCTTTTCCATCGAGTTTTTCATACCGCCCGGGCCAGTTCATCAAAGCCCTCAAGCTCACCTTTCATCGAGTAACAATAGACCTTTAACAAGAGATCAATCCGATCCCGCCAGCCCCAAAGCATCAAAAGTTCCTGAAAGCCGGGCTCACTTTGAAGAGAGGCACGGGCTGATTCCAGGGCAGCCAGCGGGGCCAGTCCATCGACCAAAATTGGCGGGATGATGAGATAGTGCACCAGATCAAGTCCCGGAATACTGTCAACTTCACCGAACTCCCAATCAATCACAGTCAGCTCATCGTCGTCTCTCGGACCCAGAATATTCCATGGTGCAAAATCGCCATGGCGCAGAGTTTGGCGCAGTTCCAATTCCTGCAACTCTTGCAGGATCGTCGTGTCCACCTGACATTCTACCATCACCGAATAAAGATCCGTCCAACCGGCAAAGTCTCCCAAGGCACAAACCCGGCCATCAGCCGCCCACATTTTGAACAAGTGGCATAGCCCGGATTGAGAAGGTGCTGCCGGGGCCTCCTGAAAGATCATCGAAAAAGCACTCCATTTCTCTTCCGTCCACGAATGATGGATCTCAGGCATCATCCACCCTTTCTTGTAGTGTGCTTTTAAGAAGTCCCCTTCCCGTCGAATCTTTGCGATGGCCGTAGGAGTCGTGCCCAGTTTTACAATGAGCCGCCCCCGGGAAGCGGTGTTCGTTAGCAGGATGGCCCTCCGCTCATCCTGCAGGGGGTTTCCCAAAAGAAGACCGTTCAGCTCTCCTTTCAGATGGCCCAAAATTTCACTCACAGGGCCTGAAGATAGGTGATCTCCCTTCCAACGGGGCAACATCCGGCTCCCAAAAGGAGCAGACCCGATCACCCTGACCATCATTCCCGCCAACCACTTTTGCGGCCGGTAGAGCGCCAGCCCCCTGCGCATTTTGCGGGGCTCATCGGCAAGAATCATGAGAAGATTTCCTTTCCGATAAAACAATCGCCAGGAACTTCCCCTTCCGGCTTGAAAGCCGAGTGATGTCAGAAATGCTTCATCCTGCCGGTTCATCGTTCTTAGAAGTGCCTTTGATACATCGCCAGAGTCTTCTCGGCAGCTTGCTTCCAGGTGAGGTTATTCACGACATAGTCACGGTTTGCCTGCCCCATCTCCGGCCAATTGTATCTTTCACGGCATGCCGCAACCAAAGCCTCTTTGATGCCATCGACCGTCGGCTCGAGGAGCCAGCCACCACCGGCTTCCCGGACGTGACCGGAAACCCCCGCCCTGGTGGAAACCAGGACCGGTCTTGCCGCCAACATCGCTTCCACGATGCAAAGACCAAAACCGTCAAAGCGTGAAGGCAAAATCACAAGGTCCGCCTCGGAATGGATCACCAGGGAATGTTCCGGGCGCGGGCCGGTAAAGATGACTCGGCCTTCGAGCCCCAGGCGCTTCGAGAGAGCCTCAAGCTCTTTGCGATCCTCCCAATCATTGCCCGTTAGAATGAGGTCGATATCATCATAGTCTCCTGATTTCAGAAAACGGCCATAGGCCTCTACAAGCAAATCAAGCCCTTTGTGATTGCGATCCATGCGCCCGATGAACTGAATCCGAACCCGTTTTCCCTTCCCCGGAACCCTCGGATTTTCAGGAATCTCCGCCAGAGTCTCAAGCTCACATCCATTGGGGATGACTTCGGTCGGAATATCAAAACCCCGTTCCCTCAGGGGCCCTTCATGTTCGCTCGCCAACAACTGCACCGCCACCGCCTCACAGATCGTGTGCTTCTCAAAAAGTTGCCAAAAAACCCATTTGCGAATAGCGTGGTGTCCGGTCAATTCCGACACATAGGGATCATGGGGAACGAAAATATACGGGATCCCGATCCGGGTCAGATGGCGCCGCAACATCCCGACCTTGGGATGATAAGCCCCATGGAAAACAACCCCGTCCAGCTGATGCACATTTTTCTCTAGGTCATCAATCAGCTTCCCGGGCAGACTCATAGGATTCCAGGAGGTATGCGGATAGTGGAGAAGCTCCTCTTCACCAGAAAGATTCTTCAACTCCTTCCGGAGCGTAATGACCGGGCAGCTTCCTGGAGCCATCAGGTTCATCTCCCTGGACAAACCCCGGCAATAGGCCGAAATCCCCTCGACCGAAGGATAATGCGGCACAAATTGAGCCACCCGGAGAGCCCGAGTCACGTTCATTTCTTCTGATTGAAGCGCCCGTCCCGCCAGGAAGTTTGTAAACTGTTTATTGACGGTCTTGATGACCTCAACAAGCGGCCGATTAACATCCACAAGAACGGCTTTTTCTCCCAGCTGTCTGGCGAGGACACGATAACGACCGAGTTGCTTCCGGAGGATATCCAGGGGCATTTCTTTTTTGCGGGGATAAATGATCTCGGCATCACCGACCAAGATGAAAACGAGATCCGGCTTGGGAAAGATCCTAAAAATGCGGCGAGCCAGACCAAGGCTAGCACCGTACCGGTAACGGACCGGATCCACGAGAAGATCGTGGTAATAACGGTCTGAAATCACAACCGAGGTTTTGGCCCGGACATGGCGCATCACCGTGAGGGAGGCCAGCCACCAGTCCCACAACAGTATGAAGAGCTTGGCCACCGACTCCATCCAACCGCGCGCCGGATCTGCGTGAGGATTACTCACCGGTTGTCCCAAGTCCTCCCGCCCCTTGAGACCATAAGGCCTCCAGTGCATGATTCGTTGTTTCAGCCCCATTCGATCAAGGCGCTTGCGTAATCCTGTAATCGCCGAGGATTTTCCGCTGCCGTCCGGCCCCAAAAAAGTAATCACCGGGAGCTTCGGTGAGAGATGATGTCTTAATTCCACCCACCAATGGCTCACAACGTTGTAGACCGCGTCTCCCCCTGAGCGCCTCAGGTTCTGCCACTTCAGGGCCCGCCTGATTTCCCGGACAAAGTCGGCGCTCTGGGCGGCCTTACCTTCGTCGACCCAAGCCAACATTTGATCGGCCCATCCTTCCCCGAGCGCCCACGAAAGCCCCTCTCGAAAACACTCGCGGTCTTCCCGGGCAGCCCGGATAATCACGCCGTCGTATTTCTCCTTATAAAACCCACCCCATAACAAGCTCGTAAGCCAGGAAATCAAGCCATCATGACCCAACCTCGGCCTCTTAAAACCATCTTCAGCAACAGTCGCCCAGGCAATCACCACTTCCGCATCAGCATAGGTCCAGCCATTCCACTCCAGAGCGGGAAGCACGTCAATTTGGCCCCACTCATAATATCTCTGATGGACGTAAGTTCTCTTGATCTCAAGGACGGGAGCACCCTGAGTCTCCTGGATCGCTTCCCCCAACTTGCTACCACCTATTTCAAGGAAATCATAATCCCCGTGCTCGTCCGATTCATCAAAGCCATGAGGCCTGAGAAGAACCGCACCGGGAACTCCTGCTAATTGATACACTCTTTGCCGTGTCATTTTAGTGAACTGGAATTTTTATTTCTCATCAAATACCTGTCAGCGTCGACACGTAAACCGCTTGGCTAGAATGAGGCAGATCTATCGCACTAGGATGGCAATGGTCCCCCCTTTTTCGCGCTTCAAAAACTTGTAGCGGCACTTCTTCTTCTCAACAAAATCAAGGACGCTATCATTCATACTGGAATCGTCGGAAACGACAAAACCACCAGGCTTCACTAAATCCCAGGCTTTTTCAAACTCCGCAGTCATGTTCGCATAAGTATGGTCACTGTCGTGGATGAAAATGTCTACTTCACCTTTTCCCGCCACCTTGGGAAGGAGTGCTTTGCTGGGGCCAAGGTGAAGTTCCCAGCGCTCGTAGAGACTCTCCGGCACCAGGCGACCAATTCCGACCCGGTTTTTTTTCTTGAACGGAGGAAAGTCAATACTGACCAACTTACCGCACTTATTGGCTGTCAAAGCGCTCAACAAAGTGAACGAAGAACCCCCTATCCAAACGCCAGTTTCCAAAACTACTTTGGGACGTGTCGCACGAGTCAAAAGATATTGCAGCCAAGTCAGACTCATGTCCGCTGTGGCATGAAAATCAACCTCTTCAGCAAGTTGTTCTTTCACCTCACGAAAGCTACGCTCCCATTCTTCCAGACCAGCTTCCGATTCGTCCGGAAAAAACTCGAGGGCGTTCTCAAGAGGTTCGGCTAATTCCTCGATCTCCTGCAAACGATTTTGATGGGCAGCGTCTTGTTTGCGATAAATTCGGGACAAGAATCGGCCGACGGCAATCGTTGCAAAAGAAGGAACGGAAGATGGTCTTTTCATATCAATAGTTTGCAGATTTGTTCGGATTGGTAGAGCGCAAAGAATGTCTTTGCATGAGGCTCTGCGAATTGTTTTTGAAAACCACCATTAGGGATTGGCGAAGATTGGTCAGTGAAAATTCGTAAGCCTCCGAGCCTTTGTCAGCTACTGGCACCTGGATCAAGCAGCCGTTTTCGCGGTGTGAAATAAGAAGATCGGGAGTGAGCCCGCGGGGAGAGCGCATCCCCACAAAAACCAAAACTACCTGCAGGCAGGATAATCGACGCAACGCCCATCCCCCAGAATCCATCGATTCATCTACCAATTGCACTTTCTGAAACACGAGACTTTCCAGCTCACTTTGAAGGATCTCGATCACTTTCCCATCGATAGATTTTTGGCTTCCACGAACCTCAATCACCGGAGCTCCCTGTTTGGGAGCAAGATTCACGACCCATTGCTTTTGAAAGGCGCTCCAGAATCGCCGGCCCCAAAGGTGAGATCGAAGGGCGTGGCGATAGCAAGCCTTTCGAAAGGCCTCAAGCTGCCGGTCCAAAATCGGTAAGTCAAACTGTTTCACCGCATTCATCAGTTCCGGCCATTCGCAACCGGAAACTCGCCGCAACACCACTGGCAGGACCACACTCTCAAGCTCCGACATGACAAGATAGGCGGGTTTTTTACGGAATGCTTTGGAACCGGATGAAAGAGCGTGAAGCAAAAATCGCTTGGCCAACCCGGCACCGGGATCCTCGAAAAATGGGCCTCGTTGAATGAGCCTACCATCCATTCCGACACCCTCGACCACCCAGGTAAATGCCCATTGCAGATGCTCAAAAAGATCCACTTGCAAAGAGGCCAGCGAGCCATCCTCATTTTCCCGAAAGGCCACCACCCACCAGATCCAGCCCTGACGATTGGGAACCACCACCCAACCGGCTTCTCCCAGACAAGCGATCACGACCTCCACCGCATTCCGCAACGAACCTCGCCCGACCACAATATCAAGATCCCGACCAATGCCATCCGGATAATCCTCGAGCCCATTCGCAACCGCCCAGACAATCCCGGCATCACTCCATGCTTTCGCCACTTTCTCCAAAGCGGTAATTTTGGTCGACTCATCCGGCATTCAGTTTTTCTCCAAAGCCACAAGATATCCTTTCTCAATAATACGACCAATGACATCCCAGGTCATATTTTCGCGGACGATTCGCGCCGATGATTCGAGAAGTTTTTCTCTTTCACCGGGAGACATCGTAATCGCCCGCCGAAGACCATCCTTAATTCCTTCCAAAGTTGAGGGAAAGACCACACCCCCCTCATTTTTCGCCAAAAGTCCTGCCGGGTCGGATGCGGGAGTCACCAAACAAAGCTGGCCTACCGCCATTGCCTCAACCACCGCGAAAGGCAGCCCCTCCCATCGGCTTGGGTAAATGAAGGCGTTGGCTCCCTTCACTAAATCAAATTTTTCATCACCGTAGGCAGAACCATAGAGTTGAAAGGAATCCTCGATTTGATACTCCCGGATCATCTCCTCAATACGAACCAGAGAACCCTTCCATTCGGGCCCCACCAGCAGAATACCGAGCTTTCTGGCGTCATCGCCCAAAGAAGCCACCGCCGGAATCAATAAGTCTAATGCCTTCTGCTCAATATCTAGACGCCCCACAAAAACACAAATAAATCGCCCATTGAAACGTGGAACGGCCTTTTCAAGGACAGTAGCATCAGATTTGTTTGGCAAGGTCGCAAGATCGATACCATTCAAAGCCTCGATAATCGGCGCCGTCACCCCGTAATACTCGATCTCGCTCCTGTCCCCAACCGATTGAATAAAGGCCGCCCGGTTCATGTAAGGCCTCTCCAAAAAATACTTATAGGGGAATTTCAGCCATGGCCTCCTCTTCATCAAAACTCGGGCACAATTCCCGTTGGGAGTAACCACGTAGGGAATTCCCTTTTCCCTGAGATACTTTGAGAGGCTGATATTTCCCGGCACATAGGCCGAGTGAAAGTGCCCAATATCGGGCGAGATTTCATCAATTACTGCCCGGATGTGAGGAGGACACGAAAAACAATTTCGAAATGGCTCCACACGATGAATGGTCACTCCGGGAATGGGAATCTCTTCCTTCTTCGCGGTTTCCGAAATCAAGTGCACTTCGTGACCAAGCGAAGCCAGTTCACGGGTCAAAAAATAAATGGTCTTATCCACACCATTCGCGGTGTCTGGATTACAACGACCCTCAATAAAATGGAGAATTTTCATTCAGATTTTTTGGGTGGAGGAAATATTCTTTAGTAGAAACATTTTCGAAATAAACTTGTCCCCCAGGATCCAAAGTCTCGTGTATCTACGCGCTAACTTGATCAACAAACGCCTAACTAACGACCTGTCCTTATTTTTATCATAGTTTAGATAAATTTTTGCAAGCGCTTCTCTCTCTGAACGATGTGTTGAAGTGAGTTCACCCGACTGAATATGGTCGGCGGTTTTGTTGTCATCGATTCGAAAAGACACTGTCTCAAAATCCACCCGCCTAACCCGAAGAGTCTTTCCCACCCTCAACATCCACTCCGTGTCCATGATCATGTGAAAATTCTCATTAAGGGGGTTTTCAACGAGGAGATCCCGCCTAAACAACGAGCCGGTCGAAGGGGCAGCATAACATCCAATAGTAGTCATCCAATAAAACCACCGCGGATGATACACAGTTCGGATTTTTTGACCCCCAGCATCCACGAAAACAGTATGCCCATAGACCATGTCGAAGTTTTCTCCCTCCTTCGTTACAAGCTCAATCAATATAGAAATCACCCCAGGAAGGAGGAAGTCATCAACATTAAGCCATAGAATCCATTTACCACGCGCCATTTGAAAACCTTTATTCAAGGCTTCGCTCTGCCCACTATCCGCTTCTACTACCGCAATAATTTCAGGATGTTCTCTAAGAACCTGATGGGTAATATCATCCGAGCAATTATCAACGACAACATGCTCCACCAACCCTTCCTCACAGCCACTAATGCTTTCATGGCACTCCTTTAGGTAGCGCCCTTGGTTCCACGAAGCACTAACTACAGAAATGAGGGGCTTCATAAAATCACAGTGAAAAGATAGGGATTATGCCTATAAATTCCAGATGTTTAATCCAAAACTTATGCGGACTTAAATCGCGACACCTTTCTCTTCGAGCTTTTGGGCAACGAAATAAGCTTGCTCGTCCCGAGCAGCCAAACTTTTGATCAAGATGACCATCAAAATATGAAAAGCTCCGAACCATGAACCGCCAATAGAATCGGTAATGATTCCCAACCCCGTCGAAAGAGCCACAACGAACGAGATAATCTGCAATTCCTCGGAATACCCTTCTCGTTTAGCAACCTGATAGCTACGGAAAAAATACCAAAACATCCCACAATAGACCAGGTAATAGAGTATCCCCCCAAAGATCCCATATTGGATTAAGACGGATGGAATCAGAGCATGACAAGTACCAGAGTTTATATTTACCATTAAAAACGATTCTTTATCCCCAACAACTCGTTTTAATTCGGTATAGTCTAGAGGTGTATAAACACTCCGCCCAAACAGTAAGACCCGTGGCTCGTCTTTCCACTCTTTTAGTGCCTCCGAAAAAAGAGTACTGCGATAATCTGAGGAATTTTTAATCGAGTCCATCGCCGTTCCTTTTTCGATCATTAGATACTGTAAAGGCCTCGCGACATAAACTGGCATGTCGTTATTTATAACTTTTGAAAAAATGTTCGCGAAAAGAAAAACAAAAAGTGCTAAACACATCGCCGCAAAAATGAAAATAATCCGACGATAGACAAAAGCAATAATCGCGGTGTATACTAAAGAGAGTAAAACTGCTGCCCGGCCACCACTTATCACCGAACCACCTACTCCTAGACCAAAGACAAAAATAACCAAAAGTTTCAAAGAGACTTTTTGCGACCTAAACCACCCAGGTTGACAAATAAGAGCAAAACTAAAAATTACAGCTGTTGGAGCTAGAACACGCATCGTAAAAACACCTATTGTCGCATTAATGATAGGAATATAAAACATCCCAACATCCGAAGCCTCATCAGTAAGTATGGATACCCCGCCATAGCCTTGCCTGAATAAATGAATAGTGTTAGCAAAATTCAAAATCAAACCTAGGGCGAGAATCCATATAACAGTACCGATTACGTCCTTACCAATCCGAAAACTGTATGGCGCACGGATTGCCAAAAATAAAATCAAAACCGGAGCGAAGGTTGTAGCATAGGCCTTGAGAATGTTCTTTGTCGCATAGCTACCTCCATCGAACGGAGCTACCATATTCAGAGCGTAACTTAATCCGCCATAAACAACTAACGCACCAGACCAAAAGAATAAACCATTACCACCAACTTTCTTAAGAAAAATAGGATTTGAATACGGATTCTTTTTCAATAAAAATATGATAACCCCATACACCAACAAAAAAACAGGTGCATAATGCTGAGAGTTTAATAGAAAGCCGTAATTCAGGTTAACACCACTCCACACAAGGAAAAGGACAATTTGCCATGTAAAGTTATACAAATAACCTAAGTATAACAAAAAGAAGGCGCCTAAACCATAAATCGAAAGGTCAACAAAACGTGACTGGCCAATTACTGAACCAAAAAAGAGCGCTCCAATACTAATAAAAGCTAACAGTGTTACAAAACTGACTTTATTTCTCATCGCTAAATACAGTGTGTGTTGGGGGGGACAGGAAAAGACTCCACAACTGAACCGGGGAAATGAAGATGGCACTGAAGACGGGAAAGTCGAGACCTTTTCAAAATCTTTGGTCCAGCGTAATTTTTATTTTGGAGTATTGCTACTTCTTGACCAACGGCAAAGATAAATTTCTGAGGAAATATTGATAGAAAAACTAATTATGATTACTTACCTAATAAGATCACGGACTTGAAGACTTATTATCGATTCAAGCTCCATAAATCTTATCATCGGACTTTCTCGTGAATCCTTCTTAACAAAACCCTTGGCCCATTAAAATATAGAGTTAAAACAACGTCACAAAGCCGACTCACAAACCTACCATAAAAATAGGCACGATATTTTAATCGCAATAAGAACTCCGTTACATTTTGTGTTTTATCTAACTCGATATCATAGTTAGAAAATCTTATTTCTATTTTTTCCCTCTTATAAGCTAATTTATCCTCGAAAGAAAATCCTGATTCAATCACCTCATCAAGCTTTGTGTTAAAACTATTTTTGTTGTATAGTGTGTTTGAGAAATTTTTCGAATTCTCGGCACGATACTCTTTGCTCGTGATCAATTGGGAGGCTTCTTTTTCAAAATCTTCAAAAGTTAAAGGCTGTTCATAGTTTTGAATATCTAAAAACTCGCTGGTCGTTCCGGGATAAGAATTTTTATTCCCAATCCCCACCACTGCCTTGCCTTGGGTCGTTGCAAACAACAAAACCAAACATCCATTTTGTGGATAAGATTCGAACAAGATATCTATGTTTCCGATTAGCTCGAAAAAATCTTTACGTAATCCCAAATAAAAAAAACGATTCTCAAGATCATTCAATTTAATAAAACGATTAATTTGGTCCACTTGTTCGGCAGTACCTGTGCCACACAAACAAAACACAAAATTATTATGATTTTGGAGCAACTTCTTGATACTATGAAAGTATTTCAACTCAGGATCTCTAAAATATTTGCTCAAAAGCGCTCCCGAGAGACCTACGACTTTATTAGCCGACTCAAAGGGAAATCCCTGAAATGGCACCGCACTATGAATCGGATAAAATGGTATCGTCACAATCTGACTTGGCGAAATTCCACGGCAATCAACCGATAGCCGTGCTCCCAATTGACGAAACTCTAGAAAATAGTCACTACAGCCCTTCCCTACCCAAAAGGTATGATCGTTGTGTACGATATAATAGCGCGGCCGACCGGTAAGCTTAGAAAATGCAGCATAACCAACGATATCATTAGGCAAAAAATGGAGAAAACTGAAATCTGGATCGAAATCAATAATGATTTGATGTAGTTGTTGGACTTTTGAAGTATGTTTCCCTGGATCGAGAATTACTACTTTGACCGCAGAAAGAGACTCTAGTCTTCTTAGTAGTTTTCCTCCTTTTACAGCATTTCTCATGTCCTGAACAACAAATAAAATTTCATAGTCGTTAGTGATTAAATAGTTTAAATACTGTTCAGTTAGAGCACCAGTATCAATTATCTGTCCATTATAGAAAACTACTCGTTTTAGATATCCACTCTTATTTCGTTCTATAAAGGTATGATTCTTGATGAGCTTAGTAGCAGTATTTTCAATAAGACTCTCTAGATTTTCGTCAATAAAACTTGATAAAATTGGCCGATGCCATGCGATCGATGCCGCATATTCAGCCTGTCGAAGCGCGCGTTCTATCTTATTTCTTTTCAGAGAATCATCCACACCATGTAGAGCCTTCTTATAAGCATTAAGATAAGATTTTCTTAGATTGTTATAGGTATTTCCTAACATAATCAAATATATTTAAATAATTGATTTTATAATCCGAAGAAAGGTAGTTTATGGATGAGCTGAACAAGTCGATGGTTTGGTCCCAAAAGTCCTAGTAAGCTCCGTAAACTAAATGCTGTTCCTATGACTAATATACTCAGAGCAGCTCCGGTATCCCAGAAAGTCGGAAACGCATGAATTGAGATGAAGCTGAGCACGATTAGGATGATGACTCGAAGAAAAAGGAGCAAATTTTCTCGTTGGTAACTAAACCCTATCATATGAGAAGTTAATGGATACATAAGAAGAAAATAGATCAAATAATTAAGGGGCCATGCGATCGCTGCCCCAAGTAATCCCCATTTCTTTACTAAAATGATTACGAATAATATCCGGGTTATATTTATTATCGTCTCGATCACTGCAAAATGTCCCTTCGCCCCCTTCGCAAGAAAGACAAAACCTAGGGGCCAAGTGATAATACGGCCAAACACACCTAGCAGAAGAAACGGGAGCAGGTTAGCAGCATTTATAAAGTCTGCAGAATATAAAAGCTTTATTATCCAAGGCGCAAAGGCAAGGGTTCCTAGTATACCGGGAAGGGCCAATAAAACACCAACTTTGGTCTGCTCATTAATAAGATGGACCATCTCGGGATGATCGGATTGGGACGCGGTAAGTCTTGGGTAAAAGTCAGCGCCCATCGCATTGAGAATAAAGCCCGCAAACAGGCCAGACGTCGCCCACGCCGCCTGATAAATTCCTACCGAATTTATCCCGAGTTCTCGAAGTATGAATGAATTTATAAAAAGGTCGACTACTGTCACCAGAAGCAATGACCACATGAAAGCCAAGCCTAGTCCAACCAAGGGTTTCGCTTCAGCAAAGATCTCCTTAAAGCTTAGCTTTGTAGAGACCACCTCAATATTACGTGAAAAATACCAAGTTAGACAGAGATTACAAAATGCAGTCAAAATTAGAACTGGTATAATTCCAGCCTGTCTCAACCAGGTATAGAGTCCCAGCGCCAATACTGTACTTATCAAAGAAGAAAAAACCTGAATCTTTCCTAAATCAGTGATACGGCGAAAACCTTGAACTAGAGCTTTTTGCCCAGCGGCGACAACCGAAAAAAAGATCGCAATACCTAATAAAGCAACGCCTACTATTTGCGAACCATCTTCAAAAACCCAATTGCTTAACGACCGAGCAAGCATCGCCGCAAGTAGTGCACCCAACAATCCAAGCACAACGCTTAGAGAGCGTATTGTATAAGCGACTCGCGCAGTTTTTTCCGAGTAGGAATCTTCGTTGGACTTAGCAATCTCACGAACGCCACTAAAAGAAATACCAGCACCCGCGAAAGTGGATAAAGACTGCTGTAGATTCTTGTATAGTCCTAATAACCCAATTCCGGCAGGACCAAGTAAAACTGCCACAGCCTTCACACGCAAAAGACTGAGTCCATAATTAAAGACCTCTGCACCGCCTACTATCGACGACGACTTCAAGATTGATCCATATGATTCCTCACGATCTTCCGTCTTCTCGGTTGGTGGACGAGAACTAGGTTTTGTGTTTGGCTTAGACAAGTGATTTTTTTATCGCTTCAATGACCCTTTGGATAGAAACATGATCCATCGTTGGACTAATTGGGAGGCTTAAAACCTCTTGGTGAAGGATCTCAGTCAGCGGTAAACTCAGATTATGTAATTCAGGATACCCTTCTTGCCGATGAGGAGGTATAGGGTAATGAATGACGGTTTGTATTCCTTGCTCAGCAAGACGCGCCGCAATCAAATCGCGATTCGGATGACGTATGACAAAAAGATGCCAAACGTGTTTTCCATAATCAGCGATGTAGGGTAATGTCAGATCAGAAGAAGCTGATTTGATGTTCACAAGATAAGACTCGGCAACTTGGCGCCGTTTGTCAGTATCGGCATCCAGATTTTTTAATTTCACCCTCAGAATTGCAGCTTGGAGCTCATCCAAACGGCTATTCATACCCTTATATCTATTAAAGTATTTCTCAAATGAGCCATAATTACGTAAAGCAGTAACAGCATCAGCTAATACTTTATTACTTGTGATGACGGCACCTCCATCTCCCAGTGCTCCAAGATTTTTCCCTGGGTAAAAACTGAAGCCGGCAGCATCCCCTAGTGAACCAGCTCGGCGCCCCTTGTAGGTTGCTCCATGTGCTTGCGCAGCATCCTCAATGACCTTGAGATCATATTTTCTCGCCAAATCATTAATTGAATCCATGTCTGCACACTGACCGTAGAGATGGACTGCCATAATCGCCTTCGTGCGCTCAGTAATGGCTTCCTCTATTAAGGCAGGATCAATGTTGTAAGTTTGTTCATCTGGCTCCACTAGAATTGGTATCAGCCCACTCCGGGATATCGCAAGAATAGATGCGACATAGGTATTAGCGGGAACGATAATCTCGTCACCCTCCTCTATAACGCCTAATTCGCGGTAGCCCATGAGTATCAAAATCAGGGCATCCAGTCCACTTGCCACTCCAAGACAGTGCTTTGATTGACAGTATTCAGCAAATTCCTCCTCAAAAGCAACGCCTTCTTCTCCCAGTAAATACCAGCCAGAATCTAGTACGCGCTGAATCGCTTCGTCAATTTCAAGACGATAAGCCTCGTTGACTGCTTTTAGATCCAGAAACTTAACTAGCTCTTTTTCCATTCTAAGAATTCATCGTAATTACGAATATACTCAGACTCGTCATAGTGCCGATCGGCCAGCACAAGTAACACGCAGTCTGGTGTAAAATTGCGCATCACTCTCCAGAAACCAGGACCAATATAAAGCCCTTTGGTTGAACTATCGAGGCAAACACTTTCCTTCTCTTTGCCGTCGTCGAGGATCATTTCACAAGATCCCGTTACCGCGACCGCAATTTGCTGAAGCTTTTTGTGAGCGTGAAATCCTCGCTCTACGCCTGTCTTTGTATCAAAGATATAATAGACTCGTCTTATCGGAAAAGGAATACCGAGATCAGATTCAATGGCTACTAAACTGCCACGTGCATCACCAAGCGGTTTAAAATTTATGGTTGTCAGATTCATTTTTTTATCTCTTGGGCTGGATTACCAACCACTATCGCTTCAGCTGCTACATTCTTAGTAACTACGGCCCCGGCCCCAACCATTGCTTTTGCCCCGATTTCAACTCCAGGAAGTATTGTTGCGTTCGCGCCGATTGAAGCTCCCTCACGAATTATGGTTGGCATAACCTTGTCTGAATATTGCTTCGAGCGCGGACGCAAATCGTTCGTGAAGGTGACATTGGGACCGATAAAGACATCATCTTCAATTTGAAGTCCATCCCATAATTGAACTCCACATTTTACAGTCACTCGATCACCAATTGTGACGTCATTTTCAATGAAACAATGAGAACATACATTACAGTGACTTCCAATTTTTGCTCCGCGTAAAACTACACAGAACTGCCAAATTGAAGTACCCTCTCCGATGTTGTTGGACTGCACATCAGACATCGGATGAATGTTATGCTCTTTGCTCACCTATCCTACAATTCGTTTTAAATAAGCCCCATATCCGGATTGCTTTAATTTATGGGCAAGAAGAAGGAGTTGCTTTCGATCGATAAAATTAGAGTAGTAAGCGACCTCCTCGATACAACCTATTTTAGTATTCTGCCTCTCCTCAATCACACGAACGAAAGTCGATGCTTCGTTTAACGATGCGACAGTGCCGGTATCGAGCCAGGCAATCCCACGATTAAAAACCCCTACCTTAAGCTTTTTTTGCAGTAAGTAAAACTGATTGACAGTAGTGATCTCATATTCGCCACGCGCAGAAGGTTCAATAGCTTCGGCAATTCTCACCACATCATTGTCGTAAAAATATAGCCCTGGCACTGCATAGTTGGATTTCGGGTTGGTAGGTTTTTCTTCAATTGAGATTACATTTTGCTGTTGGTCAAATTCCACCACCCCATAACGCTCGGGATCATTCACAGGTGCAGCAAATACGACAGCACCATCTGGATCCGTGTGACTTCGCACAAGCTCACCAAAACCTGAACCGTAGAAAATATTATCACCGAGCACAAGCGCCACCTTGTCATCTCCAATAAATTCTTTACCTATAATAAACGCCTGAGCTAGGCCATTTGGTTCTTCTTGAACCCTAAATTCAAAACGGCAACCCAGCTCGGAACCATCGCCTAGCAAGCGCTTAAACGCTGCTTGATCTTCAGGTGTAGTAATAATCAAAATCTCATTAATCCCAGCAATCATTAGTACCGAAAGCGGGTAGTAAATCATCGGCTTATCATAGATTGGCATGAGCTGCTTGGATACGGCAAGTGTGATGGGATGTAGGCGAGAGCCAGTGCCGCCAGCGAGTACTATTCCTTTCATGAAAACTTATTATAAATTTACAAATACACCTAAAAGATAAGAGTTGTAACTGTGAATTGGCTAGAATTTAATTAAATATTAATATCACTAGCGCTAATTTTTATTAGTAATTAAACTACTTTTCTCAGAAGTGGTTTATTAATTTAGATAATTATAACTTACTACTCGTGCAGTTTTTTAATCTCATAAGTTTTTGAACGAGTATTCTAAATGAGAAATTGAACTATCCTGCCCCCAGGCGTTTTAACTTGTATTGCCCACTAAGGATATCCTGCCACCAAGTTTCGTTATCGAGATACCATTGAACGGTTTTGCGAAAGCCACTCTTAAAGTCTTCTTTTGGCCCCCAGCCAAGCTCGTCACGGATTTTTGTCGAATCGATTGCATAGCGCATATCGTGCCCTGGACGATCAGTCACGAAGGTAATCAGGTCTTGGAAGGATCGAGATTCAGCATTACCTGAAACCGATGATGAGTCTTGCTGCGTTGCAGAAGACTTAAAAGTCATTCGTTCAGGAGCAAGCTCGTCCATGAGGGAGCACAAAGTATGGACGAGTTCGATATTTTGCCGCTCGTTATTGCCGCCGATATTATAGGTTTCGCCAACGCGGCCTTTGGTTACGACGGTGTAGAGGGCTTCGGCGTGGTCAGTGACATATAGCCAGTCGCGGATGTTTTCACCGTTACCATAAACAGGAATAGGTTCACCGCGCAAGCATTTCAAAATCACGACAGGGATCAATTTTTCGGGGAACTGATACGGACCGTAGTTATTGGAACAGTTAGTCACGAGGACCGGAAGACCATAAGTATCGCCCCACGCACGGGCAAGGTGATCAGAGGCCGCCTTCGACGCAGAATACGGGGAGTGTGGATCGTATGGGGTGGTCTCTGAAAAGCCTAGCGTATCTGGCTCGAGCGAGCCGTATACTTCGTCGGTGGAAACGTGCAAAAACCGGAATGATTGTTGGGTCGGACCATTCGAAGAATTATCCAATTTTTCATCTTGCGAAGGAACCAATTCTTCGGCCCCTGCAAGAGGTAGACTCCGCCAATACGCCAGTGCTGCCTCCAGCAAATTAAAAGTGCCAACAATATTAGTCTGGATGAATTCGCCCGGTCCATCGATCGAGCGATCGACATGGCTCTCAGCGGCGAGATGCATAACCACGTCTGGCTGATGCTTTTCAAAGACTCGGGCGAGGGAGACAGGATCACAGATATCGACTTGTTCGAAAGTATAGCGCGGGTTACTCTCAATATCAGCTAACGATTGAGTATTGCCAGCATACGTCAACTTATCAAGATTGATAACTGATTCCCCCTTATTTTCGACTAGAAGATGAATAAGATTAGATCCAATAAAGCCAGATCCGCCTGTTACTAAGATACGCATAATAAACTTTTACGAGTTGAAATTTTATCTATGTTAGGCAGGAATTTTTTATTCGAACTCAATAGGGTTTAGGGCTGTGATTACTTTGATTGTCTTGGAGATGACTCAAGGAAAATCAAAGATATTCCGAAGGCTAATTTACACGATCATTCCCGCGGCAACCGTTTCATTGGTTCCCGGATCAATGAGAATGAATGATCCAGTCTGACGATTGTTATTATACGAATCATAAAACAAGGGAGCTGCTGTTCTCAGCGAAATTCGACCAATCTCATTGAGTGAAAATGACGAGGAATCCTCTTCTTTACGTAAGGTGTTGATGTCCACCTTATAACTCATGTTTTGCACAATCGCTTTAGTCTCGCGCGTGGTGTGACGGATAATGAGTTTCGCACGCTGATTTAAATTCTGATTTGAAAACCAGCAAATCATCGCTTCTAAATTCTGACTTTGCTTGGGCGGGTTGTTCGCCTTCACCAACATGTCACCTCGTGAAATATCAATTTCATCTTCAAGAGTCATTGTAATCGACTGGGGCGCAAAAGCCTCTTCAATCTCCTGGCCGTCTTGAAACACTCCTTTGACCCGGCTACTAAATCCAGATGGCAATACGGTTATATCATCCCCTGGTCGAAAAACACCACCAGCAACACGACCCGCAAAGCCCCTGAAATCGTGAAATTTGTCGCTTTGAGGGCGAATGACCCATTGAACCGGAAAGCGAGCCTGAACGTGATTTTCATCTCCGCCAACATAAACGTTCTCAAGATGATAAAGAAGGCTGCTTCCCTCGAACCAGGGCATATTCTCTGATTTCTCAACAATGTTATCACCATTCAGCGCCGAGATCGGGATCGGGGTAATATCGACCAGATTATCGAGGCGCGAGGCAAACGATTGATAGTCTTTTACGATCTCATCATAGACCCCTTGGTCGTAATCGACAAGGTCCATCTTATTGACCGCAACAACGACATGTTTGATGCTTAACAAATTCGCAATGAATGAATGTCGTTTTGTTTGTTCAATGACACCTTTACGGGCATCAATCAAGATGATCGCTAGATTGGCAGTTGAAGCCCCAGTCACCATATTTCGGGTGTATTGGATATGACCGGGAGTATCCGCGATGATAAACTTTCGTTTAGGAGTAGCGAAATATCGATAAGCGACGTCAATGGTAATTCCCTGCTCCCGCTCGGCTTTTAGTCCGTCTGTAAGTAAGGCCAAGTTGATGTTTTCATCTCCTTTTTTTCGTGAAGATTCCTCGATCGCCTCTAGTTGATCTTCAAAGATTGACTTGGAATCATAAAGCAATCGTCCGATTAAGGTGGACTTGCCGTCATCCACAGAGCCAGCGGTTGTAAAGCGAAGGAGGTCCATAAGTAGTAATCGAAAAATTTAAGTTAAAGGCCTTCCACAATTACTCCATTTGTTACGAGTAGCCTTTGTCTCGATGGATTTTTTTCAGTAATAATTGCTTCTCCCGAATCGCCATATTGCTCGACGATATGGGCCGAAAACTTGATGAACTCAACTCGAAGACTTTTCAGAATGAATTTATCGCCCCAGGCTCTATTTATGTTTGGAAGATCGAATCCGGAGAAGTGGATCCGAAGAAGCTGGAAAGGTGAGCCCCCGGCACCTTCCCTTATCACAGTTTGCCAATTCCCAGACGAGGTAATTTGTTCACCGAGAACAGTTCCATTTGAATTACCATGTCGAAAAAATACACCTGAAAGAGTATTATTTTTTTTCGGAATTTTGAGTTCGCCAATAATGCGATAGGTGGCAGGTGAAGATAGCGTCCCGAGCAAATTTGGGAAGCCGAGGTAAGCATTGTTTGTTCCTTTTTTTATTTCGAAAATCGTCCCTTCGTCTTTTTGAAAACTGACATCGACTCCAATAAGTTCTTCTGGAGTTAACTTTCCATCTTTTGGAGTGTAATCTAGGACGATGTGACGTTCTAAATTTTCGGTTCCCAGCCCTACAAATTCCCCTAATGTTCGAGCATTTGTTTTTCCTTTTTCTCGCTTACCACCCGTTTTTTCAACCACATTTTCAATAGGACTTTTTAAGCTGATCTTACCTTCTCGGTCATACCTAACCAAAACCTCGAGATCGTCTCCATTTCTCCGGACCAGATATCCTGCACGGGATCTTCCGCTTTGAGTCACTCTTGAGGGCAGCTCTCGGGCCTTCGCAAGTTCTGGATCTTGTTGAATTTTTCCCAATAGCTCTTTGGCTTTTTGGGCTTCCTTGAGATTCCCCGCCTTGGTGAGACTGGTCACCTGAGCCTCCAATGCTTCCTCCATCTTATCGGCAAGATTGGACGTTGAAAGGGCCCACTCCCGCTCAATCCCAAATCGGGTTTTCACGTAGGTCTGTCTCGGGCGTTTGAGACTCTTCGAATGTTCGCCTGGCACCGGAGGGAGGGGCCAAGTTTTCTCCTTAATTAAGGCTGCCTCATTCTTGATCGCGAGAGCTTCTTCCAAATCAGCCTTCTTTTGTGCCTTTTCCTGCAAATTGGCTAAGGCTGCGATGTAGCGTTGACCTAATACTCCAATCTGCTTGTCCCGGCTCTCATTGGCCTTGAGAACAGCCGCCTGGAATGAGACTTGTAAATCTTCAACACTCAATGCCGGAAGCCAATCCGTGATCGAGGCAAAGATCATCGTCAGAAGAAGGAGGAAGGATTTCATGCTTCTAAAAGTAACCCTCTTTTTTCCGATCTTCCATAGCTGTTTCTGATCGTTTGTCATCGGCTCGATTGCCACGCTCGGTCTGGCGGGCGGCGGCGACTTCTTCAATGATGCGCTCCATGGTATCGGCGTCGCTTTCAACCGCTCCGGTAATCGTGGCATCACCCATGGTCCGGAAGCGAATTTTTTTCACCTCGACCGTTTCACCGTCGCGCGGTTGGACAAATTCGGAAACAGCCAGAATGACGCCATTGCGAATCACGACTTCACGTTCGTGGGCATAATAGAGGCTTGGTAGATCAATCCCTTCGCGATGCATATACATCCAAACATCCATCTCGGTAAAGTTGGACAAGGGAAAGACCCGGAAGTGCTCACCGGGTTGCTTGCGTCCATTGAAAAGATTCCACAGCTCCGGGCGCTGATTCTTGGGATCCCACTCGCCAAAGTCATTTCGGTGGGAAAAGAAGCGCTCTTTTGCGCGGGCCTTTTCCTCATCGCGACGTCCCCCGCCAAGCACGGCATCGTACTGTTGCTCTTCAATGGTCTCCAGAAGGGTCACTGTTTGAAGCTTGTTGCGCGAGGCATTGGCACCAGTTTCCTCAACTGCCGTGCCCCGATCAATTGAGTCCTGAACCAGACCAATGTGAAGACGTGCTCCAATCTTCTCCGCATAGGCATCACGAAAAGCTATGGTCTCGGGGAAATTATGTCCGGTATCGACGTGGACGAGGGGGAAGGGAATCCGCGCCGGATAGAAGGCCTTCCGCGCCAGGTGCGCCATGACAATGGAATCCTTGCCCGCAGAGAAAAGGAGACCCGGGTTCTCGAATTGAGCCGCCGTCTCACGGAGGATGAAAATCGCCTCCGCCTCTAATTGGTTGAGATGAGTTAGAGTGTAATCAGACATTTGATAACTAAAATTACCAGATTTGTTTGGTTTAGGGTTCCGAGTGCGCTTTTATTGCGGTTCAGATCGCTGGCAAGAGTCTTTTGATTTTTTTCACCGCTTCCGGCAGCTCAAGGTCTTCGGTATTAATCAGCAGATCGGGAAAATCCGGTTCTTCGAACCCACTATCCTTCCCGGTAAATTGTTTGATTTCGCCGGTGGCCACTTTTGCGTATAGGCCTTTCGGGTCCCGGAAAGCACAGGTTGCAAAGGAGGCGTGGATATAGATCTCACAAAATGAATCTCCGACCACCTCTCTGGCAAGATCACGGAGTGCCCGTTTTGGCGTAATTACTCCGACCACCACAATCACCCCTTGCGAGGCGAACATTTTTGCAACCTCCGCGACACGCCGGACATTTTCGGATCGATCATCATCACTGAATCCCAGATCCGAGTTGAGGCCGTGGCGGAAATTATCGCCATCGAGAATGACCACAAACCGGCCCTCATTGTGAAGATCCCGCTCCAAAGCAGCCGCAATCGTAGATTTGCCCGCACCACTGAGCCCATACATCCAGAGCACAGCACCCTTCTGGCCAAGAAGTTTCTCCTTTTCGCCCTGTGAAACGAAACGGTGAAACTGGGTGTGAATGTTATTTGCCATTTAAAATAAATTCTAAAGCCCGGTCGCTATCAGGCTATCGGGCTATCGGGTGTTTCTCAAGTGCCCCAACAAGCACCGCTGTTCTTCTGCGCGCCGCAGCCTCTGAAAGATGTTGGGGAGAATCCCGAAAATCAACCTTTTCAGTAATCACTCCCAAATCCTCTTCATGAATGACGGGCATAATTTGCTCAACTTCAGTCAAAAGCCTTGCCCGGCCCCGGCGAACCAGCTCCGCGTATTTCTCATCGCTGTAGACCCATGGAAATCCGTAAGCGACCTTGAGTCCACGCTCGCTCGCGATCAACACCAGGTCTTTTAAAAGCTCTTTTGCCGATTCGGACAAACGTTCCGGAGACGAGTTGCGACCGACAATACCCGAGGTGACTTGTGTCGTTAGCAATCCTCCCTCACGCATATCCTTCAGTTGATATCGATAAAGTGAACGCCCCATCACGATTTTTCCAATAAGCCCAAAAACATGCGAGGCTCCGGGCCGCAGTTGGGTCACGTGAAAGCTCGAGGCCGTACTCCGCCAGTCCAAAATCTCCCGGTCCCCAATCGCATAGGCAAATTGAACACCAAGCGCTGTTTCTATCTCGTTCTCGATCAACAACTCCGGCTCCAGCATCACAAGCAGTGTGTCTCCCTTTCTGGCTTGGGAGAGTGCGAATCCAGTCAAAGCCTCGGCTCCCATCCCGGCATGCAATCCCAAATTCACGAGCCGGTAATCCAATTCACGATCCGCGTATTCCGCATCAATTCCAAAACCCGTCGCCGAACCACCCACACAGATGATCACGGGAACATCCTTCGCTTTTCTCAGCGAATCGACCCAATCGGCTTTCGCCCCCGCTGCCGCCTTCCAAAACCTCATCTCGGGATTCCACCGGGTCGTCTGATAATACGAAAGCCCCATCGCGATCACGACAGCCACAAAGGTAATCGCAATTAGTCCTGCCGGATGGCGATCATTAAAATGAGTGCGAACCATTCGCAGGAATTTAGAAGGCAAAGTAAATGAAATTGTTACTTGAGATCGGCGAAAGAATCACGGTTACGAAAACCAGAACGACGGCTGCCCCTCGGGTTCGTAGAAATCGATAGGGCTCTCCTTCTTTTCTTAGTGACCACATCTCAAGCCCGATGACACAAGCGACGATTGCCAAAATGGCACAGGCGTCGAAGCCATTTGAGGAAAGCAAGGCCGTAAAAAAAGACTGTAGCGAGGAGCCATTGTAAGACGCGGGGCTCAAGAGCAGAGCAAGCTTGCGAAACACCTCTCCTGTGTTCGTCTCATAAAAACAAAGCCACGCTAAAAACACCGAGAGGTGGGTCAGAAGAAACCCCACCGGGCGGGGCAGTCGGACTTTCAACGGCAAACGATAAACCAAGAGAAAGAGCCCGTGCATGGCTCCCCAGATCACGAAATTCCAACCCGCTCCATGCCAGATTCCCGAAACTGTGAATACGATTAAAATGTTGGCGGCCCAGAACCCCGAACGCGAACCACCCAGTGGAATATAGATGTAGTCCCGAAACCACGAACTCAGTGTGACGTGCCAACGGCGCCAAAAATCCGCAATATTTTCGGCACAATAAGGGCTTCTGAAATTGAGAGTTAACTTAATTCCAAAACACTGCGCCACTCCCAAGGCCATCAAACTGTATCCGCAAAAATCGAAGTAGATCCTAAATCCAAACATCACCGTATCCAGCCAAACCAAAAATGGATTTGTGCCGGAATGGATCAGTGACATGAGGGCGAGATTATCCGCCAGACAACGCTTGAAAAACAAACCCAGGATGATCCACGTCAACCCAAGCTCAACTGCCTTCTTGTCCCAGCGAAAACAAAATTTCTCCAGTTGGGGGAGAAGGTCTTCGCGACGCTCAATCGGCCCGGCAACAATCTGCGGAAAGAAGCCCGCATAATTTAAAGTTGTCAATGGATCCGGCAGGGGCTGGCTTCGCTTCAAGGTATCAACCGCAAATGCAATCAATTGGAAGGTGTAAAAAGAAATACCAACCGGAATGATGACCCCGGTCAGGGAGTAACTGCCAAACCCTAAAATTTCATTCCCTAAAAATCCGCCATATTTGTAAAATACCAGGGGAGAAAGCTGCAGAGGGATTAAAAGCCACAACCATCTTTTCCGGCGCTCCGGAGACGAATGGGTCTTTAAAATCAAACTCAGGCCCAGGTAGGTCGTTACGCTGACCGCGACAAAAATCCCCAACGATTGCAGGCTTACACAACCCAGAAGAACAAGCCCCATGATGGCAAGTGCAAACCGATCATAGCCCCCTGAATCAGGGCGGGTTGCCTTTACTAGGACCGCGCGGATGATCAGAATTGCGGCCAGGGAAAATGCAAGGATTCCCCAAAACCTGATATCCGCAAAATTCATGGA
Source organism: Verrucomicrobiota bacterium (assembly GCA_030835305.1). Taxonomy (GTDB): domain Bacteria; phylum Verrucomicrobiota; class Verrucomicrobiia; order Verrucomicrobiales; family Akkermansiaceae; genus SW10. Next base: position 16,447 of record JAURPJ010000090.1, on the reverse strand, counting down.
TCCATCATTGCGCGCTTCGATCCCCCGAAATCACCTGGCGAAAGAGATGCCACAGAAAAACCGAGTTGTAGACAGCATAACGTTTGAAAAGTCGACGGGGTTCGCAGATAAAACGATAGAGCCAAAGGACTCCGCATTGTCCCATCCACTCAGGCGCATCGCTTTTGGTCCCTGCATTCACATCAAAAGCAAAACCCACCGCCAGCAGCACCCTAGCCTCAATCTTCCCCTTGTTGCGATGAATCCATTCTTGTTGCTTCGGCGTTCCAAGCCCGACCCAAACAAGATCCGGCTTCAACTGATTGATCTCGGCATTGACGGCCTCCTCATCGGCATCCTCGAAATACCCGTTGTGCGATCCCACGATTTTGATCTCCGGACGCTTCTCACGCAACTTCGTCAGGAGCTGATCCAAACATTCCTGGGATGCTCCCAAAAAGTAATGGGTCAGGCCTGCATCGGCATTACGAACAAAGTAGTCAAGAAAGGCAGGACCATAGACCCGCTCGTTTCCCCGGGCTCCCACCCAGCTGACCGCCCAGGTGAGGATTTGACTGTCGGGGACGAACCAATCGACACTTGAAGTCTGTTCCCGGAACCCCTCGTCTACCTTCCGCATCGCAACGATGTGGACGTTAGTGAAATCGATGGACCAGGGTGACTCAGAATGATGACGAACTCGATCTTCGATACGCCCGGTGAGATCGGCTGCGTTCGTCACCAAACACGGAGTATTGATGACCTCGATTGTCGTTTCCGGGGTCACAATTATCTAAGTCGACGCATTGGCGGTACACGCCTCGAAGATCTCTTTGAGGATGTCATCAATGGAATACTTGTAGTTCCAATCAGGGTAGTGACTCTGGAATTTCTGAACGTCGCTAATGTACCAAATGTGGTCACCGATACGGTTGTCCTCAAGGTAGGTGAAATCGAGCTTGTTTCCCGAGAGCGCCTCACCGATTCGAATCGCCTCCAGCATGGAGCAGTTCGAATGGCGACTCCCACCCATGTTGTAAACTTCTCCCACGCGGGGATTTTCGTAGAAGTGTATGAATGCCGAAACCAAATCATGGGCGTGAATATTGTCCCGGACCTGCTTTCCCTTGTATCCGAAGATCCGGTAGGGCCGTCCTTCCACGATGCACTTCATGAGATAAGCCAGGAAACCATGGAGCTCGGCTCCGGCATGGGCGGGACCGGTGAGACAACCGCCGCGGAACACGCCGGTCTTCATCCCAAAATACCTGCCATATTCCTGCACCAAAACATCGGCGGCCACCTTGCTGGCCCCAAACAAGGAGTGCTTGCATTGATCAATCGACATCGACTCGTCGATCCCGATGTGAAAGGGGTGTGACTCCTCGATCTCCCATCGTTCCTCAAGCTCCACCAAAGGAAGATGGTTCGGAGTATCGCCATAAACCTTGTTCGTACTGGTAAAGATAAACACGGCTTCCGGGCAAACCTGCCGGGTCGCTTCGAGGAGGTTCAAGGTGCCGGTTGCGTTCACTCCGAAGTCGGTAAACGGCTCCTTGGCCGCCCAATCGTGCGAAGGCTGTGCGGCAGTATGAACGATCAGTTCAATGTCCGAACCAAACTCCTCAAACACTTCCTTCACCGCCTCAAAATCGCGGATATCCACCTTGCGGGGATGATAGTTCGGAAGCTTCTCCTGAAGCTCGGAATTCGTCGAATCCGTTGAGGCTTCTTTTCCGAAAAAGTATGCGCGAAGATCGTTGTCGATCCCGACGACGGTAAACCCGGCTTCGTGAAAAGCCTTCGTTGATTCTGATCCAATGAGTCCGGCCGAGCCGGTCACAACTGCAATTTTCATTTTGTTAAATTCTCTCGAGTGAACTCACTCCTGCGACATCGAGACAGCATGACCGTGGGCTACCAGCAAGGCGTGTTGACGCGCGACTTCCAGGTCGTTTGCCACCATCTCGGCACACATTTCTTCAACCGTAATCTCAGGCACCCATCCCAACTTTTCCTTGGCCTTGCTCGGGTCACCAAGAAGAGTTTCCACTTCGGCCGGGCGAAAGTAACGGGGGTCCACTTTAACAATGACATCTCCTTCTTTCACTGCGGGGGCTTTCTCAACGTCACGCCATTTCACCGTCGCGATTTCCTCGACTCCTTCACCGGAAAACTCCAACTCGATTCCGGCCTCGCGGGCCGACATTTGAACAAACTCGCGAACGGAAATCTGCTTGCCGGTGGCAATGACGAAATCATCCGCCTGATCTTGCTGAAGCATCATCCACTGCATCCTGACGTAGTCTTTGGCGTGCCCCCAATCGCGTAAGGCATCCATGTTCCCGAGATAGAGACATTTCTGAACTCCCTGCGAAATATTTGCGATGGCCCGGGTAATTTTGCGAGTCACAAAAGTCTCTCCACGACGTGGCGATTCGTGGTTGAACAAGATCCCGTTGCAGGCATACATCCCATAAGACTCACGGTAGTTGACCGTGATCCAGTAGGCATACATCTTCGCGGCTGCATAGGGTGAACGGGGATAAAATGGAGTGGTCTCCTTCTGGGGAACCTCCTGCACCAAACCATAGAGCTCGGAAGTCGAGGCCTGGTAAAATCTGGTCTTCTTCTCCAGACCCAGAAAGCGAATCGCCTCCAAAAGTCTCAAAGTTCCAATGCCATCAACGTCGGCGGTGTATTCGGGGGACTCAAAGGAAACCGCCACATGCGATTGCGCTCCAAGGTTATAGACCTCATCCGGCTGGATCTCACTAACGATGCGCGTCAAGTTCGAGGTATCGGAAAGATCACCGTAATGCAGTCTGAAGCGTCCGTTTTCAACTTGCGGATCTTCATAGATATGATCAACCCGCTCTGTATTAAACGAGGACGCCCGCCGCTTAATGCCATGGACCTCGTAGCCCTTCTCCAATAGAAGTTCCGCAAGGTAGGAACCATCCTGCCCGGTGATTCCGGTGATGAGTGCTTTTTTCATAATAGGTTTTTTAAAGACGCGCGAGCCCTTGACCAACCGCTTTGAGAAAATCCTCGTAAGCATTCACCAAGCCAGCCTCCAACGTGATCTCCGCCTTCCATCCACTTGCCGTCAAACGCGAGACATCGAGAAGCTTCCGGGGGGTGCCATCCGGCTTGGAGGGATCCGTCTGAATCCCACCCTCAAAACCCACCGTTCTCGCCACAAAACCAGCCAGCTCCAAAATGGTGACATCCTCCCCCACTCCCAGATTGACCCAGTCGGGCGGCTCCTCCAAATCAAGCAAATGATAACAGGCTGCGGCCAAATCATCGACGTGCAGAAATTCGCGCCGTGGTGTCCCGCTTCCCCAGATCACCACCTCGGAATCCCCCCGCTCTTTGGCCTCGTGAAAACGACGAATCAAAGCCGGAATGACATGGGAATTCTCGGGATGATAATTGTCGCCCTGACCGTAAAGATTTGTTGGCATCGCCGAATGATACTTTAGCCCGTATTGAGCCCGGTAGTGCTGACACATTTTGAGACCGGCAATCTTGGCAACCGCATAGGCTTCGTTCGTAACCTCCAGCGGGCTCGTCAAAAGGCAATCTTCCGGCATCGGCTGGGGAGCCATCTTGGGATAAATACAGGAGCTTCCAAGAAATAGAACCCGCTCGACCCCAGCCTGTCGCGAGCCCTCGATCAAATTGGTCGCGATCACCAGATTCTCGTAAATAAACTCAGCCGGATAAGTCGCATTGGCGTGAATCCCGCCCACTTTCGCTGCCGCGATAATGACCTGATCAGGCTTCTGATCCGCGAGCCACTTTTGACAAGCGGCTTGATCAAGGAGATCGAGCTCCTCACGCCCGGCGGTCAGAATTTCGTATCCGCCACGACGCTCCGCTTCCCGCACTAGGGCAGAACCCACCATGCCACGGTGACCTGCAATAAAGATTTTCATCATAAAGTTGGACTGGTTTTCGCTTTTTAAATCCTGGCTGGTCCCAATTTTGATTTTTTGAGCCGCTACCGCCCTTGGTCGCTCACTTTACCGATAAGTGAAACCTGTAAAAAATTCCGGAATTGACCAAAACGAATTAAACATTCGTCCCGATGGCTGATAGACACACAAAAATCCTCTTTGTTCAATTAAAAATGAACTAATTTGAATCCTCTCCCCTCCATCCTTCGGGAATCTCAGGGCGTGCTAAAATGAGCGAATACAAACTCACTTCAACCGTCTGGGGCTCCCCTAGAAATTCCAACAAAAGGCTCACCCTTTCGCTTCCCGGGCGGACTTGCACCACTTCGCCCGTCATGCCCTCGAAGGGACCTTTGGCGACTTCGAATTTCTCTCCCAATTCGACCTTCCAATCCACCACGATTTCCTCGTCACCCGACTGCACTTTCGCGACCTCCTCCTGCAGGCTCTTTACAAATTCCTCTGGGACCTCGGGAACCTTGTCTCCAAAACTGATCATCCTGCTCACTCCCGCGGTGTAAGTGACCAAGCGACCCATCTCGGCCAGCGAAAAACGCGCCAGCAAATACCCCGGAAACAAGGGCTCAATCCACCAAACCCGACCCCGCCGCGTCGTCTTTTGATACTTCAAGCGTGGTAAAAAAACCTCCACGCCCTCCAATTGGCGAAGATTTGCTGCGGCCAATTTCTCGCGCTTCAACTGCGTTCGCAGCACGTACCAGGCTGTATCATCGGTCATAGAGTTAGCGTCCAAGAAACTTTTGGATAATGGGTAATAAAATTCGCGCCCGCTTCGACCATCGGCCCAAGCGCTCGAGCCGCCCGGCATAAAAATCCGACTTCGCATTCCCCGGCATCTCGCCAACCATCGCCTTCAACTTTGCGAGCTTCTCCTCCCCGCTCGCCAAATGCGGTCTCACCTGCTCCTTGATAAATCCTCCCACCAAACGCTTTAGCTCCACGTCAGGCTCGTAATAAACCCGACGCCCCACCACTCCATCGAATTCTCTCACCGCACCCAGCTCCCGAAGCAACCTAAGTCCTTGGCTTGCAGACCCTTTACTAATTCCCAGCCGACTCACCAAATCATCCAGCGACAGGACCTCCTGCGATACATAAAGCAAGCCATAGATTTCACCGATCGACTTCGGCAAACCCAGCATTCTCACCCCGTCACAAAAAAAACCGATGACTTGAGCCTCGAACTCGCTCAAACCTGTTTTTGCCTCGACCTCAGCGGACATGCCCTATGAAAGGCAAAAAACTATCAATGTTCAATTTAAAATGAATGAACTTACCGCCCAGGCACTCTGGGCTTGAGCTCCCTGCCTACCTCATCCACCGGATATTTCGCTCCACATCTCTCAAGGCGCTCAATCATGTCGGCCATCATCTCTTTCAGAAGGGCCGACTTCACCGCCGCCAGATTGCGCTCCTCAAACGGATCGTTCGCCAGGTGATACACCTCGTAATTTCCACCACTAAACTGCACCCGATTTCCCGTCGACTTCGTCTCGGGCAGCGCGTGATAAATCACCTTGTAATCCCCATCACGCCACACCGTAAAATAGTTGCTGCGATGCGGACCATGCGGGTAGTGCATCAAAAACTGCTCCTCGCGGGTCTCATCCCTCCGACCGGTTAGCAAAGTCTGCAGCTGAAGGCCATCAACCTCATGCCCTTCCGGGTTCTTCGCTCCCACCACCTTTAGGACGGTGGGAAAAATATCCTGGACCGATGCCACCTGGGGTTGAATCACACCCGCTGGAATTCCCAAAGTCTTCTGCTCTGCAGATTCATCATTCCGCTTCGCCCATGCCGCGATGAAAGGCACCCTCATTCCCCCTTCATAATGCGCCCCTTTCTTGCCCCGCAACGGAGCAGCACAAGCGACCTCGTGCTGATGCCCCAGCGGCGCGTCAGAGCCATTGTCGCCCAGAAAGATCACCAACGTATTCTCAGCCACTCCCAACTCTTCAAAACAATCCAGCATATCCCCCAGCGACTTGTCCATGCCCTCGATCAAGGTTGCAAAAGCCTGCGCATTCTTCGACTTGCCCGAGTTCTCGTAGTTCTTCGCGAACCGCGGATCCGAGTGAAAGGGCGCGTGCACCGCGTAGTGCGCAAAATGTAAAAAGAAGGGCTTTCCGTCCTTCACCGACTGCGCCACCCGCTTCCTGGCCTCCAAAGTCAGCGCCTCCGTCAGGAAAGTCTGACTCCCATGATACTCATTCAGGTGTGGCACCGCGTGACTCTTGCGCTTCGTCAAAGCCCCATATCCCGCCTTGGCGTAGTAACTTCCCGGTGCACCGAAGGCCGCGCCTCCCACGTTTTCCTCGAACCCCAGGTTCAACGGCTCCCCGCCCTCACTCCCCTTCGGCCCAAGATGCGCCTTCCCCACGTGAATCGTACGATAGCCCTCCTTTACCAAAATTCCTGGCAAGGTCACCTCGCCCTTTTTCAGACCCTCCCAATTCCACTCCGGAGGACCAAATTTACCCCGGTTATTCGAGGCCGGATTAATCCAGTTCGTAGCACCATGCCGTGCCGCATTTTGCCCCGTGAGCAGCGAAATTCGGGAAGGCGAACATACACTCATCGCATAAAACTGATTAAACCTCACCCCCTGCTTCGCCAATCGGGCCATCGACGGCGTCCGATAAAAATCGTTCAGCGGATAACGCTTCGCCTTGCCCTTGTCATCCGTGAGGAAAGCCACCGAGGTGTCCATCACGCCCATATCATCAACTAAAAATACCATGATGTTTGGCTGATTTTTTGCCTGTAAAGCGTTGAACAACAATAAACTAAAGAGAATAGAGAGAATCTTCATAAGTGGTAAGATTTTGTAGAATTAGTCGTTTTTTGTGGATTTTCCCCAAATTTTTTCGTTACGCCCAGAGTCGATCAAGCCAAGGCCGAGGATACCAATAGTGTCACTCATGGTTTTGTTAAATATCGCTCGTAGCTGGCTTTGGGATCGTAGCTGGAACGGTCGGCCGCGTCATGCACTTGGATGCCAAAGCTGAGTCTGTAGGGGTCGCCTGCTTTTATTACTGTAGTCTTGTCACGGTTCTCTTTAACATCGACTGGGAAAGGGTTGGCGACCAACAAACCATAATCCCGACTGTGTGCCCATACAGGTGGATTTCCTTCACCAGACATGATCTGCAGGCCCACACTGCGCTTTTTCTGCAGGCCGTAATAGTCCCACCATTTATCGATTTTTCCCCAGGTCCCTTTTTCATTCACACCGCCGCTAGCACTAGCAATGCTGCCGGAGCCTTGCTTGACGCGAATCGGTGAGGCGATGCGCAAGGCCATGCCCATCTCCTCTTTTACCCCAAAGACGAGTTCTTTGTCTGAGGTAAAATTACTCTCCATACGGATCAAGTAGCCATCAGAGTTCTTGATAAGTTCATAGTTGGCAATTTCCAGACAGACTACCTTGCCGTCTTTACCCAGGTAGCGATTCTTCACACCGAAACTGGCAGAGAGATCCTTAATGAGAGGCTCGCGCTCAAATCCTTCACTGACAACTAGACCTCCACGATTGTTGTGCCAGAAATTCTCGCCGTTGATATTAGCGAAACCTAAGGAAAGACCAGGATGCATGTAACCATGGTCCATAGGATCTTTACCCTTAGTCGGTGGAAAATTGCGTGTGACTTGTATGCCTGTGGGCGTCTTAACGTGAGCAAAAAAGGGGCGCTTAGTTTCCTTGTGCTTAAAAAAGTAGCTCAAGACTTCCAAGCCATCTAGACGAATTGCTAGGCGATCCCCTTTGGTCTCGAGATGCCAGCCCGTTTTGGGATTACCCCAAGATTTACTCGGCGATTTAGCGGAAATGAGATACTTGGTGATATCGGCAATTTGTTGTGGGGCCAGCAGCGCGCCTAGGGGGGGCATAGCAGAAATCTCCGCAGTTTCACGGCTTGAGATATTTGATCTCAAAACAGTCTCTTGACTGCCGCCGATCTGCCCGAAGGTCAAAGCACGGCCGCTTTCTTCCAATAAAATACCACCGATCGAGCTACCATCTTTGGTCTTCACAATCTGCATAGCGAAGCCCTCGGTAATTTCGGCGCTCGGTTCTAAGATAGAACGAATGATAAAGTTGGCATCTGCACGTGTGCCAATATCGGAAAGGTCAGGAGCAAAGGCATTGCCTATGCCTTCCATCTGATGACAGGTGGCGCAGGTTGCTCCGTGTGCACTGAGGAAAAGCTCCCGGCCACGTTCGATCTTGGCTTTTGAGAGAAGGGGCATTACTTCTTCCACGGTAGGGATTTTACCGCTTGGAGAAAGTAGTGAAGATGAGGTTGCCGCTCGATCATTCTTTAGCGGTGCCCCCTTGATACGTGTCCTTGTCTTGCCGCCCAGCCATTGAGAAGCGAGGGAGGCAGTGATCGTATCTGTATCGTTACTTACGACTTGAACCTCGGTTTCGTCCAAAGCATCTTCTTCTAGAAGGCTTAGTAAGGCAGCGCGGCGTACTCCAATACGCGCATCTTTCAATAAGCTTTTACGCGCTTCTCTGGTCATCAAGTCGCCCAAAGCTCCCCATGTCGCATAATAAGTAATGCGGTCATTCTCTTTGGCGGCCAATGCTAATAATGCGGCATTCTGGCTGCAGTCTTTTGCTTGCCGCAAGGCCAACACTGCTTCTAGTCGAACGCGAGGTTCAGCATCGTCCAGCAAATTGACGATCTCGTCTGGCAGCTTGTGTTCTCCACGCAATCGAGCGCGATGTGCTAGAATCCTGATGGACTGTAAGCGTAAATTTAAAACTTCTTGGCGCAGGGCAGAAGTAAACCAGTCGTCGATTGTGGACTCGTCCGGGGCAATGCGACCCAGCGTCCATGCTGCCCAAGTTTGCAGGGCTTTGCTCGAAGTGGGATCAGCTGCAAGTTCTTTTAGCCGCTCTGCGGCAGGTAGACCTTTTTTGATTAATGCTTCCTGCGCGTTGCTACGCCAAACCGGAAGATGGCTACTAAGATCTTTCCAGGGATCCCGTTCGATGTTCAGTGATTGTGGTGGCGCATTCTTGGGCCAGAGCTTGTAAATGCGGCCTTCATTCTGCTGCTTACCATCCTTGACCACCGCACCATATTCACGGCCCCAACTGGAGATGTAGATTGCCCCGTCTGGTCCGACTTCGATATCCACCGGGTCGAAGCTACGCCCATTGCTGGCACCCATAGAACGCCCTCGCTCAGCGTGGGCAAAAAGTTTAAATTTCTCGGAATCCGGCTTCATCCAAGCGCCATCCCAAGTGGGGCGATAGATATAAACCTGACGTTTCAACCAATCGTTGACCAAAAACACGCCGCGATACTTGTCAGGATATTGTGAGATCCCCAAGTAGACCACGCCAGTTCCAGAACCCTCAAACAACGGGCCAGCGGCAGGCGCAGATGGCCAATGTTGCTTGCCTTCCCAGGCATAGCTCCATGGATGACCCCAACCAAAGTGCGCTCCATAGAATGGTGAAAAGAACTTGTCGCCATGGTTCTGGTCATTGTCCGTACCTAACCAATCGAAGCCATCGTCGTAGGTGATGTCAAATGGGTTCCGGGAGCCTCGCGTTACGATCTCCAATTTACTGCCATCCGGATCGCAACGCAGCACACCGCCACAAAGCCCCCAGTCATCGGAAGGTTTGTGATAGTTCTTCTGATAGTTGTCTTTCTTGAAAGTAATTGGTTGTGGAAACTCGGGCGAACCAGTCGGTGCTTCCATGCCCCACAACTCCAAGAAGGGTTTTGGAGCCAAGCGATCCGGTGCGTTGTTAAGTCCCTTGGAGTTCCCTTTCGACATATACAGCTTGCCATCTGGACCCCAGTTAAGACCGTGTAGACCATGCTCAAGGTTTCCTAAGTCGGTATAGAGTCTGATGTATTCGTCGGCCTCATCGTCGCCATTCAAATCACGCACCACTGTAAGGTCCGGCGCGTTGGCAACCCACAAGGAATCACCCCGCCACGCCAAACTTTGAATGGCATTGAAGCCAGAAGCAAATTCCTTATGTCCGTCGGCCACACCATCGCTGTCTTGATCCAGTAGTATCCAGACAGAATCGCCCGGCGTATCAGGCTTTGGATTGCGATACTGTGGGCCCATACCTACGCATAGCCGCCCCTTTTTATCAAAGGCTATACCGCAAGGATTCCTGACGAGAGGCTCTTTAGCAAACAGCGCGACCTCAACATCTTTAGGCACCAAGGGAAAATCATCAGCCGCAGAGGCCAGACCTAGGATGAAGGTAAAGAAGTAGAAAAAAGATCCCATCGTTTTCATATTAAGGTAAATCATCGTTAGCTAAAAAGAAAAATCCCTGCCCACGAAAACTGACAAACCCACTTGAACACAATCAGAACGAGCAAGCTGGTCAGAACAAGCATCGCAAACTTTACCTGGGTCGTCATTCCTCGCCCGAATGTTCAAACAGTTTCACCTCATCAGCCAAGCTTCAAATTATCAGACTGGCCGGCAGTTGCGCCCGGCAGAATCTTTCCGTTCAATGGTACATTGGTTAGTGAGGCGGGACCTTCCGGCATCATCCGGGTGTGGCCAGGGTGGTCTGTCTATTCCGATGGAAGCGCACACCATCGTTCAGTCTTGATTTTTTCGTTTCCCTATCCACCGTCCCCACATGTCTTATGATCTTGTCGTTATCGGTGGCGGTCCTGGCGGATATGTCGCGGCCATCCGTGCCGGTCAGCTTGGAAAAAAGGTGGTCTGTATCGAAATGGAACGCGCCGGCGGAACCTGCCTCAACTGGGGCTGCATTCCCACCAAGGCCCTCCTTAAAAACGCACACCTTTATCATCAATTGAAGCACGATGCCGGAAAATTCGGCCTTAGCTTTGATAACCTCAGCTACGACTGGACCAAGGTCGTGGGTCGCTCGCGTCAGGTTTCCGGCGAATTAGCCGGAGGAATTGAATACCTCTTCAAGAAAAATAACGTCGATTATGTGAACGGCTTCGGCTCCATCCAGGCTCCCGGCAAGGTCGAAGTCAAAAAGGAAGACGGTTCCACCGAGGTTCTCGACGCCAAGAACGTCATTATCGCCACCGGTGCCAAGTCGCGCCCCATGCCCGGCCTCCCCTTCAATCGAACCACCGTCATTTCCTCAAAGGAAGCCATGGTTCTCGAAAAGCAGCCCAAATCGATGGTCATCATCGGAGCCGGTGCGATCGGTGTGGAGTTTGGCTACATTTACAACGCCTTCGGCACCGAGGTCACCATCATCGAGATGATGGCCAATCTTCTGCCCGTGGAAGACGATGACGTCAGTGACGCCATCACCAAAAGCTACCGCAAGGCCGGTATTAACTGCCTCACCGACACCAAGGTGACCGCGACCCGTGACAACGGAACCTCTGTCACCATTACCGTCGAAAATTCAGGTGGCACCGAGGAAATCACCGCCGATTGCTGCCTCGTCGCCATCGGCGTGGCTCCCGTCCTTCCCGGCGGCCAGCAACCCAAACTCACCGACCGCGGTTGGGTTGAAATTGGTGAGCGCTACGAAACCTCCATCCCGAATGTTTACGCCATCGGCGACATCGCCGGACCTCCTTGGCTCGCCCACACCGCCAGCTTCGAAGCGATGCAGTGCGTTGAAGGAATCTTTGTCGAAGGCTCTTCCGTCAAGCGTGTTGGAGACTTCCCGGGCTGCACCTATTGCTATCCCGAGGTCGCTTCCGTGGGCAAGACCGAGCGTGCCCTCAAGGAAGAAGGTATCGAATACAAGGTCGGCAAATTCCCTTATCAAGCACTTGGCAAAGCCCAAGCCAGCGGCGAGACCGAAGGCTTCGTGAAGATCCTGTTCGGCAAGGAATACGGCGAGGTTCTCGGCGCTCACATCATCGGTGAAAATGCCACTGATCTGATCTCCGAAATGGGTCTCGCTCTTTCGCTCGAGGCCACGATTGATGACATCCACGCCACCATTCACGCCCACCCAACTCTCGCCGAGGCCATCCACGAGGCCACCCTCGATGCAGACGGCCACGCCATTCACTTCTAGGTCGCCCCAGTGCCGTGGCCAGACTCCCTTCCCGTCCCAATTCATCCCCATCTCGTCGGACTTCGGGTTCTGCGGGATGGTTTTATGAGATCGAAGGCGAGTCCTATGGCCCCGTGGACTTTCGTGAACTCCGTGCTCTCGCTATCGATAGAAAACTCCTTGGTCATCACCTCGTTTGGAAAAACGAAACCGACGACAAGCAGACAGCAGGTCGCATCCTTGGCCTGATTCCGACTCAAAAAAGAGCGCCGAACTCAGTTCCGCCATCCGACCTTGGCGATAGCGATCCCTATGCCGCGCCAAAAACGCGGACCATCTGGGACGGCCCACCCGGAGGACTGTATCTCCCCCACCTCCACCCGGCAAACCTCCTCCTCTTTTTCCTGACCCTCCTCGTCCCCAGTGGCTTGATTTATCTCTGCCAAAACATCGCCAGTGACAACACTAGGACGTTCCTCTTCTCTCTGGCCACACTCGGGCTCGTCGCATGGGTCACCCTGGCGATCATCTATCTGCACCGGGCTTGGGAGATGATGCGCATGTTTGGGAGCCACCTCACTGGAGGAAAGGCGGTTCGCTTTCTTTTTCTGCCGGTCTTCAATGCCCTGTGGTGCTTTGTCGCCGTGTATGGTTGGGCCAAGCTTTGGAACTACAACGTCCGGAACCACCCGGGACTCCAACCAGCAAACACTGTTTGGAAACCCTTGTTCTTCATCTTTCCCGTCCTGTTTTTGATCAGCCAGGCGCTTCTGGTGATGCATTTTGTGACCCAGGAATGGCCGGTCGATCTCCAAAACCAGAACCACTTGATCTCACTCGGCACATGGGTGGCGACTCTCGTTCTAACCCTGATCTGCTGGTGCCAAATTGGGCTCTCGATCAACTTTTTGGCGAGGAAGAAGACGTAGTCGCTTCGAGCGCCCTCGCCTTCTTTTTCTTCCAAGCCTTGAGCTTCTTTTTTCGAGTTTGGCCTTTTTCATTGGCCTGCCAATAGCGACCCTTCTTAGCGTTGAAGCAAGTGAGCCAACCTCCCTGGCAGGCCGCGGTATCTATGCACACCGTGTGTCCCTTGTCGGTGGGCCGTCCCTTGCGCTGGATGGTATGACCACACACCACGAGCTTTCCCGAACGATGCTCCTTGGCATCAGGAAAACGACGCCACGCCAAATTCACCGGATCCTGTTTGACCAGCGGCTTCATTGGCCCCACTCCGCCATGAACATAAATCACCTGCTCGGTTTCGTAATAGGGAAGGGAATTCCTGATAAACTCCCAATGACTGTCCGGGATATTCGCAAAACGCGCATCATAGGACGCAATCGTCTCCAGTCCGCCGACCCGACACCAGTAGTTCAGATGTTTCGCGGAAAATTCGGCCTCATCCATGATGATCTCATGATTTCCCTTTAGAGGGATCAACTTCGCCTCCCAAGGCCAGTCCAGCAGGTAGTCGATCACCCCCTTGCTGTCCGGGCCACGATCCACATAATCGCCCAACATGATCACCTCGTCATCCGCGACCGGTTGGACAAATTCCAGAAGAGTCTTCAAGGAATTCAAGCATCCATGAATATCTCCAATTGCTAGCTGACGGCCCAAAACCGTTGAGTGTTCTAAACTATTTATTTACATGAATCAAACTCTAAAACGCCTCCAACCCTTCCCACTCCCTCCGGTTCCCCAAAAGCCTTTTCCAAAGAGCGCTTAAGGTATCACCCATCTTGAAACGACGAGGCGGTCGTTCCGCCTTGAACCCGCCCTGATCATCATAGGACAAGTGCCATCGAAACATCGACAACAGTTTTCCCGCTTCGTGATCACGCACTTCGCCAAACCTGATATCGATAAACTCCACGTATCCATCCGGTGTTTCACGCGCCACCCAATGTCCCCGCGAAAACCATTTCAGCCCTTCGAACATCTCCTCCTCTTGAAACGACTCACAAAGTTCATGCTGCTTCGCAAAAAAATAGTAGCCCGCCGGCCCTTCATCAAAGGGTGACCAGTGTGTCACAAAATACCCCTTCTCCGTTTCAATCAAACCCCGCCAAAGAATTGTATTGAAAGGCGTCGGCGCCACCTCAACCAACTCGCCATCCGGAATTTCTTCCACCATTTGCCCTTGGATCCGATCCATCGCCCAAAGCTTCATAACCAGACTAAAAGCAACATAAAGAGAACTGATAGACATCACCATCGCCGCCCCCTTGCGTGATACCTCATCAAACTTCGGGCGGACATCCGGCTCACTTCCACTATAGTGAAAAACCACGAGTTCCCGGAAATTTAGCAACCCTCTCCACCCCCGATAGACCACCAAAAGAAGCAGCGGCAGGGTGAAAAACAGATCAATAATGAACAGATTGCTCCACGCCACCCGGGCATCCGAAAAAGGCTCGTAAACCTGCGTCCCGTAACTCGTAAAAACATCGATCAGCACGTGCGTGCTCCAGACCAGAAAAACAAACCACCACGCACGCCGCGCGCTAACGCCTTGCTTGCGATGCACCCACGCCAACGGCTTTGCAAAAACAAAAGCCGCCACCACCATCATGAGAAAGGAATGCGAAATCCCACGATGCCAACGCAACTTCTCTACCTGATCCAGCCACGGAAAAAACAGAATATCGAGATCCGGTAAGGTGCCAAGAAAAAGGCCCCAAACCATCCCCTTGCCACCAATCTTGCGACCAAGTACTAACTCGCCCACCACTCCTCCGAGCACTGCCTGTGTCACTGAGTCCACGGGAAAAGGCTACGTCCAATTACCCTTTCATCAAGAGCATCCTCACCCCAACAGCGATCATTAGAACCGCAAACCCTTTCTGCAATTGGGGGTTCGAAAGACTCCGCATCAAATCGGCTCCAAACCATGATGCCACCGCCGCCCCCAAAGCAGTCACCGCCACGACTTTCCACTGGATCAAATCTGAATTCACCGCATTGTTGACAGTTCCAGAAAGACCAGAAACAACCACAACCGCCAGTGACGTCGCCACCGCCGTCTTCTGTCCCATCCCCAGGGCCATTACAAACGCCGGCACCATGATAATTCCACCACCTACTCCACAAAGCGCTCCTACCAAACCCGCAATGATTCCCACCAGCAAACCCGTGATCAACAATTTCGTCATGCCTCACCGTAGCGAAAATCCGCCAGGTTCAAAGACAAGACCACTTCACGACCACCGCGAAAACCACTGAGGTCTGAATGGTTTTGGCTTCCTATCATCAGTCTCTGCCATGTGGCTGCGCGGGATTCGTTTCGCTTCAATGTTTGGTTGGGGGCCTCCGGCTGCCGCGATCAATCGGTTGGCAAAAGGATGTAACTAATCTTCACATTGCCCTTTTTTGGAACTGTCCTCCCATTTTTCGTCTTATAGTCGGGGTGATCACCCGCCCATCGATAGGTGACTTCAAGATTTACTGAATCTCGCCAATCCACTGTGATGTCCGAAAAGCTGTTCCACAAATGTTCACCCAGAAGAAAATCTCTCTGGTCAAGCGTCTCCGAAGCTTCTCTTAGATTGACATTGGTGTAGACGTATCCGGCCGCTCCGCCGCCAGAGCAGGAGAAAACTGTAACGATGTATTTGCCGTCGGGTGATTTCAATTCGCTGAGAATCTCCACTTCATCGGTAGTCTTCCAGTCATCGTTAACGCAACTGGCAAGAAGGGTCATTGCCAGAGCGAAAATTACTGGGCATTTCAGGGCATCGGGTAATTTCATAAAAACATCGATACGAAATAAACGTGAACCCTGTATGAAACTAAAATGAAATCATGGCGAAGTTTTTCTTGGCCGAAATCCGGGCGCACTCTCGCTCACGACGCGTTGATATGCCACATCTTGGTTACCCCTTTCAGTTCTTGTCTTTGGCAATGAGATACTCAGCCAAGGCCTGGTAGGCGGGCAGCGAAATTGGGTCGATGGAGTCGTTTTTTTGCCTAGGGGTGGGAGGAGAACCGAACGATGACCATTACTCCCGTGGGTTCGATATAGATCTTCGGCGCGGAAAACTGATCCCAATGCATTAGCCACCGAAGCCGCGACACGGTTCGGCAGCCTTTCATCAATCGTAATCAACCACTTGTCCACACACATCAATACACTGCCATGCCATCGACCATCTTGCAGGCATTCCGAGACGTATTCAATTTGGTGCCAAGGATACCTCCAAAAGGTAGACCCGAAGATGAAAGTTCGCCAAAGTGAAATACCAGAAGTGTCTCCCTGAACTCCAAGTCAGGAAAAAGCTCGAAAAAAGCTTGGGGCAGTCCGCTTTACTCTCGGTGAGCAGTGGTCCATCATCCTCCCTCAACGCGTTGCGATGTTTTCTAAACCACCCGCCTTCCGGAAACGCAGGGCACCCGGAGCCTCGATTGCCTGAAGAACGCCCACCTCTCTTGAAGCGCTGACTTAGGTGTTGAATGAGGGGCTGAAGGGACTAGTTTTTTGGTTTCG
>JAURPJ010000089.1 GCA_030835305.1 Verrucomicrobiota bacterium | reverse complement strand
GTCATTGCAGCGTGGAAGAAGAAATACAACGAGCTTCGGCCACACCGGAGCTTGGGAATGAAAACGCCGGAGGAGTTTGCCAATGGCTGGGAACCAGGCGAGAGGTGGTGCGCCCAACAGGCTTCCTCCGTTTCGGCCTCCGGCCTTCACTCCGGAAGCCTGTTGACATCGGGTCTGGAAAGACTATCCAAGGTCGCCGATCTTCTCACTCTGAGTGGGCCATAAAGTGGAAGAGTGGCACCGGGAGTCGCACTTCCGGGTGCCTTGGGGAGAAAGTTTCCCCATGCGGGGAACCAGTTGGCGTGGCAGTGGGTTTTCCCGGCAAAGGGGCTTTCGAAAGATCCGGAAACCGGAGTGATGCGACGACACCATCTGCATGAAAAAGTTTATGGCGCTGCGGTGAAGCGGTCGGCAACGAAAGCAGGGTTATCAAAACGGCTCACGACGCATGCTTTCCGACATTCCTTCGCAACGCATCTGCTGGAGGCGGGAGCAGACATCCGGACGCTGCAAGAATTGCTGGGTCATGAGGATGTCAAGACGACGGAGATCTACGCCCACGCCTCGCAGATCGGCAATAGCCGGGGCGTGAAGAGCCCGCTGGATCGGGTGAGGGCTTGAACTGCCTGGCTTGGGCGGGTGGGTCGCGGAAAGGGCTTCGCCCGACGCGATCTGGCCTGGTGGATTGGCTACCGGATCCTGGGGGCTGGCCTACTCTGTTTTTTCAAAGACCTTCTGAACTTTGTCGAGGTATTGGTGCAGCGGGTCGTCATGTAATTCGTTCCCCTTACGGAGGTTTTCCTGCATCTTCAAGTAGTCCTCAAACTCCCCGCTCTCTTTCTTGACGCTGGACAAGTGATACCAGTCCATGAGGTCAACGAGTTTGCGGTGACGTTCTAATTCGGCCGTCCGGAACTGCTCGAGGTTTCCGATCATTTCCTCAACCTCGTCTGTTTTTCCATCGGCGATATCAGAAAGGATTTTGAGATACCCGCCGATGACCGGGCGGAAAGTCGGGAAGCAACGAAAACTCAGATGTGCGAGGAGATCGTTGGCAGGTCTCACTGATTCAATCCGTTCGCCCTTTGACTCAAGTATCGCGACCTGACGCCAGGATTCCAGGCCAACCCGGAAGTCGATTCCGTTTTCGTCCTTGAGATGAAGTTCCAGGATTTTGCCGAGGCGTTCATTGGTTTCGGGAATGGTCATGGCCTCGGACAACTTCTTTTCTGAGAGGGCGGCCACCTGCAGCATCCACCAACGTTCCAGACCTTTGGGCCCGAGGTTGGCCTGCGGAAAGTGCTTTCTCAGAAGCGTCATTTGCTCCCCCTGAAAGACGGCGACCTTCCCCAGAAATTGGGAGAGACTCCGGGCCCCCTGGCTCTGGGCGAGGAGGGCCATCACGAGGGCGCCGGAAGAGGCGCGAAAGAGCTCACGGCTCAGGACATCAAGTTCGGCAACTGTGGTGCGATCAACCAATTCCTCCACTTCCACCCAGCCGCCGCTCTCCATCAAGGAGGAATACATGCGTCGGTCTCCCCTGCCATTTTCCCACCGGATGGCCTCGGCGAGCCCATCCAAAAGCCACGGCCTGACTTCCACCCGGTCGGCGGATTCCCCCTCGGGAAGGGCCCTCAGGCTTCGCTCCATGACGAGCATTTTCAGGAGGACCCGCTCGTATTGTTTTTGATCAAAGGAATTCCCCCGCCCCAGGCGAAGATAAATCTGCAGGCGATAGGGAGCACCACCTTCGGGCTTGAAAAAATCCAAAGAAATTCGGGAGGGCTTGCCTTTTTCAAAGGGGAAAAGTTCCAGGTAAATCGGGTAGGGTTTTCCGGGAACCTCCCCCACCAGGCGATCGAGATCGGCGATCAGGGAGTCAGCATCCTGAATCATCGCGACGCGCAAGCTGGAATCCCCCCCCAGAATGGTGAGGCGTCTATCGATCGAGCTTGACTTGGCCTCCTGCCCCGACAAGCAGAGTGGCAGCAAAAAGAGGATAAGGAGGAGAACTTTCACCGGGCGCCGAGTTTTCCCTCTTTGAGACTTAAGAACAAGAGTGGAATTGAGCGCTTTCATTTTCGAAGGCTTCGCGTATTGGAGGGGCGTCACCCATGAACAAGCTGGACGAAATCATCGCCTACAAGAAGAAGGAGATTGAACCTCTCCTCCCCCTCACCAGAAAATTACGGGCTTCCGCGCTGATGCGCAATGACTTCGCGGGGTTTCGGGCGGCTCTTGATCAGGGGCCGGACAAGCTGGGGGTGATTGCGGAGGTGAAGAAAGCGTCGCCCTCTGCCGGGATTATCGATCCGAATTTCGACCCCGTGCGCCAGGCCAAGCGCTACATCGATGGCGGAGCCACCTGCATGTCGATCCTGACCGATGAGAAATACTTCCAGGGGCACCTGTCCTACCTGATGGAGATTTCAAAGATCTCCCCCATCCCGCTTTTAAGAAAGGACTTCACGGTCCACCCCTGCCAGATTTACGAGGCCAGTGTTTCAGGCGCGGATGCCATTTTGCTGATTGTGGGCGCGCTGAATGACGACGAACTCCGCGAGCTTTATGACGCCGCCCGGGACGTCCAACTGGATGTTTTGGTGGAGGTGCACGATCTCCCTGAAATGGACCGGGCCCTCGAGCTCGGAGCCGATCTGATAGGCATCAACAACCGGAACCTGCAGACTTTCACCACCGATCTGATAACGACCGAAAAGTTGGCCGACGAGGTGCCGGATGGTGTCATTTTGGTTTCCGAGTCCGGGCTCAAGGACACCAACGATGCGCAGCGCGCTCTCGATGCCGGCGCCAACGCCATTCTCATCGGCGAAACCCTCATGCGGCATGATGACCCCACTCGGGCGGTGGAAGAATATCTCGCTCTGCGGGCAAGCGAAGAATGAGTTCTTCTCAGCTTCACCAAACCAGCAAGCCAAATCCGTGAAGCAGAAGACCTACGAGGCCTTCGATGAGGGTGTCCTCGACACAGATAAATCGAAGACCGGCTCCCACTTGATCCTCGATCTCCGCCATCGGCCTTTCATTATTTAAGAGTCACGTCGCAACTTCCTAGGACACTTCAATCCTACGATCAATCGTATCGTTTTCGTAAAACTATTCGGCGTTCAAAATTAATTCGCAAAGGACCGCTTTAGTGATAGAGGTCCCGGATGAGATTTTCCTTCGTTGCATTGCTGGCACTTCTCCCCATCCCCATGTTTTCGCAGATTGCGAATCAGGCCAAACTCATTCTGGTGGATGAAGGAGGGGCTAATGAGGTCGATATCGAATTGGAAATCTCCCTCGGCGCTATTAACCTGAAGTCAGACGACACCTCCGATCTTACCGGAAACATCGACGTGGAATTAAATATTAACCCCGGCACTGCCACCACCGATGAGTTTACGATTCTATCTGCCGATGTCCAAGGGAGTGATATCGAACTCTCAGCTCAAGAGCGCATACTGTTCGCCGTAGTGGCGGAGTATGACTTTACCGGGACCGGATTGGGCTTCACCGCAGAGACCACGACACCTCCAGGTCGGGTGAACGTGGAAACTGGGGAATTTGATGCAAGTGACCACTCGGTCACGGTCGACCATGGATTGCTTAACGGTTCTGCAGATAGCCTTGCTACCGAAGAAATCGAGTTGATGTATGACTTCGCGGGAGCGCCCTTCACGGGAGCAGGGGCAGGCACCGGGACCGTTACGGTCACTCCGGGCCGCCGGGAAGGAATCCGAAAATACTATGATATCCGGATGGAACTACCTATCACCATCGCGCAAGAAATCGAGCTGGAAGATATCGAGATCCCCGATCTCCAGGTCAACGGCGACATTTCGGGTATTATTAAAGCAGTAGGAGAAACCTTTCTGGATATTCCCGACTATGAATCATGGGCTGGAGAAACGGGGATCGCCCCTGACAGCCAGAGTGGGTTTAATCTCGACCCATCCATCCCAAATTACTTTTTCTTCGCACTTGGACACGATGAGTCCGCCATTCCATCCCAGCTCTTCACGGTCTCGCCTGCCGGCGTGACCCTGGAAACCTCGGGCGACTTTGCTCTGGGCGATGTCACCATCGAGTGGTCGGAAGATCTCGAAAACTGGTCACCAGTTCCGCAATCAGCGATGACGAGCGGAAATAGCACTATTGGCTTCGGCGACTCTTTCGAAACAGCTACCACGATTGGCCTCGAGGGGGCTAAAAAATACTTCCGGGTGGCCCGCACTCCGGAGAACTAGAGCTCGGCGCGCTAGGCCGTCTGCCCTTGTTTAGCGGCTGCCAAATCGGCCTCGATCGCTTCAAGGACATCGTCTTCCGGGTGGAAGTCGGCGGCATGGTAAGAACTCCGCACCAGTGGGCCGCTCGCGACATGACGAAAGCCCTTTGAAAGAGCGACTTCCTTCCATTCCTCGAATTTTTCGGGAGTGACATACTCAACCACCGGAAGGTGCATCGGAGTTGGTCGGAGATACTGCCCCAGGGTCAGAACGGTCACATCCGCTGCGCGGAGATCATCCATGGCTTGTTCGATTTCCTCGGGTTTCTCGCCGAGGCCGAGCATGACCCCGCTTTTAGTTGCGACCTTGCCCCCGGCCATCTCCTTGGCCTTCTTGAGGACGACAAGCGAGCGCTCATATTTGGCCCGGCTTCGTACTAAAGGAGTCAGGCGCTGAACAGTCTCCAGGTTATGATTAAAGATATGAGGCTGGGCTTTCATCACCAAATCAAGGGCCCAGTCCTTATCGTTAAAGTCCGGTACGAGCACCTCGATGATGATGCCGGGATTGGTTTCGCGAATAGCCTCAATGGTCTTCTGGAAATGCTCCGCACCTCCGTCTTTAAGGTCATCACGAGCGACAGCGGTGATGACCACGTGATTGAGATTCATGCGTTTCGTAGCCTCGGCGACCCGCTGGGGCTCATCGGCCTCGAGAGCATCCGGCTTGGCGGTCTTCACCGCACAAAATCCACAGGCGCGCGTGCACTTCTCTCCCGCGATCATAAAGGTGGCAGTCCCCTGCCCCCAACATTCCCAACGGTTCGGGCACTGAGCTTCTTCGCAAACCGTGACCAGGCTCAGGTCCTTGATCATGGATTTGGTATCCCAGAACACAGGATTGTTCGGAAGCCGGACCTTAATCCAGTCAGGCTTCCTCTCAAGATGGAGGGATGAATCCATCTTCATTCGAGGACCAAAGTTTCTCCCGCTACCACAACCGCTCATGCGTGCTAGTTACTCGCAGATGGTCCCGAGCGCAATGCCGGATCTTTTAGGAATCCACACCCCAAAAAGGCTGCTTCTTTGCGCTTTTCGACCAAATTTCGGACTTTTTAATCCCTAAACCATAGCTGCAAGGCGACGGCAAACCTCCTCGACGTTCTCACGCGAGTTAAAGGCAGAAATCCGGAAGAAGCCTTCGCCGGCCGCGCCAAATCCGGCTCCCGGAGTCACTACCACTTGGGCCCCTTCGAGCATCTTGTCGAACATTCCCCAGCTAGTCACACCCTTGGGACAGCCTACCCAAACGTAAGGTGCATTTTCTCCCCCCCACACTTTCAGGCCAAGACCTTCGCAGGCTTCGCGGAGCAACTTCGCGTTCGTCATGTAGTGCTCGACCAAGGTTGCAACTTCGGCTTTTCCGGCCTCCGAGTAAATGGCTTCTGCTCCACGCTGAACAGGATAGCTGGCTCCGTTAAATTTGGTTGAATGACGACGTCCCCAGAGTTGTTTCAAAGGAACGCGCTCGCCCGATGCTGTTGAGCCGGTGACGGTTTCAGGGATAACGGTGTAGGCACAACGAACTCCGGTAAAGCCCCCGTTCTTGGAAAAAGAGCGGAATTCAATTGCGCACTGGTGGGCGCCTTCGATTTCGAAGATCGAGCGGGGAATGGAATCGTCCTGCACGAATGCCTCATAGGCGGCATCATAAAGAATAACAGCATCGTTCTTGAGCGCGTATGCTACCCAAGCTTCAAGTTGCTCGCGAGTAGCAGTTGTTCCGGTTGGGTTGTTTGGATAGCAAAGATAAATCAGATCCACCCTCTCCTCTGGAATTGCGGGAACGAATCCGTTTTCAGAGGTGCACTTCAGGTAAATCAAACCTTCATACTCACCGGCCTCGTTTGCCTCACCCGTATTTCCAGCCATAACGTTAGTGTCCACATAGACGGGATAAACAGGATCGGTCACGGCGATCTTATTCCCCTGACCAAAGATATCGAGAATGTTACCGGAATCACATTTCGACCCATCAGAGACATAGATATCACCAGGGTCGATTCCTAGACCAGAGTAGGCATTCTTTGCGATCGACTCGCGGAGAAAAGGATAACCCTGCTCCGGACCATAGCCGCGGAAGGTGCCACGATCACCGAGTTCATCGACCGCTTTCTTCATGGCCTCGCGAGCGGCAACCGGAACAGGTTCGGTGACGTCACCAATGCCACAACGAATCAGGTGCTTGGCCTTCTCAGGCTCGGCCTCGGTATAGGCGTTGACACGACGAGCGATCTCCGGGAAGAGATAACCTGCTTTAAGCTTCTGGAAGTTTTCGTTGATTTGAGCCATGGCGATTGGGAGATAAACATGCCCCGCCCGACTCGCAACCGAAATCAATCGACCATCTTCCGATTACCGTCACGCCTTCCCCCTGGCGGATTCGCACTTAACCCACCCTCCAATCCCGAATCGCCGCCAGCAATTCCTCAGGATGATCGACAACCAGACCGGGCCCGCTTTTCTCCAACGCCTCCCTGCTATTGAATCCCCAGGTCACCCCGACCACCGGCACTCCCGCTTTCCGGCACGCTTTGACATCACGAACCTCATCACCCACGTAAAAAAGCTTTTCGGGTTTCACCGAACACTCCTGGGCAATCGCTTTGAGATACCTTGCCTTCCCCTTCAATCTGCGACAGCTTATAACGAAGTCAAAGTGATGTCGCACGCCGTGCCTTTTTAAAAAGATATCGACATTTCCCTCCGAGTTTGAGGTCAGCACACCACATTTGACGGCACTCCCGCGCATTGCCGGAAGAGCTTCAAACACTCCGGGGCACGGACTGAGTTCACCGAGCTGGTCTCGTAACATCGCCTTTCCTTTTTTCATAAGGCCCGGCAGAGATCGCTGTCGGACTCCCAATGTTTTCAGTAGCCTGCGCAAATTCAAGTGACGCAGTTCCGGGATTTTTTCGGGATTGATCGTTTCATATCCATAGTCGGGTGCGAGCCGATTAAAAATCGATCTCGCCGCCTCCAGTGTGTCCGCCAACGTTCCGTCAAAATCAAAAACAAGAACCTCTCTCACATTTGGCTTTTATCAAAATCCGCGATCCTTCGCCAAGACAAGCCGTGACTCTTCCGTCACCACCGGACTCAAACCTCAATCGCCTTCCCCGCTTCCGGCACAACGACACGGTCTTCCAGGCTTCGATTCCGGGCCTCCTCCAGCAGCCTTTCAATGGGTTCCTCAGGCGGCTCGTTTCCAAGAGGGAAAGTCCCGTAATGCATCGGCACCATCAACTGGGCTCCCAGATCCTCAAATGCTTGCAGCGCCTCTTCTGGGTTCATGTGAACATCCCGACCACTCGGAGCGTCATAGGCCCCAATGGGGAGCAGTGCGAGGCATATTTTCTCGCGCGCACCGATCTCCTTGAATCCCGGAAAATAAGCGCTGTCACCGCAGTGGAAAACACTTCGTGTTCCCGAGCTCACCAAAAACCCGCCGTAATCGCGTTTCACATCCGCCCCATATCTGGCCCCCCAGTGGTGGCTCGGAGTGTGCATCACCCGCATCCCGGCAAACTTGCGTTCCTCCCAAACCTTCATCTCCGTGACATTCTTGAACCCTAGTCGCTTCACCAGGCCTCCGCTCCGTTGCGGCACCACAATACCCTCGCGGGCTTCAATCGCACGGAGTGATTTTTTGTGAAGATGATCGAAGTGAGCGTGCGACACCAAAACAAGATCCAAATCCGGTAGATTTTCGAGGTACAATCCCGGCTCGGTTTGCCGTTTCACCGGCCCGTGGAAGTTGGCCCAATTGGGATCAAAAATAATGGCATGAGTTCCAAACTGAACCAGAAAAGAAGCATGCCCGATCCAGGTTGCGCGGATCACCCCTTCCTCCGGCGGAGTCAGCATTGCGGGTTGGGTTTCCCCGGCCCGCTTCTTCAAGAGCTGGGGCAGCAGGCGATGCCGCCAGAAGGTGTAATTCCGGCCCGGCCAGCCCCGCTTGGGCTTCAAACCAGAATTACGCTTTTTCTGTTCCATCTCTCGCTTACGAAAGGCTTTCCGCAATCTTGTCGGCCCAATACTTGGCCAATCCAGCGTAATCGGCATTTCCCTCGGCGTAGGTAATTCCGCGCGAGACGTTGATGACGCTCGCGGCCTTCCGCCCACTCCCCGCCAACGAATCAAGCGACCCTCCCTGAGCGCCCAAGCCAGGCACCAAAAGCGGGACATCCGGAAGGTTTGCAAGTACATCACCATCGGCATTCGTCAAACCAACCACCAGTCCGGCAGTTGTCTTCCGGCCCTCAGACCGGGCACGCTCGCAAAGCTCCCCCACCCGTTCAAAAAGTTTTTTCCCTTCGCAATCACGCCGTTGGAAATCGATACTTCCCGGATTCGAGGTCACCGCAAGAAGGTAGACACCCTTGCCCTCCCAATCCAAAAATGGCTCCAATGTGTCGTATCCCAAAAACGGATTGAGAGTCACTGCATCCACGTCCCAATTTTCAAAATAGCTGCGGGCATAATATTTTTGCGTCTCGCCAATGTCACTCCGTTTGGCATCGAGAATCACCGGAACCTCTTTGGGCATTTCTCCCAACAACCGATCCAGAATTTCCAACCCACGCAGACCCATCGCCTCAAAGTAAGCAATGTTTGGTTTGAACGCCGCCGCGTATTCCGCAGTCTCGCCGATCACGCGGCGCAAAAAATCCGGGATCGCCTCGACCCCACCTTCCGTCATATCAGGCCGCGGATCGAGCCCCACACACAAGGCGGATCCGGTCGTTTCCAGTCGAGACTTCAGACGTTCGGCGTAAGTCATGGCGTGATCTTAGACGCCTCCGTCCCGCTGGCAAGTCGTCGATGGTAGCAGACCAACCAAAGAATCAGGGAGGACGCATAAATCAGCCCAAAATTAGAAGCAATTTTTAGCGGATAATTCGTTGGAGTATCCGAGACACCGTGGCATCCACACCGCAAATCCTTAATCCCAAGGTTCCACGCGTATGCGAGAGCCAAATTGAAAGAAATCAACATCCCGATCAGAATGACCGCCCCACCCACCTTGGAATACGGTATTAAAAGGGCCACCCCCGCGATGATTTCAAACCAGGGGACAAGATAGGCAATAAAAGCATCGGCCGGTGCGTCAAAGAAATTGCGCTCCTCATCGGACCAAGGCATCTGCCATTCAAACTGAAAATTCCCGACCGACTTGGTAAACGCCGAGAGATCATCTAGCTTCTCAGAACCACTCCACAAAAAAAAGACCGCCAACGCGATACGAAGATTCCATTCCAAAAACTGCGTTGGTCGCATGGCTCAACGCTATCACAATCGCGGCAACCCGGCCAAGCCCTCATGATGACTGTAAATGCTCCCTTTCCTTTTTCACCTAACCCACTATTTTTTCACCCATGAACTTTTTCAAGCATGCGATTCCCCTCCTCGCAGCCAGCCTCCTTCTTATCTCCTGCGGAGGGGAAGTCGAATCAGCCCAACTTGCCAGCGAAAGCCGGGCATCCGAGACAGTCGCCCAAGGGCTTTATAATTCAGCTGTCACGGCCGAGAAAGCTGGAAAACTCGGCAAGGCCACAAAATTATACAAGAAAATCGTCCTCCGGCACCCGCTCTGCCCGGTCGCCCCTGAGTCCGCCTTTCGGTGGGGCAAGCTTTTGGAAAGAGACCTTGAACCAATCGAAGCCTTTGATGCCTACGACGCCATTCTCACCAGATATCCCGCATCACCTCACTACGCCGAAGCGATGAAACGCCAGGAGGTGATCGCCACGCAGGTTGCCGAAGGCCAAATCACCAAATCCCTCATCGGATTCAAGATGCCTATCGATCTTAAGAAGAGCGCCGAATTGCTCTCGAAAGTCCGCCAAAACGCCCCGCGGGCTCCTTCGGCCGAGAAAGCCCAATACACCATCGGCCGGATTTACCAGTCCCGCGGCTCAGGGACCACCGACACCATCCGGACCATTTCAGCCTTCCGCGAATTAACCCGCGATTTCCCGGATTCCAAGTATGCTCCGGATGCCCAATACCGCATCGGAGAAATCCTGCTGGCCGAATCGAGGAAAGGTAACCAGGACAGCGCGAACCTGGACCGGGCCAAGCGGGCCTTCGAAGACGTCCTCATTCGCTACCCCGATTCAAAGCAGGCAAAATTGGCCCGAGCCCAGATCCAAAAGCTTGCTTCCGGCGATATCCAACGCTCCTATGAAATCGCGGAATTCTACCGTAAAAAAGATCAAATCCCTTCGGCACTTTTTTACTACCGTGAAGCCGTGAACCGCTCCAAGCCCGGCCCTCTTCGCACAACCGCCCAAGCTTGGATCAAAAAGCTTTCCGCCCAGTAGCCCATGAAGCACTTCGTCCTTCTGGCACTCAGCCTCGGCATCCTGACCTCATGTGCAGGATACCGCTTTGGAGGCAACAAGCCCGAGCACTTGGACGGGATTCAATCGATCTCGGTCCCGCTCGCGAAAAGCAAGGTCGTTTTTCCCCGCGTAGAAGCTCTAGCGACCAGCTGCATGGTAGATGCCCTCGTGGGTGACGGCACCTATCGCCTTGCCACCAGCAGTGGCGCGGATGCCACACTCGTGATCACTCTCGAAAACCTCGGCTACGTCCAAGTTCGTTCCTCCACGGTCGATGTTCTCCGTTCGGAGGAACTCCAGATCAACGTGACAGTCTCCTATCAGTTAATCGACAATACGCGCCCCGGAGTCATCCTCGACGAAGGATCTGAAGCCGGAAGATCACGCCTTTTCGTAGATGACAACCTCCAGACAGCCCGCGTGAACGCCCTCCCCGACGCGCTGCAACGAGCCACCCAGTCAATTATCGCCCGCCTCGCCGATGGCATCTAAAGACACTCCCCGGGCCCCCGTGGTTACCTTCGTCCCGACCCCCATCGGAAACCTTGGCGACATCACTCTTCGCGCCATCGAGACCCTCCGGCAAGCGGACCTCATTGCCTGTGAAGACACCCGGCACTCCCTGCGCCTACTCAACCACCTCGAAATTTCGAGACCACTCATTTCCCTGCATGACCACAACGAACAGCAACGCATCCCCGAGCTGATCGAGCGCGCCCGCAATGGCGAGACCATTGCCATCATCTCGGACGCCGGCACCCCCTGCCTCTCCGACCCCGGTCACCGCTTCCTCAAAGCCTGCCGTGATGAGGAAATCGAATTCACGGTCTTGCCGGGCCCGTCCGCAATCACAACAGCGCTTGTTGCCTCCGGATTTCCACCCCACCCATTTTCCTTCCACGGCTTCCTTCACGTCAAAAAAGGAAAGCGGGGTAAACAACTTAAGGCTGCTCTCGAAAGCGCCGAAACCACCGTGTTCTTCGAGTCCCCCCACCGCCTGCCCTCCACTCTCGAAATACTCAACGACCTGGCTCCGGAACACCCCGTCTGTGTAGCTCGCGAGCTCACCAAGGCATTCGAAACCCTGCACCACGGTAGTAGCAGCGAAATCGCAGCTTATTTTTCAGAACGAAAAGTGAGAGGTGAAATCGTCCTCCTTGTTCCTCCACCCCCCAAGGAAAATGCGCGTTGATAAGTGGCTCTGGTCGGTTCGACTTTACAAAACACGGAGCCAGGCTTCTCACGACTGCTCAGCCGGCAAGGTCAAGCGTGACGGAAAAACCCTCAAGCCCAGTGCCGCGCTCAAGCTTGGCGACAAGCTCGAGGTCCCCTCGCCGGACAACACCTACAAGCGCAACATCGAAGTGCTTCAACTCATCGAAAAAAGAGTCAGCGCCCCTCTGGCACGCGAAGGCTACCTTGATCACACGCCGGGCGAGATTCTCGCCGAAGCGGAACGCCGGCGATTGGCCAACAAAGAGAACCGCCAACGGCGTAAGGAAGGCGACCAAGGCCGTCTTACCAAACGCAACCGACGTCAATGGGAGGAAGGTGGCGGCAACTTTTTCTAGCGTGGCCCAAAAAAGCCCACACACCAGGTCCGGTGGGAGGGCTCTCGTAAAAATGGTAGCAGCGGGCGGATTTGAACCGCCGACAAAAGGCTTATGAGTCCTCTGCTCTACCCCTGAGCTACGCTGCCGTTGCGCGGGGAGTTATCGCCGCAGCACGGTTCTGTCCAATAAAAAAAGCTTCAAGATCGCATTGAGCGACATTTTTACTCACCTTGGAAGGCGAATGAAATGGACGGTATTACTAATCCTGGCAATCGCCTTATTTGTCTTTTGGCCAAAAGATGAAGCCCGTTCTCCCATTTCTTCCACGAAACAAAAGTCGGTAAGCGTCCAGCAGTCATCGACGGAACGACGCCGATCGGCAGGGCATTCCACCTCTTCCGGTCTCCAAAAAGCCACAACAAAAGATCTTGAAGAGGAAATTCTAAGTCAATGGCCGGAGATTGAATCCGGTCTCCCCGCCCTCGACCAACGAATCGCGAAATTCATCCGAACGCTCCGCGAACTAGGGACAAGAGATGGCCCCGGCACTCTGGATTTTCTCGATCAACTTGGCAGCTTCCTACTGAAATTCGAAGCCAAGCAGCAGAACGCCTTACAAACGTGCGCGGCTTCATGCCCTGCCAAAGAGAAACTTTCATGATAAAGTTCAACAGTTTTCCCATCACTCCACCCGAACTCCCCAACCAACAAAAAGGCCCGGCTGAATAACCAGCCGGGCCTTTGAAATTTTTTGACGTTCGAGCGAATCCTAGAGGGAGTCACCAAGCATCTTCATGGCGTCCGCGGCGCGGTTGGAGTAGCCCCACTCGTTGTCATACCACGAGCAGACTTTTACCAGATCTCCATCCATGACGGTAGTCAGTCCGCTGTCGAAGATGGAGCTGTGCGGGTCACCCACGATGTCCTGGAGGACGAGGGGCATCTCGCTGTAGTGGAGAATGCCCTTGAGTGGACCTTCGGCAGCTTCCTTGAAGGCCGCGTTCACTTCCTCGGCGGTGACATCAGCACCAAGCTCGGCAACGAGGTCGGTGAGGGAACCGGTCGGGGTTGGAACACGGAAAGCCCCTCCGTTGAGCTTGCCATTCAACTCGGGAATGACGAGGCCAATGGCGCGGGCGGCACCGGTCGAAGAGGGCACGATGTTTTCAGCAGCGGAACGGGCGCGACGAAGATCGCCGTGAGGAGCATCAAGAAGGCGCTGGTCACCGGTGTAGCTGTGAATGGTGCTCATGAAGCCACGCTTGAGCCCCCACTTGTCATTGAGAACCTTGGCCAGAGGAGCTAGGCAGTTGGTGGTGCAGGATGCGTTGGAAACAATGTGGTGGTTGGCGGCATCATACTCGCTGTCGTTGATTCCGAGGCACATGGTGAGATCGGGGTCAGACGCGGGAGCAGAGATGAGGACCTTCTTGGCTCCCGCGGAAATGTGCTTGGAAGCCCCTTCGCGGCTACAGAAGAAACCGGTGGATTCGAGGATCACATCGGCATTCCACTCACCCCACGGAAGGTTGGCGGGATCGCGCTCGGCGGTGGCGTGAATCTTGTGACCGTCCACGATTATGTGGTCGTCGTCATAGCTCACTTCGCGAGCGAATTGCCCCTGCGAGGAGTCATACTTGAGGAGGTGGGCGAGGGTCTTGTTGTCGGTGAGGTCATTGATCGCGACGACTTTCTTAAGCTCGTCATCAGTCATTGAACGAAGCACCATCCGGCCAATGCGGCCGAATCCATTAATTGCGTAATTTGCCATGGGTCTTTCCTAGGAATATTAGGGTTGGTCGTCCTCCCAACCTGTCTGGCAGGAAAACGGCGGCATTATGCAGGGAAGCCCTTCCCCGTCAAGGTTCACGCGAAATGATTCAGGCTGGACGAATTCCGCGCGATATCAGGGTGAAAGTGAGATGACGGGCGAGATCACCTATTGCGAAGGCTTGGCCGGCCTTGGGAGTTTTGGCATGGGCTCGTGGGCACAACGATACCTCACGGGACCGGTCGCCTTGGCATCCTAGGCCTTGTAAAAGAAGCAGTTGACGCGCTGGTTACTCAAAACCCGAAACTGATTATCCCAAAACAGCCGTTTACCAGCTTCTGATCCCTGCTCAACGTAATTGAACATAATCCGATTCAAACCCTCCTTGATGTGCTTGATAACCACCTTCCCGGGCTCAACAGCAAATGTTTCAACCTGGGGTCTCTCGGTTGGCTCAGCAGGAAAAGGAGCCAGCCGGATCTCCAGCTTCGGGGTCGACCCGGCCGTAGTCAGGAGCTTTGTGAGAATTCCGACCAGGCCAAAGAAAACGGACCAACCTCCCCGCCGGGAAATTGATCCGTAGAAAATCAGGGTTTTAAAAAAGCTATCGCGGACGGGGAGCCTTCGGCAGCTTTGGCATGGGCTCCGGCGCAAAATGGAATCTCACCGCTCCGGTTGCCTTGGGGTTCTGAGCCTTGTAGAAAAAACACTGCACCCGTTGGTTGCTCAAAACTTTTATCTCGTTCTGCCAAATCTCCTTCTGGGCTTTCCCCTCGAGATATCCCACCAGAATTGGTGTTTTCCCCTCCTTGATCGGCTTGCTCGCAGTTTTGCCAGGTGCAATTCCAAAAGCGGACCTTCCCAATTTCACGAGCACCGTTTTATCTGAAACATTGACGAAACGAATTTCCCCAGCCTTGAAAGACGAAGGATCATCCGGAAGAAGAAGCATCTTGGGATTATCCCAACTCATCGTGGCAGGGTCCCGGAACAGAACACCGAGACTCAAAGGAGCCGCAGGCGGTCTCGACGTGGATAGCCATGGAGTCGCAGCGGTCTCTTTCCCCTTGCGAATTTCCAGCTTCGGAGTGGTTGGAGCCATCGTGAGCATCTTCGTAAAAGCACGCAGGGTCATGTCAAAAGGAATGGCCTGATCTCCGGAGAGGAGAGCCGTGTCTTCGGGCGGAACCGAGCCCGGAGGTGGCTTGAGGCCTTTGCGAACCCCATCCTTCAGTTCCTCCTTCCAAGCAGGGAGCTCGCCCAAGGGAAGAAAACGAATGTGTTTTGGAGGATTGTCCTGGGCACTGGCGGCGGAAGCCAGGGCATAAAAACCAAGTGCGGTAAGAAGAATGCGTTTCATAGGATGTTCAAATTTAGCATATTTCAAAACCGGCCTCCAGCGAAAGGTTTCGCCGATTTTTCGGTCGCACGGCCCTTAAACCTCGTTTCGATTCAGCCACCGGAAGCTTTTCACTGTAAACCGACGCCCAAAATTCGGAAGTCCTCCCCCCTGCTGCGCAGTCCAAATTAATTGAGATTACATCCCAAATACAGATATTGCAAATGAGATTGCCTCATATCATTTGCGCCCCGGAGGACGAAAAAAGGGCGGAGGAAACGACTCCCCACGCCCTTTAAATTGACCGAATGCTCGATTCTATGAGTCGGTTTGCGGATCTTCGGCTGCCTCGGATTCACTCTCCTCAGGCTCTGCGTCAGATTCATCATCCGGCATCACACGAGCCACAGCCTGGAGTTTTTCAGCCTGGTTGAGGGTTACCAACTTGACGCCCTGGGCGTTTCGACCGGTCTCCCGCACATCCGAAACGCGGATCCTGATACTTTGACCGCCATCTGTCATGAGCATCAACTCGTCCGCTTCCTCAACCGCCAAGCTACCGACCACTGGGCCGGTTTTTTCGGTACACTTCATCGTAAGCATTCCGATTCCGCCTCGATTCTTAGCCATGTAATCGCCAAACGGAGTCCGCTTACCAAGTCCATTCTCCGAGGCCACCAGGAGGCGGGCATCGTCATTCACTACCGCCAAACCAACGACGAAGTCACCTTCGCGGGGCTTGATTCCACGGACCCCAGCCGAGTTCCGGCCCATCGTCCGGGCTTGCTCTTCGTTGAAACGGATACTCATGCCCCGGTGGGTAACCAGCATCACATCGTCTTTGCCCGATGTCAGACGGACTCCGATGAGTTCGTTTCCTTCATCCAGCTTAATCGCAATCGTCCCCGCTTTCCGGTAATTCTTAAAGTCGTAGAGACTCGTTTTCTTCACCTTGCCCGAGCGGGTTGCAAAGAAGACGTTGCCAGCATCCTCACGGAAGGTGATGTCGGCACCGCTTTCCTCGTCAGTCGTGTATTCGAGACGCAGAACGGCCGCGATGGTTTCCTCCGGTTGTAAATCAAGCACGTTCTTAATGCTCCGCCCTTTCGAGGCTCGGGAGCCTTCCGGCAATCCATAAACCCGCTCCACGTAGACACGTCCGGTGTTGGTGAAAAACATGAGGTAATCGTGTGCCTGGGCTGTGAAAAGTCGCTCAACAAAGTCGTTTTCTTCGTCATCGACAGCCTTCTGGGTCACCATGCCCTTCACCCCTTTTCCTCCGCGAGCCTGCACCCGGTATTCGCTGGCAGCCGTCCGCTTGATGTAACCGCGGTTACTCAAGGTCACGATCATCCCATCGTTGGAAATCAAATCCTCGATGGCAATCTCGCCCTCGTCGGGAAGGATCGGGCAGCGACGCGGGGTGGCGTGCTTCTCCTTAATCTCTAAAAGCTCATCCTTAATGATGGCAAGCACGCGCTCTTCACGGGCGAGGATATCGAGAAGGTCCTTGATCTCTGCAATAATCGCATCGTATTCCCCCTTGATCTTGTCCTGCTCCATCGCAGTCAGCTGATAGAGACGGAGCTCAAGGATGGCATTTACCTGGCGATCAGTGAAAATATACTTGTCACCAACGACACTGGCTTGACCACGGATCAGGACACCCAAGAACTCAGCTGCGGGCAGTTCAAAGTGATAGGCTTTGAGTTTCTGACGAGCTTCGTCGCGGTTCCTAGAATCGCGGATCATCTTGATAAAATCATCAAGATGGCCCAGCGCGAGCAGATAAGCTTCAAGGTTTTCAGCCCGTTCCTCGGCCTTATTCAGGAGGAAACGAGTCCGGCGGATGACAACCTCACGGCGGTGCTCAATAAAGCAATCAAGAGCGTCGAGAAGGCCCAGCTGCTTTGGACGTCGCTCGTGAATCGCGAGCATGTTGACACCGAAAGAGGTTTCCATCGCAGTCAACTTAAAGATCTGGTTCACCACGACCTGCGGGCGGGCGTCACGCTTCAGGGTGATTTCAATGCAGGTGTCATCTGCGGATAGATCACGCATTCCCGAGATATCGAGAAGGACCTTCTCGCGAACCAATTCGGCAATCCGGATCTGGAGAGTCGCCCGGTTAACGCCATGGGGAACCTGTCGGATGATAATTTGAGAGGCTCCGGTTTTGCTCTCGGTCACCTCCATGACACCGCGCATCTTAATACTACCACGACCAGTGCGGAAGTAGCTGTCGATCCCCTTGTAGCCGCGAATTTCGCACGGTGATGCGAAGTCAGGCCCCTTGATGAATTCCTTCATCTCATCAACGGTGATGTAAGGATTGTCGATGCGAGCGCAAACTCCATCAATCACCTCACCCATGTTGTGGGCCGGAATGTTGGTGGCCATACCCACGGCGATTCCGGTTCCCCCGTTAATGAGCAGATTCGGGATGGCAGCCGGCATGACAACAGGCTCGGTACTATTTTCATCGTACGTCGTCTGGTGGTCGACGGTATCTTTTTCAAGATCCGTCATCATCGCCGAGCCCATGTGAGTGAGGCGGGCCTCGGTATAACGCATGGCGGCAGGAGCATCCCCTTCGACCGAGCCAAAGTTGCCCTGACCGTTGACCAGGGTTTCACGCATCGTCCATGGCTGGGCCATGTTCACGAGCGTGGGATAAATGGCACCATCGCCGTGCGGATGATATTTACCCATCGTCT
This sequence comes from Verrucomicrobiota bacterium, assembly GCA_030835305.1. GTDB lineage: Bacteria > Verrucomicrobiota > Verrucomicrobiia > Verrucomicrobiales > Akkermansiaceae > SW10. The sequence continues at coordinate 15,988 of JAURPJ010000089.1, read as the reverse complement.
CACCTACAATACGGGCACACTTGAGGTGAGCCTTGGTCGCGGACAAGGAAAGGTCATGATGCATCGCATAGAGCAATCGTCTCTGCGATGGTTTCAAGCCATCACGCGCATCGGGTAGGGCCCGGGAAATGATGACGGACATCGAATAGTCCAAAAAGGACTTCGACATCTCGTCGGCAACGTTAATCGACTCAACGAAATCGCGTGGTGGGATAGGGTCTAGAGTGTCGTCAGGCATGGGAAATGAATGGGTCCGATTAAACGTCGAGGTTCTGCACGTTTAGCGCGTTGTCTTCGATGAAACGTTTGCGGGGCTCGACGACATCGCCCATCAGGACATCAAACATCGTCTCGGCTTCCAGCTTGTTTTCATCGTCGAATTGAACACGCAAGAGTTGGCGGGTCTCCATGTCCATCGTGGTGGAATAAAGTTCCTTGGCATTCATCTCACCAAGTCCCTTGAATCGCTGAATTCGCATCCCCTTCTTACCGATCTCAAGCACCCGTCCAAGAATTTCGAAAAGGCTGAAAACGGGAGTGATGACTTCGTTGTCCCCTTCCCCTTCAACAAGTTCGTAAATGGGATGGTCGTCCGAGAAAAAGGGCTCGCTCTTCACCCCGAACTCGCTCAATCGCTCAAGGAGTTTGGAAATCCCAATCGCTTCGCCAAGCTCACGACGCACCGCGCGGCGCATCTTGCCTTCGAATTTCTCCTTATTGGCAGCTTCTTCCTCTTCGCTGATTTCCTCTCCGAAGAGTCGCAGGTCCCGGTTCTGTTCGGCAAATTCACGGACGTCGTTTTCACTCTTGAAATAGTGAACGACCTCCTCGTTCCCGGTTCGAACCCTGATCATGTATGTCGGCAACACGTTTCCATCACGAGCAGCCAGCAGGTCCTTGAAGTCCCCTCCGTGCCCTTCCAGCGTGCGCACAAAAGTTTGCAGCTTGGCGAGGGTCGCAAGAACGCTCTGAAGAAGATCGGAATCGACCGCTTCCTTTGTTCCAGGTTGCCGGAGGATCACATCATCCGATCCCAACTCGATGAGGATCTTATTCATGGCGTTATCGTCCGCGACGTATTCCTCACGCTTCTTCCGGGTGATTTTATACAGGGGAGGCTGGGCAATATAGAGATAACCGGCTCTAACAAGCTCAGGCATGTGACGACAAAAGAAGGTCAACAAAAGGGTCCGAATGTGAGCACCGTCGACGTCAGCATCCGTCATAATGATCACCTTGTGGTAGCGAACTTTTTCAATATCAAAAGCCCCCTCCTGGTCTCCATCTCCAATCCCAGCGCCAATCGCGGTAATCATGGCCTGGATTTCCTTGTTCTGAAGGGCCCGGTGAAGTCGCGCCTTCTCGACGTTGATGACCTTGCCCCGCAAGGGTAGGATCGCTTGGGTTGTACGGTCACGGCCAGACTTGGCCGAACCACCTGCGGAGTCACCCTCGACAATATAGATCTCGGACTTGGCAGGATCACGCTCTGAGCAGTCAGCCAGTTTTCCAGGCAGCCCTCCGCCCGACATGACCGATTTCCGCACCGTTTCACGTGCCTTGCGGGCAGCCTCGCGGGCACGGGCGGCATTAACCGCCTTATCGATAATTGTTTTAGCCAGATTGGGATTCTCTTCGAAATAGTTTTGGAGTCCTTCGTAGACCACCGAACTCACAACTCCCTCAATCTCCGCGTTGACGAGTTTATCCTTGGTCTGCGAGCTAAAGCGCGGGTTGGGCATTTTGACACTGATCACACAGACGATGCCTTCGCGAACGTCGTCACCACTCAGCGCCGGATCCTTCTCTTTGAGAATCTTGTTGGCCTTAGCATATTGGTTGATGGACCTCGTCAATGAACCGCGAAAACCGGTTAGGTGGGTTCCTCCGTCCGCGTTGGGAATCGAGTTAGCAAAACAAAGAATCTGGTCGTTATAGGAATCGTTATACTGAAAGACCACATCCACGTAGACGTCGTCCTCCATGATCTTGCCATCGTAATCAATTTCGATCTTTCGCTTGCCTTTGAGAGTGACAGGATCGTCGTGAACAAGAGTTTTATTTTCTCCGAGCTGCTCGACAAACTCCACGATTCCACGGGCGTAGTAAAAGGTTTCCTTCTCCGCAGAATCAGCCCGGGTATCTTCGAGGTTGATCGTCAGCCCCGGATTCAGGAAAGCAAGTTCGCGCAGACGCTTCGAAAGGCGGTCAAACTTGAACGATGTCGTATCAGTGAAAATGGTTGCGTCCGGGAAGAACGTGATTTTTGTACCGGTTGCTCCTTTGGGAACCGTCCCAACTACCGCTAGCTCTTTGTCCGTCTTTCCCCGTTTGAAGGTGATTTCGTGCAGCTTCTCTTCTCGGGAAACCTGGGCAACAAACCAATCGGAAAGCGCGTTCACGCACTTGGCACCCACCCCGTGAAGACCACCTGAGTACTTATAGGCACCCTGCCCAAATTTACCACCGGCGTGAAGGCTGGTCAAAACCAGCTCAATGGCAGGAACACCAAACTTGGGGTGCATGTCCACCGGAATACCCCGACCGTCATCGCTGACACTGCAGGACCCATCTTCATTAATCGCAATATCGATTGTCTTACAGTAACCGGCAAGATGCTCGTCGATCGAGTTGTCGAGAACCTCAAAAACACAGTGATGAAGACCCCGCTCATCGGGGTCTCCGATATACATCCCCGGGCGCTTTCGAACGGCGTCCAGACCTTCAAGTTTATCAATTTGCCCGGCTCCATATTCTTGGTCACCAGAGACTCCGACATCGTCAATTTCCCCTTCCGGTTTTTCCTCTGCCATTAGGCCCAAATCCTCCGAAATTTCAGGGGTTGCGGCAAGATTGTTTCGCAACTTTTAAGTGTTTTTTTCAAAGAATCTCCCGGAGAGAAGTGGTCACGATCCCAATGCCAGATATACGAAGTAAACCGCCAGTAAAACCAGCAATAAAAGAATCAATCCAAGCCCCAATAACCTGATCACCGCTACGACCTCTTCGCGCTCCTGACGGGTCTCAGAAACCACCCGCTGGGCGGTTTTTTTGGGGCGCTCCCTAGGGAATTCCTGCCCCCTCCCGCCCCCTTGATCGACGGGACCTTGGGCAGGCTCCTGACGCGGTCTCTCGTCCCTCAAACCCGCTCTTAGTTTCTGGTGGGGAGACTTGGTCGGTTTCCCGCATGAAGGACATGGACCGGAAACCCCGGCCAGAGATTCATCAACCGTCAGGGAAACTTTACAATGCTCGCAGGTGAATTGAATCACTCCATTGTCCTTGTTTCTCATCACCTTCAAGATCTCACTAAATTCACTTCAAGTCCATCACTACAAGTCGAGCAAAGAAAGCTGCCACTTGAGCAGGATCTCCTCGGGCCGGACACGACCAGAAATAATTTGCTCAAGCACGCCGCGAGAGGCAATCACCGAAGGGTCGATCCCAAGGTCCTCCGCAACCTTGTTTCGCCCCTCCATCACCTCCTTCAACCTTTGCTCAAAAGACTTATCGAAACGCTGACGCAACCGTTTCGGCCTCACCGGCCACTCGGATTCGGGGATTCCCCGTGACTCATTAATTGCAGCCTCGAGCCGTTGACGGCGATCAGGACGCAGCTTGGGGGGCAGATGAATCTTCCTTTCCTCGGCCAGATCCGTCGCCCACGCAATCAATTGCTTATTGGTTGCCACCATGAAACTTGGACGATTCCAGGATGCCGCCTCATCGTCCCGCCAGTTCCAAAGCGCCTGTAAAAACCTTAACTCGGCAGGCTGTAATCGGCCACTCCCGGAAATTCTCCAGGATTCCTTGTGCTCCCCTTCCCGCCCCTTCACGCGGGTTTGAGCGGACTCGCAGGACTCCAGAAACCACTCGTAGCGCTCCAGTTCCTTGAGCTTGATCTCAACCTCGTGTGCCAACGGCAGAAGATATCGGACGTCATTACAAGCGTATTCAAGCATCTTTGGACTAAGCGGTCTCTTTCCCCAGTCCGCCTTCTGGGAGCTTTTCGAGAGTTCAATGCCAAAATAATGCTTGACCAAACTTGCGTAGCCAAATCGCTGATGCCCCAAAAGCTGCGCTGCAATCTGGGTATCGTAGAGCATCGGTGGAACCATCTTCCACTCCCGCAGCATGAGCGTCATGTCATAATCAGCGCCGTGCATCCAGATTCGGGCGGACCCCAACCATTCCACCAAAGGGTCCAGTGACTCCTCGGCCAAAGGATCGATTAGTTCAACTTTCTTACCGTAGCAGACCTGAACAAGGCAGATTCGCTCCGCATATCGGTAAAGGCTGTCGGCTTCCAAATCCAAGCCAACCTTGCCATCGCCGGGAGGGAGATTCCCCATTAATTCTTCGACGCTTATATAGTGATCTTCTGCCATGGAATAAAAAAAGGAACAGGGAAGTATCCCTGTTCCTTTGAAGTTAACTGAATAATACCAAGAGAGTCAAATGATCGACGGCAGGGTGTCCAAAATTACTTGGCACTGGCAACCACCCGATAGTAGAGATGACGGCGTCCCTGGGCGGCAATCACCGGGATCCGATAGATCTCGTAGTTCCCCTCGACCCGGTGGAGGCTGGCCAGCTCGACCGCCTGCCAGTTCTCCAAATCAACGGACTGTTGAGCCGTGTAATTGAGATCCGGACGACTTGGGTCGATCCCGTATTCAATGTAGCTGAGAGCCCCGTCCACCACCAGCTGGGGAAGGTAGGACGGAATATCGGCCACTAGGACGTTGCCACCGAAGGCATACTCCTGATGATTTGAGTATCCATCACCGTCGGCATCAGCCTCAGGGCTTGGATCAAATCCGGCTCCATACTGCGAGACGAAGTTATCAAAATTATTGTCGGGGACAAACTTGATGTCATCAAGCAAGGCTCCATCAAAAGGAAGGCCGGTGCTGGTCCGGATCGCGGCATCAGATCCAGAGAAGTCCTTGCGGAAACGAATCTGAACGCGGTGACGCCCGGGAGGAATGATCCCCGCAGCACCAGGAGCGAAAAAGTCGACCAGACCGCCTGCGGAACCAACTCCCGGACCAGTGGCAAGAACAACACCGTCAACGAGGAATTCCAGCACATCGGCAGGCTCCGCGAGGTTCACCGCGATGAACGAGAACGTACCCGGTCCGTTGACCCATCCCGAAATGGAAGCAGTTTGGCCATTGCCGATTGCAGGCGTGACCAGAGCACTTGGACTCCCACCTTCCGGCGGAGGACTGATCCCATCAAGAGTGGTCGGCAGGAACAAGGCCCGACTATCCAATTCGAAATCAAACCCTTCGATGTTTGCTGCACTTCTGATGTCCGCCATGAACTTGTCCATTGGGACGAGTTCAACGTTATCGACCAAACCACGATCCTCGCCGGCGGTTCCAGCCCCATCCTTGGTATAAATCCAACGGACATTGTTGCTGGCTTCGGGCAACACAATGGCAGAGCGACCCCATGAACGTTCTCCACTGATGAAGGCATCCCAAATCTGGGGAACACTGCCACCACGGTTGACCCAGAGACGATCGGAGCCTTCCTCAGAGGAAGTCTTCCAATCGAAGAGCAAAACGCCGGTCCCCAAACCATTGAAACCAAAAATCGAAGTTTCATTGTCAGCGAGACCAACTGCACTCCGCGCCGAGCGTGGCTCGTCCACATTGCCGTCATTGGTGTCCGTGAGCTCAAAGTCCCAGGGCGCATCACCCTCGAATATAGCAGGCAAATCGAGCAATCCGACCGCATCACCCAAAGCAACGGCAGTTGGACGCACCACAACGTTAATGGAGAAGTTGCCTTCATTCCCATCAGCATCCGTCAACACAACCCCGATGGTGTATAAGCCGGGATCAGTCGGAGTTCCAGAAATGATCCGGGGATCTGGATTATAAGTGACCCCTGGAGGGAGATCGATGACCTGAATCTGACTGGCTCCAGAGGTCTCCAGCGTATAAACAAAGGATTCTCCCTGGTTTACGTCGATCACGCGCGAACTGGTCAAAAGAGGAATTTGGTTCACCGGGGCATCAGGGTCAGCACTACCGTGAATGGTCAAAGTTGCGTTGTTCAAGACCGCCTGGTTCCCGGTGACACGGTCGGTCACACGGACAACCCACGTTCCGGCAGAACCTTCACCCCAGTTCCGAACCGTCATGAAGTCCCAGAAGAAGATACTGTCTTCCACATGATCGGCATCCACTTCCGACAAAATACTTTGCGTGCCGTTTGGAGAAATCAGAACGACTTCAAGATCAGCGCGATTTGGAGTAATGATCGTCGCATTGAACTCCACGTGCTCGACTCGCAAATTTTCAAAAGGAGTTCCATCACGACCTTGAGTCATATCAAAGGTCGCGAGGAGTGAATTCCCGGTATTGTCAGGAATGACACCCGTTGGCTCCTCGGGAGTTCCAACAGAATTACTCGTGAAGAAAGCTGAACGAGAGTGCGCAACAGCCTCCCCGAGAAATGCGTTTGTAGTATTTATCCTGAAGGCCTCTTGAACCGCAGCTGCCGCATCAACGAGGCCGGCACCGTAGTTGTGGTTGAAATCAATTCCAGCCGCATTGGTCTCCCACTCGGCATTATCAGCATCCACCTTGAAGGCGGTGCGGATCAGAATGTCCTGAACGTCACGCCAGGAAAGATCTTCGTTCTCCTCAAGCATCAAGGCCACGACACCTGAGACGAGAGCAGCCGAGGCTGAAGTCCCTCCGAAATCATTGATATATTCCGTGGTCCGGATTGGGTTGTCATCTTCGTCCACATCCAAACCATAGGATGCGGCGAGCAAATTCTGGGCACCACCGTCCGACGGAGCGACCACCACGAGGTTGGCCCCTCTTTCAGAATAAGCGGCACGCCTTCCGGCATCATCGACAGATCCCACCGCAATGGTGAAACGTGAATTCGCGTATCCATCATAGTTGGAGTTATCGCCAATCAGCCCGCCATCACCGGCAGCCCAGACGAAAATATTTCCAAGACCAAGTGGATTTGGATTTCCCGGAGTGGCCGGCCTGGAACGACCGAACAAAATGCCGTCTTCAAGAGCGGCCCGGGTCAAAGATCCCGGCTCCTCAAGATCAAGAGTCGTATCGTCGGGACCCCAACTTGCGTTGTAGACATCGATCGTGTCATTTTGGAAGGAAAGAGCGGCAGCCTCGTCAACATCATTGGTCAAGCCGTCTCCGCCAAAGAGCCGAATGCCTGAGAGGGTAGCGTTTGGAGCAACTCCCGACATTCCCTCGCCGTTATTAAAAGCTGCAGCAATTAAGGATGCGACGCTCGTTCCGTGGGTCAAAGCCGCATCAAAAGTCGTGGGATCGTCATCGGCGCCATCAAGAAGATTCAGATGGGGGCCGGTCGCGTTCGCCGCAAGGTCGGCGTGATCGATGGACAGACCATCGTCGATGACAGCAACGGTCACGCCCTGGCCGGTTGCCCTATCCAAAGCCGCTTCGAGTTTGATATCAACACTGGCAACACCACCGTTGACACCTATGTTATTTAAATTCCATTGGTAGGCTCCATCGTCACGCGGGTTGTCAATGGTATCGTAAAAAGGGTCAGTCGGAATTGCCCGCTTGAATCTCTTTTTGGAAAAGACAGGCTCTGCGGAAATCACTTCCGGGTCAGCGGTAACACGAGCAAGCTGGGCAAGAACTTTCCCTGCGGAATCTTCTTCGCAAATCGCAAGATTGGAACCCTCACGGACCAATTTCATCGAGCCTATCCCACAACGCTTCTGCACCTCTTGCACGTTTGCTCCATCGGTGAGCTTTACGATGTAGCGGGTGCGAAGAATGTGACGGGCGTTCGGATTACGCTGCTCACCAACCGGATAAAAGACCAAATACTTCTCGGCACCGGGCTCGGAGGCCTGCGACACGATCGCGGAGGTAGAACCTGCCGCAACCGGCGTGATCTTCAACCTTCCTGACTCATCGAGATGGCAGAGCTCGTAGGTGCAGAGGGTGAGGCTGTTGATCAGCCCGCCCTTTGAGAACTGATGGGTGCCAGACGAGCCGGCTTGCCCGCTGACGACAGAGGCCGCGGAACCACCAAACGAGCTGCCGGACAGCGCGATAAGTGAGAGGAGGGTCATTGATGACTTTTTCATGGAAAATCGAGGTGAAATTGAATTGGTGGATGACGAGAAAGAACAATCTTAGTTCTCCTGGAACTGAACACGAAGGAAGCAAGAATTGACGTTATAGGGCTCACGGCTCAGCACACTGATCCGCTGGTCGTTATCGAATACAGTGAACCAGTTGGGATCTCCTTGCTCGATGGTAATCCAAGTCTCCAGATCAAGAGAGTATTGGATAAGGTAATCCAAGCGGGAACCCACGGCAGGGCGCTTGGCGATCTCCAGATAGCACTGATCGTTTCCGATCAATGTCGGAGTTGGGTTGGGCACCGAAGCTGGATCAAGTGGATCGGTCTGGAGACCAAATTCTTCCAGGTTGGTGAATCCATCTCCATCGAAGTCAGCATCAGGAGCAACTAGAGCATCAGGGGTCCCGGCCGGGAAGGTTACAATCACGAAACCAGCATATGTATCGATAAGATCAATATCCCACTGAAAAACCCTCACCGATCGGTCAACCGTGTCTCCGACGGGCTGCTCGCGAACGAATTCAAGTTCCACCAAAAGCTGACGGTTGGGTCCAAAGAAATCGGGACCGAGTTCATATCCGGTTGGAATCCCGAGATCGCTGCTACCGATGAGCTGGGGAAGTTCGGGGTTGGGAGGGTTTGGCCCTGGGGGATTTGGGTTGGGTATCGGGGGAAAGAAGATCTTCCGCGTCTCTCGGTCCCGAACGGAGAAGAAAACGCGATCCCCTGCTAGGAAGGTCTGGGAATTAAACCCTTCCCACTGGAAGTCGAAGACGATTCGTGGATCAAACTCCATCACCTCGCCATTCCAGCGATCATCATTGGTCAGACGGAAGTCGTTTCCTACGCCGATACCCCCGCTCACCACATCGCGCCCCCCCGGCCCGGGGACAGCTTCCACCATCTCACGGTGGGCGGCGTTCATGAAGAAATTGGCCGGATTGATTTCGTCCGAGCCGAGCGCGGGGAACTTGAAAATATAGCTTCCAGGAACGATCTCATCACGGTGTCGCTCAAGTTCGTTTGGAAGGTAAAAACGGGTCGACTCATAGTCGGTAAATTCATAACCGACTCCATTCACAGGATCGTTAATGAGGTCGTAGAAAACAACTGTGCTGTTATCAACCCAGTTAAATCCGCCTAGGGGGCGGGGGAGAGCGGAAGGAGGAGCTGAAAACAACTCCACAAGTCCTGTCTGGAAGGGCTCGATACTGCGCGCAGGAATCGGCTGGCTCACCGAAACGTAAACCCCAACATCACGGACTCCATCACCATCAAAGTCGCCTTGGGTAACTAGGCCCGTGGTTCCACTCGGACAAGTGATGTTTGGGGGCGTGTATTGAAAGCCGAAATTCGCAGCACATCCGAGAACAGCCGCATTCCCATCGAAAACGCGAACAAACCAAGTACCACCTTGGTATCTGGAGTCATTCGGCCCGATCATCTTGAAGGTTTTTGTGTCCCGAAAAGTGAGATCAAGGGTGTCGATAAACTGTGCCTGAGCCAAAGTGGCCGTCAGTGAAAAGGCACCCGCAAGCAGGGCCGTGGATTTTGCGATATTCATTTTCGAAGGTGTTTGCAATGCATTTACATATGTTTGAGTACCCAATCAAACGAAAACTGTCGTTATCAATTTTTTCGATCAATTCAGTGAGCCCAAGCTCCTAATAGTGCTTCCTCGAAGACTAGCTGGCCGGAACGAAAGCCGACAAGCGCAAAATCCGCGCAAAATTAACGCATCCCCTGTAAAAGGAGTTCTGTGTTCGATTTTGTCCGTGCCAAATTGCGCAAGAGAGTCTCGATGGCCTCTCCAATGGGCAGGCTGGCGAGATGGCGGCGAATTTCCTGAACTCTCGGTAATTCATCAGGATGATAGAGCCTATCGTCGTTTCGGGTGCCACTTTGAGGAATATGAATGGCCGGATAAATCCGCTGCTCGGCCAATTCACGATCAAGACGGACCTCCATGTTACCGGTTCCCTTCAACTCCTCAAAAATGACATCATCCATGCGGTTCTCGGTCTCAATCAGGCAAGTCGCTAAAATCGTCAGACTTCCACCCTCTTCAACATTCCGGGCCGCTCCAAAAAACTTCCGGGTTTCCGTGATTGCCTTGGGGCTGACCCCGCCCGAACCAATCGGACCACCCCGCGAGGCGTTATTGTAGCCGCGCGCTAGGCGGGTTAAGCTATCCAGCAAAATCACGACATTTTTCCCCTGCTCCACCAGTCGACGAGAACGCTCAAGGACAAGATTGGCAACCTCGGCGTGCCTCTTGGATGGCTCGTCGAAAGTCGACGCAAAAACGTTTTGCCCCACCATTTCCTCAAAATCAGTCACCTCCTCCGGGCGCTCATCCAAAAGCAGGATCAGCAATTCCGTGCCCGGCGAATTCATCTGGATCGATTTCGCGATCTGCTTGAGAATAATGGTTTTTCCTCCGCGGGGAGGAGCCACAATCAAACCACGCTGCCCCTTTCCGAGTGGAGCGACAAGATCTACCACCCGTGTTGCAAGCCCGGCACCATCGTCGCCCCCCTCGAGAACAAAGCGCTCCTCCGGGAAAAGGGACGTCAGCGAATCGAAATGAGTCGGCTGTTCGCAATCAGCCAAAGCCACCCCTTCGATCTCGAGAATCTCAAGAGCAGATAAAAACTTGTCCCGATGCTTGGGCTCGCGAATTAAAACCTTCAATCGCTGCCCTTCCCGCAGACCGTGCTCCTGCAACATTTGCGCGGGCACATAGATATCATCGGGAGAACTCCGGAAGCTTCGGGCTTCATCCCTAATCATGGCGTAGTTTCCACCCGTGAATTCCAGAACACCCTCCCCTTCAATTCGCGTCCCGTGAGTTGCGTAACAGGAAAGAATTGTAAAAGCCAACTGGGCGCGGTTCACCTGATTGGGAATTCGGACCGGAAGACGTTCAACTTCATCATAAAGATCGCTCAGCAGCTCATTTCGAAATTCATTCAAGTTAATTTCGTCCGGCACCTCGGGTGGGGGCGGCGGAGGGGTCTCTACCTTCTTCGGAGCCTTTTCTCCAGGCTTCTCTTTTTTTTCCGGAGTTTCTTTAACTTCCCCGTCTTCCACCACCGCGATTCCCTCCTCCCCGGGAGCTTCCGCGGCGGCCTTCTCGTCCGAATGCCCAAACTCCTTGCGGACCTTGGGTTCCACGGCCTTACTGGCAGCCTTTTTCTTTGCCTCAACAGCTGCTTTTGCCGCCTTCTCGGCCGCCAAACGAGCAACCTCGGCAGCCTTCACCGCAGCCTCCGCGGCTTTTGCAGCCGCCAATTCAGCGGCAGCGGCCTCGGCCATGGCAGCCTCCTCCTCGTCCGGAATCACCTCTTTCAGCTCCTCAATCGCGAGCGCCAGTTCCGGAGCTTCCTCGATTCCGACCTTCCTGGCTACGGCCTTTTTAGCCGTTTTCTTAACGGCTTTTTTAGCGACTTTCTTCGCCGCCTTTTTGGTCGCTTTCTTCGCTGCCTTTTTGGCTGCCTTTTTGGCAGCCTTCTTAGCCGCTTTTTTAACCGTGGGTTTGGCAGCTAATTCTTCGGTTGGCTCGATAGGCTCTTGCTCGTCAGTCATGGAATAGAAAGGGTTTTCAGGAATCGAGCGAGTTGCCTCTCCAAAACGGCAGGACAACCCTCATTCCAAAAAACGACATCCCCTCGTGCCAGCTTCTCCATAATGGGAAGCTGTGCTTTGAGGATCGATGAAATCATCCTGTCATCGAAGTGACTCCGAGCCTTGAGGCGGGTTCGTTGCGTGGCTTCGGAAGTTGCCACGACCAGATTAAGCTCCTGATCAAAGTCAAATCCGCTCTCAAAAAGGAGCGGTACATCAGCGACAAACAGCGTCGTCGAGCCACTTCTAGAAGAAATCTCACGTTTCTCAAGACATTCCTTTCGCACTTTTGGATGTAACACCGCCTCCAATCTTGACCGCTGCTTCTCGTTTTCAAAAACCATCGCCCGCAAACCCGCGCGATCAAGGCTTCCTCCGGGCAAAATCACCGACTGCCCCAAAGCTTCCGAGATTTCTTCAAGCACCTCGCCCTTCATTAACAAACCCTGCACCGATGCATCACAATCAAAATATACCATCGTTGGCAACAAACGTTGCATCAGCTTCCCCGCTGTTGACTTTCCCGTAGCGATACCACCGGTCAGAGCAAATATTTTCATCGCAATAAATTCCCTTGGATCATCCAAAAACACCAGCCCGTACTCCAAAACAAAAAAGCGGGACCTGCAACGCAGATCCCGCTTTGAAATAATTAGGTCGGATTAATCTCCGGGGAGACTCGGAAGCGCCGTATTTGCAGCTCCAGCTCCAACCGAAATTGGAGAAGAGGCCGGAGCATCACCTCCATTCACCCGCTTACCAGTAGCATCAATGATCTCAGCAGTCACAAAGATGATGAGGTTACTCTTGATGTGGTTTTGAGCTTTGGTTTGGAAGAGACGTCCGACGTAGGGCAAATCACCAAGAATGGGCACCTTGTCTTCGACACTTTGGACGTCCTCGCGCATCAGACCACCAACAGCCACCGTGTAGCCGTCATAAATGGTAAGACCGGTCTTCACACTTCGGATCGAGAAGACAGGCATCTCGATGCGGTTCTCGGTGATGACAATCTGCACGGGGTTGCCGAGTGCGTCCGTTGCAGGAGCAGTGATCGGGCTACCATAATTGATGAATCCCTCGAACTCGACGATGGTCGGAGTGAAGCGAAGCTCAATGATACTGTCATTGGCATCGATCTGGGCTTCCACCTCAAGAGTCACGCCTGTGTTCTTGGTGTCGAATGCCGAAGGTGTCGCAGGAGTCACCGGGAAACCGGCACCACCTCCACCACCGGCAACACCTCCTTGTTGGCCGCCGATGCCGCCTCCAACCTGGTTGGGAAGCTCGGGTGGTTCGTATTCGGTAGGATAGATAAACTCACGAATGATCTCGATCGTGGCACTCTGTCCGGGAAGGGCAACAACACTTGGTGCAGTCATAATGTCCGCCCCCTTCTTCTGGGAAAGTCCACGCATGATCATCTGAATCTGCCCACTGCTGAACAGACCGGTCATGGAGAGGACACCGGGAGCAACGCTGTTGGCCTGGGCAGTCCGGGTTGGATTGTTCAAGATGGCATCAATACTGTTGCGATTGACTGCCGCCGAACCACTTCGGAGACCGGAGGTCACGATATTGGAAACGTTCTCTTGGGGAGAAGCCGGAATACCGGGAATATTCACCCGATCCACCGTTCCAATGAAGTCCTGGTTGCTGCGGGCAGTTCCACTACCAACGGTACCACCACCAAGGAAGTAGTTACTACCGAATCCAAACGGAGTCGCGATCCAGTCAAAGCCAAGCTCTTCACCATTTTCCTGGGAAACCTCCACAAACTTGGTGGTTACGCGGATCTGGCGGGGAGTGTCATTGATGGCCGCCTGAACGATACCATCGATCAACTCGAGGTTGGTTGGAGTATTCCGCACGATGAGAGTGCTGGAACTCTTCAGGAAACTGGCTGAGGAATTTGCCGGGAAGGAAACGCCGTTCTCCTTGAGAAGCGTCACGATGTCCTTGCGAGGCTCGATACCGGCAGGCCCATTATCGTCGGCTGCAGCAAAAGGATCGGGGTCACCACCTCCACCAGCACCACCGTCACCACCACTGGTGGTAATGAAAGTCTCAAAGGTGGGAGGAACGGTCCAGCGACGCTGCACGATATCAGCGTCTTCGCCCTCACTAATTGGAAGGAGGGTGACTGCGAATTCGTCAACCTTGTAGCGAAGCTTTGCCTCATCACAAATGTATTGCAGGGCTACACGAAGAGGAACCTGTCTAAGCTCGAGGTTCTTGATCAAGATGGCGTTGGGATCGGTTGCATCACCAAATCCACCGTCGAGAGCTTCGTCATCGGCGGCCACATCGCCGGCCGCATCAAGAGTTTTCGGGGTGCGAACCACGAAGTTGATCCCCTTTTGACTGTCATCGATCACGGTGTTGTCCAACTCAACGGAACGGAGGCGGAGGAATTCGACAGCCTCTTCCACCGTGATGTTGTTCAACTTTACCTCGGGAATGATGATTTGATTGAGTTTAGCAATGATTGAACGCTCGCGGTCAAGATCTGGGTTGAGATCGGGTCCCTGGTTGACACGCTCGCTGAGAGGAGGAACGGCGAGTTCCCAAGCGCGGTCGACCTGCATGAGCATCTCAGCACGGGTCTGGTCGTAGGCGGCGCGGTAGTAGTCCGACTTAATGGCCGAGCAACGCTCCATCCAACGGCGGGCTGCCTTGTTGTATGGGTCGGTACGAAGGACCTGCTTAAATTCCTCCTCAGCTTTGTCGTAGAGACCCAGGTTGTAATAGCTCTCACCTTTGTAGAGGAGGCGGCGAACCTGATCGACGTTTTCGGTATGTTCGTAGGTCAGTCCGGTCTCGGTGCGAATCGGGTCGTCGAGGTACTCAAGGCCTTTCTTGGAAGCCATATTACCAGGATTGTTCTTGTCGATCTCCTCGAGGAGGTCTCGGGCTTCCTGATACTTGCCCTCGAGGCGGTATTTCTGGGTCAGGGCAACGGAACCCTCTTCGAGGCTCTTCGTCATGAAGGCACGACGATCGCTGGTCGCAGTTCCATACGGGAGGATATTCAGGGCCTCACGATATTTTTGAACTGCGGTTTCGTATTCGCCCTCGGCGTAGGCCTCACGACCTTCGTTAAGGAGTTCATCGGCCTTGGCCACGTCCTGCTGACGACGAATCATTTCTTGCGCGAGCAGGTCACTCTCGTTTTGACCGTATCCGGTCTCGACTGAGAGCGGCGCGATCACGAGTGCCGCAAGGGCAAACATGGTGCGATGAGTTAGGTGTGTTTGTCTCTTCTGCATGATCTGGTTGATTTATTGTTGATTTGTGGGGGGGGTGGAAGCTCTTTTTTCGAAAACGCTAAAGTTTCCTGCTTCCTCCCCTTCCCCGGGCTTGAGTTTTAAGATGATTTGGTGACTTGGATTTATTGGGCAGGCACCGGAATTTTAACGGTTTTAACCTCTTCGCCGACCTTGTATTCAACAACGACTGCTTCAGGCTTACGGTCGGCATCGAGCTTCACCTCGATGAGCTTGTAGATCTTCTCAGCGCCACTAAAAGGAAGCGCAAAGGTTCCATTCTCCTCAAGAGTGAAGTTATTCCCTTCTTCGCCGATCGCGTTGAGGCGAAGGGTGACACGGTGATCATAGAAGGTGATATCCCTCAACTGTTTGGCATCCGCATTGAACGGCAGTTCGAAGACATTCTTATTTTTGCTGGGATGCTGGTCTTCAATCTTGGCCCAATCGCGCATTCGCTCGCCGGCAGGCCCCTGCTCCGGACGCTGAACGACCTCAAGCAACTTGAAACGATCCTTCCCCGGATCTTCCGAGAAGAAGGTATCCCCAATTGCGATCGCTTCAGAAGCGGGAATCCGGTTCGTCGCCGGACGCCTTTGGCCGAATGGAATGAAGGCGTAATCAAACTGAAAACCCTGTCCGAGAACGGTCTTGAAGAGGAGACGCCAGGTGTCGCTCTCCACTTTGACGACCTCAAGCTTGTCAATGAGAGCCCCATAATTATCGGGATCGTTGGGATCGGTCTCTGCAAGGTATTCCTCCTTGTTGGTGAAACCGTCGGAATCCTGATCTCTCATCGGAGAGTCCGAATAGGAAGGATCAATGCGCTTATCGACCCACCACTGGTTATCAATCGGCGGGTGGACAGGTTCAATCTTCAGGAGATCGAGGAGCTTCATCTTGTCACCATCCTTGGTGTAAAGATCGACACTCGTGAAGAGATCGACCGGACGCCCGGAGGAGGTCTTTTG
>JAURPJ010000088.1 GCA_030835305.1 Verrucomicrobiota bacterium | reverse complement strand
TGGAATTTCTGGACCGGCGATGGCAACCCCGGGTGGGACACTCTGACCGCCGGGCCGGTATCGACCGACACCTGGACGCACCTTGCTATCAGCTACAATAGTGTCACCGAAACCAAGAACTTCTACGTCGACGGAGTCCTTTCAGCCACTGATACAGCAGCCAACCAATACTCACCCAACGGCACCGTGGAGACAGAGAACCTCCACATCGGATCCGGTGCCGACAGCGGTGGATCGTTTTTCTTCGACGGCTTGATCGACGATGTCGCACTGTGGAATCATGCCCTCACTTCGGCCGAAATCGAAGATGTCATGAACAATGGAGTTCCGGGCGGGCCGCCCTCCGTGACGACTTTTGAAGCCAATCCTCCCTTCATTGATTCAGGCCAAAGCACTACTCTTTCGTGGGACATTCAAAACGCGGTATCGGTCAACATATCGCCCGGCGTGGGTAGCGTGGCCTCTGAAGCAGGAAGTATCGTGGTGACTCCCGGCGAGACCACCACTTACACCATAACCGCCACCGGAGAATCCTCTCAAGTCGCAACGTCCCAAGTGACCGTGGGCGTGGATGTCGAATCTCTCGCTCCTGTTATCAACGAATTCCTCGCGGACAATGAAACCGGAGTTACCGCGCCCGATGGAAACCGCTCCGATTGGATCGAGCTTCACAACCCCAACCCTTTCGCCATCGAGATCGGAGGATGGCACCTCAGCGACGACCCGAACGACCTTGAAAAATTCACCTTTCCCCCCGGACAAATTTCCGCCGGAAGCTACACCGTATTCTTCTCGGACAGCAGCCCCGGCCGCCTCAATTTTCAACTCGCAAAGAGCGGCGACTACCTCGCGCTCTCAGATCCGGACGGTAACCTTGTTTCGGAATTCTCACCCACCTATCCGCCACAGTTCGATGACGTCTCTTATGGCGTGAGCAGCTCGGGAACGGTCACTTATCTCGAACCGACTCCGGGCGCGGCCAACGGCCTGCCTCGCAGCGAAATCGGCCCTGAGGTAAAAGATTTGACTGAAAACCCAACTCAGCCAGCTCCCGGAGAAAGTCTCGCCATCACCGCCACCATCACTCCCCGGATTGGTAATGTCGCCAATGCCACCCTCTTCTATCGCGTGGGATTTGGAAGCGAGCGACAGCTCGCAATGACGGCTGACGCCAACAACCAATACCGTGCGACCATTCCAGCGAGCGCCTATCAGGCTGGTGAAATGGTTCGCTGGTATCTTGTCAGCACGACCACTTCGGGAGAATCAACCCGCGAACCGCCCTTCCCCGACCCCACCGAATCACCACAATACTTTGGCACCGTGGTCAGTGATCCAAGCATATCGGTTGATCAACCGGTCATGCATTGGTTTGTCCAAAACAGTGGCGCAGCCGACACCCGCGGAGGAACACGGGGATCCCTGTATTTTGAAGGACAGTTTTACGACAACATCTTTTGCCGCATCCGGGGCCAAAGCACCGCGAATTGGCCAAAGCACAAATACAAGTTCGACTTCTATCGCGGTGGCCACTTCCGTTGGAGACCGGACGCCGAACGCGTAGAGGAAATCAATGTCAATTCCCACTACCGTGATTCCTATGTTCGCGAAAATACCATCTTCGCCTTCCTGAATAAAGCGGGGGCGATGGCTCCCGAAACACGATACCTCTGGATCAAGCGAAACGGCTCCGACATGGGACTTTTCACTTTCGTAGAACAGGTCGATGAAGACTTTCTGGATCGCCGTGGCGTTGATCCGACCGGCTCAATGTATAAAGCGATCAACGTCCCGGCGACTCTTTCGACAACCGTCAACTCCAGCCTCTACCGCAAGGTCCTCCGCAAAACCGAACCTTACAATGATCTTCGCGAACTCACTACGAGAATCAACATCTCAAACCCCAACCGTTTTGACTTCGTGGCCGATGCGGTGAACCTACCAAACTACATCAACGTGATGGCCGCGATGTGTGTGCCCTTCAATCACGATCAATTGACCAAAAACTACTACGTCTACCACGACCTGGATCGCGACGAGTGGTTTCGCATCGCCTGGGATGGCGATCAGGGGCTTCCCACCGGCCGCAAGAATACCAACGAAAACTGGGCCAGCCCGCTTTACGGCGACGCCATGCACACCCAGGAATTGGTTGGGGGCAACCCCAATCCTACCTGGCAAAACCACCTCCACGCCGCCATTCTAGATAATCCCGTCACGCGCGAAATGTATATGCGGCGGGTCAGGACTCTCATGGATGAATACCTCGCCATTCCCGAAGTCAGCCCTTCGACTCCCATCCTCACCCAGGGAGCAAATCTCCGCTATTTGGTACCGGTTGATGCCTCTCTCGAATCAAGCTGGTTTCTCACCTCGTTCGATGACTCGACTTGGAGTTTAGGCACCGCCGGAATGGGATATGAAAATAATCCCGGAGACTATCTCGGCCTGATCGAGACCCGGGTCAAACCCACCGAAGCAGTCTCCGGTGGCACTTCTATCTATCAACGCTTTCACTTCAACATCGCGGATCCTTCAGCCTCAAATCTCGTCCTCAGAATGCGCTATGACGATGGCTTCGTCGCTTACCTTAACGGAGTAGAAGTTGCTCGCGACAACATCAGTGGGACCGTTCGCTACAACTCCACAGCCTCGTCACATCCGGATTCCGATGCCATCAATTTTGTCGATTTTCCTCTTCCCGGGGCTTCATTGATCGCCGGAGACAATGTCCTCGCCATTCAAATCATCAACCAGTCATCGGGCAGTAGCGACCTCCTTTGCGAACCGGAACTTGTCGACCTCCCCGGCGCCAACGGGGGCTACTTTGAAAATCTTCTCGAAGGCTTCCGCAGCACCATTCAAAGTGATGTTGTGGTTGACCAAGCGCTTTGGGCAGGAGCCGGCATCACCAATTTCAACAACGGCTTCAATGGCGTGCTCAACACCTCGCTCCCGAATCGTCGAACCGCGCTCTTTGAAACCTACGGCCCATCTGGCACCGGTCTCATTCCCCCGCCACAATCGTCCGGGCTCATCATTAATTTTGGAACGATCGAGTCGAATCCAGAGTCGGGAATTCAAGACGAGGAGTTTATCGAACTGAAAAACCCAAACAACGAAGCCGTTGATTTATCGGGCTGGACCATCAGTGGAGGAGTCGAATTCACCCTTCCTCCGGGCACTGTCGTCCCTTCCAATGGCAATCTTTACCTCTCGCCCGATGTCCGTGACTTCCGCCTCCGCCCAACCAGCCCCACCGGCGGAGAGGGAAACCACGTGATCGGAAACTATGACGGCCATCTGTCAAACTTTGCCGAGACCCTGAGCTTGTCGGATGCCTCCGGAGCGGTCGTTTCCGAATCAATCACCGAAGATCAACCGAGCGACGCCCAGCTCTTTTTGATCATCAGTGAAATCATGTATCACCCGGCCGATGGGGCGGGCGAAGAGTTCATCGAACTCATGAATATCAGCGATAGCCTCACTCTGGATCTTGGAGGAATTTCATTCACGGATGGCATCAACCACACCATTCCCAACGGCACGCTTCTTGCTCCACGTGATCGTATCGTGATTGCCGCCTCCGATTTTGAAAATGGCACAGCTCTCAGCAACGGGGGCGAAACCCTCAAGCTTGAAGACGCCAACAGCGGAACGATTACGGAATTCCGTTATGAGGACCAGGCTCCCTGGCCTCTCTTACCCGATGGCGGCGGGGCAAGCCTGGTTCTGATCAACCCGACTCTCAAACCCGATCCGTCATCACCCTCAAATTGGCGTTCCAGCCTTACCAACGGAGGAAACCCTGGAACGACTGATGCTTTGACTTTTAATGGTGAAGCGAACGGGGATCTTAATGGAAACGGCTACCCAGACCTCATCGATTACGCAATTGGAGACAACAATTTACCCACGATAAAAGGTGACACTTTCACTTACCGCAGAAAATTGGGTGCAGAGGATGTAGCCCTCCAAATTGAAGCCTCCTCCGATCTCAACTCCTGGATCGAAGCTTCCTCCGTGCTCATCGAACGAAGCAGAACCAATTTGGGAGACGGCACCGAATTGGTTGAATTAGCGCTTTCGCCCGTTGTGACCGACACCCGCTGGTTTTTCCGAATCAGGGCAATTCTTATCTTGCCTCAAAATTAAAAAGTGGATATTAATTCATTTAATCCAAAAACGATTTTTCCACCAAGCATATGAAAGCACTCTCAAAATTTCTGATTTCCTGCCTCAGTCTGGGCAGCTGTCATGCCGAGCTCGTGGCTCACTGGCCTCTTGATACCGACGCCGTCGATGCCACTGGTAATGGCCACGATGGCGCTGTTGTGGACGGCAACGTCAATTTTGGCGAGAGCGGGGCCAATGCAAACACGGGGTCTGCCGCGTCTTTTCCTGACACTGGACATATTGACATTCCCTTCGATGAAGCGCTAAACCCTAGTAGCTTTACTGTGGCCCTCTGGGCAAACGCCGCTTCGTCCGGTGGATTTGCCTCCCCCATTACCAGCCGCGATGACGTCGGCGGCGGGGCTTCTACTCACGGATTTATTATCTATAACGATAACGGTGGGAATTGGAATTTCTGGACTGGCGATGGCAACCCTGGTTGGGACAATCTGAACGCAGGACCAGTATCGATCGGCACCTGGACACACCTTGCCATCAGCTACGATGCGGTCACCGAAACCAAAAACTTTTACGTAAACGGAGTCCTAGCAGCCACCGATACAGCAGCCGACCAATACTCACCTAATGGCACCGTGGAAATGGAAGCTCTTCACATCGGCTCTGGCCAAGATGACGGGGCAAACTTCTATTTCGATGGGCAAATCGATGATATTGGAGTTTGGGACGAAGCTCTTGATGAAGCTGTGATTCAAAGCATCATGGATAATGGCATCTCAAGCGGTCTCCCCGATCCTGCGTTGTCCTCGCCGAATTCAATCGACCTTGACCTGAATGGTTCTGTGCAAAGTCTAGAGATCCCCATTACTAATCGTGGACAATCCCAATCACTCAACATCTCGGCAGCAACTTTCAGTGAGAATGCTAATTTCTCAGTTAGCGGCCTTCCGGGGAGTATTGCCCCAGGAGGAACGGATAATATCAACATTTCCTTCGACCCTAAGGGAGGCAACGGTGAGTTTTCCGCCGACCTGGAAATCACCAGCGACGATTCGCTAAACCCAGTCCGGACTATCACCGTCCGTGGAACAATCAAGGACCCAATGCTCGTCAGCGACCTCACTCTCGACCTTGGAAACTCCTCCTCGGGTTCTCTATCCATTACCAATAATGGTGCTTCGCGGGCCCTCAATATCAACAATCTCGAATTTACAGGACCCGATGCCGATCATTTTAATAGCAACCTGCCCGCAATCATCGCAGCAGGGGGAGGAAGCGAAACTCTAGAGGTAACCTTCGATTCTCTGGGCCAAGACGGCACCTTCACCGCAACTCTTGAAATATCCTCGGATGATCCACTCGTTCCCGTCACCTCGATTACCGTGATTGCCTCAGTTCCAGTCGCTAATCCGCTCGTGGCCTGGTGGCCACTGGATGCCGATGGCACTGATGCGAGCGGAAACGGCTTTGATGGAACTATCGTAGGCTCACTCGCTCCTGCCGCAGGCGCCAACGCTGCAACCGGGGGCTCACTAACATTCGACGGAGGCTCGCGTATCGACGTGCCCTTCGACCAGGACCTCAATCCCGACAACTTCACTATTACAATGTGGGCTAATGCTTCCTCCACCTCAGGATTTGCCTCCCCCATTACCAGCCGGGATGATGTCAATGCTGGGGTTTCAACCCACGGATTTATCATCTATAACGATAACGGTGGAAACTGGAATTTCTGGACTGGCGATGGCAACCCTGGTTGGGATACGCTACCCGCTGGGCCGGTGTCGATTGGCACCTGGACACACCTTGCCATTAGCTACGATAGTGTCACCGAAACCAAAAGCTTCTACATTGACGGAGTCCTCGCAGCCACCGATACGGCAGCCAACCAATACTCACCTAACGGCACCGTGGAAACGGAAGGCCTCCATCTTGGGGCAGGCGCTGATGATGGCAACAGTTTCTGGTTCACCGGAACGCTCGATGACGTCGGCCTTTTCAGGACCGCGCTCTCAGAGGAGGACATCAGCACCATCATGATGAGCGGAGTGGGTGGTTTCACAGGTGCCGCAAAAAGTTTGGTGATCACCAACTTGGAATCCGGTCCCGGTGATGGACAGGTTACCATTACCTTCGACTCTACGAGCAACGCCACCTACATCGTAGAGCGCTCAACGGATCTCCTCACTTGGGAAGAACTCAACGACAATGTTTCTAGTGCTGGGGAAGTCACAACCTTCACTGATATCTCCCTGCCTTCCGGAACCGCAAAGGTATTCTATCGTGTCACCCGCTTTTAATTTAAAATATCCTTGCGCTCTCGTTATCGGATCCCTAATCTTCTTCTGAACCTAAGAAATTATGTACGTTAAGGATTTTGTTTCCATCATTTCTGCCCTGCTACCGATCGCCTCATCAGGGGCTTTAGTGGCTCACTATCCTCTAGATACCGATGCATCCGATGCAAGCGGCAATGGCAATGACGGAGCCGTTGTTGGCGGAGTAGTCAATTTTGGTCAGGCCGGTGCAAATGCAAATACCGGAAGTTCAGCCGCCTTCCCGGATAACGGGCATATCGATGTTCCTTTCAACAGCGCTCTCAACCCGGCAAGTTTTAGCGTAACCCTCTGGGCCAATGCATCGTCAACCGGAGGTTTTGCTTCTCCGATCACCAGCCGGGATGATGTCAACGCGGGAGTCTCAACACACGGCTTCATCCTTTACAACGACAACGGAGGTAACTGGAGTTTCTGGACTGGAGATGGAAATCCAGGATGGGATACCATGGTCGGTGGTGCCGTCGCAACCAACGCTTGGACACACGTCGCTCTTACTTTTGACGCAGGAACAGACACAAAATCAATTTGGATCAATGGCGCTCTCGCTGCCAGCGAGACTGCCGCTGCTCAATACTCGCCCAACGGAACAGTCGAATTCGAGGGTCTCCACATCGGTTCGGGTGCTGACGACGGGAACAGCTTCTTTTTCGGAGGTAACATCGATGATGTTGCCATCTGGGACGAGGCGCTCGACCAAGCGACCATCCAGCTCATTAAAGATAATGGCGTCGCCGCAGTTGCCGCAATTCCAGAACCTACCTCGCTCGGTCTCATCGCGCTGGCCGGCCTGGGCCTGTTGGCACGTCGACGTGGGTAAAGCAAAATAGTAACCGAAGTTTCCAAAGCCCCGCTGGTCGTGAACCTCGGGGCTTTTTCGTGCTAACACTGTCGAGGTACCTGCCCTTTCAAATCGCGAACCAGCACCGCTACTGGTTAATCCAAAATCTCACGATGAATTGAATACAGCTCCTTCAACTGTCTATACCCTTCCTAACTCTCCACACCTTGATTCAAGGTCTAGGCCCCATCAAGGTTTCGCAAGCACGCTTGCTCATGACCTGATGAGGTGCCCGTCAAAACCTCGTTCAACAAGGAAGTCAAAAGACTTTCTTACTTTAGGCGGAATCTCTTGCTCAATCATGAAGCCCAATGCGGGATACTCCATGATCCGTTGCAAATCCCCCACCATGACATGAATCAGCATCTCTTTGGGAAGGACTTCGTTGCAATAGTCCTCAAGCGAAAACTGTGGCGAGGTCACACTCACTTCAACTTCCGGCCACTGTTTCCGGATCGTGGCAAAAGTTCGTCGCTCCATATTTGGCTTCTGCACCGCAATGACCCGGCTCACCGAAATTTCACGGCTCTTCAGCAGTTCCCGCGTCAAGCGAACATTTCCTCCGGTATTGGTGGAACGATTTTCAATGAGAATCACCTCTTCCGGCACTCCCAAAGCAACCGCTCGCTCCGCAAAAAGGTCAGCTTCCGGCTTTTCAAAAATCCCGGAGGTGAAATTCCCCAGCCCACCCGACATGACGATCAACGGAGCCATCTCCGCATGCCACAGCTCCGCAACCCGGTCAGCCACCCGAAGATCCAAACTCCCCAGAGCCCAGATCAATTCACAAGGCTCCAACTGCTGGTTCAAAAGATGGTATTCCCAGATAATCCCGGCTGCTTCCTCTACCGTCATGATTTCAGAGTCCAATCCTTCCTCTTAATAACCTACCGGATGCCTCATGGCATGCCCCTTCCCAGGACGGGACCCCGTTTGCCACCGCGGACCGTTCCGGCCACCACCCCAACCGGTGTCGAGCCGCAACCCCGCCACCGTCAAAAAGACATGCCCTCTTCTCACGTAAACGGTAATCCATTTACCCTTGCCACGATCGCCATAATGGAAGAATCCCCTGGAAGGCATCTGCCCCCTCATGAGCCCGGCTTCTCTCAAAACATACGAAACCGCGCCAGAGCAATCATAACCGCTGTCATTGAGCACCGCATGGCCGCCCCCCCACTTATAAGGTTTATTCTGAAGACGGTTTCCCGCCGCGATGGCCCGATGCACCGCCGAGGGAGCTCTCTTGGGAGCGTAGGCTATTCCATTCTGCAGCAGTGCGGTTTTACCATACTCAAAGCGATAAACCACGGGGTCATGCGCCTCCAACTGACCGCCACAAGAAGCCAGAAAAAAACAAATTGGCACCGATAGAAGCAGACCAAAGAACGTTCTCATGGCCACAACCCTTAACGGAATCACTTAAGACATCCAAATTAAATCAATCATGAAAGGATACCGACCTGTCTGGTTGTAACTTCTCTGGAATTCGCTAAATTTTCGGTGGGAGACTCCCGTCAACTTTCAACACCCAGGCTCATGGCAAACATCCAAACCAACCGCTGGCAACTTTCCCGCCGCCAACTCCTCCGCGGCACCGGCGCCACCCTCGCCCTCCCTTTCCTCGAAGCAATGCGCCCGCTCTATGCCCGGGGAAAAACGGTAGGCGACCCCGTCCGGATGGCCTGCCTCTTCATGCCCAATGGCGTGCGCCCCGACAAATGGACTCCCGGCGGCAGCGGCAAATCCTTCAAACTCTCTCCCATCCTGAGCCCGCTCGAAGCCGTCAAGGAACACCTCACTGTCATCAGCGGCCTCACCAACAAGCCCTCGCACAAGGGCGACGGCCACTACTACAAAACCGCGGGCTGGCTCACCTGCTCGACCATCGCCAGCACCACCGGGTCGGATGTCTCCGCCAACGGAATCTCCATCGACCAAATCGCCGCCAACGCCATCGGTCGGAACACCAAGCTTCCCTCCATGGAACTCGGCACCGAGCCCATCACTTCCGGCATTGACCGCAATGTCAATCTGACCCGACTTTACGGATCCCACATTTCCTGGAAAAAGCCCGATGTCCCCCTTCCCTGCGAAATTAACCCGCAGAGCGCCTTCGACCGCCTCTTCCGCAACACCGACAAAAGCGGTAAGAGCAAATCCGAGGACCAATCGGTCATCGACATTGTTCTCGACGATGCCAACTCGCTCAAGAAAACCCTCGGGACTGAGGATAAACACAAACTCGAGCAATACCTCGAAAGCGTTCGTGAAGTCGAGCGCCGGATTGAAAACGAAGCCAATCAAATTGGCGCCGGCCAAAACATCTCCGAAGCCGCTGCCAAACAACTCACCGCGCTGAACAAGCGTATCGGCACCGCCATGGGTGGCAACAAAAAAGGCCTCGGCTCGGTGCAACGAATCGACCACACCGAGCACGCCCGCCTCATGCTCGACCTCATCGCGCTCGCTTTCTGGACCGATTCCACCCGCGTCGCCACCTTCATGTTTGGCAACGCCGTTTCCGGAAAGAACTTCTCCTTCCTCGATGGCGTCAGCGGCGGCCACCACTCCATCTCCCACCACAAGGGTGACCCGAAGCAGCTTGATCAATACGAAAAGATCAACATCTGGCACTCCGCCCAACTTGCCTATCTGCTTGAGAAAATGAAGAGCCTTCCCGAGGGCAGCTCCACCGTCCTCGACAACTCCATGGTCCTTTTCGGATCCGGCATCCGCGATGGCAACGCCCACGCCACCAAGGACATCCCGGTCGTCCTCGCCGGCGGTGCCAACGGCCAGCTCAAAACCGGTCGGCATCTCAAAGCCGACGACAACGCCCCCCTCGCCAGCCTCTACGTCGGCATGATGAAACGCATGGGCGTCTCCGCCAAAAAAATCGGCAACGCCGATGGCGAACTGCGCGGCCTCTAAGGAGCGCGGACGTCAAGCCCGCTTCACAACTCCTGCCAATCTCACCATGAACAAAAAGTGTTTTTGTATTTTTGCTCTGTTGGCATTCTTGGCAATTGCTCAGGAACCTAAGTCCACCCCTTCTAGAGCAGGTGAAAATAAAGTGCACACCATAGATGTCCATATCTCTGGCGAAATCAACAAGCCGCAGACTCTCATCCTTCCTAAAGGCTCTCTGCTTCAAGATGCCATCAAGGCTGCTGGAGGGATTACACCGGGAGGGACGCATGCAAGAATCCACGTGATTCAAAATAAATCATACCTCTCCGCCAACCTCCAAAAAGGTAATAACCCCGCCTTGCTTCACGAAGCCTATGTGATGATCGACTCTATCATCCTTTCCGAATGGCCACCCGATCAGCGCGTTAGCGTTTCTGGCACTAAGCCCATTCCCTACGAGAAGCTAAAGAAAAAACTCGAGCCAGAACTAAAAGGCGAATGGGTCATGAATTTGTGGAAAGGCCACAGGACTTTGGATCTAAGGATGGGAGCTGGCAAACAATACCGTAACTTTTCAATTTTGTTAATCCCGCCGGAGCAACGAACCATCGATCCGGAAACTCAAAAGCAAACGATTTACACAATCAGCGTCCACCCGCGCCAACCAAGAGGTACCGAATGGGAAAAGGACAAGCTGACCCAAACGATCATTAAGCTAGTCGAAACGGCCTGCAACGATTGACCATTCTGGTGTTCACCACTCTTCCAGCCCTGCCCCTCATTTCAGCGATGTCCGGCATTATTCTTCTCGTTGTCGGGGTCATCTCTCTTTTTTCGAAAACCTTCTCGCCCCGGTTTTCTAATGATTGGCGCACTCCTTCTCACGATCGGCATCACCGGACTCTGGACCTGCGCGAAGGCCTCGGCTGCAGTCTGATCAAGCCATCTACCGGCATCCGCAGCCCACGCTGGTAAATCGCTACTTCTTCGGTCGTAACTGATCAATCTCGGCCTGCATCGCTGCCACCTTCTTCTCCGTATCACCAAGTGGTTGTGGCTTTACCAACTTTTCACGATTATAGCCCACGTGCTTCATCCACTGCCTTGCGCGAAAGCTCCGCAGCTGATCCACTTTTTTAAAGAGAGGATCCCTCTGAATCACCGCCACATCATCGTCGGGAACCTCGACACCGAGCCCCTGCAGAATTGAGGTCGCCATCAACAAGTGCCCCTCTTTCCCCGGGTGGACCCGGTCCCTTGAAAAGACCTCCTTCCGGGCATTGCGGGCTTTGCGCATCGCCGAGTGCAGATCAATCACTTTTACTCCCTCATCCTTGATTGTCATCTCCCAGGCCGCATAAGCCGCCATGACCGAGTCGTAGTTGAACTCACCTTCTTTCGTCGTGGCATCATAAATGGGAGGAGTCACGAGATAGATTTGTTCCACACCCGACTTTTTGCTCTCCGCGATGAGTCGCTTCACTCCTGACTTAAAAGCCACAAATCGCTCCTCATCAAGAGGTTGGTAGATCCCACAATTAATTCCATAACATGCAAATACGACCTCGGGCTTCACCTTGGTCAAAACTCGATCGAGCCGCTCGAACAAGGAAGGCCGCGGGAACCGGCCACCGGCGTGACCCTTTTCGCTCAGTCCCGAAACCGTCTCACTGGACAGGCCCAGCGGGTAGATATCAAACTTCTGCTCCGGATGGAGGCGATGAAGGTAGTAGGAGGTGAAGCTCACATAGGTCCCCGCCTGGGTAATGCTGTCGCCCAAAAACAAAGCCCTTTTCCCGGCGATCGAACTGGCCGTGGTCGAAGCGTGAAGAAAGGGGCAAAGCAGAACCACAAGGCAGAAAAATTTCATGATGAACCTGAATACGTTCCATCAATCGCGATTCAAACAACCGACTTTATATTTGAGGAAGACCGAGTCCTGGCAGCTTGCTCTACTGATTCACGTAGATCGGCGTCTGGTGCATCGTGAAAAATTTGTCGGTCAGCGCCATCATCCGGTCCGGGTTACGGGGAAACGGGGTCGAGTCCGGGGGACGGTGAACGTTTCGGCCCAGCGTCGCGTCCTCCAGTTGGGTTTGCGAAATGGAAACCGGCGTTCCCACACTCACGAGACGAAAAAATTTCGGGGCGATATTTTTGTGCATCCGCAGACACCCTCCCGATGCCGGTAAAGGATTCATCCAACCCGTGTGAAAACCGTAGGCAGATTTAAATTCACACCAATAAGGCATCGGGGTACCTTTGAATCTCCACCCCGATGGCTTGTCCTTCAGATAGCACCCACGCACCGTATTCCCGTTGATGGCATAACCATGGGTATTCGCCCGGTAGTAGTGGTTTTTCGTCTTAATCCTAAACCTGCCAGTCGGTGTCGGCGACGAACTTTTCCCCACCGTCACCGGCATCACCAGAAGAGGTCTTCCACCTTCCATCACATAGGCCATACGATTGGACAAGGAAACCTTGACCCGGACATTCGATGGATTTGATGGGAGTGTCGCAGGCAAATTGTAGTCCTCATAAGCCTTCCGAGCCGAACTCAGCTGCTTCACACCATCATTCTTCAGGTTCGAACAAGAACTAGAAATGAGTCCTATGGAACAGGTGGCTAAAAGAGCCCGGACGATCGATTGGTTTCTGAAAAATTTCATCATGCCTAATGGAACCCGAGTTATGAAGGGTCGCGACAAACCACTGATCCAAGAGGTGGAGGTCGTCAAGGAGTAAGGAACCTCGACAGGAAACGTCGCTTTTTACGATGAAACCCTGACTTCGGCATCCTTCTATGCCAGTCGAACACAGACTGAAAACCACCCGGGGCTGTAATAACATGTCCTTAGTCTACTTACGAAAGAGCTCCTCACAACGATCCAAGCCGTCAGAACCTAAAACCTTGCCAAGCCATTCCAAAGCAAGCGCTGATTCACCAGCGGATTTGATTCGCGCGGCCCGCTCCACCAAAAATATTTCTTTGGTTTCTTCTCTTGCATAGGCTCCTCGAACAGTCGCGAACGCCTTGCCTGCCGAAGACCCTGTTTTCTCGCTCTCCTCCCAACCCAATCTTGTCAAGCATACTGTCCCCTTCGATGATAAGATGGTCATCCTGATAAAGCGCAAGAAAGAGAATTTCGCTGATATTAACTCGGCCAAGGATCAGTGGGCCCACTGATCCTTGGCCGAGTTAATAAAGCAGACGCATTCGCCTTCTGATGTAAAGCAAGCGTCTCCCTTCAATGCTCAATCCCGGGAAGCCCACCTTCCTCCATCAAATCTCTTCCCAATCCGCAAAGGTCGCCGCCTGCCCCAACCGGGAACCATCGAGGTGCGCTAGATTCCAAACTGTTGCTTCTTTGATCCAAAAACGACTCCCGCTTGCTGAGATCCGAACCCCTGAATAATTATCAATAAATCCGTGATTCGTCACTGCAGAGAGAAGCCTGGCCCGCTCCTCTCGATTGGGTGCCTCCGCGGTAAAGCGCGAGGGGGTCGATGTAAACTCATCCCACAACATATCAAAGAGCGTTTGTGCGAAAAGATTGCCATAAGTGAGCACTGGGTCGGCTGAAGCATCATGGGATGCCACAAAAAAAGGCGCGTGATAAATCTCACGTGCAGCATCAACCGGATCCAATTCCGGGGCGATAAGGTCCCGTCCGGTCAAACTCCTAAAGCTCTCCGTGATCACCGCAACGTGACCCGCAAGGAAATCGTTTGCAAAATCGGGCTCATCCATCGGCATCCACATTTTAAAGAACACAAGGAAAAGAGACAAGGAGCCTGTCAATTTTTCAGAGACTCTTTGCCGGGGAGCAACGACGCGTGGTTCTAATTTTTCAATGACACTGTTGGCAACATTACAAAACGCACCGCCAACCGTTGGTAGCCACGACGCTGGAAGTGTCATGCAGACGGCCCGGACTCTGAGACGCCGACTCAAAAGGGCAAATGAGGGCTGCGCAGGAATCCCGTGCAACTTGATCTTGAAGACTGCCATGAGACGATCGCTGATGGTCTAACCAATTCCTTCGGCAGTGCCGTAGAAGCTCCCGCCCCGATCACGGCGTTGAAAATCACCCGCCTTCCCAAAAGTCACTATGTGGCCACCGGTTTTCCAAAGCGCTCCAATTCGTATACCATTTCACGAACCACTTGCCGGATCCCAGCATCATCCCTAGGCTCTACTCATCATGATCGTCGAGCCCAAGATCCGTGGATTTATTTGTACTACCTCCCACCCCGATGGCTGCGCCCAACACGTTGCAGACCAAATCGCTGTCGTAAAAGGAAGAGGCCCTATCGAAAATGGCCCAAAACGAGTCTTGGTCATTGGCTCCTCGACAGGCTACGGGCTTTCCTCGCGCATTGCAGCCGCATTCGGTTGCGGAGCATCTACGATCGGGGTATTTTTCGAAAAAGAGGGGAATGAGCGGAGAACCGGAACCGCAGGTTGGTATAACTCCGCTGCCTTTGAAAAGGAAGCCACCGAAGCCGGGCTCTATGCCCGTTCATTCAATGGTGATGCCTACTCCGACGAGATGAAGGCCACTGTAATCGAGGCCATCAAAGCCGACCTTGGCCAGGTGGATTGCGTCGTTTACTCACTTGCCTCGCCGCGCCGAAACCACCCGCGCAACGGCGAAAGCTACCGGTCAGTACTCAAGCCCATCGGTCAGACTTACACGAACAAAAACCTGAATACGACGACTCAAGTTGTGGATGAAGTGACTATCGAAGCGGCCAATCAGGACGAAATTGATCAGACCGTTGCGGTGATGGGTGGCGAGGACTGGGAGATGTGGATGGATGCCCTCAAAGACGCCGCCGTTCTTGCCGAGGGCATTAAGACCGTGGCCTACTCCTACATTGGGCCAAAACTGACCTGGCCCATTTACACGAATGGCACCATCGGAGCTGCAAAGGAGGACGTTCAAAAATCGCAACGCTCGCTCGACACCAAACTTGCCGACCTGGGCGGCAAAGCCTGGGTCTCGGTCAACAAAGCTCTGGTCACCCAGGCCTCGTCCGCCATCCCGGTCGTGCCACTCTACATTTCCCTCCTCTACAAGGTGATGAAAGCCAAGGGGACCCACGAAGATACCATTGAGCAAATGGACCGTCTTTTCCGGGAACGTCTGTATGGGAAGGCCGATCCCCAGCCAGATGGCGCCGGGCGTATCCGCGTCGATGACTGGGAAATGGCAGAAGATGTTCAAGCCGCCGTCGACAAGCTCTGGAACGAGGTCAATACCAAAAACCTTCACGACCTCGCCGATATCGAGGGCTACCATAATTCGTTCCTGCGCTTGTTTGGCTTCGGGCTAGACGACGTCGACTACACCGCCGATACGAACCCCGCTACCGTCGTTCCATCTCTTGAGGCGGGGATCTAAGATGCGATCTGAAATCCCATAATTCAGGAAACCTTGTTTGCAAAAGACCAGGTCACGCTAGGATGTCCTTAACAACGTGTCCGTGGACATCGGTGAGACGAAAATCCCGACCGGAATAGCGGTAGGTCAGGTTTTCGTGATCGATGCCCATGAGATGAAGGATGGTGGCGTGGAGATCGTGGACGTGGACTTTGTTTTCCACGGCAGCGAAACCAAATTCGTCGGTTGCACCGTATGTCATGCCGCCTTTGACCCCTCCTCCCGCAAGCCAGACTGAGAATCCATGGTGGTTGTGATCCCGTCCACTGCCTCCTTCGGAGACCGGGGTGCGGCCAAACTCGCCGCCCCAGAGGACCAGGGTGTCGTCTAGGAGACCGCGCGATTTGAGATCACGAAGCAAGCCCGCGATGGCCTGATCGCTTTTCAGTCCCTTATCGCGGTGACCGTTCTCGATATTGCCATGGTCATCCCACGGTTGCCCTCCACCATAGTAAACTTGCACCATTCGAACGCCACGTTCCACAAGACGACGGGCCGCAAGGCAGGAATCGGCAAACTGACCTTCTCCATATAGCGCACGAGTGGCCTTAGTTTCCTGATTAACATCAAAAGCCTCCTGGGCTTCTGTTTGCATCCGAAAGGCCACCTCAAGCGACTGGATCCGCGACTCAAGTTGATCATCTCCCGACCGCTGTTCCGAATGAAGCCCATTGAGCTTATTGATAAGATCCAGCTGCTGGCGCTGGGTGCGTGGAGTGAGGTGTTGGTTGTTGATATGATCGACAATCTTTTGGGGATCGAGCTTTTCAATGTGGCAGCCCTGATGAATCCCGGGAAGGAATCCACTGCTCCAAAGCTGTGGACCCACCACGGGCTTTCCGGGGCAAAGTACGACGAATCCCGGAAGATTTTGATTCTCAGTCCCAAGACCATAACTCAACCACGACCCCATGCTGGGGCGAATCGGCTGGGTGATTCCCGAGTTCATCATGAGCAGCGATGGCTCGTGATTCGGCACATCAGTGTGCATGGAACGAATGACGCAAATGTCGTCGATGCACTTTGCTACCTCAGGAAAAATCTCACTGACCGGAATTCCGGACTGACCCGACTGCTTGAACTTAAAGGGTGATTTAAAAAGTCCTCCGGTACGCCTCTCGGTTTTACGCTCGGCTCCCGGCGGACGCTGACCGTGGTATTTTTCCAGCGCCGGCTTGGGATCGAAGGTATCGACCTGCGAGGGACCGCCATTCATGAAAAGGTGAATGATGCGCTTTGCCTTGGGCTTGGTGTGGGACGGCTTGGGAACAAGCGGACTTTCGGCGGCTAACAATCCTTGGTCCGCGAGAACGCCGGCAAGCCCAATCGACGCAAATCCCCCGCCCGCGCGTCTCAGCATATCGCGTCGATTCATCATTGATTGGTGGAAATGTCGGTCTTGCATTTTAATCGAGGTACATCAGTTCGTTGCTCGCAAGCAGCGCCTGACAATACTGCTCCCAGCGGGAGAGTTTGTCGTCGTTTTCTTTTTCAAGCGTGAGGTAGGCTTCTGCCACTTTCACTTCCGCTTTCGAAGGTGAGCGACCCAACGCAAGTCGGTAGGCGAAATCAACCCGCTCCGAAACTTTTTCATGTTCCGCAGTCACCCGCTTGGCGAAGGCCTTGGCCTGGTCGATGATGAATTCACTATTGAGCACGAAGAGTTGTTGCTGCGGAACGGTTGTTTCCGTGCGGGATGCCGCTGAGACATTGGCATCGGGGAAGTCAAAAATTCTTAGCATTCCGTCAAGTTCATGACGACTGATGCTCGCGTAGACCGTACGGCGCCTGTTACCCTTACCAAGGGCGATTGTCGCGCCTCCCATTGTGGGATCAAGATTCCCGGAAATTGCAAGCAAGGCATCCCGCCAGGCTTCGACTTCCAGACGTCGCCGATCAAACCTCCAACGGTACCGATTTTCGCCGTCCCGCTCCACGTTTTTAGAATCCAACTTGCTGGAAAGTTGATACGTCGACGAGTTGAGAATTTCCCGATGTAGCCAGTTGAGCGACCACCCGTTCTCCATGAAATTGACGGTCAACCAATCAAGTAATTCCGGATGGGTCGGCGCTTCACCCAAAAGACCAAAATTGCTCGAAGTCGTAACCAAGCCCTTGCCAAAATGCCATTGCCAGACACGATTCACAATCACCCGGGCGGTGAGAGGGTTATGCTGAGAAGCGATGGCCTCGGCGAGATCAAGTCTTGAAAAAGAATGATTCCTGGCGACTTCCGGATCAGTCGGTCGCGGCTCCTCTGCCAAAATTTCGAGCGTTCCCCGCGCAACCCATTCGCCCTTGCTGGCAGGGTTGCCACGAATATAGACCTGCATTGCGTTCCCACCGCCCTGAATCGCGTGCGCGACCGGATACTTTGGTTTGGCGTCCTTGCGGAGATTCTCAAATCCGGCCTTCATCCGGTCGGCTTCCGCTTTTTGTTCCGCTTTCAAAAGCCTGGCATATGCGTCGTTCTCGGAGGCATAAAGCGGGGCGTGACCATCAAACCAAATATTCTTGAGAAGACGTTTTTGGTCATCCTCCATCTTGCCGATCACCTTGTTTAGCTGGTCTTCGACACTGCGGGCCTTGGCCAATTCCTCTGCCTTCTCAGCTTCAATTTGAGCAAAGTCTTCCGCAGCACCGTCCACCAGGGCCTGGAGTTGATTCGCCAAATCAACGATCTGTCGAGGAACCCCGAGGGTCTCCAGAGCCGGCTTTTCCTTAAAATTTACTTCGACCTCATGCCATCCCTCCAGCTCGGGCAGCCGCTTCATCAGGTCATTCTTTCGACCTTCCTCGAGGACTTCCCGGAATCGTTTTACGTAATGGGGGTGAAGCCCCACTTTCTCCGCGAACTCCTCGTCCGAAATCTTCACCCCCTCTGACCTCAAAGTCACCAGACGCCAAGCCTCCTGAAGATATCGACTCACCTCACCAAACCTCTTGCGGCCCTCTTGTTTTCCAATCCCCCTGAGATAGCTGCGATGACTCGATTCGAGATCCTTGATGACTTTTTGCTCGTCATTATAGGCCTTCACTTCCTCCTTGCCGACCAATGGGATCTCGGAATATCTGCGCCCATTAAAAATCCCGGCCAAGGCGTAGTAATCCGTGGTCGGAATAGGGTCGAACTTGTGATCGTGGCACCGTGCACACGAGACGGTCAACCCAAGGAATCCCCGGGTCACGGTATCGATGGTGTCATCGAGCTCGTCCGCTTCCGCCTGGGCCTTGTCGGAATTTTTGTAATACTGCGCTCCAAGCCCCAGGAACCCCAGCCCGGCGAACTTCCGGAAACGATCATCCGACTTGTCCTCCATCAAATCGCCCGCCAATTGGAGCTTCACAAATTCATCGAAGGGAAGGTCCTTGTTGAACATCCGAATCACCCAGTCGCGATATTGGTGGGCGTTCGCTCGCTTCTTTACTCCGAAGGTGTGAGCCTGGTCCTCGGCATAGCGCGCCACGTCCAGCCAGTGGCGTCCCCACCGTTCGCCGTAATGCGGGGATTCCAAAAGCGAATCCACAAGACTTGCAACTGCTGCATCTTGATCCTTCGCAGAGGCCAGGAGAAACTCATCCACCTGCTCAGGGGTTGGAGGCAGACCGAGCAAATTGAAATAAATCCGACGAACCAAAACTTCGGGTGAAGCCGATGGAACAGGTTTCAGATTCTGCGTTTCCAATCGATGCAAAATGAATCGATCAATGTCCGATCGTATCCAGCGCGAAGCTTGCACATCGGGAAGCCCGGGTTTGCGCGGCGCTTTAAAGGCCCAGTGATCCGATCCATCAATGACCTTGGTCTTCAATTTGGTCGCAGCATGCTCCCGTGGATCAACGGCTCCCGTTTCGATCCATCGGGCAAAATCTGCAATAACCTCATCGGAGAGTTTCCCCGTGGGAGGCATTTCCAATTCTTCCTGGCGCAGGGCTTTTAGCAAAAGGCTCCCGGAGACATCTCCGGGAACGACTGCGGGTCCGGTGTCTCCCCCCTTGCGGATACCATCCCGGGTATCCAAAAGAAGCCCGCCTTTCTGCTTGCCTCGATTCGCCGCTTCCACCGAATGGCATTCATAGCAGTTCGCCACCAGAACCGGACGAATTTTAGATTCAAAGAAGTCAAAGTCAGCTTCCAATGCCGACGCGGGCACTCCGCTCAGGAGAAGCAAGATGTAGATCGGACTGCAAATCTTGGATGGTAGCGCGTGAAACAAGGACACAAGAGTACTTATCTTACGCCTGCATGATCCCCGGTATTACAGCCGTCTTTCATTTCTCTCATGGACTTCATTCATCATCCATCAAGATCAAGGCCACACTGGGAGGAGCTCTTAAATACCTACTCCCTCCTTCGCTCACCTGGGCTCAGGGTGAATACGATTGAAAAAAAACGTTGTCTCATCTCTGGTTTGTTAGGAATTTCCCCTTGCCACTCGGGATGATGGGCTCGGCCTGACTGGCTCGTAACTCTAACATTTATCGACGAGGCACGCCGCGCAGCTACCGTGTCATTACTGTGCAGATTCCGCTACAAGTGTGAGCGGGCGCCCATTCCAGCCTCTCACATCCTGGAACCCGGAGTCTTCATGACCTTCCAAAACACAACACTTCCAGTTCTTCCCTCCGTCCACCGCCCGTCCGATCATGCCCTTCGCGATGCCGGGTCAACGCACCTTTTTCATCGAGGGCACACAAGGCACTAATCGAGGTCTGGACCCCACTATTCTGAAACTCCCATCTCCACTGCCCCTGATCTGCGAAAAGCGAAAACAGGACGGTCAAAAAACAAACGAAGACTCGGACAGGGATTTTTCCGATTTATGATTTGAGCACCTCATTCGCAAAAGTCGGTCTTTTGTTTTGGCAAAGGAATGATGTTTGGAATCGCCAAGCCATCATCCTTCACATCTCGACAACAACCTTTTCGAAGTCGCATAATTTCCCGGAATCACAGGTTGGCCCTTGAAGTGAACAACTCAATCCAATCTGAGATTGACTCTCCGGCCCGAATTCTTACTCTTCCATATCGATCTTTTCTTTCCATGACTCTGAGATCCCTTCTTCCGTTTTCCATCGTCGCCCTGACAGGACCATCGGCATCGGCGGCTCTTGTTGCCCACTTTGATTTTGAGGAAGGATCGGGATCCAGCACCTCCAGTCAAGTTGGAGGTTGGGCCGGGCCATTCAGCGGAAACCCGCAGTGGGTTTCAACCGACCTCGCACCAGTCCCGTCAGGCACGAGTGCAGCCCTTGCCTTCGATGGAGACGGTGATTGGATCATCAGCAACTATGCTGGTATTGATGGAAACGCCGACCGCAGTGTTTCGTTTTGGATCCAGACCTCAAACGGGACTCAAAGCACGGGAATTGTCGCTTGGGGGAATTCTGCATCAAACGGAACCAAATGGCATGTCCGCACCAATAACAGTGTCGTCAATGGCCCTGTCGGAGCGATCCGGACCGAGATTCAGGGGTCCTTCGAAATCGATGGAAATCCTCTCACCGATGGCAACTGGCACCACGTGGTTTCTATTTATAGTGCGGGAGGGACCTTTGGATCGGGGCAAGTGAGCCACTATGTGGATGGCGTTCTTTTCAGCGATGGCCAGACGCATACCGGAGGAGATACCGTTGCCGTCAACACGACTACTTCTCCAACCATCAACGGGACCATCTATCCCGTCACACTCGGAGGGCGTCACCAAGGAACCTTGTCCTCATTCACCGGACTGATCGATGAAGTCCGCATCTACGACCACGCTCTTGACGCTGGCGAGGTGCAGGCACTCTATCAAGCGGTCCCTGAGCCTTCGTTAGGACTACTCGCCGGCCTTGCCATGAGCCTCGGTCTGCTAAGACGCCGACGCTAAATCACCCAAAGATTCCGGTGATCGGACCGGCATCTTCCTTGTCAGGACCAGCCATGCGGAAGGGCCTGTTACTCGGGGAATGAATGACCTCGGTGTGATCAATTCCAAGGCTGTATGCGATGGTGGAATTGAGGTCGTGGAAAGTGACGGGGTTCTCGATCACGGTTCGGGCGTGCTTATCGGTCTTGCCATAAGTGATCCCGCCTTTCACTCCTCCTCCGGCAAGAAGACTGGTGAAGGCTCCCGGATGATGACTGCGCCCGTTGCGATGCTGCTTCTGAATTTCCGGGGTGCGACCAAACTCGGAACTAAGAACAACCAGAGTCGAGTCGAGTAATCCGCGTTCCTTGAGATCGGTTATGAGCGAACTATAGGCTGAATCAAGAAGTTGGCAGCGAGCCTGCACCCCGGTGAAGTTGTCATAATGGGTGTCCCAATCGCCGAGGGTGACTTCGCTAAAACGGACCCCATGCTCAACCAGCCGCCGGGCAAGCAGGCAGCCTTGTCCGAAGGCGTGGCGACCATATCGATTACGAATGGTCGAGCTCTCTTTGGTCAGATCGAAGGCGGCGAGATCTTCGCTCTTCATGACACGCACCGCTTCGTCAAAAAGGGTGCCGAAGTTCCTCGCATTGTGCGAGGGATTCTCGCGATGAAAGCGTTTGTTGACAGCGTCGGCGAGACTAAGGCGGCGCTCGAAGTCCTCTTCACTCACGGAAGGATGGCGACTCGTTCCTTCCAGCCCCTTCTCAGGGTTGGTGACAACCGCCGGCGCATACTTAGCCCCCATCCAACCGGCCCCAATCATATTGGCCGGACTATTCACCGCAATGTATCCGGGCAACGTATCATTGTCGGTGCCCTTCAAACGCGTCACCCAACTCCCCACCGCGGGATGGACAATGGTTCCGAGTTGGTTGTAGCCCTTATGGAGAAGGTAGCTGGCCTGATCGTGATCACCTTGCTTCGACTGCATCGAATGGATCGTGCAAACCTCCTTCATGACCTTGGCAGTCCGGGGAAGATAGCTGGCAATCTGAAGCCCATCCGCAGTTGTGGGAATTCCTTGAACCGGCCCCTGGACGTCCTGACCCGGTTTAAGATCAAAGGTATCGATGTGACTCATCCCGCCCGCCATGTTCAGAAAGATGACATGGGTTGCCGGCTTCGTTTTTTTCACGCCGATTTTTTCACCGAAAGCCCCGGAGGCAAGGCTTCCTCCGAGCATGGGGGCAAGACTGACCCCAAGGAAGCGACGGGAAGCATCGCGGAGAAATTCACGGCGGGAGAATTCGTCGTTGAGGTTATGAGATGAGAAGTTCATTAGTAGATGAAAAGAAATTCAGGAGTGCAGACGAGGGCGGAAACGATATTGGCCAGACCCTTCCCCTCGCGATCAACGAGTTCCCGGGTGCACAAGGCACGTTCCTGCGGAGTAGGCGGCCGGGTCATAATAGACTGGAAAAGTAACACTCCCTTTTCTTCGCGCGAGCCGGGGACTTCAAAAATCTTACGAATGGCTGTCCCCTCTTGGGTTGCCACCATGGTTTGCGTTGCTCCGTTGAGCATCTGTAAGGTCTGCGTGAGACTCCCTTCGTTGGTCGCACCATCAATGCTGATGCGATCCGATTGGCCAAATTTTCGAAGGAAATGATTGGGCGGGGCCGGACTGGGAAGCTCCGAAGCACGGGCCATTCCTTGGATTGCCGAAGTCATCAAGCGCCCGTGCCCCGCAATGTAGGTGGGCGGCCTAGATACCGGTGCCTTGGGTCCGGTTCCGTCACGCGCTTCCTTGTATTTTGCGATGACCCAGTTCTGGTATTCTTTGATCGTTTTAAAGGAGTGAACCTTATTAATAATGTCCTCCAGACGGCCAATGTAGCGGCCATGAATGAAGAGATGCTCCATATCTTCATTCCGCTG
Organism: Verrucomicrobiota bacterium; assembly: GCA_030835305.1. GTDB lineage: Bacteria > Verrucomicrobiota > Verrucomicrobiia > Verrucomicrobiales > Akkermansiaceae > SW10. The sequence goes on along the minus strand of JAURPJ010000088.1, from coordinate 1,015 downwards.
CGCCGATTCCGGATCCTCCAAAACAAGAGTGATTAAAGAGTCCCAAATTTGTTCGGCGCTCATGCGTTCGATGGGACGCCCCAGTAAGCCGTGAAAGGAGGCCTCGGCATTCGGAGCAGATTTCGCCGCAAAAGCCCGGGTCAACATCAAAGTCTGCTGAAAACCACGCAGGTCGTAGTCGTAGCCCTTGATGAGTTTCATCAAGGCCCCGCTGAGATCACCGGTGACAGGATCTTCTGGATCCAAAAACTCTTCGCTGTCCTTCTTGTGAAGTTTTGCCCCCATGACCCGAAGCCACATCCTGGCAGCGATGGAACCGGCAAAGGTCGGATTATCATCTCCGACCACCCACGCGGCAAATTGGTCGAGACTATCCGGGTTGTGCTTCCCGGAATCGAGGCGCACTTTTCCACCGAAAGGAGTTCGACCTTCCACCATCTCTCCGGGGTCACCGTCGGCATACTGATAATCATCAGGGAGCTTGATCCGCCCGGTGCCCTTTGCAGATTCAATACCACTCGAAGCATACTGCCCGATGGCATCACTAAAAAAATGCAAATGATGCAGACCTGGAGCGTTGAAGTCCTTCTCTGACGACATTTTAACCAACAAACCTCTCCCTCGCAAAAAGTCGAGACGGCCATAGTTGCTCTTGCCATGGGTAAAGGCGGCGAGATTAAAGAAGTCTATCCGCTCCCAGCTCGAGCCGGGATCATCGTGGCACTGGGCACACTCCATACGCACTCCCAGAAAAGCCCGCATGGTATTGGCGGAGTTATCCAGCGGCATTCCGATATCACGCGTGTAGTAGTGGGAAGCTCCTGACCCAGTCCAGCCATTGCCTCGGCTCGAGAGCAATTCGACGGTCATCTTTCTCCAGCTCTTGTTTTCACGAACGGACTGCCGCGTCCAATTAATAAGAGGAGTATTGGAACTAAAATATCCTCCTTGCAACTTAACCTCGTTCAGTCGCAAGTGATCACAAAACCAATTGTTCATGTGGCTCTGGTAGCCC
>JAURPJ010000087.1 GCA_030835305.1 Verrucomicrobiota bacterium | reverse complement strand
TCATTGACCCGCGAAGGATTTCACCACAATAAAGGCAATGTTCTTTTCCCTCTCGACGTAGCTCTAATTCCAACTCTTCATGTGAAACCATCACCTATTTAAATGTATTGACTAAAATTTAACAAGTTAAAAGCTGGAAAGTTATTCATTAATCAGATGAACTATACTAATGAATAGTCGATTTATCTTTACCCCCCGCAGCCGGACACCCCCAAATGCACCTCGCTGCCCGTCCCCTTACAGCTTGCCGCTTACACTCGCTCAGTATTCCGGATGCACCATTTTATAGACTGCGAATGCCTTTCGATATAACGCCGGTAGATCACCCTACCCGCCCGTTTCGCTAAACACCTGCTCAGGGGTTCACTGATGAACGGAATCTTTGTTCGAAGTGTGGGTTGAAGGGTGCGGGGCAGCGAATCTCACCTACTCCACCGACCACTGGTAGCTTCGTTGTACCCTGATTTTTGAACCACTTACTCCGATTTTTGAAACAGGGATCGAGCAAGAGGAATCGAGGAACAGGATACAGGGATTCGAAGTCTACCTCTCACAATCAATTCACCCAACTCCTTCCTGATTAGGGGATGGCACCAGTCAAAAAAAAATAACCACTATCTAGTCTTATTTCCTCGAGAACCGGAAGAATAAACGACTTTAATGATGCTTGGCATCAACGACTAGTTAGTTGTTTTCCTACGGAGAAAACTGAGAAAAGATCACGCTATCTTCCGCGATAGTAATAATCACCATCCCATTCATTGAGGTTAGGTAGCCCACATCACCTTTGGCAACACCATCGATCGTAACGTCAATCGAGCCTTCGCCTGTCTTGCCAATCACGAATCGTGAAGAATCTCCCGCGTTTAGATCAATTTTAACCTCTTCGCCTAATGGAAATGTCAACGTTATCATATGATCCTCGGCTGTCGCGTTAACAACAAACAGCTGACCCTCTAACATGAATAATTTGTCATAGAGTCCCCGCCCAAGCCAAGTCGTAGCGACAAAAACGAGAAGGAGGATCATCACAGTAATCTTGCCTGTTTTTAATTTTGATTTGGTTTGGTTCATTTCGAGAATCTTTCGTCGGTTTGTGTGGTTAGTATGAACGGTGGGTGAGTTCCACATAAATTACTGGCCGATTACGAAGGATTACTCTACATAACCTTAGAAATATGAATTATGATTCTGAATACAGAGGACAGGATACAGGGTTCGGCACGCAGTTTTCTTTTTCCACAGGTCAAAACCTTTAAAATTTAGGGAAGATGAACTCTGGTTGCCTACCCCCTTTTATTTTGATGCTCGGCTTGTTGATCGGACTACCTCTGTTACTGGTTCTTACACAGTAGGCCTATTTACGTTTCGCCAACGTGCTACTCATTCATTCTATGGCCCACTTAGAGTGAGAAGACAGGCGTGCCTGGATAGTCTTTCCTGACCCGATGTCAGCAGGCTTCCGGAGTGGAGGCAGGAGGCCTGTTGAGCGCGCCACCGCTCCCCCGAAGCCCATTCTTTTGCGAACTCCTCCGTGGCCTTCATTCTCAGACTTCGAAGCTCATTGTATTTCTGCTTCCAGACTACAATCACGAGCCAGGCCTCGCGAAAGCTGTAGAGGAGTTCTCGGACCAAGCACTCCCGTCGAAGCTTCCCGCGTGCCTTCATCGATCACACTCAGGGTCCGAAAGTTTCCTCCCTTAACCGTAGAGTCATAGATTAAGTCCCACGTCCAAACATGACCCCGGTATTTGGCCTTGGTTGGATGACCCCTTATACTGGTTCCGCGGTGACTCTTTTTCTTTTTGGGAGGTGGAACCTGAAGGCACTCCTCGCAACGCACCTGGCGAACTCTTTCGCGACTCACCCGAAAGCCTTGATTGCAAACCAGCCGATCAACTTTGTCAGACCCAAGATCAGGATGTTCCAAACTTAAATCCACAATCGCAGCGTCGGCTTCCTCTTTCTTTGCAAAAGGAAACTTGGACCGATAGCGCAAGGTCGATCGATGAAGACGAACATAGGTCGAGGCCTTGCGCTGACTGCACTGCTTCTCACAAACAGCCAGTCATGCAAAATCCCGGCGGCACGCCGCGCTTACAGCTTTTTTTCAATGGTCGCCTGTAAGATCTTCATCCCGAGCATGGCATCGGCAATACATCTTCTTAAGTTCGGCATTTTCCTTCTCCAGCGCCTTGAGCCGTTTGACATCGACCACCTCCATCATCCCGAACTTCTTTCGCCACCAGTTCAGCGTGGCCACCGAGATCTGTTTCTTCTGACAAAAGCTCTCCTAGCTCAGGTCTCCACTGTCGAATTCACGGAGCAACAGGATGATTTCCTCAGGTTTATATCTCTTTTGTTTATTCCCTTTCTAGGATTTGGATTTCACCAAATCCCCTCACTCAAAATGGACCACTTTTTCTGGCGACAGCCACAACATCGGGCCCTTAATAAGACCTCCAGTGGTTTTGGCGTCCAACCTGAAATAATGAGCAGCGATTTTGGCACGAATAGAAAAAGAGACCACCTGCTGCTTCAACGGGCTCGGAACACCAGGGGTGGGGACACTTGACTTTCGATGATTTTTCCATCGAAGGACTGCTCCCAGAGGAGTAAAAGCCAACATCATGAAAAAGCCATTTTTTGTCCTCTCTTTCCTTTCAAGTCTCATTCCGCTCCAGGCAGAACAAGCCAGACCTCCCAACATCGTCATTCTCTATGCCGACGACATGGGCGTGGCCGATGTCTCTTATGGGGACCCAAAGGCCAGGATTCAAACTCCCAACATTGATCGCCTCGCCCGCAGGGGCATGACCTTTTCCGATGGCCACAGCTCCTCGGGAATCTGCACCCCCAGCCGTTTTGCTCTTCTCACCGGCCAGCACCATTGGCGTCGGTTTCACGGGATCGTCGGAGCCTTTGGCAAATCGGTTTTTAAGCCTGACGACTTCACCATCGCCAGGATGCTGAAGAAGCAGGGATATCGCACCGGCTGCTTCGGCAAGTGGCATCTCGGTTGGGACTTCGAGGCCATTCGCAAACCGGGCGAGGCCGGGAAAAAGCAAATCGCCGCGGAATCCTACGACTGGACCGGGCGATTCCCCGGCGGGCCGCTTGACCAGGGATTTGACCGCTACTTCGGAGACGGCACCATCAATTTCCCACCCTACTGCTGGATCGACAACGACCGTTTCCTCACCATCCCCATCCGGCCCGTCATCAAATCAAAACCACTCGCCGGTGGGGGGAACTTCCGTCCCGGACCAATGGCCGAGAGCTGGAATCCCTATGACATCCTTCCCACCATCACCAAGAAAACAGTGGAATGGATTGGTGAGCAAAAGGCCGACCAACCTTTCTTCACTTACCTCGCTTTCAACTCACCCCACTACCCCATTGTGCCCAATAAGGAATTCCATGGAAAATCGAGAGCGGGCTACTACGGCGACTTCATAATTGAGACCGATGCCATGGTCGGACGAGTAATGACCGCCTTGGAAAAAAACGGACTTCTCGAAAACACCCTCATCATTTTCACCGCCGACAACGGAGCGGAAAATCTGGGCTTCGAGCGACTCGAAAAATTCAACCATTGGAGTTCGGGTAAATTCCGCGGCCTCAAACGGGATATTTATGAAGGTGGTCACCGCGTCCCCTTCATCGTAAGCTGGCCGCGAAAAATCAAAGCAGGCTCAAAATCGGATGAAGTCGTCAGCCAAGTTGATTTTGCCGCTACTTTTGCCACGATCACTGGATACAAGCTCAACAAAAACGAGGCCATCGACAGCTATAACCTCCTGCCTGTTCTCACCTCCAAAGACTATCCGAGGCCTCTCCGGGTTGCCACGGTGCAAAACACTGCCAAGGACAAATATGCAATCCGCAAGGGCGACTGGGTCTTCATCAACACATCCTCCGGCGCAGTGCAACGTGAGAACAAAGAATACCTCGAGCACTTCAATCTCAAAACCTATCCCAAGGACACTCCGGGCCTGCTCTTCAATCTGAAGAAAGACCCCCGGCAGTCAACGAACCTCTACCGGAATCATCCCGAAAAGATCATCGCCATGAACAAGCTCTTGCAACGTTACCTTGGTGGAGAGCGCTGCGCTCCGGCCAGAAACTAAAGAGGTCGGCGTGATCAATTCGATCCCCCAGAACTTACCTCCTGCCAGGTCGTTCATCAAGATCACGAGGACAGTCCAAAAAGTGCACGCATCAGGAACTCTAGCAAAATGAAATCATTTCACCTCCCCATCTATACCATCGCAGCGGCCTTGGTCTCATCGCAGGCCACCGAAAGCCCCAATGTCATCATCGTCATGACGGACGACCAAGGCTATGGTGACTTGGGCTGCCATGGAAACCAGATCTTAAAGACACCCAATCTCGATCAATTGCACGCGGAGTCGGTTCGTTTCACTGACTTCCACGTCAGCCCATTTTGCACGCCTACCCGGGCAGCTTTGATGACAGGAAACCATCCTGGATTCACCGGGGCCTACCGGACCAGCGCGGGGCGCTCAATGATGCATCCGGATGAGAAAACCATCGCTCATCTTTTTGCAGAAGCGGGCTACACCACCGGAATGGCGGGCAAATGGCACCTTGGAGACAACGCCCCCCACCGTCCTCAGGACCGGGGTTTTCAAGACGTGGTCTGGCATCGCTGCGGCGGGATCGGCCAGGCCTCCGACTATTGGGGCAACGACTATTTTGACGACACCTATGAACGCGTCAAACCAGGGAGTCGAAAAGGAACCTTCGAAGCCTTCAAAGGATATTGTACCGATGTCTTTTTTAGGGAGGGCATTCGTTTTGTCGAAGACAATCAGAACAAGCCCTTCTTTCTCTATCTCGCTCTCAATGCACCCCACGGCCCCTACCGGGTCCCCCCCGAATGGGCCACGCCCTATCAGGGAAACAAGGATGTCGCCAATCCCAACTTCTACGGGATGATCGCCAATATTGATCACAATATGGGCCTACTGCGAGGTCGCCTGAAAGAACTGGGCCTCACCGACAAGACCATCCTCATCTTCATGACCGACAATGGCACTTCCGCCGGAGCCAAATTTAGAGGATTGGATTCCGAAGCATTGTGGGGCTTCAACGCCGGCATGCGGGGGAAGAAGTCATCAGTTTACGATGGCGGCCACCGGGTTCCCTTCTTCATGCATTGGCCGGGAGGCGGCCTCGTTGGCGGACGTGATATCGAAACCATTGGAGCACACATCGATGTCCTCCCGACTCTTGCAGATCTTTGCGGCATTTCTCCCGGCAAAGATTTCCAGTCTGATGGCCTCTCTCTCAAACCTCTCCTCAACGGAACACCCGCGCGATGGCCCCGAACCCATCACAGTATCCAATATCACGGGGGCGCCTATGGCAAAGCTATGCCCCCGGGTCCCCTTGCCTACTCGGTCGTGCTCACCGAACGCTGGCGCTTGGTAAACTCAGACGGACAAGCCCTCTTCGATATCGGACAAGACCCTGCGCAACGAAGGAACCTCGCAGCTCAACATCCGGATATCGTGGCCCAACTGCAATCACAGTATGACGTATTTTGGCAAAAAGTTTCACCGCGTCTCACCCCGGTCCGGATTGACCTCGGAAATCCAGGCGAATCTAAAACCCGACTTTGCTCGCAGGACTGGCACATGCCAAAAGGAAATCCACCGTGGAATTTCACTTCCATCAGAAAGCTCCCGAAGGTCACCGCGCCATGGTTAGTTGATGTGAAACGCAACGGGCGCTATCGCTTTAGTCTCCGCCAATGGCCAGCCGAAGCCAACAAACCTGTCATCGCCGAACGCGCTAAAATCACCATTGGGGGACAGACGTGGAAAGGATTGGTGACCTCCGGGTGCAAAGCGATCGTTGTTGAAATCGATCTACCAACCGGCCCGACTGAACTCCTGACCTACCTCTACGACCAACATGGCAAGGCTGGAGGAGCTTATTTCACTGACGTCGAATGGTTGGGCGGGAGCCACGCCTTTCCCGCCCGCTCCAAAACATTGATTGAGAAAACCGGTCCCCGGGAGTGATGCCCCACGCCTGGGCTCGAAAAAGGCCACTTAAAAAAACAAAATAAGCGTCTCGGAGAAATCTCTCTGCATGAAGACTGGAAGGACGAAAACGACCTCTCCGTAAAAATCTCTGGAAAGGCGGGGAAAACGTAAAAAGCACTTCCCAAAATCTCGAAAGGCATCGAAAACAAAGCACCTTCGAACGGTGTTTGAATGAACGACAACAAACTTCAAGCGAAACGGCCCGGACCGAGTGACCTTCTTTGTAATCCCAAGAATCTCAAAATTGACCTATGAAAAAACAAATCCTGACAAGTTTAACCGTTCTTACCTCCGCAGGCCCGCTGGTCTCTTTGGAGGCCAAACCACCACTCGATCTTAGCGTAACCACGCTGGTCGCCACTCCACAGGACAATAAAAACACTAAGCCGGCCCCTAAAAAAGCGGCAAAGCAAAAGAAGCAGGCCGCTCCTTCCGCGACGAAACTCGCTCGCGGCGTCCTTGCTCCCATGAATCCCGAATTTGTTCCTTTCGAACTCAAACCGGCACCCGGAAAGCTCACCCTCAAGGAAGGCGACAACATCGTGATCATTGGATCAGGAATGGCTTCCCGGATGAACCACTTCCCCCATTTCGAAACCGAGCTCTTCCTCCGCTTCCCCGACAAAAACATCACCATCCGCAACATGGGCGACGAGGGAAACACTCCCGGCTTCCGCCCCCACCCCGGCCGAAATCAGGACAAGCAATATGCCTTTCCGGGCGCCAAGGAACTCCTGCCAATCGAATTGCAGGCATCCTCAAGACCACAAGGTCACTTTGAAACACCGGACCAATGGCTCACTCGTCTCGGAGCAGACACCATTATTGCCTTTTTCGGATACAATTCTTCCTTCGCAGGCGCGGAGGACCTCGATCGTTATAAAGCAGAGTTACAAGCCTTCATAAGGCACACTCTCTCACAAAAATACAACGGCAAATCGATTCCACAGCTTGCCTTGGTCTCCCCCACAGCTGTGCAGGACCTTTCGGATCAATTCAGCGTTCCCGATGGCTCGGCCATCAACAAAAATCTCGAGCTTTACACCAAGGCCAGCAAAGAGGTGGCCGAAGCCAATGGCGCTCTTTTCGTGGATACCTTCTCCGCCAGCAGGGACTGGTCCGGAGAACTCACCGTGGACGGTGCGCTTCTTAACGAGGCCGGATACGAAAAACTAGCCCCGGTGCTCTCCGATGGACTCTTCGGCAAAGGCAGGATTGATGAAAACAAGCGACCCTCGGTCCACACTGCCGTCGTCGAAAAGAATTTCATGTGGCTCAACGATTTTAAAGTTCCCAACGGAGTTCACGTTTATGGCCGCCGCTACAATCCCTTTGGCCCCGATAACTATCCCTTCGAACTAAAGAAGACCCGCCAGATGACTGCAAATCGCGATCAGGCGATCTGGGCGACCTTGCAAGGTAAACCCTTCGACCTTGTCGCCGCCGATTCCAAGACCATCGAACTACCACCCGTACGATCAAATTATAGGCCAAGCGCCAAAAACGGCACGGTCGAGTATCTTCCCGGCCAAGCTGCGGAGACAAAAATCACGACACCCGAGGGCTATAAGATCGAACTCTTCGCGTCCGAAAAAACCTTCCCCGATCTAAAAAACCCGGTGCAGATCGCCTTTGATAACAAGGGCCGCCTTTGGGTCGCCACCATGGAAAGCTATCCACACTACCGCGTTGGCGATCCCCGCCCGAAGGATAAGCTTCTCATCTTTGAGGACACCGACAATGACGGCGTGGCCGACAAGCAAATCGTCTTCGCCGACGACCTGCACATCCCAATCGGTTTCGAGATCTCACACGATGGAGTATATGTTTCCCAAAGCGGCAGCCTTGTTCGCTTGCAAGACACAAACGGAGATGACAAATACGACATTTCCGAGTTGCTCTTGAGTGGCTTTGACGATCACGATACCCACCACGCGATCTCAGCTTTTTGCGCCGACCCCAGCGGTGCCTTCGTCATGTGCGAAGGAGTCTTCCTTCACTCCAATACCGAGAGCGTCTATGGTCCCGAGCGCGGAACCAACGGGGGCTTCTGGCGCTATAGCCCGCAACGCAAACACATCCTCCGTTATGCGCAATATAGCATCCCAAACCCCTGGGGTGTCGCCTTTGACGACTATGGCCAGGACTTTTTCCTGCACACCTCGGGACCTTCCATGACCTGGATGCTTCCCGGAACCGTGAATGCCCGCTATGGCGCAAACTTCAAAGCACCCGATCTTCTCACGAGCAATCGCGTGCGCCCCACTTCGGGTATTGAGATCGTCTCCAGCCGTCACTTCCCTGAAGAGGCCCAGGGAGATATCCTCATCAACAACAACATCGGCTATCTCGGAGCAAAACAGCACAAGCTCATCGAAAATGACACTGGCTTCACCACCGAATACGTTCAGGACCTCTACGTGTCGAAAGATCTCAATTTCCGTCCGGTCGACCTTGAGTTCGCCCCGGATGGTTCACTTTACGTCGCCGACTGGCAAAATGCCCTCATCGGCCACATGCAGCATAGCGCGCGTGACCCCCTTCGCGACCACGAGCACGGCCGCATCTACCGCGTGACCTATCCATCACGCCCCCTCGTCAAGCCGGCCAAAGTTGACGGAGCGTCCATCGATGAACTTCTCGCCAACCTGGCTCTTCCCGAGTATCGCACCCGCTATCGCACCCGTCGCGAACTACGTGGCCGCGATGCCATGGAAGTGTCCAAAGCCGCCAGCGCCTGGGCTGCCAAAGAGAGCGACGCTCGCCTCAAGCTCGAGGCACTTTGGGTGACTTGGGGAGCCGACCAGATCGATGCCAAACTCCTCACCGAGCTTTCCAACTCCAAGGACCATCGCATCCGCGCAGCCGCAGTCCGGGTCGCACGCTTCAACGAGCACAAGCTGGTCAACCTGACGGAGATTCTCTCCAAAGCAGCAAACGACGAACATGGTCGCGTCCGTCTCGAAGCCATCGCCGCCGCATCCTACCTGCCCGCCGATCAAGGTCTCACCGTTCTTGCCATCGCCGAAGCCAATGGCATCGATTCCACGATGAAGCAAAGCTTTGAATTCGCCAAAAATAACTTCTCCGGCAAGGCCGTCAAAGGTGAAGTCGCCAAAAAGGTCATCGCTCCCAAGCACCTTCAAAAAGCCGACGCCGTCCGTTTCGTCAAAGGAGCTGAGATTTACGGTCGCGAAGCTCATTGTATCACCTGTCACCAACCCGATGGCAAGGGACTCCCTGACTCCGGCTTTCCGCCGCTAAACGGCACAAGATGGGCCCAGGGAGATTCCAATCGCCTTATCAAGCTGACCTTGAAAGGCCTGATGGGCCCCATCGAAGTCGCCGGCAAAAAATACCCCGGCCAGGTTCCCATGACTCCCTTCGAGTCTCTTCTCAATGATGAGGAGATTGCTTCCGTCCTGACCTATGTTCGTAACTCCTTTGGGAACAAGGCCTCTCCAATCCGCCCCGGAGACGTGAAAAAAGTGCGCGCTGAAATTAAAGGTAAGGTCGGACTTTACAGCCCCGATGAATTGCTGAAACAACATCCGCTCAAGTAATCAGCTGAAGGAATGATGAAGGGTATCCTTCTCAGTCCATTTCTCAGGGCGGCCAGTATCCTGGCCGCCCTGATTTTATAACATCGGCCGATGCCAGGGACAGCTCGCAAAAAAAGAACCCTTCTTTCTCTCCTGCACTCACAATGATCCCCATCCCCCTTGCCAGTCGGGCAAACTCTTTAGCGGCTCCTTCAAAGGAGCCGTCCGTAGCGACATCATGCAGGAAACGGACTGGATAAACATTCCACCAGAAACGGCAAAACTCATCGCCAAAGAACAACCAGCCTGCCCCTGTGACCACCAGAAATTCCGATTAAAGAAAAAATGAACTTTCCAAAAATCATCTTCACCATCCTGCTTGGATCGATGCTCTCATTGGCCGCCGCCAGGAAGCCCAACTTCGTCATCATTTTCACCGACGATCAAGGCTACCAGGACCTCGGCTGTTTCGGTTCCCCCGACATCTCAACCCCAAATATCGATCGCATGGCCGCCGAAGGCACCCGTTTCACCTCCTTTTATGCGCAGACAATCTGCGGCCCCTCGCGAACAGCCTTGATGACTTCGTCGTATCCCCTGCGGGTTGCACAGGACAAGAACGGCTGCGAAATCCACCCCGTCGTTCATTCCAAGGAGATCACCATCGCCGAAGTCCTTAAACCCCAAGGCTACAAATCAGCCGTCTTTGGCAAGTGGGATCTCGCTACCCATTCGCAGAAAAACTGGATCGACGAGCTGCTGCCCCGTGGCCAGGGCTTCGACTACTTCTTTGGCACACCCACCAGCAACGACAGCGTTGTCCGCCTTCTTCGCAACGAAGAGGTCATCGAACGAAAGGCCGAGATGTCCACCCTCACCCAACGGTATACCGACGAGGCCCTCAAATTTATCGAGCAAAACAAAGAAAACCCATTCTTTGTCTACCTCGCCCACACCATGCCCCACACGAAACTTGCCGTCTCTAAGGAATTCAAAGGCAGGTCCAAGGGCGGATTCTACGGGGATGTCATTGAGGAGGTCGACCACAACACCGGCCGCGTCCTTAAAACAATCAAGGATCTTGGTTTGGACGACAACACCTACGTGATCTTTACCAGTGACAACGGACCCTGGCTCCTCCGCAAAGCCCACGGCGGAAACGCCCTCCCCCTCCGTTCTGGTAAAACCACCTGTTGGGAAGGCGGTCTTCGTGTCCCCTTCGTCATTCGTGCCCCCGGAAAAATCCCCGCCGGTAAAACCAACGATCTCCTCACCGCCACCATCGACCTCATGCCGAGCATCGCAAAACTTGCAGGTGCCAAATTACCGACCGACCGCGTCCTCGACGGGATCGATATTTCAAAGGTGTGGCACGGTACTCAGCACGAACTTGAACGCCCCTACTTCTACTACCAACATTTTTATCTTCGTGGCGTCCGCAAAGGCAATTGGAAGCTCATGCTCAAGCACGAAGAAGGCCCCAAAAGCTTCACCGCCAAATGGAGAAATCACGTCGCCTCCAAGGACTCAAAACCACTCGCCTCCCACCAACTTTTCAATCTCAAAGAGGACGTTGGAGAAACCAGCAACCTCGCGAAAAAACACCCGGATAAGCTCGCCGAGCTCCTCAAACTTGCCGAATGGGCCCGTAACGACATCGGAGATTACAACCGCCTCGGCAAAAATGCCCGCTTTTTCGATCCAGAGCCCAAGCGTATCGCCGGCCAAACGGACTCCAAGACGCTTCCAGACTTCAGTTGCGACAGCATTACCAAGGACCCACTCTTCGGTGACCCCGCAAACGGTGATTTTCGGTTCCAGACGAACTCCCCCGCATTCAAGATGGGAAACGTTCCCATCGACCTTTCAAAGGTCGGGCTGCTGAAAATACACTAGGTTCGCGGCCCTGCTCGTTACGGATCAGCCTGAACTCTTTAACGACAAGACCACGCCTGCCTCTTACACCTTTCCGGAAACAGGAATCTCGAAGCCTTTGCGGTTTGGATCCTTAAGAAGGGCATTGGCAGCAGCAGCTCCTTCCCCAACGTGCTTCTCGGTTTTGGGATCAAAAGCAAGCCAAGGCCCGACGACATATTCAGCCTCATTCTCGGGAACTCCGACTCCTTCCGACATAATATTGTGAAGTTCCCCAAAGTGCTCGTCCGCCGCCAGGTTATCGCCGAAACGTCCGGCTTTGGCATTAAATGGAACCTTCTCGCCAAGACGATATGAATTGTTCATGAGGTGCCCCAGAACGCAACCGTAGTGCGCCTCAAGAACGTTCCCGTTTGCCATCTCTGGTTTTCCTTCCCGACAGGCGGCGATGAAGCTCCCCCAGTTTCCGCCAGGAGTGACATCACCTTTGGGAACTTCAATCGGCTCAGCTTTATCAGAGCCCGGCGCGTAGTATTTGTTGCGAATGATGCGGCCGCCGTCTTCAAAATAATATTCGTTTTCAACCTGACGTTCGTAGCCCTTATAGTTCACATTGCGGACATTAAAGAAGGCCCATTGTCCGTTTGGATACTCGGCCATACCCATCATGGTATTCGGAGTTTCGCCCTGGTCCTTCCATTGGAAACGCCCACCCAAAGACATGACTCGCGAGGGATTCGTTTGATCTTCATCAAGAGCCCACGCCGCGACATCGAGTTGATGGGTGCCCTGGTTGTTCATGTCGCCGTTACCGGTTTTCCAGAACCAGTGCCAGTCATAGTGGGCAAAGTTGGCGTGATAGTGATCGATCTGGGCGGGACCACGCCAAAGATCCCAATCAAGATCCCCGGGAGGCACTGAGGTTTTTTCAAAGCCGATTCCGCTGCGTGGCTTACAGCAGTATCCGTAGGAGATTTTGAGGCGACCAAACTTCCCAGCTCGGATCGCTTCACTCAATCCGGCAATCCCGGCATCCGAGCGGCGCTGCGTCCCATGTTGAATGACGACCCCGTATTTTTGCTGGGCTTCGACACAGATCCGCCCTTCTGAGACATCGTGGCTCATCGGTTTTTCGACATAAGCATGCTTCCCGGCTTGGGCCGCCCAAATCGTCATAAGGGAGTGCCAGTGATTGGGAGTGGCGATAGAAAGAGCATCGAGATTCTTGTCACCCAGTGCTTCCCGGACATCCGAAATCCCTTTCGTAGTGAAGGGCAATCCTTTGCCTTCGACTTTTTTGCGAAGGTCGGCCATGCGCCTGGCGAGAACCTTTTTGTCGGGATCAATCAAGTAGGCAATCTCGACTCCCTTTTGCCCAAGAAATCCGTCAATGTGGCTTTTCCCACGGCCATTCAGCCCGGCGACCGCGAGGCGAAGGCGGTTGTTGGCGCCGATGATTTGGGCCCCGGCGATTCCACCGGAAATGAAAGGGCCAATACCAGCGGCAAGAGTGGATTTGAGGAAGTGACGACGTTTGTTGATCATGATTATAAAGAGAGTTCCAATGACACTGGAGAAGCCCCTCGCGAAGTGCAAGGAGGGAAAACGCCATCTACCCCAGAAGAAGCCCCAGAAGACGCTCGCGGATTGAATCATTTCTCACCAGACCTGAAAACTCCCCTGCTCCCGGGCCGATGGAGGTGAGCTGGGTCGGGTCGGAAGTGTGGCAAATCCCGGTCCATCCAACGCCTGTCACGTTGCCAACAATCTGTCCCAACAACCCTACTGGATTTGAGAGTTGATGACTCCATTCCGTGACCTTCTTCCCCGCGCACCGGTCCATGAGAGCCTCCAACTCCTGTGGTGAAGGTTTGAATCCATAAGTCGCCTCCATGAGCTGATTCAGCTTTGCGGCCGATTTTGATTGGGTCTGATTCCAGCGCTGGAGGAAGAATTCAGCGGATCCCTTGATCTGAGCTATCTTGGCAAAGTGATTATTGGTTTGGCGATAGCCCGCTCCAGTCCCATTCAAACCCGGGTTGGCATTCCCGTGATCACTTGTCAGGATAACGAGAATATTCTCGTGACCTTTGATCATGGCGAGAACTTTTGCCACCGCATCATCAAAGGCCATCTGCTCGTGCAAGATCGCGCCGATGTCATTCTTGTGCGCCGCATGATCAATCCTGGCACCCTCGATCTGAAGCAGAAAAGGAGCATCATCATCAAGAAAGCGGGACACAGCCGCTCCGCTCATCTCGGCAAGAGTCGGCACCATCTTCTGCATCTCTTTGTCCTGATCGCGATCAATGGTGTAGGGAATGTAGCCCGGTGAAAAAGTCCCTAGAATTTTTCGTGACTTTGATTTTAAGAGCCCATCCCGGGAGCGCACCACATCATATTCCTCACGCGCAAAGCTCCCAAAAAGATCCTTCTTGTCCCTTCGAACCTTGGGATCAAAGAACCTGGACCCTCCTCCCAGAATGACATCCACGCGATTCAGGTATTGCGGAGCGATAAGATCTTCCTGCCCTCTTTGAATGACCGAGGAGGCAAAACCCGCCGGGGTTGCGTGGGTAATACTTGCCGTCGAAACCAACCCGAGCCTCACCCGTTTCTTCTCCAAGGTCTCACCAATTGACTCAAGCCTCTTGCCATTGGCATCAAAATTGATCTGGCCGTTTGGGACGCGTTTCCCGGAACTCCAGGCCGAAGAGGCTGCCGCCGAATCTGTGACCATGGAACTCGATGAGGCTGTATCCATGAGTCCGAGAACAGCCTGACCTCCTGCCAATAACTCCCACCACGTTGTTCCTTTCCCTCTCAGCTGATTGGAAAATGCCTCGGTCATGGAAAGAACGCCCTGACTCATTCCATCCGAGACACAAAAAATGATGCCGCGGGGCTTCTTGCGAATCGTGTCCGCTCCCCCCCCCTCCTGCCCTTTGGCCAGACCAGACAAAATACCGGCGGCACCCCCGGCCAAACTTCCCTGTAGTAAATGACGACGCGAATAGCTCATGTGACGATCAAGATACGCCACTGAGAGTGGTTGCGCTATCAGGAAAGCTAGGAGTTGGTGTCTTTTAGGTTGGTGTCATCCTCGATTTTTACTTCTCTGAGCACTCTTCTTATGAAGTTCATTACGATTCTCACCCTGCTCGCTCTTCCCTTGCTAGCAGCCCCGTCTCAAAAAAGGCCCAACATCGTTGTGATCCTTGCCGATGACCTCGGGTATGGGGATCTCGAATGCTACGGCCACCCGCACATTAAGACGCCCCACTTAAATGCCTTGGCGAAAGGCGGGATCCGCTTCACTGATTTTTATTCCGCCGCGCCGGTGTGCTCTCCTTCCCGCGTCGGCCTCATGACTGGTCGCAGCCCAAATCGCGCCGGGATCTACGACTACATTCCGGAAAATCGTGGTATCTTCATGCGAACCTCGGAAACAACCATTCCCCAACTTCTCAAAAAGGCGGGTTATGCCACCTGTCTTTCCGGGAAATGGCACTGCAATGGTAAGTTCAACTCTCCTGCCCAACCCCAGCCAGATGCGGCCGGATTTGATCATTGGTTCGCGACACAAAACAACGCAAGCCCATCGCACGCCAATCCAACCAACTACGTTCGCAATGGCGAAAAGGTCGGTCGCGTCGAAGGCTTTTCCTGCGGAATTGCAACAGACGAAGCAATTGGTTGGATCAAGTCGCTCAGAGAAAAAAAACTCGAAAAGCCCTTCTTTCTCTACCTTGCCTTCCATGAACCTCACGAGCCCGTGGCTTCGCCCGAAGCGCTTGTCGAGGAATACCGCGAGTCTGCCCGCCTGGAAGAGGAAGCTCAATACTTTGCCAACGTCGCCAACCTTGATGCCGCGGTTGGAAAACTCAACGCGGCTCTCAAAGAGCTCCAGCTGGAAAAAGAGACACTCATCATTTTCACCTCGGACAATGGACCCGAAACCCTCAGGCGATACAACCAGGCCAAAAACTCCTTCGGCTCGGCCGCTCCTCTTCGTGGCATGAAGCTCTGGACCACCGAGGCCGGCTTTCGCGTCCCCGGCATTGTCAATTGGCCCGGCACCATAGCCCCCGGACAAACGTCAAGCCAACCCGTTTCAAGCCTCGATTTCCTGCCGACTCTTTGCCAACTCGCCGACACCACTCCGCCTACCGACCTCCTCCTCGATGGAACCAACGTCCTCCCGCTCCTCCTCGGAGGAAAGAACGTTTCGCGAGAGAAGCCTCTTCTTTGGATCTTCTACAATGCACTCAACGAGCGCCGTGTTGCCATGCGGCACGGAGATTACAAAATCCTCGCCCGCCTCAGCCTTCCCACCTACATCGCAGTTAATTCAGCCAACTCCGGGAAAGTCAGAAACGCTACTCTCTCCGACTTGCAGCTCTTCAAGGTCTCAACAGACCTCCACGAATCAAAGGACCTCTCCGCAATCGAACCTGGAAAATTTGCGGAACTCAAAAAACTTCTCGAAACGGAGTATGCCTCACTCGTGGAAGACTCCCACGTTTGGGAAGACGAAACTCTGAAAATCACCGGTCATCGTGGAAAAAAATCGAGGTAAATGAAAACTCTCACATTGCTCTCACCATTCTTCCCCGGATTACTCATCGCGGAACTCACTGTGGCTTCGCCATTCACCGGGAACGCGGTCTTGCAAAGTGGTCAAGCCATTCCCGTTTGGGGAAATTCCGATGCAGGAACAATCATCACTGTGAAATTTGCGACGCAATCGAAGTCTACAAAGGTCGAGGCCAGCGGCAAATGGAGGCTGGAACTTGATCCCATGCCCGCGTCCCACGACCCGCGAACACTTACCATTAGCGGCGGAAATAATGATCAGATTGAACTCAGCAATATCGTAGTGGGTGAGGTCTGGATTTGCTCCGGCCAGTCAAATATGCAAATGGGCTACAGCCGGATTCCCGAAATCAAGGCCCTAACCTCTTCTCTCGGAAACCTAAGAACTTTCAAAGTAGAGAACACCGTCTCTTTCACCGAACAGGATCGTTGTGAGGGGAAATGGCTGGAGAGCCCACCCGATAGTGCCGTGGCATTTTCTTTCGCCTACTTTCTGGAAAAGTCAGCAGGTGCTCCGGTCGGGATCATCCAAGCCTCATGGGGTAGCTCATCGCTCGAGGCATGGATGCCCCGTGAATTGACAAAGACCGTTCCCCATTTCGAAACAATGATGGCTGAGTTCGATGCCGACTTCGAAACTCGTAAGAAAATTAAAACGATCCTGAACGGACCAAAGCCGTGGAACAGACAAGACGACATCTTTCTCCGCCGCCAGACCAACATTCTCTACAACGCCATGATCCATCCACTCATCCCCTATGGATGCCGTGGACTGGTATGGTATCAAGGCGAACGAAACACTCAATCGATGCACGGGATGAAAAAGGAACCCTGGTATTCCCGCAATTCCGGCATGTTGAAATACGGCAATACCCTTAAGGCCTGGATGCGGCAATATCGCAAGGAATGGCAGCGGGATGACTTCCAATTCCTCATCGTTATGCTTCCGGGCTATGCGAAGGGCATCAAAGGAGGCCCGGAGAATCCCGACACCGAATCATGGGCCTGGATGCGAGAGTCCCAACTTAAGGCACTCGAACTTCCCCATGCCGCCGTCATCAACACCATCGACCTTGGCGAAATCAACAATATCCATCCCAACGACAAACTTCCCATTGGGAAGCGACTCGCCCTATTTGCCGGCCGCGACACCCTTGGGAAAGACATCAAGGCGGAGGGACCGATGTTTAAGAAGGTGGAAGCAAAAGGCGACAGACTGGTGATTCATTTCGATCATGCCGAAGGGCTTAAGACACTTGATGGAAAAGAACCCGCTGGCTTCTGGATCGCTGACGGTTCCCAAAACTGGACCAAGGCAAACACCAGATTAAGCAAACAAACGGTTATCCTGGACTCACCCGAATTAAAAAAACCACTCTACGTCCGTTATGCCTTCTCCGGCAAATCCACGGTCAATTTGGTCAACGCCTCCGAACAACCGGCCTACCCTTTCCGCACTGACCCCTTCGACCCGTAACCACCCAGTCCCCCGGAAGATCTAACTGGAGTTTGCCGTCGAACCAATCCCGTCACTGGGCTCCGGAGGATGGTCCCGGATGAAGGAGACCACCTCTCTGACATCATCACTCAAGAGAAGCATCTCGTGGTAATGTCGTCCTTCCGAAACACTCCGAATGGTATCCCACAACGGCGTTTCCCTAGTGTAGCGCTCGGTCCCCAGGAAGACCATGGGACTCACTTCTTGGTAGCTGGCGTAGTGGTTTTGACAAGCGTCCTGGAAAATCTCCTGGGTCGTTCCCGCCCGACCGGGTGCGAAGATGATTCCATATCTTGCGATGGCGAGAAGACCGTCCTCACGAATGCTGTTTGAAAAGTACTTGGCAACATGGTTCGCAAACATGTTGGTGGGTTCGTGGCCATAAAACCAAGTCGGAATCGCGAGACTGGAATGGCCGGTGGGATATCTGTCAATGACACGATTGGCTGCTTCGATGTATCCTTCATCGGTATAATTTGGAGCTGTCGCAAGGTCATCAAGAATCACGTCCAAGTCCGACTCGTCCGCGTCCGCAAGATAGGCTCCGAGATTGGCCGCCTCCATTATCCCCGGACCGCCGCCACTCGCGATAAAGTAACCGGCCTCGGTAAGCGCCCGGGCAAGGTGGGCAACCTTTCTGAAAGAAGGATCATTACGTCCCGTGCTGTGCCCCCCCATGATCGCGACCACCTTCTTCACACCGTCTTGCTCCACACGCCCTTCAAGAAGATCGGTCAAGCCGTCATCGATGGCATGATCGTGAAGGCGCTCGGCCAGTGCCTCGACGATATCGGGATCTTTTTTCCCGTGATTCACAAAGTGATCATAGATTTTTCTATCCACACTCTGATCATCGTCCGGTGTCCATCCATTCATGAGCTCCTCCCGGGAGTAGAGTTCGGGTCGATAAGGATTATATGGAAGATCGCCGAAATTCGGGAAAATAAGAGCTCCCTTGTCGATCAAATCACAGACTGAAACTTCTGCCGGAAACCGACACCCCAGGAAAACCGCCCCGTTGCAGTTTAGAGCTTTCCACGGGAGATTCGCCTCGCGCAAATCCAGCCCCTGAATGACGGTGCAATTCAAATTCGCCCCTGATCGCACGAGACGATCCAGGGAATCAATTTCACGAACGATGGAACATTTCATGAGGAAATCACCGAGGGGTTAAGAACTCCCACGTAGGGCAAATTCCGATACTTGCCGTCGAAGTCGAGACCGTATCCAACGACAAACTCATCCGCTATTTCAAAGGCTGAATAATCTACCTCCACTGCGGCCGCACGTTCCTTGTCCTTGGTGAGCAAGACACATGTTTTCACTTCTCTCGCTCCCATCTCCCTGAGCTTCTCCGAGACCGCTGCCAAAGTACGACCGGTATCAAGGATATCATCAATTAAAAGAACACAGCGCCCGCTCACATCCGGAAGTTTCCTGTCAAGGAAGTCAACCTGGCCCGAACTCTCGATGCCACCATGGTAACTCGCCACATTCAGGCACTCGATCTCGAGCTCCAACGGAACCCTTCTCAATAAATCAGCCATAAAGACGAGTGCACCTTTTAAAATTGCCACCACTTGCAATGAATTCTCATCAAAAAAATCCTTGTGAATCTTTCGCGCAATCACGTCGAGCCTCTTTCCGATCACCTCTTCAGCAATAAGTATCTTTTCAATATCTCCGTGCATATAGGCGAGGTAACCGACTCATCAGTTGAAAGTCGATTAAAAGCGCCAAGTTCTCTAGCAGCTATGCTCCATCGCG
>JAURPJ010000086.1 GCA_030835305.1 Verrucomicrobiota bacterium | reverse complement strand
GCAATGAGACTAGAAAAAGTTGGGAGCTAATCTTCACAAATTCTGATTCTCTCTTTTTCTCCGAGCAAGTAAAGGAAGGGCGATGAGCGTGAGGAGCGCGCTGGAAGGTTCGGGGATGGCGTAGCCGTATTGAAGATGGTCCACCTGCGAGACGTTGTTGATCAAAAAAGTGGCGATCCCCTCCTCCGCATAGAAGCCGATGAAGCGGTGAGTGCTCGCATCTCCCCTGAGAGATCCCTCTTCTGTAAACCACTCCAAGGGATCGAACTCACCACCTGAAAACAGATTATCACCCGCCGCATTTCTCACACCCGCATCCACGTCCAGATCAAGGTCAGAAGGACTGGTTGCGACGATGCCTACAAACGTCGGAAGCCGTCCCAAATCGTCGGGCAGAAAATCGAAGCGTTTAAACTGAGATATCGTATTTCCGGCAAAGCTAATGGTAGTCCAAGAATCACCCAAATTGACGATGCCGTCAATCACACCATCGTCACCGTCGATGCCTTTGGAGATCTGCGATAGGGGATTTCTGGCGCGAACCGTGGTTCCAAAATAACCGAGATTGTCAGGAGCAGTCACGAAAGGGGTATTCAGAGCCTGATCTTCGAAGTCTTCGAGGTAGATCGTGCCCGCGCGGATTCCATCAATGAAAGGGGAATCCTCTTCACTCAAGTAGGGAGTCGGTTCGTAGAGGAAGAGGCCCGCTGCTGAAAGGTGATGAACGAGAGCCAGCGGGAGAGAAAAGATGAGGGAGATTTTTTTCATAATATGAGAGCAATTTAAGGATTTTCGGGCGCAAGGGCGGCCTCGATCTGGTTCAGGAAGGGAGTTCGCCGATCCTTCAGAAAGGTGTCGCGGTGCCAGAGAGTGGATCGTTCGAAATCCCCGAACTGAGCTCCGGATTGTGGAGGCGGTTGGTAGGAGGGATCATCAACCCGGTAAAGGTGCGGGGTCCCTTCCCCCGGTTGGAGGGAAGCATCCCCCCAGCGGGCCGATTCCAGGCTCATAAGGGGGCTCACGTCATCAATGGCCTCCTGGAAGACGCTGGTGATTTGGTGATTCGTTCCATCCACCGAAAAGACCCCACCGGGAGTGTGGAAGTGCAAATCAATCCGTTGCTGAAAAGCCGCTTTATAATCTTCGCGATCTTTCAGGAGACTGTGGGGGAGAAGGGCCCCTTTGTTTCCATCGAAGTAAGTCGAATTATCGGCCAAGGCCGCAGGACTCATCGCGATCTCAGCGTCCCATATGGTAAAACGGAATTTGTCGGTGGTCCCACGGCGGCGGAAGGCTCGCCAGTTATTGCCATTGGAACCCCAATCAGCATTGTGCATGTAGAAATTGACGAGGAGATAGTCGAAGTAGGAATCCAAATCAAGAAGACTGGTCACCGAGGTGAACGAGTTCGGATCGGTTGGGTTGGCTTGAGCCAGCTCACAGGCATCGATCAACAATTCCCAAGCCCCGAGTGACCCATCGATCTCCACCGGGAGAAAGGGAGAACCTGACTCTCTTGTCTTCTTCTCGCTCTTGATGACATCGTAAGAAGCGGCGGAACCTAGATAACTTTTTGCGAAGTCTTCATCCACCCGCTCGGTGAGATCATAGATCCCCCAGTAAAGACCATTGACGAAAAGATTGACCCAGCGGCGGTGGGCAATGAAATTTCCCGATGCTCCCGAGGGTGGATTCATGGCGCGGAAGGTCTTACGGGCCCAAGCCTCCCGAACGTAGGTGGCACGATCCCGGGCTTTTTTGGCATTTTCCCTGGGATTCTGTCCGGGAGGATTCGGAAGGCGATAGCGCTGGGTCCAGCTGTCACCTGTGGGGTTGCGGAGTTGGAGTTGGGTGAAGAATCTATTCGGAGATGTTTTGAATAACAGATTTTCAAACCGCCACTCTTCGTCTCCCCGGAGAGAATTTCTCGCCTTGAAAATCAAACGCAGATTGTGCTTCGCGCTGATTTGATAGTTCCGGCTGATGGCCCCGCTGATGGTGATTTCGCCCGCTTCCTGGGCATATTGGGCGGGATCGTCAAGATCGCCCGGGGTTCCGGGTGAGATGTATTCGAAACTGGCGAAGCGCCGCCAATCCTGCCTGAGCGGATCGACCCGCCGTGGGTCTCCGGGAGGCGGTTCAATTCCTGGCCCCGGGTCCTCAGGCAGGATGGTCATCGTGCCCGTGGAATCAGCGAAGACCCCATTCGGCCGACCGAAGAAGTCCTCCACGGGAAGCGATATGGAAAGAGCCGGATAGGTGGTGAGGCCCGTGACCATTTCGGCTTTCTCCTCGGCAATGACCCGTGGGTCCATGGCATAGTCCAAGACTCCCGCCCATCCGTTCGATGCAGTGTTGGCATTCACTGGGTAGTGAGCCGGTCTCACCTGATGATCGGTCGGCAGGGTCCCCGGAGGCGCGGTTCCCAGAATATCGTCCGTGAAAATAAAGCTGCGAGCCACAATGAATGAAGGTGCACAGCCGGGAGCCTGCGAAACCGCGCGGACAACTGTCGTAGAATCGACGGTGAGGGGACCATCAGCGATGGGAGAAGAGAGCGTGGGATTGGAGCCATCGAGAGTGTAATGGATGACAGAACCCGGCTGGGTCGCCGGAGGGGCAAAGGTGACAGTGACACTCCCGCCGGTGAGGATTTGGCCAATCGGAGTCACGACGGGCGGCTGCGAAAAGCCGGTGCAGGATTCGAAGGAATTCATCTCGCCCGGAGTGGGCTCGACAAAAAATCGCAAGCCACCATTCGTGGACGGATCGGGAATCAAGCCAGCATCCCGGTCCAGCCCCCAACCTGCCGTGGCGTTGGTGCGGGTGAGCTGAAAATTGCGATGAGCGTCCACAATCAGTAGTTCGTCTGGATCTGCCGGATCAGGCATGGAAAGGAAGAGGCTTGCTTCCTCGGCACTCAGCTTAAAGTCAGCATGAAACTCTCCGGCCAGTTCGGGAATCGCCGGGTCCTTGTTCGAGGCAAAAATGAGAAGGGTCTCTCCGGGAGCAATGGTGGTCCCGGGCGGGAATTCCCAATCGTTGAGGTTATTCTCGTCATCGCTGCAATGCCACCCGGTGAGGTCGATTGTGTTGGGGGTAGGATTGAAAATCTCAAACCAATCACTAAAATCTCCCTCTCCATCCGCAATGATTCCCTGATTGGAAGCGCAAAACTCGGAGATGATGGGTTCGGTGCGGTTGAGGAGGCTCCAGGGGTCGGTGACGCCATCGTTGTCCGTATCGGCGTCGAGAGGGTTGGTGATGGTCTCAAGATCGTTCCAAATGCCGTCGCCATCGGAATCGAGACGCCGGGTGGTGAGGCGGAAGTAATGGGCATCGATGGTGTTGAGGACGAGGGAGCCGCTCTGGTCATTGCCGGAAGGAGGATGGGCCGCTGCGGCGGCGTTGATTCCGGAAACGGCATCATTGAGAAGGGCAAAGTGGGCTTGCTCGACGAGCGGCAGGGCTGAGACCGTGAGACCACTGAACGATGGCTGAAAGGAGACACCTCCCGAGATCAGGAAAAGGTCATAAATCGGCACGCTGTTGTTGTCCTCCATCCGGTAACGAAAGAGAGGAACGATGGGGTGGGTGTCGAAGTCGATTGCCTGATAAACCTGATAAGGCTGACCGTTTTCGCCAATCCAACTGATGAGGGAGTGACCATCATCGTAGGCATTGACCCTAAAAGTGTAGGTGGGGATGTCGGGGCCGACGGCTGGGGGATTCCCCCCGCCGGGAAGGGCCTCAAACACGGCAAGGCCAATCAGCCCTCCGGTTCCGGTCCAGACTCCTTCGGATTGCCAGGGTCCCAGGTCATCCGCGCTTTCAATTTCATATTCCCAACCCACAGCGGCTTCCCACCGGACGGACAGGCCCCCTGTGGAACCACGCACGACAGAGAGAGGGTTTTCAGCGACCGCCAATTCAAAACTCAATAGGAGAAAAATGAAGGCAAACTTTAGAGGAGTAAAGTGAACTCTCGGGGGGGGGAGGGGCTTATCCATAGAGGTGGTTCTTAAACATGATAGCGAGCGTTTCAAGGGGACGTTGATATTTTTCCCTTTATAGATTCTCCGATCCTTAATCGATGGTCACAAAAATAGAGGGATTTTCGATAGCCATTGGAGATCGAACTTCATATCTCCAAACCTAGGTCATGATGAAAGCAAAAGTTTACCTCCCTCTCCTGCTGCTTCTGGGCGTAGTTTTCGCAATTGTTTATCGCGAGTGGAACAAGCCGGAGCCCGAGAACGTCGAGTGGGTTGAGAAGGGACAGTGGTTCAAGGGAAACACGCACACCCATTCCTTGTGGAGTGATGGCAATGACTTCCCTGAGATGATCGTCGATTTTTATAAGCAAGAGGGATACGACTTTCTCGCCCTTTCCGACCACAACATCCTCAGCCGTGGCGAAAAGTGGATGCCGGTGAAGGCCATCGAAAAGCGGCGCAAAAAAGGAGATAGCGGAACCCTGACCGAATACCTCGAACGCTTTGGCGAGGACTGGGTGGAGCTTCGCGGCGAACCCGGGAGCGAAGAGGTCCGCCTGAAGACACTGGAGGAAATCCGACCGCGATTTGAGAACGAGGGAGATTTTCTTCTCATCGAAGCCGAAGAGATCACCGACAAGTTCCGGCAGTATCACATTCACATCAACGCCATCAACCTGGATGAAGTGATCAAACCACAAGGAGGTGATTCCGTGGTCGAAACCATGCGGAATAATTTGCGCGCGGTCAAAGAACAGTCGGAACGGCTCGGTCGCCCGATTCTCACTCACCTCAATCATCCGAACTTTCACTGGTCCGTCACGCCTCAACAGCTGGCCGAAGTGGTGGAGGAACAATTCTTCGAAGTCTACAACGGCCACCCCGGCATCAATCACCTTGGCGACACTGACCACCCCAGCGACGAGGCCATCTGGGACATGGCAAACACCCTGCGCATGCTCGCGCACGATGCTCCCCCGCTCTTCGGAGTGGCCACCGATGATTCACATTATTACCACGGAGGGAACGTCTCTCCGGGACGCGGCTGGGTCATGGTCTGGGCCGAGGAATTGGATGCGAATCAATTGGTGGAGTCGATGGAGCGGGGAGAATTTTATGCCTCCACCGGAGTCGTCCTTAAGGAGGTCAATTACGATCGGGGGTCGCGCAAACATCAAATTGAGATGACGCCCACCGAGGGAGTGAGCTACGAAACCAAATTTATCGGAACCCGCCGTAGCACTCCGGATAAGACCGGCGAGGTCTTTGCCACCATCTCCGGAAACAATGCGGAATATCAACTTAGCGGCGACGAGCTGTATGTCCGGGCGGTGGTCACCTCGACACGAGATCATCCCAACCCTTCTTATTCCGATCAAAAGGAACAAGCCTGGACCCAACCGGTCGGCTGGCGGAAGTGAGCGGAAAAAAATTAGCTCCCGCGCTTCCAGCGTTTCGACTTCATCTCAAAGCGTTCGAGCGTGCCCGCCGGGACTTCCTCAACCGGGATTCTCAAACTGAAGACCTCTCGCAGGCGACCCTCCAATTCACGCGCGCCTGAGCCCTCGGCGCGCAAGCGAACTTCCGCCATCGAATTCGCCTCTTCGATAAGGACCTCGTATTCCACGATTCCTTCGACCGAACGCACCACCTCCTCGACGGCGCCCGGATAGAGATTCACACCGCGAACCACCACCATGTCATCGACGCGCCCGATGATGCCACCCTTGAGCGCAAAGTCCTCATCCGGCTGCACCAGATCCCCCGTCCGATAGCGTAGAAGCGGTGAGCCATGACGTCCCAGCGTGGTGAGAACCAATTCACCAATCCCCTGCTCATCCTGGCTGATGACTTCGCAAAAGTATGCCTCATGTCGCACCAGCAAGCGACCAGGGTCTGAAAGATCACCCACTGTCACCGGCCCCACCTCGGTCATGCCGTGATGGTCGATCACCTCGGCATTCCAGGCTTCGGAAAGACGACCGCGCACCTCGGGAAGGCTTCCCCCCGGCTCACCCGCCACGATAATTTTTTCCACGCCAAGCCTGCGGGCATCGTCCGCAACTTCGGCCAGGCGCAAGCCATAGGTTGGAGTACAGCAAAGAATTTCAGGGCGTAATCTCTCCATCATCCTGAGGCGATTCTCACTGGAAAGCCCGCCCGCCGGAATGGCACGAACTCCAAGTCCGGCCGCCGATTCAAAACCCGCCCAAAACCCCAAAAACGGACCAAAGGAAAAAGGAAAGAAAGCGGCCTGTCCGGGTTTCACCCCGGCCTTTTCCCAAACCCACTGCCAGTTGGCACAAAGCCATTCCCAGCCCGTCTTGTCATCGAGCCAAATCATCGGCTGCCCGCTGGTCCCGCTGGT
>JAURPJ010000085.1 GCA_030835305.1 Verrucomicrobiota bacterium | reverse complement strand
TTCTTCTAAATTCTCCCAACACCTTCGACTTGTTATGAAATACGCCCAATTTGCTGCAGTTGTCTTTGTTCTCTACTTTTTGGGATATATTCTGGGTCCCACTATTACCCACGCGCTCGTCGACGTGAAGAAAGATACAGGCGGGTTGGTTGCAATTGTGAAATACAAAGGCGCCAACTACACGATTAATCTGGATGAGGTGCGCGACAATGAACTTCCCAAGACCGTTAAAATTGAGAACGCGACTGAAATTCCGACCCTCAGCGGAGAGGGGCAAGTTAGGTTGCGGAAAGGTGACGTCGTGACCCTTTTGAACCGCAACAATGATGTACTGATTGTCGAAAAACCTGATTCAAACGGCAAAGGTGAAATTTCTCCGAAAGATACCGATCTCTTCCAGCAGTTGGCGAAACAGATTTATGAGAAGGAAGCCGGGGGCGCTGTCGCTGTTACGACGCCACCAGCGCCTGTCCCGGTTCCGGTCCCCAATCCGGTTCCTGCTCCCAATCCCACTCCTGTGGCCGGGGTCGATCCAACGCCCACGCCCACACCTGAGCCAATGCCGGTGGTTGAGCCCGAACCCGAGCCAGCTCCGACGCCTGCTCCCGTGGGTGGTGCAAAGTTGACTGATGATGAGATCATCGCCCTCATGAAAGAGAGCATCGCTGGAGGGGCGGTGAAAGAGTTTACCAGTGACCAGGTCAAGGGTTGGAAACCCAACGGAGACGAGACGATTGATGGCACGGAGTATCAAACCGGTCTGGCTGTCTATGAGGCTGCCACCATTTTTGGAGTTCGTCCCGTTCAGGCCAAGGCCTTGATCAATGACGGAAAAATCGAGCGCTGGGTTTACGCCAAGAGCGGGATGGAGATTCAGTAAGCGCTTTGCTGCTAATTACTTCACAAAAAGGGCGATCGAAATGATCGCCCTTTTTGTGATTGAAAAACCCGTTGGTCCAGAGGGAACTAACGCATGGAAGCGAAGCGCTGGCGGAGCAAGTCGCGTTCGCTCAGATCACCCACTTTGCTGCGGGCGTCGGCGAGCCATTCGCGCTCGAGCTCGTTTTTGGTGGGCCGTTTGGTTTCGTAATAGACACCGAATTTCCCGGGAGACAGGTCCTGTGAAAGTTCCATGGCTGCGGCGATGGATTCAAGGTCTTGCTCCTCTTCGTTGACGAGATCGAAAACACCGCCTTTACGGGGGATGCTGTCGTCGAATGATCCGGGGTTGAACATAGTGCACTCCGAGAGAGTCTCCACAACAGCGAAGCCGGGGTGCAGGATGGCGCGCTCGAACATCTCGTTCATGTGCTTGACCTGAGCTGCGTGCGTGCGGGCAATGAAGGTGGCGCCACTCGAGACCAACTGGGCCATTGGGTTGATGGGTCGGTCAATGGCCCCGCGTGGGTCCGTCTTGGAACGTTGTCCAATCGGAGTCGTCGGTGAAGTCTGGTTTTTGGTCAGACCATAAACGAAGTTGTCCATTACGACGTAGGAGAGGTTCACGTTTTTCCGCGCGGCGTGGTTGAGGTGGTTTCCTCCGATGGAGAATCCGTCACCGTCTCCGCCAAATACGAAGACGTGAAGATCGGGGCGGGAAAGTGAAATCCCGGTGGCGAGAGGAAGAGCCCGGCCGTGGATAAAGTGGATCCCATGCGTGTTGACGAAGTAGGGAAAGCGGGAAGAGCATCCAATTCCCGCCACACAGACAATTTTTTCGTGAGGAATGCCAAGCTTTTGGACGACATTAAAGAAGGAGGCAAGAACTGCAAAATCGCCGCAGGCCGGACACCAGGTGGGGTGGTCTGCTTTCAGTTGTTTTTTTGTGAGCTTTTCGGCGGGGGCGGCTGAGGTGGTATCTGACATGATGAAAGTGGATTAAAGTTCGGAAAGTTTTTTTAGCACTCGATGAGCGTTTCGGCCGCATCGGTGATTTCCTGTACTCGGAAACTGATGCCCTGAACCTTGTTCACGGATTCGATTTTGGGATTACACGTCTTGGCTCTCAGAAGAGTGGCAAGTTGTCCATAGCCATACATTCCGGAATCGTTCATTTCGGGAACCAGGACATGATCGTATCTGTCAAAGAGTTCTCCCAAACCGTCTGGAAGCGGATGGACATGGCGAATATTGATCGAGCCAACCTTGTGACCGGTGGCGTTCAGGCGGTCGGTGGCTTCCTTGATGGGCCCGTAGGTGGATCCCCACCCGACAAGGAGAAGGCTGCCTTCCTTCTCACCGTGTACGTTCGGGAGAGGGAGGGATTTGGCGAGTTTGACTAGCTTGTCGCGCCGCTTCGCGGTCATTTTCTCGTGATTGGTCGGGTTGCCCGAAGGGTGGCCCCATTCGTCGTGCTCGAGACCGGTGACGACCGGGTATTTCCCTTCGCTGGAGCGTGCTCCCGGAGGTGAGTGGCGGGTCAACAGGTCAAGTGGGTATGGTTTGAAGTCTGCTCCGCGCTCGGAGAGATCGAGTTCCGGGTCCTGCCAGTGGGTTTCGAGATCAGGCTCTTCGAAGGCCTCAAGGCGGGTTGCGATGGCCTGGTCAGAAAGGATGAAAACCGGCGTGGAATATTCCTTGGCGAGGCGGCAGGCCTCAAGCGCGGTGTAAAAGCAGTCTTCGACATTTCTGGGAGCTAGGACGATGCGGGGAGCGTCGCCGTGTGATCCGTAAATGGCCTGCATTAAATCGGATTGTTCAACCGAAGTTGGAAGGCCTGTGGAAGGTCCTCCGCGCTGGATATTGACCACGATGAGCGGAAGTTCTGCCATGCTGGCGTAGCCGAGGGCCTCCGCTTTTAGGGCAAGACCTGGGCCGGAGGATCCTGTGATGGCTAGGTGGCCGGAATAGGAAGCTCCGAGGGCGAGTGAAACTGCGGCAAGTTCATCCTCACACTGGATGAACATCCCATTGTATTTAGGAAGTTCGGAGCGGAGAAACTCCATGATCGTTGTCCATGGGGTGATGGGGTAGCCGGCTCCGAAGCGGCAACCGCCTGCGATCAAACCAAGAGCAAGCATAGTGTTGCCGTCGGTCGAGACTCGATTGGGAGCATCGTTTTCACCAGGAGCCATGGGCATGTGCTCGATGTCGTGCACCGGCCAGGCGTAACCAGCATCGAATGCGAGCATGGCATTGCGGAGAATATCCTCCGACTTTTTGCCAAATTTTTTGGTAATGATCTCGGTCATTTTTTCGCGATCCAATTGGTAAACCGCGCAGAGGAGACCGAGGACGAAGATGTTTTTGCCCCGTGATTTAGCGCTTCCGCCAATCGCTTCGATGGTGGCGGAGGTGAAGGGGACGCCAATGTGAATGATGCCACGTTCTTCCTTCAGTTCCTCGACGTTATCGCTGTCATAAAAGCAGATGCCGCCGTCCTTGAGGGTATTTAAATGACCGTCGTAGGAGTGCTGATAAAAGGCAACGAGAGTGTCGGCGCGGTCGCCGGGGTGGAGGACTTCGCCCGAGCCGAGATGGACCTGGAAAATGGAGGGCCCCCCTGAAATGGTGCTGGGAATCGTCATGTAGGTCATGACCTCCTGGGCGGTGGTGCCGGCGAGTTGACCAAGAAAAGCTCCCACCGACTGAATTCCGTCCTGGGAATTGCCGGCAAGTCGAATGACAGCGTTACGAAGATCGGAAGAGGCGGCGGGTGGGTTGGCTGTTTGCGGCATAGTCGTAAAGGTTTTTGAACTAAGGGGCGGGCGGGATAACTCTTAAGGCTCCCAAACTAAAGGAAAAAATGCTTTTTTGAAGACTTCTTGATTGTCACGGAATAGCGGTGGAGGAAGCTCGTCATTGATGAAAGCGAGTCGACTGGCTCGAAGGGATTTTGTTCTGATGATTTGGGCGGGTTTTTCCTTGTTTTGAATTACTGATGCACAAATGGCGTTGCCGTGGGTTGAGCCGGGATTCACTTGAGTTCCCCAAGTAACCGAGGAGTTGCTTGGACCGGCTCGTCCACTCTTGGTATTGCACTCCTGGTATTGAAAACGGAAGGCTGACTTGGGTTTCGGCCAGATTATCGCCGGGAAAACGGCGTTTCACATTGAATCTGATTTTCACAAAGTCATATTATAAATGTGATAACTTGAGTTCGCCCATTCTTTGCAGGGAATTAACGTCCCCGATAGATGAAATGCTCAAGCCCAATGCGCTCGGCGATTTCCTTGGCATCTTTGGCACGCGGGCTGCCACTCCGTCCAACCTTTTCGGCGAGTTGGATGGCGGCTTTCCACCGCCCTTCTCTTTCCAGAAGGGCGAGCGCTCCTTCGATGCCACACTTATCATACCATTTCCATTCGAGAGAAGTGATGGATTCCGGATCAAAGTTTCTATTGATGACCTCATAGTAGGATTCGAGGGCTTGGACGTTTCGGCCTAGTTTTTCAAGAGCCTGGCCACGAATATACTGGGCTTGGTTCCGGGTCGAAACAGGCAGGTCTTTGAGTTTGAGGAGGAGGTCGTAGAACCTCAGGGCGTTCTTATGCTGGCCAACCTGGTTGGAGGCATCGGCTCCAAGAACGAGAAAGCGCCGACGATCGCTGTCGGGCATTTTTTCGTCTTCCAGGAATGTTTCGATCTCGTCGATGGCCGCTTCCTGTTGGTTGCGGTCTATGAGAAGACTGCAAAGGTTGATGGCAGCTTCATTTGCAAGGACACCTTTTTGCGCGATGAGTTTGCGGAAATGATCGATGGCCTTTTTGTTGGCCGATTCCGTCTTAAGTGCGATGGAAGTTACTGCGCTGAGGTAGCGGGCGGCATCTGCGAATTCGCTCTCGGGATACTTCTCGATAAGCAGTTCAAATTGGTAATTTGCCTTTCCGGGTCCCCTGCCTTTTTCCTGCCCGGGTTTGCGATAAGATTGACCGAGTTGAAAGAGGATTCGCGGAGCAGAAGGATGTGACGGGGCTTTGGAAAGGAAATCTTGGGCTTGTTGAATTCCGGTGTTGAGTGCCAGTAAGACGAGGAGTCGACGGGCCTCGAGGTCCGATTCGCTCTGGATATCGAACTTAAGTGGGCTGATCTTTTCCTTGGCCAGTTCTAGATTGAAGGGAGGAGTGAAGATGGCGCTTTCGGCAAGTGCCAGCGCAGCCTCTCGCGTGCGGGGATTATCGGGGAATTTTTCGAGGAAGCTTATGAGAAGGTCCCTCGCTGCGGGGTCTCTTTTTGACGAGAGGAACAACCCGCGTTCGAGGATGAGAAAAGAGCGGGCCTCAGGGCTGTCGAGGTTGTGCGTGATTTCATCAAGTTCCTTGGATCGGGTTGAAGTGAGAAGCGTGATTCCCGCATTCAAGGCCGCCAGTGACCCAAGTTCATCTTGCCTGATTTCCCGAGCAATCTCCTCGGCCTCGAGAAAGAGTTGGCTCGCTTTGGTTGGTTGTTTAATGGCGAATGCGGCCTTGGCGGCGAGAGCTTTGGCGTAGGCCTTGGTTTCTGGAGCGGCCTTTTCGTCGTCGAATAGGGAGAAGATGGAAAGGGCCTGTTCGAATTTTTTCTCCTTAAAGTCCAAGATGCCGAGTTCGAGCAGCGAGCGATTGACGAGCGGGGAACCGCTTGGGCTGATCAGGAGGAGTTGTGCGACTCTCCTGCGACCAGCTCTTCTTTGCTCGGGATCGTCTGATTCAAGTTGAATGGTTGCCAGAAATGAGAGTGAGTAAAGGCTCCTCGGCTGGACCGGAGTGGTTGGGGGAAGTGCAGCGAATGCGGGGGGGATTATGGTTTGGGCGGAGCTGGAATTCTTAGTAAGGGGATTTTCCGGTGGTTTTGGAAGAGGCGGAGCCCATTTTGAAATCATAGTAATCAGCGCGGTCGTATCGGTTTTGCCCGACCAAGCTTTCAATCGCGCAAAAATGGCGTCGAGATTTGGAGGATTCGGATTTTTGTTGAGAGTCTCGATGAGCGAGTCGACGGCGGCGGATTCATTCCCCCCGAGGGCGAGGCTGTCGGCAAGTGCTACGGTTGCTTCGTGAAAAAGTGGAGCAGGGAGTTTTTTGCGAATTTCAGGATCTTTAATTAGGGTTTGGAATGTTCCCACTGCTGACAGTCGTTCTCCTTTTGCGAGTTGAAGTCTTCCTCCAAGATAGCGGACGAGGCTTTCTTCGACCGGATTTTCGGGGGAGGTATTTTCGAGGAGAGCATCCGCATCATCAAGTCGATCTTGTGAGAGGGCAACCGAGGTGAGTTGAAGTGTGGCTTCTTTCCGAATCGAGGTGTCTTTTGATTCTAAAAGTGGCTCCAAGATGGGTCGAGCGTCGTTGGTATTGCCCAGTGCCAGCAGGAGTTTGCCGGTCTGGAGGTCGGCGTTTTCCCGCATGTTCGCGCGGTCAATTTTTTCGAGTTCGCCGATGGCATCCCGGTATCTGCCCATCTGAACGAGAGCGTAGCTACGCCAGAGGTGGGCGGGGCTGAGATCTCTCAAAAGCGGGTCGTCAAGCGTCTTCAGTGCCAGGCCTGGCATACTGGCCCGGACCTCGGATTCGCCCAGAAGGATGAGCAGAGTGGCCCGGGCTGTAGTGTCCAGATCTTTACGGGTCAGGATTTTTTTGATCCTTGGGATGGCAAGATCGGGAAGATAGTCCGAGATGTATTTCTTGGCCGCAAGATATCCCGGTGACCGTTGCACTTCGCCCCAAGTCGCACCCTTTCCAACGAAGGAGGATGAGATGCAGATGAGGAAGACCAATGCCAGTGTTCGCACGGAGGAAGTGTAACCCCAAGTCGTGTCCGGCGCCATCTTATAAGGTTCCGAAGATCCGGTCGCCGGCGTCTCCAAGTCCGGGTACGATGTATCCATGTTCGTTAAGCCCTTGGTCGATGGCCGCTGTTGTGACGGGCACATCAGGGTGATTTTCGTTGAGAAGCTCAATTCCTTCGGGGCTGGCCACGAGGCAAACGAAATGGAGGTGCCGGGCGCCCCGTTTTTTTAACCCGTCTATGGCGGCAAGGGCGCTTCCGCCGGTTGCCAGCATGGGGTCGAGGATGAAGACTTCAGCTTCCCCGATCTGATCGGGAATCTGTTCCAGATAGACCTCGGGTTGAAGCGTTTCCTCATTTCGGGCCATGCCGTAGTGAGCTACGGTTGCTTCCGGGAGCATTTGGAGGAAAGATTCACTGAGCCCAAGTCCTGCTCGGAGAATGGGTACGAGTACGATGGGCCGGGCCAATGCCTGCCCTTTCATTGAGGTGAGAGGGGTAGTGACTTCGGTGTCGGTCGTCGCCAGATTGGCGGTCGCGGGTAGGACCATGAGTCGTGCTATGTCGGAAACGTGTTGGCGGAATTCCTTGGGAGGACAATTCGTGGAGCGAAGGCGGGCCAGCCGATCTGCGACAAGTGGGTGATTTTGAAGATTAGGCATTACTCGCGGTTGGAAGGCGTTTCTTCAAGTTTGCTTGAGTCACGCCGAGAAGGCGGGAAGCCTCCTTAAGGTCGTTGTCACATTGTTCCAGGGTGTATCGGATGAGTTCATCGCGGACGAATTCGAGCGCGTTTTGCTGGCCCCGTTCCGACAGTTCCAAAATCAGAGCGAGGGCGTCTTTGAGAGACCCTCCCATATTAGCCGGGTTTCTGCCGATCGGAATGTCCTCGGGCAGGAGGATGTCATTGAGGGCAAGGGCACAGGCCCGCGCCATTGTGTTTTCGAGTTCGCGAACGTTCCCGGGCCAGCGATGTTTTTGAAGATGCTCGATCGCTTCTCCGGTCAGTCGCATGCGGGCCGTACCATTCCTGCGAGCAATGCGATCGAGGAAAAACTCGGCAAGAATTGCAATGTCTTCCTGTCGGTCGCGAAGTGGCGGGAGTTCGATCTCGACCACATTCAGGCGATAGAAAAGGTCTTCGCGGAAGCGACCCAGGCTGACTTCCTGGGCGAGGTCCTTGTTGGTCGCGGTGACAATACGGACATCGGTCTGCTGGGTTTCGTTGCTGCCCACGCGCGAGAATGTTCCGTCTTGAAGCACCCGCAGAAGCTTCACTTGGACACTCGCCGGGAGATCTCCAATTTCGTCCAGGAAAAGGGTGCTTTCGTGCGAATCTTCGAAACGGCCGGCACGTCGGGCAATGGCTCCGGTGAAGGATCCTTTTTCGTGGCCAAAGAGCTCCGATTCGAGAAGGTTCTCGGGGATGGCACCGCAATTGATGACAAGCATCTCCTTTTTGCGACGCGGACTATATGCGTGGATCGAGCGGGCAATCAGCTCCTTTCCGGTGCCGCTTTCGCCCGTCACAAGAACGGGAGCGTCGGAGTGTGCCACCCGACCAACGACTTTCATGACGTCTTGAAGAGGGCGGGATACTCCAATGATCGTGGTTTTGCCGGCGAGTCCTGGGCGTTGCTCGGAAAGGGGGCCCACCTCACGCCGTTGGTCGACGGTCTGGAGTGCGGATTCGACAACCTGGCGGAGTTCAAATGCCAGTGACTCCTTGCGAAGAACATCGAGAGCGCCTTTTTGAGTGGCTTCGATAATTTGGCTCGTGGTGGGCGAGACTGCAGTGAGAATGGTGATTGTTTCCGGATAAGCGGCCCGGACGCGCTGGAGTAATTCGACGCCGTCAAAGGGTTCCAGCTTGATGTCGCAGATCACGACATCGATCGGAGCCTTTTTGATCACTTGGGCTGCCTTGTCTGCACGATCACAACGCAAGATTTTGAGGCCTTCGGCACCGAGGTGCTTGGTAGCCCAATCAAGGTAGTCGAGATCCTGATCGACAAGCAGAAGATGATGTTCCGGTTCTGTGCTCAAAACTGGTATGCGTGTTCAGACTCTCCCGAAGCGCCGTTGCCTGCGAGAATAAATTTCGAGGGCTGCGTTAAAGTCTGATTTTCGAAAATCCGGCCAATTCTTCTCGGTGATGAAAAATTCGGCGTAACTCAGCTGCCAGAGGAGGAAATTAGAGAGACGTAATTCCCCGGAAGTGCGGATCAGAAAGTCGGGGTCGGGGAGTTCAGCGGTGTCGAGGTGTTCTACGATGGTGCTTTTTTCGATTTGATCCGGCTCGAGCTCTCCAAGAGCGATTTTTTCGGCAATGCGGCGGGTGGCATCGGTGATTTCCTCGCGACTGCCGTATGAGAGGGCGAGAATCACCGTGAGAGCCGTGTTTGATGAGGTGTCGTTAATCACTTTCGCCAATTCCGACCGGCAGGATTCGGGGAGAAGGTGGGTCCGGCCAATCGTTCTGAGGCGGACATTCTTTTTGCGGAATTCCTTGCCCTTGGTTCTTAGGAATTGCTCAAGGAGCTTCATGAGCGCGTTGATTTCTTTCTCGGGACGATTCCAGTTTTCCGAGGAAAATGCGTAAAGGGTGAGAAATTTGACTCCTTTTTCCAGACAAACATCAACAGCTTGGCGAACTGATTCGGCGCCGGCCCGATGCCCGGCCTTGCGGGGGAGGCCGCGTGCCTTCGCCCATCGGCCATTGCCATCCATAATGACGGCGACGTGTCTCGGGATTGAAATTGACGGAGCTTCGCCCATGGCGTTGAA
The DNA here is from genome assembly GCA_030835305.1 of Verrucomicrobiota bacterium. GTDB lineage: Bacteria > Verrucomicrobiota > Verrucomicrobiia > Verrucomicrobiales > Akkermansiaceae > SW10. The sequence goes on along the minus strand of JAURPJ010000085.1, from coordinate 34,059 downwards.
CTAGCGGATGATGGTTTGTTCGCGGTCTGGGCCAACCCCAACATACGAAATAGGAGCACCAGTGAGCTCCTCAATGCGTGCCAGGTAGTCCCTGGCCCGCTGGGGCAGGTTATCATATGAACGGCACTCCGTCGTGGATTCCTGCCAGCCCGGCATTTCCTGGTAAACAGGAACGATGTTGTCCCAGTGATCGCGCTCGGCTGGCGGAAATTCGTGGATCTCGCCGTTGATGTTGTAGCCAACGCAGATTTTGACGGTTTCCCGTTCATCGAGACCATCGAGGATGGTAATGGCGAGGTCGGTGACGCCGTTTACCATAACGGCGTAGCGAATGAGAACAGTGTCGAGCCAACCGCAGCGACGAGGCCGGCCGGTGGTGGCGCCAAATTCCATGCCACGGGAATGGAAGAATTCGGCGATTTCGTCATTCTGCGCTGGGAAGGGGCCCGAGCCAACGCGCGTGGTGTAGGCTTTACAAACCCCAACGACGCGGTCGATGGCGTGTGGTGGCATCCCGGAGCCCGTGCATGCGCCGCCCGAGGTCGTGTTTGAGGAAGTAACGAAAGGGTAGGTCCCAAAGTCGATGTCAAGAAAGGTGCCCTGTGCGCCCTCGAAGAGAATGGTCTCGCCCTTCTTCCACGACGAGTGGACGACGGGGATGACGTTGGCAAAGTAAGGGCGAAGACGTTCAATGGATTTCTCAACTTCTGAGAAGACGGTTTCGGTCTCGAAGGTCGGAAGGTCGAAATAGGCGAGGGTGCGGTTTGCCTCTTCGAGCCGGATCGAGATGAGTTCTTTGGCTTTTTCAGGGTCACGAAAGTCCGCCAGACGAAGGCCGATTCGGTTCGCTTTATCGGCATAAGTTGGGCCGATGCCGCGCTTGGTGGTGCCAATTTTTTTGTCGCCAAGCGACATCTCACGGGCGGCATCGAGTTCGCGATGGAAGGGAAGAACCACGTGGGCCCGATCTGAAATGAGGAGTTTTTCCGGGCTGATGGAGACCCCCTCTGCTTCGAGGCTTTCGATTTCCCGGCACAGTCCAACCGGGTCCATGACGACTCCGTTGCCGATTACGCACTGTTTGTCCCAGAGAATTCCGGAAGGGATCAAATGAAGGACGTATTTTTTGCCCTTGGCAATCACGGTATGGCCGGCGTTATTTCCGCCTTGTCCGCGAACGACGAGGTCCGCTTCTTCGGTCAAGAAATCAACAATTTTGCCTTTTCCTTCGTCGCCCCACTGGAGGCCGCAAATGATGGTGTTCATTTTAAAAAGAGTCATTAATTTGAGGACTCGATAAGTTCTATGAACTCATTAAAGAATCCTTTGTCATCATTTGGGCCGGGGGCTGCCTCGGGGTGATGTTGGACCGAAAAGACAGGGTCTCTTGTGCTCCGCATTCCTTCGACGGTTTGGTCGTTTAGGTTGATATGGGTCACTTCGATGAAGTCGGGGAGTGATTTATCGTCGGTGGCGAAGCCATGGTTTTGAGCCGTGATGGCGACTTTGCCGGAGCGAAGATCCTTGACCGGGTGGTTTCCTCCGCGGTGACCGAACTTGAGCTTGTAGGTGGTGCCGCCGAAGCAGTGAGTCAGGATTTGGTGTCCCAGGCAGATTCCAAACACGGGGACTTGCCCGATGAGCTGTTTGATCTCGTCGTGGATATAGGTGAGGGCGGCGGGATCTCCGGGCCCGTTCGAGAGAAAGACTCCATCGGGCTTTTTCGCGAGAACTTCGCTGGCCGGGGTGCGGGAATTTACGACCTCGACTTCGAAGCCTGATTGGCGGAGCGAGCGGAGGATGTTGTGTTTAATTCCGAAATCGTAGGCGATAATACGATATTTGACTGGGGGAAGGTCGATGTAATTGGTTTCCTGATTTGTGGTGACACTTGGAATGGTCCAGAGGCGGGATTCACCCTCCCAAAGATAGGGCTCCTCGGTGGAAACTTCTTTGACGAAATCACTGCCTTCCATTGGAGGAGCCTCATTGGCGGCCTTGATGGCTTCATCCTCCGAGAGTTCCGTGGTGATGACTGCTCTCATCGCGCCTCTATCGCGCAGGTGCTTCGTGAGTGCTCGGGTGTCGATGTCTTCAATTCCGATGATTTTGTGCTCTGTAAAATAGTCGGCTAGGGACTGTTGTGATCGCCAGGACGAGGGGACTTCGCAAAGTTCACCGATCACAAATCCGCGAACATGCGGCGAAGCTGATTCGGCGTCTTCCGGATTCACTCCATAATTTCCCTGGAGCGGATAGGTCATAGTCACGATTTGTCCGCGGTAGGAAGGATCAGTAATGATTTCCTGATAACCGGTCATCGAGGTGTTAAAACAGATTTCTCCGGAGGTCGTTCCGGAGTGACCAAAGGCACGACCGTGGAAGGTGCGACCGTCTTCGAGAGCAAGGATGGCATTCGTCAAGGCGCCGGATTAGAGGCTAGCTCGGGGTTTGGTGCAAGAGCTACTTTTGAGGGGGGATCGGTTTTGACCTGCGTGAATTACGAGGGATTTGAGTTTGCCAAGTTACATGGCATGCTTACCGTGACATTAGAACAGTTCAGCGGGCATCTGATCGTCTTATGAAATTCCCACTAAATCCAACCGCAGCGGCCGTTTTGGCATCTTCTCCGTTTGCCTTTGGCGCGATTGATTTCAATGGCAACGGGGTGTCCGAATTGTGGGAGTTGCAGTATACAGGGATTGTGGCAAATGACTTTGATTCTGATGGTGACGGGATTTCAAACCATGCGGAAGGGGTTGCGGGGACTAATCCGCAAGATCCAACCAGTCTTTTCTTCCTTGAGAATCCGGTTGTGGATGAGACCGGGGTTCAATTCTCGTGGTCAGCCGAGCCCGGGAAAATCTATCGACTTGAACGCTGGGACCCGAATTTGGATGGATGGACTGAAGCGGCCTGGGTCCTTCCTTCGAGTGTAGCTGCTGTTGAAACAGTCAGTTTGGAGTCTTCCGCCGGTGGTGTTTTTCGTGTCGCAGTCGCCGATGTCGACATGGACGGAGACGGGTTGAATGCGTGGGAGGAGATTCTACTTGGGACGAGCGATGAAAGTGTTGCTGGGATGGATGACTCTGGTGAAAGTGACTTTATAACAGCCCTTCGCGCCCTTGAGGCGGAAGAAGGTGCTCTTTTGACGGACGGTAGGCAGCTTGCTCGAAGGCTTCCGGACGAGAAGGAGGCGGCCCAGTTTTTGTTGAGAGCAACCTTTGGACCAACCGACGAGTCGATTGCAGACGTGATGGCGATGGGACTGACCGGGTGGATGGATAATCAAACGACAATTCCAACAACGCGCTTGCAGACCTCCATTTCGAGGAACGCCCTAAGTATTAATAGTTCCAGAGGGCGTGATGGTTGGTGGCGATCTGCTAATATTGCACCTGACCAGTTGAGGCAACGAATTGCTTATGCGCTGAGCCAAATCCTTGTCGTGAACTTCAAGGGAGGCAGTGTTATCGGTGATAACTACATCACCCAGGCTCGCTATTACGATATCTTCACGGCGCGAGCGTTTGGGTCATATCGTGACATCCTTGAGAACGTGACCTACAGCCCTGTAATGGGGTTTTACTTGTCTCACTTGAACAATCGCAAATCGGATGACCCAGTTAACCCAACGCGCTTCCCTGATGAAAATTTTGCGCGTGAGATTATGCAGCTTTTTACGATTGGCTTGTGGGAGTTGAATCCGGACGGATCGCGAAAGCTCGACGAGGATGGTAATTTTATTCCGACCTACGACAACGACACGATCACCGAGATGGCAAAGGTTTTTACAGGGATGAGCCACTCAACGACCAATAATGGCCGGACGGCGACGAGCTTTTACAATGTGGCCCGGGGAAACGATTATTTTTATAAGATGAAGGTTTGGGACGAAGAACATGAACCTGGTCCCAAGTCCATCATTAACGGTGTCGAGTTGGATGGTTCGCAAACCGGTGAGGAGGAAGTGCAAGCCACCCTCGATGCTCTTGTATCGCACCCCTCGCTCCCTCCGTTTTTGAGTCGGCTCCTGATCCAACGTTTTACAAGTTCAAACCCATCTCCGGAATATTTGTCTCGGGTTTCCAGAGTTTGGGGAGACGATTCCAGTGGTGAACCTTATGACCTTGGAGAGGTGATGAAGGCGATTTTGTTAGATCCCGAGGTCCTCAACGATGGCTCGGGTGGTCGTTTTCGTGGAAAAGTTCGCGAACCAATTATTCGTTATGCCAGCCTTTCGAGGGCGTTCGATCTTGTCTCGGACGATGGGAAATATGCGACCAATCAACCGTTGCTGAACGATGATTTTGGTCAGTTTCCTATGCTTGCCCCAAGTGTTTTCAATTTCTATCGCCCCGACTTTTCTCCGGAGGGGGAGTTTCGTGTGGCAAGAATGGTGAGTCCTGAACTTCAGCTTGCTTCCTTGTCACAGATGCTGAGGTCGGACTCGCGCTTTGCAGCCACGGTCGCGGAATCAGACGTGTTTGGAAGCTTCGATTTTAGCCAGGAACTTGCGCTTGCCGACGACCCAGGTGCATTGATTGACAGGGTTGATCTTCTGATGACTGGGGGAAGGTTGAGAGCCGAAACAAGAGGCGCGATTTTGACAGCCGTGCAAAGCGAGATCACTGAACTTGAGAGAGTGCGTGCTGCAATCTACCTTGTGAGTCAATCAATGGAATGCATCGTTTTAAATTGATGAGAAATAATCAGCAAAATAGCGTCGTGAATCGTCGACGCTTCCTTGGGCAAGCGAGTTGTTCGGCAGTTGGATCCACTTCACTTCTTTCTTCGCTGATCAATTTGAGGCTTACCGGATCTTTGGCGGCGGCGGACAATGAAGGGGCGGAAGATTACAAAGCATTGGTTTGTGTTTTTCTCGCTGGTGGTAATGACTCCTTTAATATGTTGGCTCCAGTCGACGCTTCACGAGGCTATCCTGAATACGTGGCAGCACGGGGTGATGTCGCTCTCCCTGAAACTGATTTCACCCCAATAGGAAATCCGCTGCCCTCGCCGGATGGCCGGACGCTGGGTCTGAATGCGGAAATGCCCGAGTTGAAGGCCCTTTTCGATTCAGGAAAGGCGTCTTTTGTTAACAATGTCGGAACTCTTGTCGAGCCTGTCACCAAGCTTGAGATTCAAAACCAATCTGCAAATTTGCCGTTGGGATTATATTCACACTCGGACCAACAGCTCCACTGGCATTCTGGTCTACCCACCAATCGTTCACCACAAAGCGGTTGGGGCGGACGTTTGGCGGAACTTGTAAATGACTTGAATGGCGAGAGCCAGGTTTCGATGAACTTGTCTCTTGCCGGAATTAATCTTTTCCAAAGCGGGAGTGCAACCTCGGTCCTTTCTCGAAGTGCTTCCAGTGTTCCTGAGATCCGCTTCTGGAATCGATGGGTCAATCGACACAAGCAGGCAGCCCAGGAATCGATTTTGGAAGCTGAATACCAAAATGCCTTTGAAAAGGCTTTTGCTTCCACCAAAAAAGCTGCGATTTCAGCCAGTGCCGAATATCGGGCGGCTCTGGAGGCCACAGGCACGTTAGGCACTGAGTTTAGCCCTGAGAATCGACTGGCATCACAACTTAAAGCTGTCGCAGAAACGATTGCCGCCCGGGGGGCTCTGGCGAAAAAACGACAGACATTCTTTGTCGAGCTTGGAGGGTGGGATCATCACAATGGGTTGGAAGATCATCCGGCGATGCTAGGGCAGGTGAGTGAGGCTATCGGCCAGTTTTATCAGGCCATGGTCGACTTGAAGGTGGAGAACCAAGTGACACTCTTTACTGCGTCGGATTTTGGTCGGACCCTGACGCCAAACGGAAATGGAACCGACCATGCTTGGGGTGGGCACCAATTCGTCGTTGGTGGAGGTGTCGATGGCGGAAGGTTTTTTGGTGAGTATCCCTCACTCGATCTTGGTAACGATCTCGATACCGGACGCGGACGATTTATTCCCACGATCTCTGTGGATCAATACGTGGCCGACTTGGCCCTCTGGATGGGCGTTTCTCCAAGTAATGTGAGAGATTTGGTGCTTCCCAATCTGGCCAACTTTCATGATGTCGTTGAAGATGGTGCTCCTCTTGGCTTTATGAAAATGTGCGAATGAAGGCTTTTTGCGTAGGGATCGCTATCGTCCTGGTATTTCTCGGGTTCTATTTCCAAGGGATCGATCAGCCGTACCCAGTTAAAGAGGAGAGCTTTCGGGAGGAAGAGAAGAGTGCTCCTCTGACTTTTGAAAGAGATGAGTTGAAGTTTATCACGGGGAATCCGTTCACTGAGGAATATGGTGAGAAAAATGCAGACACGAAGCGAGATTTGGAAGCGCTTCGAGATGTTGTGACTCATTGCCAGTTGCTCATGAAAAACTTCGATACCTTCCACTTACCCGGGAATCCGGAGATTGTCCGATTTCTGCAGGGAGCAAACCCGGAAAAACTTGCCTGGATGCCAGCGGAACATCCCTTAATTAGGTCCGACGGAGTATTGATGGATCGAAATGGGATTCCGATCTTTTTTCACCGTTTGAGTGGTCTTTGTTTTGAATACCGTTCCGCAGGTCCCGATAGGGAGCACTGGACCGACGACGATGTGGTGGTGCGCTAGAAGCGGTCGTGCGTTTAACTACTTCGTTCGCAGTCTTGATAGGGTGGTGAGCGCGTAACCGGTCCCGTAAGGTTGGTGGTAGTCGTAAAGAGGATAATCCCACCATGAACCATCCTTCTCTTGTTTGCTCATGATGTGCCGTGCGAGGTGGGGGATGTATGTTTTCTGACGATCATCGGGAAGCATTTGCAGGCACTCGGTCGCGTAGTAGAATCCGTAGTAATAAAAGTAACCGGAAATTGAAAAGTGGGTCTCGTGAGGGACCGGTCTTTTACGACCAATATCAAACCAGCCCTCTCTGAGGCAGAGTCGATGGAGCCAGTGTTCGAGCAGATCGTCGGTGACCCGCTTATCTCCAAATTTGCGCATCGCAGCCATACAGACTTGTGAGCGCCCTAATGAGCCGGCAGGGCGATTGATTCCGTATCTCGGTCGGTAACGGTGATCATAGGAATAAACAAATGACCAGTCGGGTGTCCGTTGCTTATTAATGGAAACGAGTCCACGTTTTACCTCCTTCTCGGGAATAAAAAGTCCAAAGGTTTTTTCGGCGTCCTTCATGCTTAGCAATACTGTTGCGGTCGTAAATGAAGTGGGAATACCGGAGAAGTGAGCGGTGTGATTGTTGAAGTCAAGGTATCCCCAGCCGCCGTTGACATCCTCGGTCTTAATCAGCATGCCGACCTGCTTGGCCGCGAGTTGTTTCAAACGGGAAAGCTTGGCCTCGTCGCCCTTTCGATACTCATAAAGATCAGCAATTGCACGAAGTCCATAAGCATGTCCCCAGACGTTGTAGGTTGTCGTTGGATCGAGGTGTCTCAGTTTTGGAAGTTTTTCAAAAAGCCAGGCCTCCGCTTTCTCTATCGCAGCGACGACTTCAGGCCTCCGGTCACCACTGTCTAGCAATCCGCTGAGTGCTAGAGTCGAGGCTCCTGTCCGAAAGGCGAGATGTGAGTCGGGAACTGGCGCGTAGATATTGAGTCCCTTGGTGCGAGTGGGCCCTCCCCATGAGCCATCCTTGTTTTGTTTTCCGACGAGATAATCGACTCCACGTTTGATCGAAGCCTCTAGTTCGCCTTCCTTCAATGATTCAACCACAGGCAGTGTTCCCAGCTTAGGGAGGGGTTGCGCGCCGATCTTGAGAAGAAGGAGCGTCGAAGTTATGAGTAGGAGCCGCATGGAGATCAAAAGAATCAATTATTCAGGGTCTGGAACAAGAATGACCTGGTCCACTTCGAGCCCTTCAAGGATCTCGATTTTACCGTTGACGTTACGGCCAGTTTTGACTTCACGCATCTCATGTTTACCGTCCGCCATCTTTAGTTTTACGGAAGACTTTCCATTTTCATTGGTGATGGCTTTCGGGGGAATGCTGATCGCGGCTTCCTTCCGGTAAGTGACCAGGCGGACTTTGCCCTCCATTCCCGCGACAATGGGAGATTCTTCACGAAGTTCTACATTCAGACCAACTCCATATTGTCCCGAGGCATTCGGCGCAGTATCAAGTTGCGTCAGAGTGACAGGGAGATTGGCATCTTCCAAGCCTTCGACTGAGACAGTTCCTTTGGCTTCGGCAGGCACTTGCAACCGGTCTTTCTGCGAAATCGCTCCCTGCAGGGTGAGCGTGCTGCCATCCGGCACGAGAGACAGTAAGGCCGTGTTGGCGGGGGCGACTCCGGTTTCAAAAAGAAACTTGGCAGTTCCGCCGACTGACCATGAGTTGTCGCTTATTTCTCCGTAATAGATGGTCCCATCAACTGGCGCCTTCAAAGTCATCAATTCCCCATCCTTGATCAGTTCCTGCAGATCTTGGTCTGATTTAGCGTGGAACCTCTGGGTCTTGGCAAAAGAGAGTATCTTCTCCTCAAGGGCGTTCGGTAGCTTGATCATGCCGGTTTCATGAGCGAGGAGCGCATCATCATAGGCTCTTTTAAGATCGATAGCCTGCCGTGGAATCGTCTTTTCAAGTGCCCATTTGGAACTTTTCTCAGCCTTCTTGAGTGCAAACTTGGCACTTTCCACCGAAGCTCGTTGGCGCTTAAGAATGATCTCCTCGGTCTCTTCGGTAATACCGTCTTCCTGATACATTTTAAGGAGCTGCTTAAGCTCTTCCTCTTGATAGCTGAGGCTCCGCTTTGCGCGATCGAGGCTTTCCCTGGCCTCCTCCTCTTGGAGTGCTCGTCCCGTCTCGGTGTAATAATCGAGCGATTCCTTGGCCCGGTCACGTGCCAATTTTAATCCTTCGAGTAGCCTGGGAGTGGAGACCTTGAGGTCAGCGAGTTCACGTTCAGCGTTGACCAGAGCGATCTTGCGCCCCTTGGCAGCTTCCTTTGTCTCAGCGAGGTGTCGTTGATAGTCCTCCGCCTCGAACGCTAGGATCACTTGGTCTTTTTTGACTTTGGCGCCGTGATTGACAAGTCTGGCAATGACAAACTGCGACCATTGATTGGCTTCAATCTTAAAGACCTTTGGCTGATCGGGAATGAAAGTGGCATCAAGCTCGAGGCTCGTTTCCAGAGGTTGTGACTTAATCGTCAATTCGCCGGCAAAGCAATTTACTAGAAAGAGAGCTGGGAGAAGATAAGGTAATTTCATTGAACAAGCGTCTTAATGAGTGCGTTGATACTGCCCTTTGCGAGCGAGGTAAAGGGTTCGATTTTTCTTTGATTTTTCGGAAAAGGCAGCGTGATCCGTGGCAACGTCGAATCCTGATTTTCGGAGTTCTTTCTCAAGGCCCGTAACCGGGCGGTTCACAATCAATCCGAGAAGCCCGCCGTTCTTGAGTCGTTCCTGAAAATTACCAAGAACAGAAGGACTGGTGATTGACCAATTCTTCGGAGAAAGAGCTTCAAGTTGATCCAAGTCGGCGAAGATTCCCTGGCTTGCCGTGTATTCCGAAGGCAGCGGAGCGAATGGATTGAGTTCGTCAAGATGCACCCGTTCATCATCAAGTGGGTCGGCAGTTAGATTGGCTGAAATTAAATCGGCAAGCTCCGCAGCTTCGGGGAGGACAACAAAGGAGGCTTTCTCCTGAGGTAAAGACTCGCGGGCTGCTGCCACTGCATGTCCTAACCCCAGCCCGAGAAACAGTATCCTCGGTTGGCGTGCAGGGCGAAAGGGGCGACTCATTAATTCGATGAGTTTCCTCGTGGCAAATCCCTGGTTGCTGCCATCAACTTGTCGACCTTCGCACTCCAAAAAGAACCTTTCATCATGTTCGATAAAGTCCAGATTGAGCTGAGTGCAGGTTGTGGCCTGCGCGACGATTTTTCGTGGTTTCATGAGTGAGAGGGCCTCTGACCGAAGGATTTTTCGTCGGTGGGTGGGAGAATGACCAGCTGAAAAAATGGGTTGGGTTGAATCGAGGCATTCAGGTTGATGGTTTTCTCGCCGGGAAATATTGGCGTGTTAATCTCCCGATACCTTTGGGCGGCGCGTACCTTTTGGGGTGGAGTCAGGAAACCGCAACAAAATGCTCTTTTCGGAAACATGGTCTTTCTTTCTACTCATTAAGTTGCTATGAAATTTTTGTTATGCGAAAGAGATCACTTTGGTTATCGCTCTTCGGCTCGGGCGTTGGCTTGTTCGTGGCTTGTTCCGCAGACCCCCCTGTTGTCAGTGTGGGTGATATTTACACGCCATATTGGGTGGCAACCCGCAACCCGTATACTGGAATTCACGACCGGGCAAGTGATACACGGGCAGAGATCTGGAAGCGGCAATACGGTCGCACCGTGACTTCGGCCGGGCCATCGACGGCCTCCTTGAACAGCGATCCGATGATTCGGAGTTCGAGGTCAGCTTCTGCCCCGTCGAGAAGCCCGTCATCTCTTTACCGTCAGGTGAACGTCAGAAAGGATTTTCTGTCCTACAGTGCCCGCGGCAGATCTCGAAAGAGTATGTCTCCTCGATACATCACAATTCATTCGACTCAAAACTGGAGTAGGGGTGCTGATGCGTTGCGCCACTCCAAGGCACTCAAGAATGGCGCTCTCGGCCGTCTTTCGTGGCACTACACCGTCGATGAGGATCGTGCCGTCCAGCATCTTCCCACCAACGAGCGTGGAAATCACGCGGACTTTGATGGTCCCGGAAACCGCTATAGCATCGGAATTGAGATGTGTGAGCATCCAGGTAATAGCCGAAGCATGACGCTTGAGCGGACTGCGAAACTCACGGCATGGCTCTGCGTGAAATATGATCTGCCGGTTTCCCGGGTTGTCCCCCACTACAAGTGGCCCCGACGCGGCAAAAATCCTCCCAACAAAAACTGCCCACATTTCCTTCTTTCGAACGGCCGGCCCGGGGCAAAGTGGCAGGGCTTTTTGAAGGCGGTCGATGTCTATCGCCGTGGCATGCTGGGGCGATAGTTTGAGTCAATATGGCGGACAAGGAGGAAGAAGTTTGGTATCAATGCCAGCGTTGTACGAATTGCTGCAAGTGGGAGGGCGATGTTGTCCTTGCTGATGGCGAGGTTGAAAAGATTGCGCAGTTTCTCAAGATTCCTCTTTACGAGTTTGTCAAGGACTACACCCGATTGCGTGATAATAGACAGGGACTCTCTTTGATCGATAAGAAAGGAACCACCGAGTGTATCATGCTGGATGGTATTGATTGCCGGCTTCAAGGAGTGAAACCCTTTCAATGCACCGGATTTCCCAATCGCTGGAATTTCGAAAATTGGCGGGCGGTATGCGAAGCGATTCCAGTGTCCCGTCCGGAAGATTGAAATGAGCCGGACCTAAAGTAGTTACCTTGAAAACGATGAGGAAAGTAGAGGCGCGTTTGATTTGGATTTGTTCATGTGCACTTTCCTGTGGCGAGGAATCTACCCCGGAGGAGATTCGTATTCTGATTTCAAAAACCTCCGAAATAAAAAGGAATCATTTCCGTGCTGAAAAATCGCTAATGAAAAATTCATCGCACAAAAATATTTCCGAGAAAAAATCCACTATCCCAGAGTTGATCAAGAAAGCTAAGGAGCATCTTTATAAAGTCTAGTTACCTAAAATTGCTCAATTTTTCTCGAGTGAGCTTCAATCTAACGATTTAACATCGGAAGGACGAGACGGTTCCGAGGGAAATTTCCCCGGCCTCAAGGGCTTCTCTCAATTTTGAAGAATGGAGTTATGACGTTATGAAGAATTTCTCTATTGGAGGCCTGATTTACAGATCGATGACTTTTTCGGATCTAGCCCCCATGTGATATCGGTAATATTTTACCCCAACGGTGAGGTTGCTGAAATCGCCGATCACAAGAGAGAATAGTGACGGCTTACCCTATGGGGATCGCTACTTCGAGTTGGTGAAACGGTAGTGTGAAACGATCCACTCGTCGCCACCTCGAAAGCCCCAGAGTTCGGCGCAGGCCATGAAAAAGCAGCGCCACCAAACCCACCATTTCTTCGCTTCCGCTTCGCCATAAGTTTCAGCGATAAGTGGTTTCAATTCGTCGCTGGCTTCGTCCATACGCGTCAGCCAGGCTTCCGAAGTTTTTTGATAGTGGGTGCCGTTGACCTGCCAGTGATCATCGATGGAAAGCTTATTTTGAAAATACAGCAGGAGGTCGTCCGATGGCATCTGTCCGCCCGTGAAAAAGTAGCGAGCCATCCAATCACTCTCGTCTTTGGTCTCGTAGTGATAGGCGTATTCACGATGGGTGAAGATGTGCACGAAGAGTTTTCCTTCTGGTTTGAGCCATCGTGAGATTCGGTCGAGTAGCTCTTCGTAATTTTTCATGTGCTCGAACATTTCTACTGAGACCACGCGATCGAAGACGCTCTCTCCCTCTCCCTCGTAAGAAATCATGTTTACCGTTTTGACTTCGATATTGGTGAGTCCTTGCTCTGCCGCTTGTGAATAGATGTATTCCTTCTGCGTTCTCGAATTTGAAACAGCAGTAATCTCAGAATCCGGATATTTCTTGGCCATCCAGAGCGTGAGTGATCCCCATCCGCACCCAAGTTCTAGAATGCGATGCCCGTTTTCCAGTTCTGCCCGTTCGCAGCTCAGCTTGAGCATGCGAGCTTCGGAGGTCTCAATGTCAGTGTTCTCTGAATCCCAATACCCCGAACTGTATTTCATGTGTGGACCCAGCACTTTGCGAAAAAAGGCGGTTGGTAATTCATAGTGCTGCTCGTTTGCTTCATCCGTGGCGATTGCCACCGGACTCTCCTTGAGTTCCCTTATGTGTCTCATCAGCGCCGCCTGTCGGCCTTCGCAATCCAGCTTTTCAAATGGCTTCAAAGTATCCTTGAGCCTTGAGCGGATGCCGATCCGGATCAGCGCATCGGGAATGATGTCCTTGGCGAGAAGGTCGTCGATATTGATCATGATTTTGGTGGAAGTGGGATGAAGGGGCTGGTGGAGCGTTGATACTCTCGATAGGCGGCTCCCTTGCGTTTGACAGCGGATGCCTCGGTGGGCGGAATACCGGTCACTTTGAGAAGAAGGAAGGTGACGGTTGCGGGAGCGAAGAAGGTGGTCCATCCCCAGGCCGATCCGCAGGCGAAGAGGTAGATTCCAATCCAGATTACCATCTCAAAAAAGTAATTGGGATGGCGGGAGTATTTCCACAGTCCGTCGCGACAGACTGACGATGACCGCGTGTCCCTGGACTTGAATTCTGACATCTGGTGGTCCGCAAGTATCTCTCCGCTAATCCCAATCACGGCGATGGTGAAACCAATGGTTTCGAAAACGCCCCAGGGCGATGAATCCCGGGATATGAGAAAGTAGGGGAGAGCGAGAAGTAGCACTGAGATTGCCTGGGCTTGGAAAAACCAAAAGAAGGCAGATGAAACCCTCCCTTCCCAGACTTCGCGAAGTTTTTGATAGCGTAAGTCTTCCTCGGGGTGATGTTTGCGAATGCGCTTTTGCAAGTAATAGGACAGTCGAAATCCCCAGATCGCCGTCATCGATCCGGCTGCGATCCTCTTGTCCAAGTCGCCGGTCCCAAAGAAGGAGTAAATGACTCCCGCAAGCCCGATCCAGAAGGCCCACATTGCATCAACCAACGAGTAGTTTTTGATTTTACCGCCGAACCACCATCCACTTGTAAAGTCCAGGACGACGAGGGCGGCCACGATTCCGAGGAGAGTGAGGTCATTCATGCTGGTGCTTGTTTAGTCAGTTCAATCCTGGCAGCCGTCGCTCTCAGGATAGGGAACGTGATTGCCCGGACGATGAAAATGAGCGGAATGATGGCGACCGACCAAGCCGCGATCCCCTGCAAGGCAGCGAGCCAGTAGTTTTCCGAAAATCGAGCGGGGCTTTCGAAAAATTCTTTAAGTAAGATGGGGACCGAACCGGTGATCTGTTCCGACCCGAAGAACCACTGACCGATTTTGATGAAGGGAAGAATCAGAGCGAGGTGTACTGGCCAAAGAGCGAGCCGGACGGCGTGGATGACGGGTTGGTTGAGTTTGAAAATCGCGGCAGGAATGAGGCAGACAACAGAGGTTGTGCCCATCACCGGAAAGATACCAAAAGCGCAACCGAGCGCGATGGTCCACGACAGTTTGTCGGCACTGATGCCCTGGCGGAGTTGGTTTAAGATCGGATTGATGAACCAACATTTCCACCAGGGATCCGCTTCTGACACTTCGACGTTCACGCCATCAATGAGGGATTGTTTGGCCTGGTGTAAATTGCCTGAACGACTGAAATATTTCGTGTCGCAAAGCCGGCCTCACAGTATTTGAGATAGTAATTCCAAGTCCTCATAAAGGGGGCATCAAAGCCCAGTTTGTGCAGTGAATCTTTCGCGGCGTTGAAGCGCTTATGCCAGTTTTGGAGGGTGCGAACATAGAAAGCGCCAAAATCCTCAAGGTCGTGCAGGAAAAGGTCGCTTGTTTTCAAGAGAACCTCATTGACCCGGCCCACACTGAGAAGAAGCGAGCCCGGGAATATCACCTTCTGGATCCAATCGACACCTTTTGTAAGACTTTTATATCGGTTATCGGGTACGGTAATCATCTGGAGGGCGAGGATGCCATCAGGGGCTAAAACCTCGTGACACTTTGCAAAAAAAGATTCGTGGAATTTGTCGCCCACCGCTTCGATCATCTCGATGGAAACGATCTTATTGAACTGCCCTTTGATATGGCGATAGTCCTGGACGAGGACCTCGAATTGATCTTCAACGCCTTCTCGCTTCACTCGTTCACGGGCGAACTTGGCCTGCTCTTCGGAGATGGTGACACCTGTCACTTTGCAGCCATAGGTTTTTGCGGCATAGGTTCCGAATCCGCCCCAACCACAACCGATTTCTAGGACGTGGTCGCCTGACTTGAGTTTGAGTTTCTGGCAGAGCGCATCGTACTTTGCATTCTGGGCTGCCTCGAATTCCTGGTCGGTTTGTTCAAATTTTGCGCATGAATAGGTCATGGTGGCATCCAGCCAGAGGGAGTAAAATTCGTTACCAAGGTCATAGTGCTCCGAGATATTCCGACGGCTGTTGTCCACGGTGTTGGCCCGGCGAAGGTGGCGGAACCAATTGACAACCTTGAGCAAACCAACGCCGGGGAGTTTGTCCGACGAGGTGTCGGCCCCCTGGAGGGCTTGCATGTTGAGAACGAACCAACTAATCACCGCGCGAATGTCGGGGGTATCCCAGATGCCATCGGTGTAAGCTTCGCCCATTCCGACATTTCCATAATAGGCGCAGCGTTTAAAGAACTCGGCATCGTCATTGATCGTGACTTCCGCGCTGACCGGTTCCTCGGGATTTCCAAAATGACGTGAATCCCCGTTGGCATAAGTCATCTTGAGATGGCTGTCGGGCATTTTATTCAGTAATCCAACGACAAGTCGTTCGGAAAGGCCGTTTTTGAAATGGAGTTTGGAATTACTCATCTTTGGAAGTCAGTGAAGAATGGGGGCGAAGCACATTAGTTTGGGCGTGCTTGTTTTTGGCTTTTGGAGAGTAGGGCACTTTCCGAAGCCATAGTTTCAAGGCCTGCCAGTGAATCATGGCGATTACCTTGAGCGAAAGAAGGGGGTATTTAAAGCCAAACAATAGGAGGCGTCCGGTGGTGAGAGCTTTGGCCGTGCCGCGGATTGAAGAAGTCAGGGTGAGCCCCTTGGAATCAAAGTTGTTGATGGTGACATCCCACGAAGCCGAAGGGAGCCCCAGATTAAAGTCGAAGAAGTCGCAAACGCTTGAGAATGGCGAGACATAGAATCCTTTTTCAACTTTCCGCCGCCAGCCCGTCTCGGTGCGATTGTCGATTATGTAGAGCTTCATTTCGTGGTAGGTATTACAAACCTCGGCAACGGCAAAAAGGGGAGTATTTTTTTTGTCGCAAACATAGTAGAATGAAACCGGATTAAAGGTGTAGCCCAGAACGCGGGGAAGGGTGACCAGTTGAATGCGAGCATCGCTGGGGCAATCGATTCCCTGCTCCTCAAACCATGCCATGAGGTTGGGACGAATGCCGCCGGGTTTGCCAAGGTCAACGTGGTCTTCGCTATTAAGACTGAAGAGGTTGAACCGGTTGATTCCGAGAAACGTATTCCAAGGGACTTCTTCGAGGTCGAAGCTCAGCATGAAGACGCGATAGTCAAAACGTTTTTGCGCCGGCATAAGGCGGCGGTGCATTACTTTGCATTCGTAGAGGTAAGCGCTCATGACCACGGACTTCTCCCCAGTAATTGTTCGCAAAGTCGAAAGGCTGACCACAG
The DNA here is from genome assembly GCA_030835305.1 of Verrucomicrobiota bacterium. Lineage (GTDB taxonomy): Bacteria > Verrucomicrobiota > Verrucomicrobiia > Verrucomicrobiales > Akkermansiaceae > SW10. Next base: position 17,752 of record JAURPJ010000085.1, on the reverse strand, counting down.
GCCGTCTTCGTGAAAGCCATATCGTTGCCAGGCCCCGCAGAAGTATCTTCCGGTTCTGGAAGCGTTGAGTTCAGGCACATTCTTTTGTGCTGCGATGCTCGTGAGGTCAAAAAGCGGGTGCTCATAGTCCAGCTCTTTGATGACGTGCGCGTCGTCAATTTTTTGGGAGGGATTGATTGAGACGAAAAAGTTCTTTGGAGCTGTGGCACCCTGAAGGCTGTTCATCCAGTAAATCGTGGAATGTCTGCCTTCCTCAACTCGATAATTCCACGAAGCCCAGCATCTTTTGTTGCGGGGCATGAATCGTGGGTCGGTGTGAAGAACTGCCTTGTTGGCCTGGTAGGGAAAAGCCGAGAGGATTGCGTCCTCAATTTCGGTGGGTGAGGTCAACAGGTCGAGGGCCTGGTCTCCGTGGACAGCGCTGATGATGCGATCAAATTTTTTCCGATGTCCGGAGTTTAGAATGATTTCATTGTCCGGAGAGATTGCAACCACCGGGTCTCCTGTTGTGATGCGGTCACGAAATGGAGCAACGAGTTTTTTGACATACTCCTTTGATCCGCCAACCACTGTTCTCCATGGATGCTGGGTATCCAATCCGAGGAATCCGTGGTTGTGCCAAAAGCGCATCAAGGTGATGGCGGGAAACTGTTCGATTTTTTTTGGCGGGCTGGACCACACCGCGGCCGCCATCGGAGAGAGATACCACTTCAAAAAATCCCGACCATAGCCTCTCTCTTTGACATATTCGGCGAGGGTGAGCTTGGTCTCCTCATTCTTCTGTAGCTCGGCAACAGTTTCTTTGTTGAAGCGATCGATCTGCATCAACATTTTCCAAAATCGTGGCCTCAGAAGATTCCTGCGCTGACCAAAAAGCAGGTTGAGACTCCCTCCGTTAAACTCGAGTCTATCGGAAGTGTGTTGCACACTGAACGACATTGAGGTCGGTTTGGTGGCAACTTCGAGCTCCTTAAAGAGCCTGGTAAGTAGGGGATAGGTGACCTCGTTGTAAACCATAAACCCGGTATCAAGCGAGTCGTTGCCGGCCTTGACTGTGTTCGAATGTCCGCCGATCCGATCGTCCTTTTCGAAGAGAATGATGTCGTGATGAGGGTGGAGAAAGTGAGCGCATGCCATCCCGGAGATTCCAGATCCCACAATTGCGATCTCTTCGCGTCCGGCGCTCATGAGTGATTTCGACCCTCCTCTTTGATTCGTTCGGGCACGGGCTTGAGGTCCCAGATCAGTCCCAGCCAAGAAAGGGCTTTAAGTCCGTAATAGGTGAAGTCAATTTCCCATGATCGAAATCCTTGGCGCACCGAGTGAGGGTAGCGATGGTGATTATTGTGCCAGCCTTCACCCAGGGTGATTACGGATAGCAGAAAGGAATTCCGGCTGTCATCGCTTGTTTCATACCGGCGTTTTCCCCAAACGTGAGCCAGCGAGTTGATGAAGAGAGTTCCGTGAAGAAGGACTGTCGTGCTAATGAAAAACGTCCACACGAAGAACTGCCCAATAGTGACATTCAAGCCAGGGGCGAAAGTTTCCAGAAGAACGCCGATACCGAGCATGATCAAGCCGTAAACAAGTGGGACGATTTGATCGAAGCGATTGATGAAAACTAGCTCGGGAAACTTTCTGAGGTCGGGGATGCTTTGGTAGTCGGTGGGAAAATTTTTCATCGAGGTCAACCAGCCGATGTGCGACCACGCGAAACCGTGGTGGACGGGAGAGTGTGAATCGACTTCTTCGTCGGAGTGCTTGTGATGGTGACGATGAGTCGCCGCCCACCAAAGCGGACCGCGTTGCATTGAACTATTCCCGAGGAGTGCGAAGAGGAATTGAACCACCCGCGATGTCTTGTAGGTCCGGTGTGAAAAATAGCGGTGGTAGAAGCCCGTGATGGCAAACATACGGACGAGATAAAGAAAGATGGCAGCTCCCGCCGCGACCCATGAAAAGCCAACCCAAAATACAGCCAGGCACCCGAAGTGAAGAAAGATGAACGGGAGTGTCCTTTCCCAATTGACCTGGTCCGGGAGGGAGGCTGGATCGGGAGCCTCGGTTCTCCGGAAATCGGAATCAAGCCATTGACCGATCACCCGCAGGGTGGTCGAGAATGGTCCGCGGTTCTCGTGAATCGGTTCCGGCATGATGAGCTATTCCTTCATTCGACTTCGAATAATTCCAATCAACCCGCCAACAACCGGGATCTGCCCGTAGATGTGCCTCCCCGAATCCCAAAAATCCTGGTGAAATGCCACCTTGCCCTCCTTGTCGAATCTCACCTGACTGATTCCGACCGAGTGAATTGGTTCGCCGTTAGCCAGTTTTGGAGCGGCAAAGATCATTTCCCAGCGAATGTAGTGGTCTGCTCCGGAGCGCGATGAATCGAGGATATTCACTTCAAAAGCGGTCATTGTCTCAGCCGTTTGGAGGAAATATTTCCTGATTTCTTCGGGGCCGTAATGGGTGACAATGGTGTCATCCAGATAGGCGTCGGCTGCATAGGAATTTGCGGTTTGCTCCTTGATGTAGGTTTTGTCGCCGACGTTTTTAAGAAAATCAGTGAACCGTTTGATGGCTGCAGCTTCCTTGCTCGATCCTGTGGTTGGTCCATTCTCCCCGGCCTTGGCCATCGCTTCCCGATAATCCTTCACGAATTGCGCGGTTTGATTGCTTTCCATTTTCGCGTTGAGGAGAATGCCAACCCCGATAAGAGCTAAAATTGCTCCACCAAAAAAGGTTGTCACGGGATGGGTAAGAAAGGAAATCATAACTTCGTTGGCATAAATCGGGCGGATTCCATGATTCGCAAGCGGAAAGGGGCGAGTGTGAGTCTACAAGAGCAGCTTGTGTAGTCTAACAAAGACGGTTGCCCCGCAAAATGCACCGAGGGTGTCTGCAAGCCAGTCACCGGGGTCGTTGCCTGTCCTGTTTTCGAAAAAAGACTGATGGAATTCGTCCCAGATTCCGACCACGGAAAGAGAAACCGTTACTGTCAGGATGAGACTTCGCCACGAAGATTTTTTTGCGAAAAAAAGAGAAGCTGAGAGCAGACCGCCCCCGCCAAAAAAATAGCCAAAGTGTACGACTTTATCAAAGTGGGGAATGTCAAAGAAAAAGGTGCCGGGGGGATGGAACTTGTCTCCGTGGGAAAGCAGGTTGAGGAGAGTAAACCAGAGAATGAGGCAGCCAATCCAGAATCGCGGATTTTGGCGGAGGCTCTTGGGAATCATATCAATATCCGGTTTCTTCGGGTCCGGATTAGGAATCTTGATCTCCGCTGCGGCGCATTTCTTCCTCCATTCGCTCGGCGAGCCATTGCTTCATCATCGACTGATAATTGAGGAAACGAGACCGTGCGATCCGCTTTATGCGGGAGAGCATACGGGGATCAAATCTTAGGGTGATTGTTGTTGATTCCTTGGAATCGGGGGCGTGAACCGAGGCGTTTATAAGCCTGGGGCTCAATGAATGCCCGGACCAAAATGCATGTTCCTCGTCGACGGTTTCAAAATCAGGAACGTCGTTCCAGTCTAAGATGGTATTCATGTTTTCGAGGGGTCGTTAGTTACTTCATTTCAGCCAACTTACGTTCATAGTAGGTGTCTTCTTCGTGAACGAGATCGCGGGCGGAAACCACCCGTGCTTTCTTCCCGTTTGACCAAAAAGCGAGGAAAAGGCCGCGGCTGCCAATGGTCTTGCCAATCATATAGAAACGGGCCTCGCCATCTGCCCGATCGTTGTCTGGCAGCAACCGTATTGAAAACGGGTCCTCGAAGACTTCCTCAATCTCGTGGGGCTTGATCGATTTGGTGTCGAACGGAGTATCTGTGAAATCAAGTTCCATAAACGCTTGCTTAAGGTAACCATACAATTTCCATTGTGGAAAGCCGCATCTTTCCTAGATCGTGATCACCCCGTCGAAAACGAAGTCGGCCGGACCGGTGAGGGTGACATTGGTGAATGTTCGATCAGGGCCGGGTTCGAAGCCAATTGAGAGAGTTTCGCCACCACGAACATCGATCTTGATTGGAGAGGAGATACCGGTTTGAAGGTGGTGAATGAGCGCGCAAGCGGTGATCCCGGTTCCGCAAGCCAAGGTTTCCCCTTCAACTCCACGTTCGTAGGTCCGAACGGAAAGGTAATCTGGTGCCAAGACCCCAACAAAGTTCGCATTGGTGCCATGTGGTGCGTAATGATCGTGGTAGCGGATCCCGGCACCATTTTTGACGATGTCACAATTTTCGAGATCATCGACAAAAACGACGGCGTGGGGGACTCCGGTGTTGAGGTTGTGGACCGGTCCGACAGATTTGACTGGAGCCTCCATCTCAAGGTCAACGGGGTCGGACATGTCGATGCGGACCTCGTTTCCGATCAGTTCCGCCCGGAGCGTCCCGGCGATGGTCTCAAAGGTGAGACTGGTGAGATCACCGCCCAGAAGTCTGGCGGTGTAGCGTCCGAAGCAGCGGGCCCCGTTGCCACACATTTCAGCCTCTCCACCATCCGCATTGTAGTATCGAAATCTAACGTCGGCTCCGTTTTCCGCAGGCTCGACTGCCAAAAGGCCGTCGGCACCAACGCCACGGTGACGGTCGCAAAGCCGCGCGATTTGCTCCTTCGTAAGATTTTTATCGAGATTGCGATTATCGATGATCACGAAGTCGTTTCCGGCTCCGTTCATTTTGGTGAAATTTAGTGTCATGTCGGATTAGGCTGAGTGGGTTGCTTCGATGAGAGGGGTCACAAATGCCTGCAGTGTCTTTGCAACTTCCGGATCGTCGGCATTATCCTGAACCGTGCGAACGATTGCCGAACCAACGATAACGCCATCGGCATAGCCCGCAACCTGGGCGGCTTGCTCGGGGGTGGTGATTCCGAATCCCACGCAGATCGGAGTGTCAGTCAGTTTGCGGATCTCTGCAACTTGCGTCGCGATGCTTTCCGAAGGGGCCGAATGGCCTCCGGTTACTCCGGTCCGGGAGAGAGCGTAGATGAATCCCTGGGAGGATTCCGCAAGTGATTTGCGGCGGGTGGGAGGCGTGGTGGGAGCGATAAGATGAATGTGATGGAGTGCATCTCCATGAAGAAAATCCTGGCCCACAGCTGCTTCTGATGGCGGAAGGTCGAGCAAAAGAATACCGTCCGCCCCAGCTGCCGCCGCGTCATTATGAAAAGCCTCGAAACCATAGGCGTAAATCGGATTCAAGTATGTGAATAGAACCAGCGGGGTATCACAGGTTGCGCGGAAGGCCTTGATGAGGTCGATAATCCGATGCGCGCTCATTCCTGATTTGAGGGCCCGGTCGGCTGCCAATTGATTGACAATTCCGTCCGCCATCGGGTCGGAGAATGGCACTCCGAGTTCGATGACGTCGGCTCCGGCGTCCGAGAGAGCGAGCAGGATTTCGAGGGAGCGATCAAAATCCGGATCTCCCCCGGCGACGTAGGCGACAAAGGCTTTGCGGTTTTGGCCGCGAAGGCGGGCGAAAGTGGTGTCGATGCGATTGGCCATAAACTGGGTGAACTTGGCGATGGACGGCGGAGGACACAAGTCTATCCTCGCGCCAGCCATCAACTCTTTTACGAATCATGCGCGCACGAATCATCAAAGACTTTCGCTTTGAAGCAGCCCACACTCTACCGAGCCTCCCCGCTAATCATAAATGCCGGCAGATGCACGGCCATAGCTTTAAGGTGGAGATTCATGTTGAGGGCGAGGTGAACCCTGAGATCGGCTGGGTTTACGACCACAAATGTATCTCGGACGCCATGAAACCGCTGATCGACCGCATGGATCACAGCTACCTGAACGATATTGAAGGGCTGGAAAGCCCAACGATCGAAGTGATGGCGGCTTGGTTTTGGCGTAAACTTGAGAAGGATTTGCCCGGGTTGTGCGAAATCGTCATTTATGAGACTCCCACTGCCCGGTGCTCCTTTCGCGGTGAATTCTAAGAGGGCGAGTGAGCTTGCCCGAGCCGGAAGAAGCCGCCGGCGGGTAAACCAGCAGAGCCGGAGGATAAGGCATCAGTCTCGTCGCCATCAACGATGTGCTGATCAAAGGAATCGGGAAGTCCGCCACCATCAAGAACCAGTTGGCCGGTGTCGTCACTCGTGCCTTGGGTGATAATGCGGCATTCCGGAATTTTGGCTTTGAGAGGAACTACTCAATGATAACCCGGGCACCCTTTTGCGGAATGACCAAATTGCCCAGAGCTTCGCCACCCCTGGTTTCGATTACCCAGGTGTGGCCGACATGGGTGGAAACGACACGATTTGAAGCCGTGGCGATTTTTCCGAAGGGTTTGCGTTCTCCTTGCTGGTCAATCCAGAAAAGGCGAAGATGCTCGCCGCTCGAATTCTTGATTGAGAGAGGAACTTGAAAGGAGTTTTTTTGAGACGGGGGGGCTTTGGTCTTTCGAAGTTTTACTAGTGGTGCGTTTTGAACCTTCGCAGATTGTCCCGCCCGCCGATATGGCACTCCTTTCTTTGGTGCTTTTGAGCGGAACTTCATCATGATTTTCTCATAGTCTTTCTTTCCAGCAAGGTTGGTATGTTCGAACCCATCTCTCGCAATATCGTAGAGTTCCTCTTCGCCATTGGTGTAGTGAATGTATCGGAATTTTCGTCCTGAGAGAGCGTAGGCTTTGGGGCCGCGCAGTTGGGTAAGGGAAATGTGCGGCCAGTCCGATTCCGGGTTCTTGAGCAGGGGGGAAAGGTCGTTTCCGGAAGCGTTTTCAGGGGTTTGGATGCCTGTCAGTGAAGTGAGGGTTTTGAACAGATCTATGGTCGAGACCGGTTGATCACAGACTCCCGGTTGAATCCAGGGAGCGAGAATCATCAGGGGGACTCTTGAGCAGGCGCGCCACCCGGTGAACTTTTGCCAATGTTGTTTCTCACCAAGATGCCAGCCGTGATCCGACCAAAGAACCACGATGGTATTGTCCCGACGAGGGGATTGATCGAGGGCATCGAGGACGTTTCCGAGCATGGCGTCTGCGAAGTGAATGGAGGCCAGGTAGCCTTGAACACCTGCCCGCCATTCGCCGTGCCACTGAATATGCGGAAAATAACGATTGCGGGCCAGTGCGCGTCCGGCAGTAGGGACGTCATCAAGATCGTCCGGCCGGTAGCCGGGAGGCAGTTGCACTTTCTCAAGCGGAAAGGGTTTGAAGTACTTGGCTGGAACAAACCAGGGCTCGTGCGGCCGATAGAGGCCGCAGGCCAGGAAGAATGGTTTGTCGGCGGGTGGATTGGTGAGCTGTTTCGATACCCATTGTGACACCGAAAAGTCCCCCCCAAACTCTTCATCAGTGACATTAAGTGGCCCCCAATCGGTTTCGACATACTGCCAGGGTCCACCACGGGGAAGCGAAACCGGGCGCTGGTCGGGATAACGCGTGAAGGGGAACGGGTTGTCCTTCTCTTTGTCCGGAAAATAATCGTCCCATGAACGGGGATCGATAACGTAGTGTAGAATCTTTCCGGAGCCCGACGAATGATATCCGTGATTTGAAAAATGGCGGGGCATAAGGGTGACATCTGGCATCACCTCCCTCAGTGGTTGCATGTTCTCGTAGAGACCTGATTGGTGCGGCGCGATCCCGGAGAGGATGGCAGCGCGGCAGGGGCCGCAAGCGGGTGCGGGGCAGTGGGCATTGGTGAAAAGAACAGATCGGGAGGCGAGGCGTTGGAAGTTCGGGGTGATGCTCTGCGGGTGACCACCAAGCGGGCTGATCCAGTCGTTGAGATCATCGACCGAAATAAAGAGGATGTCGGGTTTGTCCGGTGCTTCAGCAGAAAGGAATGGAGCTGCCATTAGCAAGAAGGAGAAGGAGAGTAGTTTGATCATTTGACTGAGTAGTTTTTGCCGGAGTTGCTCTTCAAATAAAAGCCTGCTTCCTACGGCATGGTCACGAGCTTGCCTGCGACCCCATAATCATTGAAATGAAAGCCATCAATGTCACCGCTAAAGTGATTCCGTCCGCGCAGCCCAGGTTGCCAGGCGTTCACCTTCGAAAAAAAGGTAGCGAAAGTGACGGGAAAGAGGCGGCGTCTGAATCGACTGGAGATCCAGGCACCTTTATAGGAATTGATCGTTCGGAGAAACCATCGCCACAGGAGACTGCGAAAATCAAATCAAGCTTTGAGATTTGAAACCCGGCGAGACTATCATAAGTTTAGATGCCGTGATAGAGAGTATCAGGTGCTTGAGTTCATGGGAGAGGGTCGGATGATTATGGCAGGGACGAAGAGTTAGTTGGTGTGGTGGAGATTAAAGATGTGAAGACGTAATTCTTTGGAATATTAGCGATGAGTAGGACGTTTTCTTGAGGTTATGAATTTTAAGTTTGTTCCAATTTTGGGCCTTCTGGTTTGCATTCTTCGCGCCGAATCCCGCCCCAATGTGATTTACATCCTGGCGGACGATCTGGGGATCGGAGATCTCGGTTGCTATGGGCAGAAAAAGTTGAAGACCCCCAATCTTGATCGCCTGGCGAAGCAAGGGATGCTTTTCCGAAACCACTACTCCGGGAATACGGTTTGTTCGCCTACACGGGCGGTTTTGATGACCGGGAACCAACCGGGCGAAGTGCACTGCCGCGGGAATGGCGCGGAGAACAATTGGGCTCTTGACCCGAAGATGACGACGATGCCCCGGATGTTCAAGAATGCCGGATATGCCACCGGAGCCTTTGGGAAGTGGGGACTTGGAACGACCAGCCGGGACGATGCTTCAAATCCCATGAAGCATGGTTTTGATCACTTCAGCGGCTGGAAAAGTCAGACCATTGCTCATACCTATTATCCAACGTGTCTCGTACGAGATGGCCGCGAGGTCCCGCTAAAAGAGGGAACCTTTGTCCATGATCTCATCATGGCGGATGCGTTTCAGTTCGTGGAGGAAAGCATCGCGTCGAAGAAGCCCTTCTTCTGCTATATTCCAACTGCAATCCCTCATGCCGCCATGCACGCTCCAAAGGAGCTGCACGAAAAGTGGCGCAAGGTCTATCCTCAGTTCGACAAGAGGATTGGCAAATATGGAGCAGGTCCCGGTGAGAAAACCCCGAATGTGGTGAACCCGGTTGCGGGCTTTGCCGCAATGATGGAGAATCTCGATAACCAGGTCGGAGAGCTCCTTGAGCTTCTCAGAGAGAAGGGAGTGGCTGGGAATACCATCGTGATGTTCTCGAGTGACAACGGCGCGCACAAGGAGGGCGGGCACGATCCGGCTTTTTGGGACTCCAACGGGCCTTATCGCGGGATCAAGCGGGACCTTTATGAGGGCGGGATTCATGCCCCAATGTTGGCATGGTGGCCGGGGAAGATTGAGGCGGGATCGACGACTGATTTGATTAGCGCACATTGGGATATTCTTCCGACGATGGCCGCGTTGATTGGCGCGGAGGTGCCGGAGCAGTGCGATGGGATATCGATGTTGCCAACCTTGCTCGGAGAAGAGGGGCAGAAGAAGTACCCCTATCTCTACTTTGAGTTCATTCAAGGTCGCGCGAAATCCTACACTGCCAGGGCGATCCGGAAAGGTAACTGGAAAGGGGTTCAGCGCTCCAAAGGAAACAAGGGGCAGGAGTTCCTGCCGATTGAGCTTTACGATCTAAGCACCGATGTCGGAGAGAAGGTTGACCTTGCTTCAAAGAAGCCTGAGTTGGTGAAGGAGTTGGAGGAATTAATGACCCGGTCGCACACCCCTTTGAAGTGAGAATTAATCCTGATGACGTATCGTGATTTGTTGATGAAAAGGTTTTGTAACAAATGATATATTTTTAGGTTGATCTTGTCGTGGACGATCTTTAGCTTCCCGCCCTTTCCCGTATGGTATCCATGACCACCTCTGGCACCCAGAATGCCACCACCGAATGGGAATATGAGGCCGCCCGAGGTTACCTCCTTAACAAAGAGTATGACGATGGCAAAAAGATGGTCTACACTTACACCACAGCAGGACGTCTAAAAACCCGCAGTTGGGCCCGTGGAGTCACCACCACTTACTACTACGATTTTGAAGGCGAAGATGCCGGACAAGGCACCAATGCGGATGCCGGGGATCTGGCCCGGATCGATTACTCCGACAGCACTCCCAATATTTCTTACAAGTATCATCGCTGGGGAGGGGCTCATCTTGTGACTGACGTCACTGGCGTTCGGGAGTTGACCTACCGTGAATCCCTCGATCTCGCTTTGGAAACCGAAGAGATTTCTTCCCTCACGGCGACTCAGCAGGAAGTTGCCATCCCGCGCACCATGACCTACACCTATGATGTTCTGGGGCGTCGCACTTCCCGCGCTCTCGGTGATGGCACCACTTATGATCACGCCACTTTGATTGGATTTGATGGCCAGACCGGTCGTTTGAAGAGCATCACCCACGGCAACCCCTTCCTCGGATTCACGCCAAAGACCTTCTCCCAGAGTTATGTCGCAAACTCCAACTTGGTTGATGATTTGACTGCTCCGGCCCACACCGTGAGCAATGCTTGGGAATCACATCGGAATGTCCTCAGGTCAAAAACCCATGATGACCGGGCCACGACCCCGAATGCCCTGTCCTCAATCACCTATGGATCTTTGGCAGCCGGAAGCGATGCCGTCAACGCTATCGGGCAACGCCTCGAAGCTCACCGCACCCTTCAGGGAGCCTCCCTTGATCAGGAAGAATGGGGCTACAATGGAAATGGCGAAGATAGTTTCGACAGTCTCCTTTCTCCAGCAACAGCTAAGAACGTCCTAACAGTTGGATCGATAGAGGATCAGGCTGGCCCTAATATCTTCTTTTCTAACTTCTCTGGAGCAGGCCCAACAGATGATGGTAGAATAAAGCCCGACTTGGTGGCGGTAGGCCAAAGGAATCCTGATCTAAATTTGGGAAATTCGCTCTTTGAGGCCAACAGGAACAATAATTTTTCCTACTACAATGGTCTCACTAATGTGAATGGGACCATCAATTTAGACGGAACCAGCTTTGCTGCTCCATCAGTGACGGGAGGGCTTATGCTTGCCGAAGAGCGCAGGCAGGAATTATTTCCGACTGCTTCGCCTTTATTGGCCTCCACATGGAGGGCCGCTGCAATCCACACAGTATCGGCGTTAGGAAATGGTGGCCCCAACTACCGTTCGGGATGGGGTATTTTCAACGCAGTGAATATTGTCCAGCTTCTTGAGGACGAAGAGAGCGTAGGCCGTGGTTCTTTGATGAAGGAATTCACGATCAATAGCGGAGCTTCCAAAACTTTCTACGTCACAGTTCCCTCTAACACCCAAGCTGGTTTTACTCTCGCGTGGTCGGACCCGGCAGGAAGCCCTCCCGCTTTTGGAACTATTGTCGATGATGATACTGCAATGCTCGTCAATGATCTTGATTTAGTTGTGATCGATGAAGTCGCCAATCTGGTTACGACATACTTCCCTTGGACGTTGAACCCGGATTTAGTCGGTGAAGACCCGGCACTGCGAGGCGCGCCAGCAGTAAGAACCAGCACAGATAACCGCAACAATGTTGAAAAGGTCACGGTTGACGCATCAGCCCAAGAGCGGAGACTAAAAATTACCGTCTCTGCAAACGGTGCGTTGCAAGGAGGCTCCCAAAAAGTGTCCTTGATTCTCTCTGGCGTTCAGTTGGACGACCCTCAAATAACAGGCAGCGGGTTCACCCAGAATCCGAACAATGCGGACGAGTTTTCAGTGACTGTGAGCACGGACCCCGGAGCATTCTACACGCTCGAAACTTCATTTAATCTCGAAAACGGATCATGGTCCGATGTAGCTACTTTCAAGGCTGAGGATTCTACGACAACAGTTCTGACAAACAGAAACTCTGCACAATCCAAACAGTTCTGGCGAGTTCGTCGTGGCGAATAGAGACAGGACCAATGAAAGTTCCTTTCTTCTTTCTGTTGACTTTCTGTGTGTTTTTAAATGCAACACACGCAACCATTATCGTCGGTTATCGGGGTGATGACCCGAATATCCTGGAACCCTATCTTCCGGTTCCCTCTCAAGGAGAATTGGATATTAACGATGATGGAGCCCCGGATTTGTTCTTCGGCACGGATGGAGGTTTGATCGCAGTGATGCAATCTCGCGGAGAAACCCGCTTCATTGGCAGTTTGTCAGCTCCGCCAAATCGTGGTGGGAAGGTCCAGCCTGTTTCAGGTGGTTCAATCATTGGAGGGGATACTACAAATCTTTCCGGCGATTGGTATAGCCATACCGATAATGGAGGGGCTTCTGGATTCGGACTGAGCTTCTTACAATTTGAGGATACCTACATCGGAGTAGAATTGGAAATCGAAGGAAACATCCATTATGGGTGGGTTCATTATATTGGTTTTTCCAATCCTAATGTCGTTTCAGGTCGGGATCCCGGAGGATTCATTAATTCGTGGGCTTACGAAAGTGAGCCGGGAGTTCCGATTATGGCTGGAGCCATTCCTGAGCCGTCCTCAATTATTTTGGCCTTTGTGAGTGGAACAATGTTGCTACGGAGAAAACGCTGAAGTTTCCGCAGGAAATCCAAGTGAGGTGGCCGTTTTCTTGAGAAAGGAGACGGCCACTTCTTTCCTGATCATTTGTATTCAACGCGAAAAGTCGGGCTATCCTCTGGCTTTGATTTCCTCCGGTCGTAGAGCCTTGTTGTCGAAACGTTACTATGCCCCAACCACTCTTGGACCTTTGCAATGTCCGCTTCATGTGAAAGGGCATTTGTTGCGGCTGTTGCTCTCATCGCGTGATTTGAAACGACGTTGATATCCAGGCCAGCTTCCAATGCCCATTTCTGGATTACGTTCTTGTAGAGTGATGATTGCTGGAGCGGAGTGGGGGAGTTGCGACGTTTTTCGTTATTACTGACTGACCGGAAGAGAGGGGCTTTCAGTTCCTCGGCGTGTCGGGTCAAACAACGTAAAGGTACCTAATGTATCATAGGATTCCCCAGATCCTGGGAAGCTCTTGTGGAGGCCGTGGAGCGTTCATTCTGTCGCAAGGTATCGGAATACCGTCCTTTCGCTGATGTTAAGAGCATTGGCGATCTCGGGAGCGTTCGCCCCTGTTTTGTGGTGAACCCTATTTGGCAGTCGGAAAGGCCTCATCCTTCCTCTTCACTTCGCTATGCCACGAATGAACATCCTCAGCTCCCTCGAGGAACAGACGCATGATGAGCCACCCCGATTGAACAGTGCCGAAAGGAAGATCTACTTTCATCTTCCCAAGAACTTGAGAAGTGTTGTTACCGAGCTACGCAATCCTACCAACCGCGTTTGTTTTGTTCTGGCTTGTGGATACTTCCGCGCTGCCAGACGATTTTTCTCCCAGTCTCCACATCCAAGAGACCTCGAATACGTTTGTGCAAAATTGGGGGATCAGCCCGAGGAGCTTTGCATTGATGCCTATCATCGGGCTACTGCGATGCGACACCGGAGATTGATTCTTTTCCACTACGGATTTCAGGAGTTTGACCAAGCCCGTGGAAAGCTTGAAACCGAGATCGCATCAATGGTGTGCTCGCAGCTCAAGCCGAGACTCATTTTTCATCGCGCTGTCGATATTCTCACCGAGCAGAAAGTCGCGTTGCCAAGCAGCGATGCGTTGGGAAAGCTGATTCTGGAAGCGATCAATCACCGGCGACAAGAGCTGGTAAAAATCATCGACCAGAACCTCTCTGACGAAACGCGTGGACTTCTGGACCAACTCCTGGAAAAGGTTGCCGATGATGGTGACGAACCCAGTAACCGGTTTCAGCTGACACTACTGAAGAGATGCTCTCAATCCACCAAGCCAGGAAAAATCAAGGAGAGTGTCAGTGACCTGGAGTCGATTCGCAGCCTCCAGGAACGAGTTCGGCCCATGCTGGAGAAGCTCGGCCTCTCACATGAGGGCATCAGCTACTATGCCAACACCGTGATCAGGTCGAACACCTTCGATGTCACGCGTCGAACAGAGGAAGATCGTTACCTCCACCTGATCGCGTTCATAACCCACCAGTTTTACAGGCTTCATGACAACCTGATCGATGTGCTCCTGACGACAACGCAGTCGGCCATCAATCTGGCCCAGAGGGAGCACAAAGAGCGCTGCTATGAACAGCGAGCTGCTCGTGGCGAGGCCGTGAAGTTGCTGATGGATCAACTCGACAAGAGCTTACAGGTCATCAAATCGGTGGACGGAATTGCGGAGAACCTGAAACTCGATGATGCCGAAAAGATCGGTGAAATTCGTTCTCTCTTGCGAGGGGCACGCGAAACCCGGGAAGAAGTTCCCGCCTTCGAGGAAGAGCTCTAATCAGACCTCAGCGAACCGGACTATCTTAATGTCCTGGAAGAGAAAAGTCTTCGGATGCAAAACCGGGTCTCGCCAATTCTAAAGAGCATTAAGTTCAGTTCGCAAAGCGATGGCAGCTCCCTGAATCAGGCCATTGATCACTTCAGAGACAAGAATGGAGTTCTCGATGAGAGCGCGCCCATGGAGTTCCTCAAACCCGATGAGCGCACTGCGGTCATGAAGGGGAAGTTCCGGATCTCTCTCTACAAGGCACTCCTCTTCATTCATGTCAGAATCGGGATCAAAGCCGGAACGCTTAACCTCGAACACTCATACAAGTATCGACCGTTGGAAGATTACTTGATTTCCAACGAGCAGTGGAAAAAGGACAGGGACATCCTCCTGCAGCGGGCTGGTCTCAGCGAGTTTCCCGATCCGAAAAAAGTTCTGGAGGATTTGGATGGTGAGCTTTTTTCCCAGTATTTGAGGACCAACGATCGTATGCGAGACGGGAGCAACGAGCACGCCAACTTTACCAAGGCTGGCTCGCTACGAGTGGCGACTCCGAAGCTGGAAGAGACGGACTCTGAGCCACTCCAGGAACTCTTTCCCGAGAGGCAATATATTTCGCTCTGCGAGGTTCTCGCCACGGTCGATAGCCATAGTGGATTCCTCGAAGAATTCCAGCACTGGCAGCAGCGCTACAACCGGGCCAAGCCTTCCAAAGGAACTTTTATTGCCGCGATCTCAGCTCTGGGATGTGACATCGGAACCGGCAAGATTCTGAAAATTTCAAGGGAGATCAACTCTTCGGAATTGGAGAACACCGTTAACTGGTATTTCCATCCCGAAGGCCTGCAAAGGGTCAATGACCGGCTTCTATCCTTCATGGACCGGCTTGAACTCGCTCAGGTCTATCGAAGATCTCAAGATCAGTTGCACACTTCCAGCGATGGACAGCAATTCGAAGTCCGAGGAGAATCCCTCAATGCAAATTACTCGCACAAGTATTCTCGGAAGACCAAGGCTTCCAGTGTTCATAGCTTCATCGACGAGCGGCACCTGCTCTTCCACACACTTGTCGTCAGTGCCGCCGAACGCGAAAGCGCCTGGGTCATCGACGGACTCATGCACAATGATGTCATCAAGAGCGACATCCACTCGACGGACACTCATGGCTATACCGAGGCCATCTTCGGAGTCATGCATTTTCTGGGCATCTCCTACGCGCCGAGAATTAAGAATTTCAAAGTCCAGAACCTCTACCTGTTCAAATCGCGTCGGGAAGTAGACCGCTCGACTTGGGATGTCACTCCAGATGGTTACATCAACGACGAACTCATCAGGAAGCACTGGGACGATATTCTCCGGTTCATCGTCACCATTAAGCTCAAGAAAACTTCAGCCTCAGACCTTTTCCGACGCCTCAACTCCTACTCAAAAAAGCACGCTCTCTATGCTGCGCTCAAAGCCTTCGGGAAAATTCTCAAATCCATCTTCATTCTCCGCTATATCGACGACCTCGAGCTGCGCCAGTCCATCGAGAAACAGCTCAATAAGGTAGAGAGTTCCAACCGATTTTCGCGAGAGGTCTCCGTCGGTCAGGGGCGCGAAATTTTTCAAACCGACCGACAAGAACAGGAGATCGCCCAGGCCTGCAAACGGCTTGTGAAAAACGCCATCGTCTGCTGGAACTACCTCTACCTGACCCAGGAAATTTCCGGGGAAAGCGACCTGGATCGGCGGGCCGCAATGCTTCGCTCTGTAGCCGCTGGTTCGGTAGTCTCTTGGCGACACATCAACCTGTTTGGTGAATACGATTTCTCGGAGGAAAAGCTCCGCGATTCCTTCGGAATTCAGTCTCCCAAAAATCTCAACGTCACACCCAGGTGATTTTGGGAACGGAAAACATCTCCAAATCGCTATTGATCAACCACTTGAGGAAATGGCTATGATACATTGGGTACCTTTACGTGGTTAGACCCAACCAGATCGCATCGGAACTCGGGGACCGGGTCCAGGCCGCGATGGCCCGCCAATCCATTCACGACCGCTTCACTCCCAAGTCCACCGCCTTCCTCATGGCAGTCGTTTGCGACCTCATGGAGCAGCGATTCAAGCCTGCCGGAACCGCCCTGGTGGGAACCAGGATTCTCCGTATCATGATCGAGGATGCTTCGGGCGTGGGTTTTCCCAAGGCCAACTCGGAGGCCTTTCCTGCGCACGGAAATCACCATGGCGCGACCGCCGGAGTGAAGATCGATCTGGCCTTCGATCTGCTTTCCCAGACCATCGTCTCCCACTCGCTCGAAGCGGCCACAACCCAGGATAAAGTGATTGGCAAAGAGGTCATGGTGGAGGTCCGGCCCGGGGATCTCGTCCTGCGCGACATGGGATATTTCAGCCTCGATGAGTTCGGCGAAATCGAACTGCGTGGAGCACGGTGGCTCACCCGTCTGCCCTTGACCACCGGCGTGTTACTGGAAAATGGAAAGGCTCTCGAAACTCGTCTCAACCGCAGGCGGCAGGATGTTCTTGATCTCGAAGTGAGCGTCGGGGAAGTCGGTAAAAAATGCCGTTTGATTGCAGTGCGTGCGGACCAAAAGGTGGCCCGCAAACGCCGTGACGAACGCCGTAAAAGAGCAGTGCAATCCGGCAAGAAGGCGTGCCGCAAGGGGCTGATTCGGGACGCTTGGCATCTCATGCTGACCAATCTCAGAAAGGAGGAAATGAAGGTCTCGCAACTGGTGGCGATCTACCGTGCGCGTTGGGCCGTGGAGATTCAATTCCGGGCGTGGAAGCAGTCGCTCAATCTGGACAAAGCACTCAATCGCAAGAGCAACGAACATCACATGCAAGGCCTTGTGATTGCGGGAATGATCGTCCACCAGCTCGGAATGAAGATTGCCGGAGTGCTGGTCGGTCAGATTGGCCGCGCCCGATTGAGCTATGAAAGGCTCTATGATCTTCTGGCGATCTATCTGATCAAACTAAAAGATTTCTCCGAACTCATCAACTTCAACCCCGACCCGCGGCATATTTCGAGAGGGAAGAGCTCCACGCAATCCCCCATAGAATCAGGCATTCTAGCCTTAAACTGACGCGAATGGCTTCCCGCCCCAGCAGCCAATCACTTCCATGTTTTCAATCAGTCCAAATCGCCAATCACCCCGAGCCACTTTGTGGTCCGGAGAGATGCTGCCCACATCGGGGCGCGACGCGCTTGGCCATATCGAAGGCGATTGTTTTTCCGTCATCGAGGAAAAGATGATGCGGGTCGAAGACCTCCAGCCGTTTCCGAATCATCAACCGTCCGGCAGGGACTTATTCTAGAAGCCATCTCATAAATAGGCTGGTACTATTCACAAGGTTACTCACAGTGGGTGGATGGACCTCACTGATGAACAATGGAATGCCGTCTCAAAACACCTTCCCGATGACCCTGTTCGAGAAGATCGGAGGGGACGGC
>JAURPJ010000084.1 GCA_030835305.1 Verrucomicrobiota bacterium | reverse complement strand
GTTGTCTCCTAAATTATCGAGCTTGTCGTCAACTGAACCCGTGCTTTGCAGCGCAGAAAGATCCGCCTTGATGCGAAAACTGAGATCCCTACTTGAGTCAACCTCGACTTCAGTCCCCTCTTCTATCCGGACATTCAGTTCCTCCTCAACATTACCAAGACGAATTTCAGTCACTTCGTCGGAGGTCTCATCATTAATATTGACGAGAAGATCGAGGCCGAAAGCCGAAGACTCATCAATTACGGTCCCTGAAAGCCCGAAGCTATTGATCGCTGTCTGAATGCCGAGTCTAAGTTTTTCAGAATCCGGGTTTTCCCCGTCGAGGATATCGGCAATCCCCTGGTCACCAGCTGCAAACTTAAAGAAATTGCCGATATCATTCCCGATGACGTCGTCCAATGTTTTATCCACCAGAGGAACCAGTGTATCAGCATACTTATTGTTGTAGGTGGCATTGAGCGAATCACCAAGATTTCCTAACTCGTCAAAAGTACTTTTTAGCTGTGAACTCAGTTTCTCTTGAATACGGTCGACTCCCTCTGGCGGGGTGGAAGGCTCGTAGAGATTTGCAGAGAGCAACAAGCGCTGTTCCATCTGCTCCACATCAAAGACGGGAGTGGAATAAGGATCCTCCGCCAACCACGTCTTCGTTCGATTCTCTGACCGTTTACGATTCATGGGTTAGAGAACTGAGGCAGCCCCGAGTGACGTCACACACTGGGCCGCGGATAATGGTGTAATCTTGGGCATTAATTTTCAAAGCGACCTGATTTCATCCTATGGGCATTGCCCTTAAAAACAACCATTTTGTCTATCAAAAACAGGGGGGAAATCCCCTCAAACCAGAAAGAGAATCCTTCGCTCCATTCATGTCAGATCACCCTTCTCTTCGAAAAAACATTTACCCATTGATTGTCATTGAGTTATCCTGATTACCGGCAAAAGGAACTGCTACTCACAAAGAACGAGGCCATCCGAAACTAATCCTTTCTTACCCCGAAGACCGCCGCGTGAATGAAAGGTGCTCTTCCAGCCATGTGTCCATCCGAAGGACAGCCTCACGCTGTTTTTCACCGAGCTTTTCGGCAGTTCGCTGCGATCTCCGACTACCCGAAATAGCCATTGAGTAAGAGCCGGGCGCCCCGAGTTCAAGAAGCGACTTGATTCGCTTACGTCTAGCGGGTCGCATAAATCGGACTAGCAGTTCGTCCTCCATAGACATGAAGTAGCGAGCAGAGCCTGGCTCACCTTGCCGACCAGCGCGCCCGATTAGTTGGCGATCAATCCGAGGCGAGAGATTATATTCCACAGCAATGACGTGAAGCCCGCCAAGCGAGAGAACCTCCTCGCTCAAGCGAATGTCCGTTCCTCGCCCGGCCATGTTCGTCGCAATCGTGATCTGCCCCTTCTCCCCGGCTTTTTCGACTATTGCTGCTTCCTCCTCATGGCGCACCGCATTTAGAACCGAATGGGAAAGTCCTTTTTGTGTGAGTTTTTCAGAAAGTTCTTCGCTGACGGAAACCGTCCGACTGCCAACCAGCACCGGCCTGCCCTCTCGGTTAAGACGCTCGATTTCTTCGATCACCGCCTCATACTTTTTCTCCTTTATGGCAAATACTTTCGGCGGTTCCTCAACCCTGGCGAGCGGACGATGGGTGGGAATGGAGACAACCGAGAGACGATAAACCCTCCAAAGTTCCGATGATGATTCGCGGGCTGTGCCTGAAACACCGGCAATCGAATGAAACATTCGAAAGAATCTTTGGAAGCTCATGCTCGCCTGCGTTTCCGTCGGATCAGTGATGGCTATTTCTTCCTTAGCTTCGATTGCTTGGTGCAGGCCCTGCTTCCAAGTTCTTCCGGGCATAATCCGCCCGGTCAGCTCATCAACGATTTCAATCTTGTTCTCAGCGGTGATCACATAATGCGTGTCGCGCTGGAAAAAGTGACGAGCCACAAGTGCCTGTCGAACCAGTTCGTTACGACGATCCTGTGACCTCCAAATTGCCGGGAGCCGATGTGAGTGGCGGGCGATTGCTGACTTACCACGATTTTTGAGTTTGATTTCTCCGTAGGCAAAATCGACATCGTAATCGTCACCGGACTTCAGCATCAGGGCGAGATCACGGGCAATCGTGCAGCAAAGTTCGAGCGAGTTGCCGGGCATCTTCCGGCTGATGATGAGGGGGGTAACTGCTTCATCAATCAGGATATTATCAGCCTCATCAATGATGACGGTATGGATCCCTCTCTGGAGCAGTCCTCCTTGAGATGGCGAATTACCTGAATCAGAGAGATGCCTAATGAGGCGGCACTGCGGTGTTCGATCGAAACCAAGCTTGAGACGGTCACGCAGGAAATCAGCAAGGATCTCCTGACTGGTCGTGTAGACGACCTCTTTGCAATACTGAGCTGTGCGTTCACTCGGCGTCATTTTTGCCACGACATGACCAACTTGAACACCACAGAAATCATAAAAGGCTGCGAGAGTTTCAGAATCTCTTTTCGCAAGGTAATCATTCGCCGTCACGATATGACAAGGTCGCCCAATCCACCCTGCTAGGGTTGCGGCCAACCCGATGGTGAGCGTCTTACCCTCTCCTGTCGCCATTTCCGCAAAGAGCCCTCGCTGAACAGCCATGGCTCCGATGATTTGTTCCCGATAAGGAGTGAGGCCTAACACATCGTGTGCCGCCCTTGAAAGGCAGGCGAAAGCCTCTCGCACAGATCGTTTTGATTGATCACCTCGCTTGAACCTTCGACTGGAATCCCTCAGCCTCGACTCGAACTCCTTCTGAGGAAGGAGTTCGATTTCTTTTTCAAGAATGCGGAGAGACGCATCAGCTTCCCTCGATAAAACCCGGAGGAGTCGCCTACGACGCTTAACCACTCCATGAAGCCAATCTACTCTTTTATCAATCCCGCGAGCGACCTTACGGGGCGGTTTCGGCTCCGCATTGTAAAACTGCTTCGTGGGAGTGATCATGAATCTTTCCCTTTCTGAAACGTCTGCCGAAGAATCCGGCTCCACTGAAAGCGCAACGGCTCAGGAGGCAGTCGAAATTTAATCTGACCTGTGATTCTCGCTGAGTCAGGCAATCTCCCTGACGGAAAATCGAGTTGAGAACGGACGAGATAAAAATCCTCAGCTGCAATCATTCCGGAATTATCTCCCTTCTTGATCTGGATGGCACCGCCAGCCAACCATCCCAAAGCGGCGGTAGGCAACCTCGCCTGACCAGCGGGTGTGACTTCCTGAGTCCTCACTGGGATGACCTGGCCAACCTCCTGATAGAGCCGCACTTCTGATCCAGATATTTGATTATCAAAGAGATTCCCCGACTGCTTCTGAGGCACAACAGAGACGAACTCGAAACGATTCGGGTCAAAAATGCGACCAATTTCAGTGCCACGTGGAGCCCATGTGCCAACCATTTCCCGACTCTGTGGTGAAGTCCAGATACCATCTCTGGGGGCCACAATGAGAAGAGCTTCGTGCTGACGCTGCAACTCCTGCAGCAGCATCCGCCGCGCTTTTGCCAACCCCGTTAAAGAACCAGTCACTGTTCCGTACTGATTACGCCTCGCCTCCTCAATTTGCGTGTCAAGCTGGTCGATTTGTTGAATGGAACTCTCGATGTCAAACTCGAGCTCTAAATTTGAAAGCCGAACAATAGGTTGCCCCGCTTCCACTACCTGAGGGGAATCGACGAGCAATTCAGCAATAGCACCGGAGCTGGCGGCATAGACCACTGTCTCCTCTGCCGGATTGAGAACGCCTGCTGCGCGGAAACTTCTCGGAAAAGGAATGAATCCGATAATACCAACAACACAGATGAGCAAAATGGCCGTTACCGAGAAAGCTCGCCTACGATGCCTGTCGAGCCGCTCGCAGGTGACAAGGTAATGAATCAGCTTCCCAGTAGGGACCAGAAAGTAAAGGAACACACAGAACCCCGCGATCGCGACACCGAGGCCTAGAAATCCCTGCGCTACGTAATAGGTAATAAATACCAGCAAGAGGATTCGATAGATAAACGCTGCAATCCCGTAAATCGTCAGCCAAGAAGCTTCCCCCTGTGCGTGAGCCGGGCTCACGATTTTTTTTCCTCCGAAGAGAAAACGTTCACCGAGAAACTTCAACTGCCGCGTGGCCCGTTGATACAGGTTGGGCAAATCAAACAGGTCGCTGAAAATATAATATCCATCAAAGCGCAATAAGGGATTGGCGTTGAAGAGCACCGTCGAAATGGAAGCGATGAACATCACATTGTAAGCGAGGCGATTCACGAGCGGGTCAGACGTCGTCAGCCAGACATACAAGGCGATCGACGCGATCAAGAATTCCGAACCCATCCCTGCGGCATCAACCGCGATCCGCTGCCAACGGCGACGGAAACCCCAGCTTGAAGTGGCATCAACATAAGGCAAGGGCGTCAGTAGCATCAGCATGACACCCGCCTTCCTCACTTCTCCGCCAAAGTGCTTGCACACAATTCCGTGACCGAATTCGTGAAAGACCTTGATGAGAACCGTAGAAGCGTAGAGATAAAAAAGGTTACTTGGAGCGAGCACTCCTGAACTTTGGTCAGCGAGATCATCGATATGCCCGATCGCAGTCCAGATTGCGGAACCCACAACTCCCAGCCAGACAAGAAAACCAATCGGACTCAGGAATGGCTTGAAAAAAGGCCTCAAAACAGTGAGCAGCCTGTCAGGGTCAAATAACGGAATATTAAGGAATAAAAAATTAGCCGCCTGCCCTCGCAGTTTTTGGGTCTTCGTCTTGCGCTGCCTTTCAAAGAGCTGTCGGCTGTCGGGTGCCAGATCAGACTGAAGTAAATTCGCCCGGTAGAGTTGGGAAAGAACCTGAATCACTTCCTCCTGCCCGGGCGCTTCATCCGGAAAGAGAGCGAGACATTCCTGCCAGACATCGCCAACCGTTCTGTCACCTTTGAGTCGCCCGACAAAAGCATAAGCTTCGGGCGTTATTCTGAAGTATTCGTTGTTGAGCGGATCACGGAGGAGATACCAGACCTGCCCCCGAAAGACCTGACGGTTCATACTGACAGCAGGGTTTAAACGCACACATTCGCCGGACACCCGGTGCCACGAATCGCTGAACATCTGTTGCCTCTCAACCATGGTGTCAGAACCAGAAACGCATTCTGAGATAATCCACCGCCTGTCTTGTCAAAATCCAAATCAAGGGGCGTTCTCCACAGTCAATTTTCACAATCCCGGACATTCCCGGCCTCCACCACTCCGCCGGTTCGCCAAGGAACCGAGCATGGACGATCAACACATTCCCATCTTCCTCGGGCACCGCGAGCGGTTCGACAAATTCAACTGTCACCGGGTAGCGCTGATCCGGTTGACTCTCGAAAGCGGCCTCACCCATGGATCCCGAAATGACGCGGATAGCTTCACTTTCCGGCAACTGTAGCTCAGCAAACATACCTTCAAGCGGGCTCAATTTCATTAAAGCCTCGCCCCGAGCAACCGGTGACCCGATACGCTCTTTCAGGTCCCCTTCAAGAACGACCCCGTCAACTGGTGCACTAATGGTCGCCATCTCGAGATTGAACTGAACCTTCTTGAGCGCAGCCCTTGTTTCCTCCGCCTTTGCGATGGCGATATGCATCTCAGCCGGAGTCGCCTCCGCACGTGCCAACTGAGCTTCCGAAACAAATCGTTCAACCGTGGCTGCTAACTCTGCCTTATTGAGTTCCAACTCAGACGTGTCCATTAAGACAAGTGGCTGACCGCTGGTGACTTGATCTCCTGCTTTCACCTCTACCGATTGGATGTAGCCGTCAAAGGGGGAAGGAAGATGAAACACCTGCTCGGGTTGGAGGACAAACGACGTCTTAACCTTAAAATCCCAAGGATAAAGGAAAAGAAAAGCGATTGCCCCCGCGATTGCGAGCAGTCCGAGCTTGGTCCAGGTATGCTCATGGCCGAATAGGTTACCCGCCCAGCGACGAACCGAGCTCGCCAGTCGCGCCCCGAACCAACGATCTGTTTCGTGGAGATCAGACAGGCGTCGATAACATAAGTCAGCGGTGAGTCGCAGTTCCTGAAGGTCTTCCGTCGAAAACGATTCACTTCGCTCCAGCGTAATCGCCGCCAGCGGCTTGCCTTCTTTGCGAATGGGTATGGAAGCAAGCTGCGTGATACCAACATGGCGGGCATACCGTTCATGCTCTCTCTCAATGGCAGCATTGACCGCACTACCCGGCCAGACAATCTCATCATCCTGATCAAGGCACTCCTCCATGGCAGCTTCAAGGAGTCTCGAAATTTCCATCTTACGATTGATTTTCTCAGCGTGATTGGTCGCTTTCAGCCGAACGTAGTGTCCTCGAACCCATCCTAGCGAAACGCGATCCGAAGAAAAACGAACCGCCAACTCATTACATAGCACCATCGCCGCGGCCAAAAATCGCTTTTCCTCATTTAAAAGAAGACCAAGGTTAAGTGCCGTGGAGAGAGGAGAACCCGCCGAAGAGGATTCCCCGGCATTCTCTGGTGAGGTGAAAGCTGAGGCACCATAGACCAGAGGCGAATCGATCATGAGCTGCTCGATTCTCTGGCCCGGGCGAAAAAAATCCTCGTCGCCATAGCGAATGAAGGTCGCTATACACCCGGGCTTACTCTCCTCGAGGCGGAGCGGCAACGCCGCTGCCCAGATACCCTCGCTGATCGATTTAACTCGGAGGCAATCCCCCTCTCCTTCCATCCTTGTCACGAATTCAACGAGGTCGTCTCGGTGATTGGCAAGACGGTGCCGCGTTTCTTCTGCATCCGGCCAGACGGCAATCGGCACCCATTCGATTGCTTGCTCCTCGTCCTCTGTTCCCGCCAGGATCATTCCACTGGCAGCTTCCAATTGCCCGCAGAATACCCGCAACAACTCGACCCAAAAGGCAGCATCGCGGCCCTCAAAGTTCCACAGCTTCTCGATCTCAACCTGTGATTTTGATTTTGGAATCGGCATAAGGACTCTATCAACGTATTGGTTAGGGCACCCCAATATATCTTGAAAAGGGGAAACTAGTGTATCACCATCACTGGAGATCACTACTTTATGATGAGTATTCTATCCCTACACATTATTCCAGGGCTCCGACTCGTTCTGCTCGTTTTGCTCGCTCTGCTCTTTTTTGCCCAGAAACCCAAGGCCTACTCACAAGACAGTTCCAGCCGGGGCGATTTCGAAAATTCACTGGAGATGAGATTCACGGAAGTAGATGGAGCTCGAGTCCTTTTTAGCATTTGGGAAACTAGGGTCAAGGACTACCGGTTATTTGTCAACGAAACCAAACGGGGCTGGTCTGACCCGGGAATCATCCAAGATAACAACCATCCGGCTGTGATGGTTTCATGGGAGGATGCGACGCAGTTTTGCCGGTGGCTCACGGACAAAGAAGTGACGGCCGGAAGGATCCAGGAGGGGTGTCGGTATCGACTACCCACCTCGGCAGAATGGAGTCTAGCTGTAGGATTGAAGACGCCGGATTATACGGATACCAACGCCTTGCTTCAAGGTCCGTCGCAAACCGAATTCCCGTGGGAGGGTGGCTGGCCACCCAGCGAAAAGGCGGGCAATTACCACCCAGATCTCGGCTGTGACTCTTTTCCTACCACTGCACCGGTCGGGAGCTTCTCTCCAAATCAATTTGGCCTGTTCGATATGGGTGGGAATGTTTGGGAATGGTGCTCGGACTCATTCAAAAACTCAATTGACTTCCGCGTTCTAAGAGGAGCTTCCTGGCGCATGCGATCACCCGGAGATCTACTCAGCTCGATTGAAATCGGAAATGTCGGTCACATCCGCCTCAGCACCTATGGATTCCGCGTCGTGCTGGAACTGGGAGACAAGATCTCGGTCGGGGATTTGATCCAAGCCGAGACTTCGGCCGAGTAAAAGTTTTCTCTTTTCAGATAAAGGCCGAAAAGCAGCCAGAAAAAGGCATAACCATTTTTTGAATAATACCGACAGCGGGAATCGAACCCGCACGATCAAAAGATCAACGGATTTTAAGTCCGTTGCGTCTACCAATTCCGCCATGTCGGCTCACGAGGAGGCTGAATTAAGCATGGAGAT
>JAURPJ010000083.1 GCA_030835305.1 Verrucomicrobiota bacterium | reverse complement strand
GAAAAGTCCACAAAGATTCATCAAAAAAAACGCCTAACCCAGCCGCTGCTTGAGCCAGACCCGCCCAAACTGCCAGATTCCCTCGGCCGTCCTCTTTTTCAAGCCCATGGCATCGGCGGTTTCCTGCATCGTCATTCCAACGAAATATCGCAGCTTTACCAGCTCTGCGACCTCCGGATCCTCTTGCTCCAACTCCTCCATGACCTCGTGAACCGCCAGCAACTCGGAGACCGGAGCTGAAAACTCGATCAATTCCTCGGAGAATCTTGCTACATGGACTCCTCCACCTCTCTTAGCCGCACTCTTTTTCCGCGCATGATCCACTAAAATTCGTCTCATCGCTTCAGCCGCCGCTCCGAAAAAATGACGCCGGTTTTCCCACCGCTTTTGCGTCGTCCCACCCAGGGTCAACCAAGCTTCATGCACAAGTGCGGTCGCCTGAAGAGTATGCCCCTTTCGCTCTCCCGCCATTTTCCCGCGAGCCAGAAGTCTCAACTCCTCGTAGACCACACCCAGCAGCTCCTGGCTCGATGCCTGCCCCTTTTCCATCCGGGAAAGAATCAAGGTCACGTCGTCCATAGGCATCGGAGACTGCCAGACTCGAGAGCATTTGAAAAGTTTCGTATTCCTTCCTAAAAAATGGCAATTTCCCTGAGGAGTCTGCAAATTTTTTGCGCATGAACAAAAGCGGAGGCTCTCCCAACACGAACCTCCACAAAAAGTAAAAAGTGGCTTCATCTTCATCAACGGACAAAGAGAGAGGATTACGCGAGATTTTCGCCGACCTTCTGGATTGCGACAGTCCAAAAGAACAGGAAGCCCTGCTTGAACAAGTTGGCCGACAAAATCCCAAGTTGCGGGATCAAGTGGAATCCATGCTCGAGGACCACCGGAAGCTTGATGACTTTCTCTTAACCCCTGTCCTCGGAGAGCGCACCTCCCGCCCCCCTTTATTGGAGAACCTCAGTGGCACGAAACTCGGCCCCTATGAACTGATCCGAGTGATTGGTGAGGGGGGCGGTGGCATGGTCTACCTTGCTGTTCAAAAAGATCCGGTCAAACGACAGGTCGCCCTCAAAATTCTCAAGACAGGTGCAAATTCGGCCAATGTCCTGGATCGCTTTGAAGCGGAACGGCACACGCTTGCCATGATGGATCATCCTGGAATTGCGAAGGTACTCGATGCCGGGAAGACGGAGAGCGGAAGACCATTTTTCGTGATGGAATATGTGGACGGCGACCCCGTAACAGAGTATTGCGACGAGCACCACTTCACCATTCGGCAGCGACTGGATGTTTTCATCAAAATCTGCCGCGCCCTTGAGCACGCCCACCAAAAAGGGATCATCCATCGCGACCTCAAGCCTTCAAATATCCTCGTTCGCGAGGAGGACGCCAGATCAGCACCAAAAGTCATCGACTTTGGAGTCGCCAAAGCGATGGAC
This sequence comes from Verrucomicrobiota bacterium, assembly GCA_030835305.1. Classification (GTDB taxonomy): domain Bacteria; phylum Verrucomicrobiota; class Verrucomicrobiia; order Verrucomicrobiales; family Akkermansiaceae; genus SW10. Next base: position 31,551 of record JAURPJ010000083.1, on the reverse strand, counting down.
CCCTTTGAAGGAGCTCCCCTCAAGTTAACCTTGAATGACCCGATCATCGGAACACCGGCTTACATGAGCCCCGAACAGGCGGCAGACGGCAGACGTGATATCGACACGCGGGCAGACATCTATTCCCTGGGCGTCATCCTTTTCGAGCTACTCACCGGGATAACACCCCTGGAATCCGCTCTCGGCAAGGATGAAAGCACAGGAGCAGCTCTCGCACTCCTCAATCAAGGTCGCTTTCTCCGACCTTCTTCGTACTTTGAAAGCCTGGATCCAATCAAAGCTGCGGAAATCGCACAAGCACGGTCATGCTCTTCAAAGCGACTCCTCTCCGAAATTCGTGGTGATCTTGACTGGGTGGTGATGACCTGTCTCGAAAAAGACCGCGACCGGAGATACGGCAGCAGCAACGAGCTGGCCCGCGACCTTGAGTTGCACCTTGAAGGCTCACCCATCAGGGCAAGACCGCCGAGTTGGCAATATCGGATAGGACGCTTCATCAGTAGAAATCGCGTGACCGTCAGTCTATCGGGTTTTCTTGCCATCGCACTCCTCTCCACTACGGCAGTCAGCTACCTTTCCGGAGTCCGGGCGCGACGAGCGAAGGAAACTGAGAAGGACCTGCGTCTCAGAGCTGAACAAGATCGCTCCCTTGCCATTGCATCGTCGACAGAAGCCCGTCTGCATCAATACGTGGCCAATATCAATCTCGCACATCAGGCCATTTCCAATGGACACCTTTCCAAGGCCCGACTTCTTTTGGAGCGCTGGAATCCGGAAGGGTCGCAGGATGAAGATTTGAGAGGTTTCGAGTGGTGGTATCTCATGGATCGCTGCGCCGAGGACGACCACGTGAGTCTTCCGCTTCTTGGGAGCCCCGCAGATGCCCTTTCCTTCTCGCCGGACGGTCGCCTCGTGGCAATCGCCACCCGGGGCCAGGTGCATCTCTGGTCCTGCCATGAAAAGCGGATTGCTTCAACCTACGACCATGACGGAAAGTCGGTGGAATTTTCAGGAGACGGACGCCAACTTCTGATCACCGGCCGGGAAGGAGTGATTGTCATTGATCTTGCATTGGAAAGGCCCATCTGGGAGCTCGAGGGCTACGGTCAGAGCGCCGCCTTTTCACCTGACGGTTCTCGACTGGCAACCACCGGAGCGGACGGTACCTTTATGTGGAACACCAAAACCTGGACCCGTGAAAAATATTTCGCTCTCCCAGCCGACGCTGTACTTTTCTCACCCATAACCGGAGTTCTCGCTACCCAAACAAACGAAGGGATCACGTTACTGGCACCGGAAGAATCAAAAGCTCCCGTCATGATTGAAAACTCAACCCGGAGTTTCCCCGGAAAGCATGTCTTCCGTTTTTCACCCGATGGCCGGTTTTTTGTCTTTGCCAAAAACGAAGATCCGAGTCCGGACGGTTTTGCGATTGCTCTTTGCGATGTAGGAAACGGACGCGAAATCGAATTGCTTGCCCGAAGCCCCCAATCCGATCGGCATAACGGAAGAGTCTCAGAAATGGGATTTGACCGGGAAGGCAAATACCTGGTGACCGGAAGCCGGGATCACTCGGTTCGGATTTGGGACTTCAATAAAGGAAAACTGAAACGGAAACTCCTGGGGCATCGGAGCGAAGTTCTTTCGGTAGCTTTCTCTCCGGACGGTTTGTCTGTCGCCAGCGGAAGTAAGGACGGTGAAGTGAGAATTTGGCCCACGCAGCAACAAGTCCGACAGCCTACCATTAATGGGGCCTGGGTGCCTCTCGAATTTTTGCCCTCTGGAAACAAGCTTGTCAGCTATCATGCCTCCGGAAAGCTGGGAACCTTCGATCTTGAAACCAGTAAAATGGTTGATTCGAATCCGGCACCGGCCCTTAATCAAAAAGAGGGTTTCGGAATCCCGGTTGATCAAAAAAAATCTACACGAGTCGAGAGAATCGGGCCTGGACTCATCAAAGTCACCCACCTTGGCGATCAGACAACGGTAACCATCTCATCAGACCTTAAGAGTATTGATTCTCTGACTCTCTCCCCCGATGGCTTGTGGCTGGCGGCCACCAACATGCGGAAAGGATTACGCTGCTGGAACCTGAAATCCCCGGAGAAGCCCATCATAATGAACGAGGCGAGTATTGCTCTTTTTACCAATGATGGAAAATCACTGGTGACGCTCGCAAAGAGTGGTTTGGCCATATCCTATGCCACCTCCAACGGCCTTGAAAAAGGCCGATTCCAGTTACCCCCATTTGAGCCAGGCAGTCGATTCACCCTCTCTCCCGATGGCTCAATTCTGGCAGCAACACTCGGGTTTCGAGACTACGAAAACGCGATTGTAGTTTTAGATTCGCAGTCAGGGAAAGAACGTGGTTTGCTCAAAGGACACAAACAGGGAATTTGGAATCTCGCCTTCTCCCCGGACGGCCGGACCCTCGCAAGCAGTGGCAGTGGTGGGACCATTCGGCTCTGGAATGTTGCCACTGAAACCGAGCTTTTCGCCATTCGCCGCAGTGGAACATCCATCAGCAACCTCAACTTCAGTCCCGACGGAGGAATCTTGATCGCAGGATCACCCGCGTTTTCCAAAAACCCCGGACTCCAGATTTACCGGGGTCTGCCAAAAGACAGCGAATGATGCTTGTCCTCTTACTGGTTGAAGAGCAACAAACGATGACCCAACAATCCTCTCTTTATTCTTTCAACTCGGGAGGCTGATACATCGTTTTGCGGGCAGCGGTCCCTTTGCGGACTTTGGAGACCTGCTCCTCCGATACCGGGGAAGCATCATTGGACCAATTCTGACGAACGTAGGTGAGAACGTCGGCAATTTGCTGATCGTTGAGGGCGGCTCCCAGCGGGGCCATCACGTTATTGTATGTATGTCCCTTCACCTCAAGTTCTCCCATGAGTCCGTGAAGGACAATCTTGGTCGCACGCTCCGGATCACCAATCACCCAGGCCGCGCCATCAAGAGGAGGAAAGGTTTCAGGAACCCCCTTGCCATCGACACCGTGGCAGGCCGCGCACGTGAGATTGAAGACCGCAAGTCCCCGTTTGTGAACCTTGGGATCTGGCTTGAACTTTCGCACAATAGGCTTCGTCGGCCCGCCTCCCGATTGGGCAAACTTTTTCAGATTGGCGAGCGCTCCGGCAAGGTTGTTTGCACTCGACATCGGGGTGAGTGAAATATCATCGAAATAGACGGTGCCCTGCCCTAATCCGTAGGCGCTGAAGAGGCAATGAATCAAGGCTTCTCGATCCGCGCCGGATTCAAACTCGACCGAGACTTCGGTCCAATCTTTCGTCCCTCTGACGCTGTTGGTGCGTTGTCCCCCGTGGAGGTTGAGCAGAGCGCCGGGGGCATTTCTGCGGGTTGTCAAGTTCTCGGTTTTGATCCAACCGGAGAGGCGGTAGCGCATTCCTTTTTTGATGGGAATGGAAATGGCCACTCCGCTGTCGGTGTCTTCGGTCGCGGTCACTTTGAGGCACTTGCCGGTCCGGCCATTGGGCGAAGAACTGACTTCAATCTTGTCGGCTCCGGCTCCCTGATAGGTGCGCAGGTCGCTCCATCCTGTGGGCTTGCCGTCGGTCGTTTCTTCAAAGTCCGCATTGGGGATGAGATTTACCGGAGCAACTTCCTCAGGCTCGTCATTCCCCCCGGAGGCCGCCAGCACGGTGGAGGCGTGGCGGCGGGCCGCGATGCTCCAGGCATCGCGAAGTGTATCGTCAGCGAAGAGGTTTACATGATTCGCCGCAAGATTGTGAATCGCTTCTCCAATTTGGGGGTCTCTCGCAGCACGGGAGAATCCGACGAGAACTTCGGCGAGGTCACGACCTTTCGCCTGAATCTGACCACCGGAAACCAGGCGCGCTTTAAGTTGATCCGGAGTCGCCAACCGGATCGCGGCTCGTCGGGCAGCCGGGTGCTTTACCGTCAAAAATGGTGCCAGGAAATCGGACTTGAGTTGACCGCTGCGCTGGAGGACCATGAGGCAATGTCCGGCGGCTGTCGGATTCACCTTGGCAAGCAGCTCAAGTTCCGGAACCATCTTTTTGAAATCTTTCCCCTCTCCGATGAGTCGTTGGGCATGAAGTCGCCAGAACAAATTCGGATGCTCAAGCCCGGCCACGAGGCTGGCGGGTTTTTGCGGATCCAATTGCGGGTTGGCTTCATCCTTTGAACCGGTCGGATAAATGCGATAGATCCGGCCGTGCTCTTTGTCGCGATGAGGAGTTTCATAGGCATTCCCACGCCCCGTTTTGGCTGCAATCCCGGCCGAGCGCTCCGAAGGAGTCGGGTTGTGCTGAATAATGATATTATACCAATCGCACACCCACATCGCTCCATCCGGTCCGACTTCAGCGCAAACCGGTGCCGACCAGGCATCGGCGGAGTTGTAGAAGTTGTTGGGCGATTGCTCCGCCTTCCAACCGGCACCATGAGGGCTGAGGTCAAAATGCCCCACCAGTTTCGCGGTTGGTCCACACACGAAAGCCACTTTGTTTTGGTAAGACTCCGGAAAGCGGATCGAGGTATAAACGGCATGCCCGGCGGCCGCGGTGTATCGGTCGAACTGATCCACTTGCCGAATATCAGCCGAGGACGGATTAAAAATCGGATTATCGTCCGCCCGTGGAGTGCGCCCTTGGTCGAGGCCGGCCGACTCGTAGATACTCTTCGGGAAGGTGAAATAGAATGACGGGTTCCCGTTGGCCGTTGAGCCCAAAATATCGAATTCCTCCGTGAAGCCGAGACCCCACGTATTGTTGGTGGTTGGCTGGAGCCATTCCATCGCAGAACCATCAGGCAGGAAGCGGAAGAGCCCCTGGGCGAAGCGGTGCTCTTTTCCTCCGACCGTGCCATTGAAACCAGAGTATCCAATGGTCGCATAGATCCAGCCGTCCGGGCCCCATTTTAAGTTTGAAGGGCCCGCGTGAGTATCCCCCATTGAAAATCCATTGATCAGGATTTCACGAACGTCAGCCTTGTCATCACCATCGGTGTCCTTGAGAAACAAAAGCTCGGTGCCGTTCGTGCAAATCACTCCGCCATTGGCAAAGACGAGGGAGGTCGGGATGGAGAGCTTCTCGGCGAAGCGGGTAAACTTGTCCGCGCGGCCATCTCCATTGGTGTCTTCGCAGATCGTGATGCGATCATGTCCGAGATCACCTTTTTGGAGGTTATTCGGGTAATCGACGGTTTCGATGACGAAAGCCCGCCCGCGATGATCCCAGTTCACGTAGATCGGGTTCACGATATCCGGTTCGGCCGCAAAGAGGGAAAGCTCAAAGCCAGCGGGAACCTGGGCGAGCTTCATCGATTCCGCGGGAGAGAGAGGCTTCTGACCCATTGTGATTTCTTTTCTCTCCCGGTAACCGGGAAGTGACACGCGCTCCTGCTCCAGCTTGGGGAGATCCAGTTCCTTCAGCAGCTGATACTTTTCGCCGCCAACGGACCAATAAACGGCCCGTTTGATGAGATCCTGAAATGCAGGAGTATCCCAGACACGATGATCGTGGCCCGATGCAGTATAAAAGACGCGACCTTTCCCGTGTTCCCGGACCCACGTCCATGGCTCTTTTTCCCGAACCTGCAGGACCGTCCGGTCGTCGTTGTGGTCTGAGTGCACATAGGTTTCATCCCAGGCTTCAAAAGATTTGTAACCATCCACGATGGGATGTTTTGCGATGGTTTTGGGGGCAAAGACCCCGGAGGTGTGAGACCTGAATTTCGCCCCCACCAATTCGACAAAAGCCGGTGATTTTCCATAGCAAGCCGAGGCACAATGAATCGGTAGAAACGCCCCACCCTGAGCCACCCAATCAAGGAGAGCCTTCTGTTGATCACCGGGCATGGCGCCGTTTTGCTCCCAGTTTCCATACATCAGAAGAGCATCGTACTTCCCAAGTGTTTCCTTGTTAAAGACCTCAGCCGGGTCTTCCGAGTAGGTGAAGTCTACCCCTTCCACTCCGAGGTGGTTTTTGATAACCCGATAGCGGGTGATGGGATCGTGCCCTGGGCCGTTGGCAGTCGGGGCTCCAAAAAAGAGCACATTAAGGCGACGGCCTTCAGGTTTTGGAGTCACTAAATTCTGACCCAAAGCAAAGACGGCAATGGCCAGGGCAAGTAAAAGAGGAAGACGTTTCATGGAAAAAATGGTGGAAGTGAGGCGATTGGAATTAGTCTAGCTGAGAGTGAATTCCGGAAGACGCACGATTTCGCCTCCTTTTTGAGCGGATTCGTGGGCCAGAATTCCAGTGCAGGTGATATTGGCTGACTGCACTTCATTGGGATACCCCTCACCCTGTCCGCGGAGCAGTTCGACAAACTGATGCACGAGATGAGGATGGGATCCACCGTGACCGGCACCCTGGGTGAAGCTCAGATGCTCTTCCCCTTCCTCGCCGCCGTAAACGCCACCTGTGGTGAAGGGCGCAATTTCTTCGGGTAGCAAATGGGCAAAGTCCGGGCACTCCACGCGCTCTGGGATTTCCGGCTCGGGCTTCTTGGCGGTGTGCACCACCAATTGCTCACCTTCAATGAGCGGCCACTCGACTCCTTTTTTATCACCGTAGACTTCAATGGACTCGCGGTATTGTCGGGCCACATCGAAGAGAGATCGATAAACGAGCCCGGAAAGATCGCTGTCCTTGAACTTGACGTGGCAGCTTTCGACCGCATAGGGCGAACCATAGCAAGCATGCATTTCCTCGCGGATCGTGCCGGAGGCGAAACACGAGACATACTCGGCCTGGTGGCGACCAAGACCGAGGAGCGGTCCAACACAGTGGGTGGCATAGTGCATGGGAGGAAGGCCTGGCCAGTATCCGGGCCAGCCATCCATATCCTGCTGGTGGGAGGCTTTCAAAAACTGAAGCTTCCCGAGTTCGCCTTTGTCGTAAAGTTCCTTCATGAAGAGAAACTCGCGGGCATAGACCACCGTTTCCATCATCATGTATTTCAAGCCGGTCTCCGCACAAAGATCGACGATCGCCTTACAGTCCTCCACCGAGGTGGCCATCGGGACCGTGCACGCAACATGCTTCCCGGCCTTGAGCGCCGCGATGGTTTGCTCGGCATGATTCGGAATTGGAGAGTTAATGTGGACCGCATCGATCTCCGGATCCGCCAGAAGCTCTTCATAGCTGGTGTAGCGCTTTTCGATGCCATACTTGTCACCGACTTCGTGTAATGATGATTCGGTGCGCTGGCAAATCGCGGCCATGTTGGCATTGGGATGACGCTGGTAAATGGGGATAAACTCGGCACCGAAGCCGAGACCGACGATTGCGATATTTGGTTGATTCGACATGTTGACTTGCAGGACCCTAGCATTGAAGGGAAATCACGTCTTGTATGAAAACGTTTATTTCGTGTATATTCCCGACATGTTGGAGGAAGAAGTCGCCAAATGGAATGAGAATCTCAGACCAGGTACCGTGCGCGATCTCTTTGAATTCCTGCCCGACCTCATGTATTTCGCAAAAGACTCCCAATTGCGCATTGTCGCTGGCAATCAGTCCTTTGTTCACCACTGCGGACTCTCGGATAAAACAGAACTCATCGGAAAAAGAGATCATGAAATTTTCCCGCCCCAAATGGCTGAAAAGTTCGCTCAGGATGATCGCATCATCCTAAAAACGGGCAAACCCATTAATGATATCGTGGAGCTTTTCCCAAATGAACTGGGCCGTCCCGAGTGGTATACCACCGACAAGATTCCCCTCTTCACCCGGGAAGGAAAAATCGCAGGCTTGTGTGGTCTGGTGAGAAGCTATCAGGTCGAACTTGATCAAGGCCTGCGAAGAGTCACCGAAACGCTCAACGAAAGATACACCGAAAAAATCACGATTGCTGATATTGCGGCAGACGCCGACATGTCGGTCAGACAACTGGAACGCAAATTCCAGGAGATCTACAAAACCACACCGAGCCAGTATCTCATGCGCCTGAGAATTCTGCGAGCCTGCGAAATGTTGCGCTCCGGGGTCATCCCGGTTACCACCATCGCACTCGACGTGGGATTTTACGATCACAGCGCCTTTTCACGAAAATTCTCCCAGCTCATCGGAGAACCTCCCAGCGCCTACCGCAAGCGCTTCGCCAAATTACCCGGAAGCAATCCGCCTTATCGCTAATTTTTCGAGCAGCCCGCGAGTCCCACCTAAGCGGGGCCAGTATTCTCAAATATTGCTCCAGGTCGATCTGTCAGATTGGCGTGGCGGGTAAAATCCGCCGCCACAAATCGATCTCTCGAGAAATTCCTCAATGCGGCTGAGAAAGATATTCCAGCAAGGCCTTGAGATCGTCGGCGGGAAGAGCTTCGAAACCAATCATGGCAGGAGAAAATTGTGAGATCGCTTGGCTATTCGGCAGCGTCGGTTTGAGCTTTTGGCAAAGGCGACTTCGCTTCTGCAGACTTGGCAACACCTATCACGGCATCGAATGCGGGCTTCGGTTTGTTGTCCCCGTCGAAGAGCAGCGGATTGCCGCCACGTCGCCAGGAGACGGCGTCGTTCGCGCCCCAGAAGGTGACCATTTCCACCGAGTCGCGGTGTTTGATGAAGGCCTTGAAAATGCCCTCGTAAGCTTCTGCGAGTTTGCGGTTGGCCTCATCAACGAGCCCGCCCTCAGTCGCATTGGCGTTCTACGCGATGTCGGCGCCGGTTCCACGCTGCCCGCGCACCGCACTGTTCACATCGAGTTCGGTGATATGAATGGGCAAGCCCAGCGTGGCCATTTCCGTCAGGCACCGATCCATCTTTTCAAAGCTGGTCGAGACATTCAGATGGGCCTGCCAACCGATCGCCATGACAGGCACGCCTTGTTTCTTCAGCGAGGTGATGAGCTTGATCAGCTTGGCTCGCTTGTCGGGATTCTCCAGGCCGTAGTCGTTGTAGCGCAGAATGGCGTCGGGGTCGGCTTCATGAGCATACGCGAAGGCCTTGTTGATGAAATCCGGTCCGATGATCTCCGACCATGGCGACTTGCGCAGGACTTCGTCGCCGCCGTCGGAGATCGTTTCATTGACCACGTCCCAGACTTTGATCTTGCCCTTGTAGCGACCCATCACGGTATGGATGTGATCGCGCATGCGCTCCAGCAATTCTTCGCGGGAAGCACGTGGACCGTCCAGGTTGAATTGACGAGGACGCCCGAATCGGCCGGGCCTGTTGGGCTCGGCTTCGGGCTCGGGTGCCTTTTCGACACCCGGAGGCAAATGCTTCCCCTCGAAGACCCAGTTTGGCGTCTGGCTGTGCCACACCAAAGTGTGCCCGGCGATCTCCATGCCGTTCGCCTCTCCAAATTTCACCAGCGCATCGGTAGCCGTGAAATCGTAGCCATCAGCGCCTTTGCGCGGATGCAACATCATCCACTTCATGTCGTTCTCGGCGACGATTTGGTTGAACTGAGCTTTCACCAAAGCGATGTCGCCCGCAACCAGATCGGCATCCCGCCGATAGCCAGCCTGGCCGGTGACGATGGAGCGATTGACTGCGGTGCCGACGAGGAAGTGATCCTTGAAGGCGTCTCTCAAGGCGACGGGTTCGTCCGCCGGAGACAACCCCAGCAACCCCAGAAAAAGAAAGGTAGAAAAAAACTTCATGTTCCTGGTTATTTAAAGAGCTTTTGGGTGAAATGATAGAGATTGTTTCGCCAGTGCGTGGCGTCGTGGCCGTGGCCATCGACGTTCCAGACGTGCGGCACCTCGTTCTTTTTGAGGTAACGTTGCAAGCCCTGGCTGATGCCGATCAGTCCATCCTTGTTTCCACAGGAGAGCCAGAGCAGTTCCAGCTGCTTCTTGGCCGCCTCGGGATCGGGCACCAATTCCTCGGGTGATTTCGTGTTGGGAGCCGATGAAAAACCGCCGACCCAAGCGAAAGTATCGAGGTGCGTCAGGCCGAAGTTCAGCGACTGCCCGCCGCCCATCGACAGGCCGGCGAGGGCGCGTTTTTCGCGACTTGGATCGACACTGTAACGCGACTCGATAGCCGGGATGACATCGTCCAAGAGATCACGTTCAAAGACGGCGAATGCCGGTGCGGCAGCCATGACATTGCCCTCGGCGCGATCGTTCTTCTGCGCGCGTCCGTTTGGCATGACGATGATCATCGGCTCGGCCTTGCCCTCGGCGATGAGGTTGTCGAGCAGCATATCAGGGGTGGCAAAACGCTGCCACTCGGTTTCGTCGCCGCCGATGCCGTGCAGGAGATAGAGCACGGGATACTTTTTGTCGGTGTTGTAGCCGGGCGGCGTGTAAACGTTCAGCTTGCGCGTGGTGCCGACGGTCTTGGATTTGTATTCGATCATCTCCAGCTTGCCGTGCGGGATGTCCTCACGCATTGCCACGATGCTGTTGTCCGGATCCGGATAGGTCTGTTTGTCATCGGGGCCGAGTTCGATCGGGCCTCCGAATCCTCCCCGGCGCGGACGTTCGCGCCGGTTTGCTTGAGGCTCTTCTTCCTCCTGAGGCTCTTCGAGTTTCGCCTCCAATTCTTCCTTGGCGACATCGCCCACCTCGCGGATGAACTGAATCGTTTTCCCGGCGATCTTGCCCGTGTAGTGGATCTCCAGCTGGTTGTCGCGAAAGTTCAACAACTCAACAAAAGTGACGGTATCGCCCTCGACCTTGCCTTCGGTGAGCTCCGATTCGTTCTTGGTTTCGCCGATTTCCAAAGTGGCTTTGCCGGTCAATTTATCACCATCCTGTTTCAGGGTGTAGGTGTATTTTTGCTCTCCGATTTGGGTATCAAACTCAGCCTTCCAGGTGCCGGAGATGTCGGCGGGACGTGGCTTGAACAAGAGCGGCGCGATTTCGCGCAGGCTGCGACGCCAGCTCTGCCACTCATGGGCGGTTTCCGGGGAAACGTAGAAGACGCTATGAATGCCGGCTTCTCCGAGCGCTTCCGTGGCGGCCTTCGGATCGCCACCGCGACGACGGTCGCCACCGAGTTCGCGGCTTCCGTAACTGACGAAGACGAGCTTGTTGCTTTTCTTGAATTCCTCCATGTCCGGGATGTCATCCGGGCTGATGCTGCCACCGCTGAAGAGGCCGATGTGCGAGAATTTATCGAGATTCTTCAAGGTGATCGTCTTGGTCTCCATGCCGCCCATCGAGAGGCCGGCCATGGCGCGGTTCGGTTGGTCCGAGAGCGTGCGGAAGTTGGCATCAACGTAAGGAATGAGCTCGTCGATGAGCACGGTCTGGAAAGGCTCGATTTTGAAATCACGCAGTCCGCCGAACTTGATATCGTTGGTCATGCCGTAGGTCATCACGATGATGAACGGCTTGGCTTTTCCCTCGGCAATCAGGTTGTCCATGATCACATTGGCGAATCCCTGCACGCCCCAGCCGTATTCGTTTTCGCCGTAGCCGTGCTGCAGGTAGAGGACGGAATAGCGTTTTTCCAGATCCTGGTCGTATCCCGGCGGAGTGTAAACAAAGGCGCGCCGCTCGGCGTCGGTGCTCTCCGAATGGAAGAAAACCTCGCGCAGCTGACCGTGCGGGACGTTCTTCATTGCATAGAAATCCTGATCCGGTGCCGGGATTTCCACGCCGCTTCCCCAGCGATGGGCACCGAAGAAATACCGGCTGTTCGGGTCCGGAACTTCCGCACCATCGATCTTGAGCATGTAGTAATGAAACCCAACATCGAGCGGACGCGTGTGGCCATACCAGGCACCGTCGTCGCCTTTGGTGAATTCGCTGCTATCGCGGAAGGTGCTGCCGACAGTGGTCGCCTCGGGCGCGACGATGCGGAACTTGACCCGGCCTTCGGAGTTCACTTTCGGATACTCTTTGCCGGCCTGGTTGGTTGAGGCGGGTTTCCAGTCGTCCGCTGGTTTAGTTTCTTGCGCCCAGCAGAGCGGTGCCGCCAGCAGACATGCCAGAGCGGTCAATGGGATTTTCATATTCATGGTTTTGTTTTTTGGATCGTTTCTGATTGTGGTTTTGCTGTCCCGAAAATGGTTCTCGTTATGCTCAGTTCAGCGACACATAAATTCGGAGAAATTGCTTGGGTTCAGCAGAGATTGAAGTGGCCGGACGAATGAAGACACTCTCCGTGCCATCACCTCTGGGGATGACTTCATGCGGAACGGTCGCTCCCGACCAGTCATCAAGATCGAAACTGACTTGCGCCTCAAATCTGACCTCCGAAGCTCCCAAGCGTCGTCGAAACTCGATCACCGGGTAGCGTTCCCCCTCGAATTCCACGAGCGAAACAAGCGGCTTCGAATCACCTGTCAGATCAGCTCCGAGGGCGTAGGCCATGAGGTTCGAGAAACCAGAAGCATTCCACTCTGCCAGCGGATCAACGAAACCATTGGATGCCATCCACTGTGCAAAGGGTGAAACACCTTCAGCCAAGACAGGGCTTCCCGACGAACTGGAACTCGCCTGCCAACTTGCAAACTGCCCGTGCCCGTGAGCCAACAGAGGATCAATCAACACCAATGACATTCCTACTCCATAAGCTGCCAAAGGCCACGGTGCCTCGTCGTCATACTCAAAATCATGAACCGCCGTTCCCGAGCCATGTGAGAGCTTCAGCCGCTTACCGCAGTGGCTGAGATATTGTCCCGGTTCCCACTCCCCCGCCACCGGCAAACCGGGACCGTATCGCATTTCAAAGGCCGCGCGATCATTCACCACGAGCACAAATCCGCCCGGTGCCACGGTGAACGTATTCCGCGCGAAAAAGGAACCGTAGTTGTTCCGCATTCCGGCGATCGTCGTGTTCAAAGACAGCCCGGTCACGCTTCCGTATCCAATCGGTGCCCGGGCATTGGCGTTCCACGTGCCGTCTTCCACAAATGATTCCGAACGCCAGGCTGAGGTTGGATTCGAGGCCTCGGTCTCTCCTCCGCGCCAACTCCATCCCGTCGAAGCCAGCGGCAACAGAGTCGCTTCCGGCAGCGCCCCCGGAGGAAGCGAAGTGCGCCAGGAACTCCCCAATTCATTGTCGAGAGAGGGATTCAAAAGCTCCATCGATCCGCCATCGCCACCCGGACCCACCGGCCACGGGAAGCCCACCTTAAAATCCACTCCCTCATCGAACGATCAATTCGACAAATTCACCGCGACCGATCCCGCATTAAACAATTCAATAAACTCAATACGTTCCGTGGAATCCTCCGGATCATAGTGGACCTCGTTAATGACAACCATTTCCGGCGGCGACTGCCCGAAAACCAGACAAATTTGGCAAGAAAGAAGGAGAGCGAATGATAGCTTTGAGAGAAACATAAACAGAGGAGCTTCGAGTGTGCCGGTCGGACAAGATACCCCAATCCACGGAATTGAACTAGGTGGAACCCGCCAAGATCCGTGGCTTATTCCGACAACTTCGAAGATTCCTCCACCTGCCCTGCAATTTTTCGCTCCGAAAAGCATCACTCAAGCTGATCCCCATCTCCCGTTGAAAAGCCCTCATTACGGCGCATATTTACACATGATATGACGCTTTCATCCTAGAATCCCAGCAGATTTTCGATCATCCTTGATGTGTCAAATTACAAATTCGTCTGCACACTATGAATCGAAACCTCATCTTATCCACCCTCTTCCTGGGAGCCGGCTCACTTGCCACCCACGGAGCTCTCATTCACCGCTATAGCTTCAACGACACCGCCGGAGACGCTTCCGGAGCAACTCTCACCGACTCGATCGGAGGAGCTAATGGTATCGTTCGTGGTGACGGAGCAACCTTCACCGGCAGCGGCCTCAGTCTACCCGGTGGTGGCTCTGGAACAGCAGCCTATGGAGATCTCCCGAACAATCTGATCTCGACGCAAACCGCAGTCACCCTCGAAGGCTGGGTCTCTGTCGATGGTGGTGGCAATGGGTGGGGACGTGTCTTTGACTTCGGATCGAGTAACTCTGCCGAAGTGATTGGCCCCGGCGGAGGAGGAACCGGGACCGATTACATCTTGCTCTCGGCCGCCCGGGGCACTGATTACAATGCCCAAAGAATCGAAGTTCGAAACGAAGATCCCGCCGGAGGAGGTATCGCCACTCTTGATAGCGGCGTACCAACAACCTTCGGACAAGCCTTTCATTTCGCGGTCACCTGGGAAAACGATGGCGACGGAAGCAGCACCATCAACTACTGGCGGGATGGCGTGCATCTTACCATCGATGGCGATGTCGGCTCGGAACTCGGAGACTTGAATGACGTCAACAACTGGCTTGGCCGCTCCAACTGGACAGCCGATGCCAACCTGAACGGAACCTTCGACGAGTTTCGCATTTACAACAGCGCGCTGAGCGGATCCGAGGTTGCCGCCAGTCTCGCTGCCGGTCCCAACACCTTGATCCCGGAACCAAGCTCCGGGCTCCTCAGCCTTCTTGGTCTCGGTATTTTGATACGCGTTCGCCGCCGCTAAAAAGATCCACAGTTTGACGGGGGTTCTAAATCACCCGATTTTTAATCACCCGTCCCTCTTGAAGAGGGCGGGTTTTTTTTCCAACGCCCATCCCATCGAGTTTACCAAACCTCCAACTCGGCCATGTTTCACTTGTTCCGTATTCTCTATTCGCTCTCAATTCTGCTGCTCCTGTCCGCTTGCAAGCAGGAATCATCGCAGGCGCCAGAGTCCACCGCCCCCTCATCTCCCAAGCCCGTTGAGGGTTCAATCACTTCCACTCCGCTACCGGACCGTTCCGATCAAAGCGCAGGCGGGACTCTTTTCGAATTGGTGGAAACGGCTCACAGCGGAGTCGACTACGGACTGCATTGGAACGATCCGGAGGGAAACCTCAAAGAATTTCTTTTCCTGAATCCATCCGGCGGGATCTGCACGGGCGACTACGATGGAGACCAACTCCCCGACCTCTACATCACAAGCCCTTCCGGCGGGAATCGACTCTACCGCAATCTCGGCAATTTCAAGTTCGAGGACGTCACCCAATCCGCCGGCGTTTCTGATCCCGAATTCTGGGGAACCGGAGCGAGCTTTGTCGATATTGACAACGATGGCGACCTCGACCTCTACGCCTGCGGATATCAGTGCCCAAACAAGCTTTACCTCAACGATGGCAACGGGAAATTCACCGACCAAGCGAAGCAACTGGGCCTTGATTTCAAAGGGGGCAGCATGATGATGAGCTTCGCCGACATCGATAACGATGGAGATCTTGATGGCTACCTTGCCACCACTGCCGTAGCTCCCCCTGCAGGCACAAAATTCCAGGTGAAATTCGTCCCGCGCGAAAGCGATGGCGTCGAAGTCCCCGTGGTCTTGCCAGAGCTTCGGGAATACTGGGACATTCTCTATCTGCCCGGTGACAAGGTTCGCCGTACCGAGGCCGCTCAATACGATCATCTTTTCCGCAACGATCACGGAAAGTTTGTCGATGTTTCAAAGTCCGCCGGAATCGATGGCAACTACTTCACTCTCTCCGCGACCTGGCTCGATTACGACGCCGACGGCGATGCCGACCTCTACGTTTCCAACGACTACACCGGACCGGACATCCTCTATCGCAACCGCGGTGACGGAACTTTCGAAAACGTCACCCGCGAAGCGACCCCGCATACTCCTTGGTTCTCGATGGGCAGCGATGTCGGCGATCTTAATAATGACGGCCTCCCCGACCTCTTCGCTTCCGACATGTCCGCCACCTCCCACTACCGCTCCAAGGTCATGATGGGAAACATGGACGACAGCGGGTGGTTTCTTGACTGGGCCGAGCCCCGCCAATTCATGCGAAATTCGGTCTACCTCAACTCTGGCACGGGTCGTTTTCAGGAAGCCGCTTTTCTTGCCGGACTTTCCAGCACCGATTGGACCTGGTCCCCCCGCATTGAAGACTTTGATCAGGACGGCCTCGCCGACGTCTTCGTCACCAATGGCATCATGAGGGATAGCATGAACTCCGACCTCTCCAACTATGCCGAGAAAAACCTTAAGCCAGGCTCGCCGGAATACGTCAAATTTTGGTTGGAGAAACCAATGCGTAAGGAGAAGAACCTCGCCTTCAAAAACATGGGAGACATGAAATTTAAATCCATGGGCGGGGATTGGGGTCTGGAAAGAAACGGCGTCAGCTACGGGGCCGCCACAGCGGATCTCGACGGCGATGGTGACAGCGACCTCATCATCAACAATGCCGACGGTCCGGTGAGTATTTATCGCAACAACACCTCGAAAAATAATCGCATCAAAGTATCCCTCCGTGGAGTCGCCAGCAATCAAAGGGGCCTCGGCGCGACCATCCTCGTGACCACCGAAGCAGGACTGCAATCACGCAGCATCACCTCGGCTAGGGGTTGGCTTTCTGCGAGCGATACCACCGCCGTATTCGGACTGGGTTCAATCGACAAAGTCCAGCGCCTCGAAATTCACTGGCCCGGCAAGGTCCGGCAGGTTTTTGAAAACCTCGACGCCAATCAACATTTCATCGTCTCGGAACCCATTGGGCAGCCTGCCCCCCCGGCTCCCGAAGCTCCCACCCCGCTTTTTGCCGAGTCCGATCATCTCGCAAAAGCGATCCATCAAGAAACTCCTTTCGATGATTTCAAACTTCAACCCCTTCTCCCCAACAAGCTCTCGCAAAACGGGCCCGGCATGGCCTGGGGGGACCTCGACGGCGATGGCGATGACGATTTCTTCCTCGGCGGAGCCAAAGGTCAGACCGGTCAAATGTTCAGCAATGACGGTGAGGGAAACTTCACTCCGCTCAACACACCGGTCCTGGAAGAAAGCCGTGAATCCGAAGACATGGGAGCTCTCTTTTTTGATTGCGACAACGATGGTGACCTCGATCTCTTCATTGCCCACGGCAGCTCCGAGGATCAACCCGGTCATTCTTCCTACTGCGATCAAATTTACCTCAACGATGGAAAGGGAAACTTCACCAACGCTCCGGACGGCAGCCTTCCCAAACTGCCCATGAGCTCCGGACCGGTTGCCTGTGCCGATATCGACCGCGATGGCGACCTCGACCTCTTCGTCGGCGGACGCCTCATCCCCGGCCAATATCCCAAGGCTCCGCCAAGCCAACTTCTCATCAACCAGGGAGGCAAGTTCACCTCCAAAATGCTCCCTGATCTCGGCATGGTCACCAGCGCCGTCTTCTCCGATGCCAACGACGACGGTTGGATCGACCTCCTTGTGACCACCGAATGGGGACCGGTCCACTTTTTCAAAAACAAAGAAGGAAAACTCGTTAATCAAACCGCAGAGGCCGGACTCACCGGTCGGACCGGATGGTGGAATGGCATTGCCGCCGGAGACCTCGATGGTGACGGCGATCTCGACTTCCTCGTGACCAACTTCGGACTCAATACAAAATACAAGGCCTCCACGAAAAAGCCCGCTCTGGTCTACTACGGTGATGTCGATGGCAGCGGCAAACCCCACCTCATCGAAGCCAAGGTCTCCGATGGCAAACTGCTTCCCCGCCGGGGATTCAGTTGCTCCAAGAGCGCCATGCCCTCGCTCCAGGCGAAAGTCGGAACTTTCCACAATTTTGCCAGCTCCGCTCTGACCGATCTCTATCAGGACACGCGCCTTGAAAACGCCCTTAAATTTGAAGCCAACACCCTCGAATCAGGAATCCTCCTCAACGATGGAAATGCTCATTTTACATGGAGCCCCCTGCCACGCCTTGCCCAAATTGCTCCCGCGTTTGGCGTCGCCTTGGAAGATTTCGATGCCGATGGAGATCTCGACGCCGTCCTCGCCCAGAATTTCTATAATCCTCAACGCGAGACCGGACGGATGGACGGAGGACTCGGCCTCATTCTTGAGAATGACGGCTCGGGAAATCTCGCACCGATGACCGCTGCCGAAAGCGGCCTGGTCATTCAAGGAGACGCAAAAAGCCTGACAGTATGCGATCTAAACCAAGACAATCGTCTCGATCTCGTCTTCGGAATCAATGATGGCAATACCATCACCTACTTGAATCAGGCAACAACAGACGCCCTCAAGATCCCGCTCACCCCGGCCGATACCGGCATCAAAATCACCATCGATGGCGTGACTCGATCCCTATATGGCGGAGGCGGTTACCTCGCCCAGTCTCCGGCCGGCCTCACCTTCCCCTCACCTCCCAAAGATACCAGCGCCACCATCCGCAGGCCCGATGGCTCCACAAAAACCATCGCGGTTCCTGCAGGCTCGAAAACCCTGTCATTGGAACCATAAACGGAACCCCTTCTGGAAATCATTCAGCTCCAAAATCCTTCAAACCAACCTCAAAAGCTTCAGTCCTTGTCGCACTTGAACACAAAATATGTCGGAGTGATCCTATTTCCCAAGCAAAGATTAAGCTAGTTTCTCATTCACACAATTGCCTCCACCGGCACCTCCAAACCATAAACCAAACAAACATCATGACCCTCCAAACCACCTTGCGGATGGGGCTTTCTGCCCTCCTTCTGGGCGCCTCTTGCCCCCTCCACGCCCAACTCATTCACCGCTACAGTTTCAACGAACCCGCTGGTGATGCCAGCGGCGCCACCCTGACCGATTCTGTCGGAGGAGCTGATGGCACGGTTCTCGGGGCCGGTGCTCTCTTCACCGGAACCGGCCTCGATCTGCCCGGGGGATCTTCCGCCACTCAAGCTTATGGCGATCTCCCCAACGGGCTCATTTCCTCTCAAACTGCCGTGACCATCGAGGGTTGGGTCACCATTGATTCCACCGATCAAAACTGGGGACGCATTTTTGATTTTGGATCAAGCAATCTCACCGAGGTCAACGGCCCTGGCGGAGGCGGCAACGGAACCGACTATCTCTTGCTTTCGGCGACCCGTGGTGGCGACTACGGCCTCCAAAGAATTGAAGTGCGAAATGAAGATCCGGCGGGAGGTGGTATTTACACCTTTGACAGTGCCGCGGTCACCACGGTTGGCGATCCCATTCACTTTGCCGTCACCTGGGAAGACACCGGAGTAGGCACCAGCGTCATCAACTACTGGCGTGACGGCGTCCAATTGACCACCGACGCGGTCGTCAATTCCAATCTTGCTGACCTGAATGACGTCAACAACTGGCTGGGACGTTCCAATTGGACCGCCGATGCCAATGTGAACGCGACTTTCGACGAATTCCGGATCTATGACACCGCGCTCGTCGAGCAGCAGGTCACCGCGAGTATGAACTCCGGGCCCGACACCCCCATCGACTTCACTGCTGATGGCGACGGCGATGGTATGTCTGACGCCTTCGAAGATCTCTACGCCTTTCTCGATCCCGGCGATCCTTCCGATGCGGCACTCGACGAAGACAGCGATGGCCTTACCAACCTTGAGGAATTCCAAGAGGGCACCATTCCAAATGACGACGATACCGACGACGATGGACTTCTAGATGGCGAGGAGGTCGAGACCGAGGGGACGGACCCGCTCAAGATGGATACTGACGACGATGGGCTCACCGATTTTGAGGAACTCAATACCACCAATACCCTGCCCTTGGATGACGACAGTGACAGTGACGGAATCACCGATGGCTATGAAACACAGTTCGCTTTCCTTGATCCCAACGCCCCGGGAGATGCCGCGCTCGACGAAGACTCTGACACCTTGACCAACCTCGAGGAGTTTCAAATCGGAACCGCTCCGGACAATGGGGATACCGACGGTGACGATCTGACCGATGGCGAGGAAGTCAACACCACCAATACTCTTCCTCTTGATGCAGACAGTGATGACGATGGTCTTTCAGACGGAGATGAAGTGAATACCACCGAAACGCTACCGCTCACCGCCGACACCGATAGCGATGGCATCAATGATGGTCCGGAAGTCTTCGCGGGAACTGATCCACTTCAGTCTGACGCAACTACTCCCGCTCTTGTGCACCGCTACTCCTTCAACGAGCCGGCAGGAGCAGCCGACGAAGGCACTACCGTGGTTGATTCCATCGGAGGAGCCGACGGAACCATTATCGGTGCAGGTGGAAACTGGTCCGGAAGCGCCCTGTCTCTTCCCGGTGGAGATGGTGCAACGGCGAATGCCGCCTACGTCGACCTGCCCAACGGCCTTCTTTCCGCCCACGATCATGTCACTTTCGAGGCTTGGTATACTGTCACCTCCATTCAAAATTGGGGACGAATTTGGGACTTCGGTTCCTCTGCGGTCGGAGAAGTCTTTACAACAAATATCGGCGGATCTGAAGGATTCGACTACTTTATCTATGCTCCAAGCCAAGCCGCCGACCTCAACCTACAGCGCACTTCAATCAGAAACAACGACGCGGCTGCCCTTGGAGGAGGAATCGGCCCGGTTGATGGAACCGAAGAAGCCGCTGATAGCGCAGTTGCCAGTGTCACAGGCCAGGAATACCATGTGGCCGGCATCTGGACTTCCGATGGCACCGGCGGAGGCCAGCTGACGGTTTACCGCGATGGAGTGAGAGAATCCAGCAGAACCACCACCTTCACTCCCCGGGATATCAATGACGTCAACAACTGGTTGGGACGGTCCAACTGGACGGCTGACAACTACTTGAATGGAGACCTAAATGAGTTCCGCATCTACGAAGGCGCCATGAACGATGCCGCCGTGCAAGCCAGTTTCGAGGCAGGCCCTGACGCTGCCGTAGGCCCCTCACAGCTCAAGATTACTGGAATCGATTACGATCAACAAACCGATCAAATCTCGCTCACTTTCAATTCTGTTGCAGGCCGGGTTTACAACATATTCTGGTCGAGCGACTTGATGGATTTCGACAATGAACTCATCGACGGAATTCAGGCCAACGGAACCAGCACCACGGTCGGGCCTCTTGCCAATCCGGCACCCGGATCATCCAGGCTGTTTTTTAGAGTGACTCGTTGATCGGACCGTATCCCCGACAAAAGCGGACCCTAAAAAGTCAACCAACTTAAGACGAAAGAACGCATCCGTCATCACCACCTCCATCAACCTCCTTTCGCGGAGTCAGATGGTTGGGGCACCGCCCTACCGACTTCTTGGATCCGGGTTGTGGGAGAGGCTCTATGATAGGTATTCACCCTTATATTCGCTATTTTCGTCTCAATTCATACAATCTGTCGTGGAACATTTGGTAGATTGATGTCGAATAAGGAGTAGGATCGACGACGGCCAGTTCCCGGGCCGCTTTGGCCTCTTCGGCTCGACCGAGTTTCTCCAGGATGAGTGCTCTGAGTGTGCGCATCTCGACCAGACTCGCACCCGGCGCATCTTCCTTGCGATCGAACTCTTTCTTGTGCGCCTCAATCGCCGTATCGATGTCAATCAACGCGGAATTCCAATCGTTCAACCCCATATTCGCCATTGCTCGTCCGTGAAAACGCGGTGCACGCCAGCGGTAGCGTTCATCTTTTCCTGGGAGAAAGGGGCCGGAGAAAATCTTTTTGGCCTTCGCAAATTCACCGGCGACCAAGGCCCGGTAAGCTAGCTCCGTATCACAAACTTCAATATGAACTCCCATTGCGAGCCAAATCGCAAACGGATACCCAAAGTCGGATTTGTAAACGAACCCCGAAGTGTGCCAGGCGACCGTGCCATCACGGCGCAACAGGAAGACGTTGGGAATGCGGTCGGAGGAAAGGATCCCCAGCTGACGGACCATCGGATTTTTCAAACCGTCTGGAACCATCGCGGCCCGGCAGGGCCATTTGTTTTTCGCCATTAATGCCCGCACCCGTTCGGCATCGTCGCAAAGAAAAGCCGCAATCACCTCAACTTCCTTGTGAATGTGGCGCTCAGCGACGTCGAATGCATAGTTCATGACGTTTCTCAGCGGGTCATTTTTCTTCTGTGGTTTTCGATTCCTATCCAGAGGCACAGGGAAGTCAGCGTCGGGTTCTGCCGGGGGCTCGACGAACATGAGCAAGGTCAACTTATCCTGTGTCTCACGCGGCAGCTTCATCACGTCACCGTCAAGCGTCTTCAGCTCAAGCTCAGGCAGGCGCTCGGTCATCGGGTCGAGACCGTGGTTGACGGCATGTTCACGCGGCGAAACGATATATCCGTAACGCGCCCTGACACGACGCTCAGGGCGAGAGAGTTTCACTTTGAGAAGGTCCAACCGGTGATAGCGATCGCGCAAAAACGCCGCCACTTCCCACAATCTGGAATCGTTGGTGTCATTCTTGAGGAGCACATTGCGATAGTGTTCGTGCAGCTCCGGCGAGTTGGCATCGATAGCGAGAATGGCTGCGGCCGCAACGGCAATTGAGCTCCCTCCTCCCTCATCGACTAGTCCTGATAAAATCGACTTGGCTTCAGCAGCGCTTTGACGAAGCTCCTCTTTCGCCAGACAGAATCGCGCAACAAGATCGGCACCGTCGGGCAGGGTCATCTCCAAAACGGTGCGCGCTTCCTTGGCCGCCTGCTCGAAGTATTTAGGATCAGCGGCCATCTTCCACATTCCCAACAAGGCGATGATCCGGCGGTTGCGGACCTGCCACAAATCGGGATCCCGGGGATATTTGACGATCGCATCGGCAGAGAGTTTCAATGCCTTCCCATAATTTGCCAATGCCTCCTCGCGAGTGAGCCGATAGCGGAACGGTGAACTGACGAAACACTCCTGGATCTCCCGAAGCGAAGCGGCCAGCCCGCCAGTCTCTGGGATTTCTGTATTGGCCACCAAAAAATCGCCAATGAACAAGGACTGCAACTGCGCCAAATAACGCTCGCTAGTGAGCCTGACATCATCGATCTTGTAGGGGTTTACCTTCCCTCCTTGGCCGTGGCCATAGTTCTCGGTTGGCGACAGTAAGGTGTATCCGTAGGCATTGACCAAAATGCTCACCGGATCTCTGCGACCATAGGTGCGGAAAGTCTGGCTTTTCTTTCCACCGGAGAGTTGGAGCGCCGTCCATTTCAACCCGAGGGCGCGCAGCGTCGATTCTCCCGCGTCCGGCAACTCATCGAGGTTGAAGCTGTAGAAATCAAAGCGGCCCGGATGGAGTTCCTCATACTCGTTGATCTGTTTTAGAGCGACCTCGAAACCCTCCGTCTTCTTCGTCCAGAACACCATCAAGCAGGGATACCCCAAACGATCGACCGGAAAGCTCAACGAGGTCCCGTCCGCGCGGGTGAAGGTGCCGCGAAAAAGCGCCTCAATGCGACCGGCAGCGAGACTTTTGCGGCGGAACTCAATCACGCCATGATGGTCGGAAAAACGCTCCTGCATGGTGCGCAGGATCTGCATTTCCAAATCGAAGGCTTCAAGCTTCGGTGCGATTTGCGAGGCAAACATCAGGCTCTTCGCCTCACCCGGCGTGTCACGGTATCGTGCAATCAGTTTCTCGAGCGCTCCGGCACGCTCCTTCACATCCGCCTTCTTGATCGACAGTTCCCTCTCCATGATCAACAAGTCCGCCTCGAGGCGCAGATCCGCCACCTCGTCAGGCGCCCCGGCCAGCATGGCGCAGGTTTCAAGGAGAGCGTCGCGATTCTCATCTGAGTTTTCAAGGGCGAGAAGACGCTTCTGGCTCTGGAAGACGATGTCCAAAATGCGGTAGCGGTTGGGAGCCGCCGAGGATGACTTCAAGAGCTTTTCGCCGCCGCGGACAACTCCCTTGTAGGCCCGGCGCATCCTCGTCTTTGAAGAGACCTCGCCCGCCTCGGCCAGTTCCTTTTGCAGCGAGATAATTTCCCTTTCGGAGATCTCGCCGGCGGCATCCTGTGATTTTGCGACACCAACAAAAACTCCTGTAAGAAGGAATGCCGCCAAAAATATGTGAGTTTTCAAAGCCGTCATGATACTACTTTTTCTCATTCGCTTTTGTCTCCTCGATTCGATCGTGGAGTGATCCGTAGCGCGTGTCGGGATGAGTGAACTTGGCAGCGCCCGCACGTTTCCTCACGTCCCCCGCCTCTTGCGAACGCCCCAGTTGATCGAGCACTTTTGCTTTGGTGACAAGCAGGCCTGCCACCCGATGACACCCGCAGGGCTTTTTGCGATTGAATACCGATTCATGCGCCATGATGGCGGCATCAAGATCCGACAGCGCTGCCTCCCAACGCTCCAGTTGGATATTTGCCAACGCGCGGCCATGCAGACGAGGCGCGGTCCACCCGTCGGGATTTGGTCTCTCCGGGGGCGGGAATGGCCCCGAGAAAAGCCGGGCGGCCTCGTCGTGATCCCCCTGCTCCAGCGCGACAATCGAACGTTCGATTTCGTAGCGATCAATCTGGGTTTTGAGCGCGCGGCTGATGACACCGAGAGTTTCACCAAGTCCCTCACTCCTTACCTGCGGATGCACCGATCCCGACAGTTTCCAGATGATCGTTCCATCGGGACGGAGGAGGACAATGTTGGGCACGCGATCCGCAGAAAGGACGCCGAGGCGCCGCACCAGTGGATTGTTGAGCCCGCCTGGAACCATGACCACCTGACACGGCCAGGCATTCTGCTGCATCAGGGCTTTGATGCGATCTGTATCGTCGCTCAGAAAAGCCGCGATGACTTTGATCTCTTTGTGGACATGCTGTCCGGTGAACCCGAAGGCCTGTTGCATTACTCCCAAGGTCTCGACTTTTCGGCCCCGGGAGTCCTCGGTGACCGCCCCATTGATCAGGGTCGGAAACTCTGCGTCCCCGTCGGCGGGCGGCTCGACAAACATCAACAACGTCAGCTTGCCATCGGTCGCCTCCGGCAGACTCAGTTTCTCGCCGGCGAGCGTCGTGAGTTCAACCTCGACAGGACCGCTTGTGCCCGCAGGGGCGTCGAGATCCGCCGCATTGCTGCGCAGGTCGGCACGCACGATCCTGCGCGCCAGGCTCGCCGGCATGTAGTAGTTATACTTGAACAGACGGAAGCGATGATTCTGATCCTTGAGGAAAGAAACGACGGGCCAGAGCGCCGGATCATCCTGGGAGGATTCGAGGAGTTCCCCCCGGAATCTAGCATGCAGATCAACTGAGTTGGAATTCATCGCGAGGACGGCGGCCGCCGCATAAGCCGAAGGCAGAGCACCATCATTGACCAATTCCGTCAGCACCAGGAGCGGGGTGGATTCACCACGGCGCAGCGCCTCTATCGCGAGGCAAAATCGCGGGACAACCTTCGCTCTATCCGGGATCGTCGCGGCCAGGGCAATGCGTGACTCAGCCACCGCGTCCGCCAGATGCTGTGGTTCAAAAGCAAGCTTCCACATACCGAGCAGAGCAATGATCCGGCAATTGCGCACGTGCCACAGATCCGACGCCTTCGGGTGCTGCGCGATGGCATCACGGCTGAGTTTCTCCGCCTTGTGGTAGTTCGCCAGCGCCTGCGAACGCGTCAGCCGGTAACGAAGGGGCGCATCGATAAAGCAATCTTGGATTGCCTTGCGCACGTTCTCCGGAACCGATCCCGCCGCGGGTGCCGGGATGTCCCGGGGCAGGAGAAACTCGCCAACGAGCAGCGACTGCAATTGGGCAAGGTAACGCGGGTCATCAAGATTCTGTTCCATCGACACCTCCTTGAGCAGCTCATCGATAAGGGTCGATGGTAGGAAGGCATGTCCGTGTGCATTGACCCGCACCACCATCGGATCCTGTCTCGCGACAACGCGATAGGTCTGACTTTTTTTCCCTTCGGGTAACAGCATCGCCGTCCAATCCAATCCCAGCGACCGCAGCGTTTTCTCACCGCCGTCAGCGAGCACGTCCACGTTGAAACTGAAGACATCGATATGACCTGGGAACCGGGTTTGCAGATCTTTGACCTTCGCCAATCGCGCGGCGATCTCCGGCGTATCTTTTGACCAAAAGACCAACACGCAGGTGTGACCGATGCCATCGATGGGAAAGGTCAGCGACGATCCATCGACACGTTTGAAAGATCCAGTGAACAGGACACTCTCGTTGGAGTTGCCATTATTTTTCCGCCTCCACTCAATCAGATCATAGTCCCCTGCAAAGCGCTCGTTCATTGCGCGTATGATTTGTTTCTCAAGCTCGAATGCCTCCAGCTTGGGCGCGATCAGCGAGGCCATCATGAGACTCTTTTTCTCGCCCGGCGTATGCCGGTATCGGGCGATCAGCTCCGCGAGCGCCTGCGTGCGCGCCTTCACATCCGCGTTCCTTTCCGACAAGTCTCGCTCAGCAAGTAACATGTCCGCCTCGAGACGCAAATCGGCAAGCTCGTCAGGGGCTTCGACCAGCTTGCGACTGGTAGCGAAAAGCGCCTCCCGGTTTCGATCGGAATTCTCCAAGACCAGCAAGCGCTTTTGGCTTTGAAAGATGATTTCCAGGACGCGGAATCGACTCGCAGCCTCCGGTGATTTTTCGAGAAGGTCTTCCCCGTCCCGGACGACGTTCTTGTAGGCGCGGCGCTTTCGGGTCGACGAGGAAGCCCCGCCCGCTTCGATCAATCCCTTCTGCAGCGCGAAGATCTCTTTCCCGGAAATGGCTTCGGAGATCTCCCCTGCCGGTTCCCCGGCAACCCCCAAGCTCCAGAATCCCGGCAGAACCACCAGGAAACAAGCCATTGCCAATCGTCTTGCCATCATCTCGATCCTTTTACCGTCCGCCTGTCTCCGTCACGGGCTTCAGCTTGAATCCCTTAATACTTAATCCCTTATTTGGAGCTTTCTGGGTAAAGGAGATCCGGTTTCGTCCCTCTTTCAATTCGAGGACAACGGGTTCGGTCTCCATCCAGTCGGCTTTGGTGTAGGGAATGTTGACATCCACGAGTGTTCTCCGGTTGATGCGAAGCAGAAATTCCTGATTCATCGTCACCGAGCATACCTGTCCCGTAAATTCGTACTTACCGGCTTTGGGAACTTCGACATTGTAACTCAGTAACTCCGGGCGGCGACCTGCCAAACCGTAGTGCACTTGCATTCCGCCATCGATGCTTTCCATGAACCTGATCTTCTCACCATTCTTCGGTGATCGACATGCCGCCACGGGAATGGTGATGGTACCATCCCCGGCCACCGTGATCTTCTTAAATTCCTCGGAGATCTCGATTTCCTCGACCTCTTCCTTCTCGCTGCTGACATTCGATTCCGCAAGCTCTTCACCGGTCGCTCCGATGTCCTTTATTTTCTGATCTTCGACAATAGCCTGTCGTTTATAGAAGCCAAGCAATCGCCAGAGCCCACCGCTTGATCCGTAGTCGCGAGGGGCCTCTTCGGCCAGTGCTTCCCCCAACCACTCACACATCAGCGCCTCTTTGAATCCCTTGGGATCTTCTTGTGCCTGTGATGCCAGCAGAAAATCCATGGGGGGCATTCCATTGATGTGGCTGCAGAAATAGAAATGCGGACCCAGGACCGTTGTCCAGCCGTCCGGAGTCCAGTGCGCCATGGCACCATGACCCGGGGAAGGTGCACGACGGGAAGGGATCCCAAAAGCGTATCCCGAAATTTGCCCAACAAAGGCACGGGGACCACAAATACCGCCCTCCAGGAAGAACTTTTGAATATTGCTCAGTTCGTCTGGCATCCCGCTTCGATCGACGCCGCTGGTATAGGGAATATCGCTCCGCACGATCCGACAGTAACGCCATCGGTAATCCAGGCGCGTGTGATCGGGACGGTAGTTGCGCAAGACCTTTCTAATCCAGTCGATATCTTCAAGCGTGTAGGAATCTGGAAAGACAAAACGGTAGTTCCACCCTATCCCACCCAATTCAGAAAATGCGGGATCCAGGATGCCGTCGTCGTATGCCTTCAGGTAGTTCAGGTAATACCGGACCAATGATTCGGCTGCAGGGACATCGGGATAGACATAAGTATCACCCGTATACTGAAGCGAGACAGCCAGGGCCCACACTTGGAAGAACCCCTCGTGAGAACGTTCGGCGGCTTTCTGGATGGCGGTGTAATTTCGCATCGCCTGGCCGTAGTTGCCGCCGCTGGCACCTCCCATTGTCATGGCCTGCACGACGAGTTGATCATCATTGAGCAGTTGGTCAATCAGCGCTTTTTCCGCTTCGCCTTTTTGCGCAAACCCGGCCAGGCCCTCCGGCGTGGCATCAGAGAGAAGTGCGAATTTCGCCATGGTGGCCAGCGCCTCCTCCCCGGTGAGAAATGTTTCAAGGTCCTTCATAACGACTCTGGCTGCCGTAAGGACCTCTTTCTGTTTTCCAACAAAGGCAGGATTGTCCGGGCCGTATTTCACGGCGACTTCATTTCCCATGACGGTCTTGGTCACGGCCGGGACACTCCCAAGCGAGCCTAACTGCTTGGTGAATTGGGCCTTCTTCTTTTCGTCCACCTTGGGTTCCAGCCGCGTAATCGTTTCCTTCAAGTCAGCCAGCATCTTGCTGTAATGCGCCTCGAGTTTCCTTCCTTCGGGGTTCAGGATGATTGGCTCTGATTTGCCCGCAGCAAGGACCGATGTCGATAGGGTCAGGATCATCGCGATCCAGACATTCTTGATGAGGTTGGGTTTCTTCATATTTCTAATTTTTCTTTGTCTGATCATTCTGGTTCTCGTTACGCGCTTTCCACTCCATCAACTTTTCGTGGAATGCCTTGTAAGTGCCCGGCGGAAACGGGGTGGCCGGTTCGGCGTAGCGTTCGCGTATTTGGGCCGCCTCATCCTCTCGCCCGAGCTTGGCCAGAATCTGCGCCTTGGTGTTCCATAGCTCCGTCAGAATGTCATCAGGATTTACCACCGTAACCTTGGCTGCGTCCTTGCGCCAATTTGGAGCCCTTTCTCTTTTTCGCCCCCGTAAGTAATTCAAATTATGAGCTTCGATCGCCACCTCGATGGACTCGAGCGCGGCTTTCCAATCTTCCATGCCCATGTAGGCCAGCGCCTTTCCATGATAGCGCGGAGGCCGCCATCCGAAGCGATCGGGTTCCCAGGGCAAATAAGGGCCGCTAAATAGCCGTGCCGCCTCCTTGAAATCGCTCTTGTTGAGAGCCTCGTAGGCCGTCTCCACTTCGCAGGTCTCGATGTGGACTTTCGCGGCAAGCAAGTTCACAAATCTTTCGCTATCTTCGTAGGGGAGTCCCGATGCGTTCCAAGCGATGGAGCCGTCCCGGCGGAGCAAGAAGACGTTCGGAATACGATCTGCGGAAAGAACGCCCAGTCGGCGCACCAGCGGGTTCGTAAGACCGCCCGCCACGATGGCGGCCTGGCAGGTCAGCCCCCTTGTTTTCATCAGAGTCTCGATGCGTTCCACATCTTCAGTCAAGAAGGCCGCGATCGTTGTGACCCCTTTGTTGACATGCTTGTCCTGAAGGTCACACGCGTATTGGAGAAAATGATGGTGTGGCTTTTTGTCTTCACCTTCCCCGACATCGACCGGAAACTCCGCACCGGGCTCCGCGGACGGCTCGACAAAGACCAACAGCGTCACCTTGCCCTTGGTATCCTCCGGAAGATTCAGCGTTCGCCCATCCAGGGTCTTGAGCGTCATGGCCGGCAACATTTTCGTCATCGGAGGGCCGCCATGATTGATCATGTAGCCACGCACCGATCCGCGTTCCTTCCCGATATAATTGCCCTTAAACAGACGGTAGTTGTGGATTCGGTCACGCAGGAACGAGAGCATCGACCAAAGCATGGGATTGGCCCCGTCCGGCAGCGCCAGCAACTTAGCGCGGGAGTGATTATACAAGTCCCGCGCGTTGGCGTTTAACGCCAGGATTGCGGTCGCGGCATGGGCTGAAGTGAGCGCTTTTGCCCCACCCGTTTTCTCGATCAAATCCGCGAGGACGGAATCCGGCTGCGAGTTCCCTTGCCGAATTACCTCTCTGGCGAGACAAAAACGCGGGACGATGTCAGCCCCTGGCGGCAGCGTTGAGCTCAGAGATACGCCCGCCTCCCGGGCCGCTTGCTTCAGATACTTGGGCTCTCCTGCAAGATTCCACATGCCCAGAAGAGCGATGATCCTTCGGTTGCGCACGATCCAGAGATCGGGCGCAGCAGGGTGTAGCTTGACGGCCTCACTGCACAACCGCTCGGCCTTCTCGTAATTTGCCAGTGCCTCGCTGGTCGTCAGCCGGTAGCGGAAGGGTGCCGGAGTGAAACATCCCTGAATGGCGTTCAGCATTTCGGCAGGAACTGACCCGGCGACACGAGTTAGCTTAGGGTTCATCGAAACCATTTTCACCTCGGGGGGCAAGGTGACATCCAGGTCACCATCGGGCTCTGTGACCAAAAAATCGCCCACCAACAGCGACTGCAATTGTGAAAGATAACGTGGTTCGTCGAGGCGCCGATTCAAGGTGGACATCGATGAAGACAGGCCACGCACTCCAAGGTCGGCCTGATCCGCCACGTTCAATAAGGCTGGCTCGAGAAGAGCATGGCCGAATGCATTAACAAGAAACCCGACGGGATCCTGCACCGCGTAGGTCCGATACGCCTGGCTTTTTCTACCACCGGGCAGTCGCATGACCGTCCAGTTGAGGTCCAGGGCTTTCAGCGTTGCCGCGCCCGCATCGGGCAGTTCGTCAACATTGAAGCTGAAGACCTCGAACCGGTCAGGGAATTGATCCTCCTGCTTCTTGATTTGCTGGAGGTATGCCTCGAAGCCCGGCACCTGACTTGACCAAAATACCATGACGCCCAGCCGCCCCATCAGATCATCCGGAAAACGCAAAGTCACGCCGTCCGCACGGGTGAAGGTTCCGGCAAACAACACGTCCAGTCGCCCGAGGCCCAGGTTCTCCCGCCGAAACTCAATCACGCCCGGATCACCTGCGAAACGTTCCCCCAGGGAGTCTAGGATTCTCTTCTGCAATTCGAAGGCTTGCAGCTTCGGAGCAATCTGCGCGGCCATCATCAGGCTCATCGCCTCCGCCGGGGTACTACGGTAGCGGGCGATCAGTCCGTCGAGCGCTTCGGCACGCTCTTTCACATCCGCATTCCAGCCCGACAAGTCCCTCTCCGAAAGTAACAAGTCCGCCTCAAGGCGCAAATCGGCAAGCTCGTCCGGTGCTTTGACCAGCTTGCTGCCGGTATCGAAAAGCGCCTCGCGGTTCCGATCGGAATCATCCAACGCCAACAATCTTTTCTGGCTTTGAAAGATGATCTCCAGAACGCGGAACCGACTCGCAGCCTCCGGTGATTTTTCGAGAAGGTCTTCCCCGTCCCGAACGACGTTCTTGTAGGCGCGGCGCTTTCGGGTCGATGAGGAAGCCCCGGCGGCTGCGATCAGTTCCTTCTGCAGCGCGACGATCTCCTTCTCCGGAATGCCGGCCGCCCCCTCCTGTGCGTGGTAAAGCTGAGCGAAGGCAAGAGCCACACTTGCCGCACAAATGGCAAGGAATCGCAGATCCTTCGACCGACCTGTCATTACCTTTGATAGATTGGGATGTAACGATGCGGGGTGGCAAGGATGATGATTGCCATGGGAGTTGAATAGCCTCCCCCTCCGTGCCCGCTCCCTTTGTCCCAGGCGCCCTTTTCGTTTTGTCTGGTGATGAGTGCGTCGCGAATCTGGGGATACCACTTCGCATATTCATCATCGCCCGCCTGCACCATCGCCTGAATCGCGTAGTAATGGGTATAGTAGTAGTAGCTTCCGCCGCCGGTAATAATGCCGGGGGCCTGGCTCTTGAGATGACGCAAGGCGGAGCTCGTCATTTCAGTGTCCCGCAGTCCCGCAAGTTGGGCGGTGTAGGTTCCGCCCGCGGTGCAGGCCGAAGTCACCTTGCCGCCTCGG
>JAURPJ010000082.1 GCA_030835305.1 Verrucomicrobiota bacterium | reverse complement strand
ATCGGCCAAGCGAAGGTGTCCGAGAAAGTCCTCGCTTCGGTTGTTGATGATCCCAATCAGGCTGTTTACGGCGTTGATCCAGTCTTGCTCATCAAGAGGATCGGTTCGCTTCGAGTCTCCCCAGCGGGCGGACTCTGCAATAATGACATCGGATACCGTCGATCGACGGGCGTCCATCAAGGCGAAGACACGGTCTCTGGTCAGTTGCCCGCCATTAAAAAGAGCGAGGTGAGCGCGATCAGCAAAACGCAAGCGATACTCCTCGGTTCCTTCAGCGAGATCAAAGTGCAGGAAAGAAGGGTTGCTCTTGTTATATGAGGTACGGCTGCCGGCACCATTGGT
Organism: Verrucomicrobiota bacterium; assembly: GCA_030835305.1. Lineage (GTDB taxonomy): Bacteria > Verrucomicrobiota > Verrucomicrobiia > Verrucomicrobiales > Akkermansiaceae > SW10. The sequence continues at coordinate 28,022 of JAURPJ010000082.1, read as the reverse complement.
GGTGTTGATACGGTCGTTGGCACCGTTCCATTTTCCTCCTGCTCCCATGGAGTGCTCACCATCGTGGACGAAGAACTGGAAGCCGAAGCTGTCGCGCTCTCGGTCCCGGACGGCATACCAGTTATTGGAAGCACCCACGAAGTCGGAAAGGGGAGCGTCGTAGTTTCCTGTATAACCGATGATCATTTGGTAATCGATGAGGTTGTCGACGTCCAAATAAATGGGGAGAGACGGGTTTCTTGATCCATCCGGGTTGAGTCCCTGCATCATCATGAAGTTTGCATCTGTAGGATTCGTTTGCTGGTTTCTCGACATGCTCCAAAGGGTGCTCCACTCGCTGCCGGTTGCGAAGGAGCCATCGGTTGCCTCGGTGTTGTATCCTCCGCTGCTGCCAGCTGATTTAATGGTATCGTAGTTCTGATCATCCCCGCCAAGATAAGCTTCCCCGTGGTTTGCCTCGGCTCGCTCCTGGGTCATGAAAAGTCCCCAGTAAATACCATTGAGGTAAAGGTGATAGTATCGGCTGCGGGTGTAGGGGCGCTCGAACGAGCGCTGTAAATCTCTTCCCAAGACTTCCCGGAGGAAGGTGTTGGAGGTGCTGTTCTGAAATGCCCATGAGTAGTTTTGGGAAGTCCTCAGGTCCAGCTTGTCGAATTGGTCAACACCCTCGGCTCCAAACATCGGGTAGTTGAGCTTTCCATCTCCGTATTCGTTTCTGAAGAAAATCCGGAAAGCGTGTTTGGGATTTGCGGTGCTCCGGCTGAAACCACCCCGAATGCGAATACCACAGTTGCTCTGTAGGTTTCTGGTGGTGCCGTCAGGGTGAATCACCTCAAACGAGGCGGGGCGTTCCCAGCTCCTTCCCCGTGATCCCGGATTGACGTAGATCCCCTGACTTCCACCTCCGGTCAGGTTGGCTTGGTTTGTTGAAAGTGAGATCGAAGGAATTGCTGAGAGAGCGTCGATCATTTCCTGCGAAGAGTATCGATTGGTGATGTCAGGATCCATTCCGTAGTTGAAAACCTGTCCGTTCACCGGGCCGGCGGGCCAACCGCTTGGAGCTGCTCCATTGGCATACTGGGTTCGCACGTCGTCGAGAAAGAAGTAGGTGTGGGTATCAACATTTGTTTCGAAAAATCCGGCCTTGAATGCTGCTGCGCGGATCGTCGTGGTTGAGCTGATATTGATCGGCCCGGAATAGATAATCCCGTTGGTAGCGGTCGGTTCGGAACCATCGGTAGTATAGCGAATTTGTGCATCCGGAGTAGCCGTGCTGATGGTGAGATTGAAGGGGGCTGTGTAGAATCCACGGTCGATATCAAAGGTGGTGTCGGCCACAAATCCTTGGGCCACTGCTCCGTTGGGGGCGTCGGGCGTTGGAGTCTCAAGGAAGCCAAGAGTGAGGCCGTCCGGGGCGAAACCATAGGAGAAGCCCTCTTCCTGGGACGGGTATACTGGTGAGAATTCGCCGGCGACTGTGAATCCGCCGCTGCCGTCGTCACGAGTGAGAGCGAGATATTCTCCATTCGCCGATAACCTGAAATTGGTATGCAGTTCGTTTCCAGCAACGGCCCGATCTTTTCCGGATGCGAAGATGATGAGATAAGTATCCGGCTGCATGACCACTGCGGGAATCGCCCACTTGCTGAGTGCGGTGATGTCATCCGTCAGATAAAAAGTGGAAAGGTCGGCGGCGTTGGGACCGGGATTATAAATCTCAATCCAGTCCTCGGTGTCTCCATCCTCATCGAGGAGGCCGTCGGCTGCAGTATCCGCTGAAAATTCGTTGATGCGGGGAGTCGACGGGTCGACATCGACGAAAAGATTCGTGCTGCGTAATCTGTCACCATCGACATTGGTTGCGGTGACCGTGTAAGTGGTGCTGATGGTCGGGGATACCGAGATGCTTCCGGCCCCGCTGCCATCGGTTTGAGCCAGAACGCTTCCAATACCATTGTCGATTGAGATTGCCGAAAATGGTGGAGAGATTTGCCAGGAGAGGGTGGCTGTTCCGCCGGAGGTGATAAAAATTGGGCTACTTTCAAAAAGGGTGATCGAAGGACCGGCGGAAAGATCAACTCCGCTGAGATCATTTCCGAGGGGAATAAAGGTGCCCGAACCGGTATCGGTGGGTTCATAACTCCATGTTTCATTTCCAATGGTGACAGCCCCCCGGGTGTCGTGGGCGTCGAGGATCTGAATGGCATCGCCCATAGGGTAGCCATAGATGGTGCCCAAATCGTGAATTGCCCTAGCTTGGGATGCGCTGAGCGGAGCGTCAAAAATTGCCACATCGTCGATTCCTCCGTTCCACCGGCGTCCCGTTGCCCCCGGGTTTTCCCCAATGAGGAGGTTTAGCCCCTGGTCTGTGAGGCTGGGGGCCACGCCGGTGGCAACTTCTTGCCCGTCGACATACAAATATGTTCCTTCACCCGCTTCTGAGACAGCCATGACGTGATGCCAGTTGCCATCATTAACGGCTCCTCCGCCAATGTCGGCCGATCCGCCTGCGTAAGAGATCGCACTTTGATCGTTTGACTGGCGGGCGATCCGGTAGTTAGTGCCCTCTCCTTTACTTATAAGGGCCTGCCAACTTCTATCCCAGGTCGCGACCTGACACCAAACCGAAATGGTTAGGCTCCCGCCATTGCTAGCAATATCGCTGCTACTGGGGATGGAAATGTAGTTGCTGCCGTTGAATACGCCGGCCGCACCGAATTGGGCGTTGCTTGAACTATAAGAACTTCCGCCAATCCAAGATCCATTATCATTGGTTGCTCCCGAGGGGGCGGAGTCGGTGGTGTTATTGTCGAGATTCCAGTAAGCCAGAAGGCCGTCCGATGGAGCAGCAAGGCAATTGGTGATCAGCAGACAGGCAAGAAAAATGATTTGTTTTCGCATTGTGTGTTCGGACAACATACGCGAAGTTTTCCGCTCCTGCCAATGGAAAGATCAGGTTCCCCCGTTGTCTATTTTTCCGAACTTGCTGCGGTTTTTCTCGATGAAGTCCTTGATCCAACGTCCCAGGCCGGAATTGCGCGGAGTCTTGAGGTAGAGAAAGCCGGTGATCGCGGCGAAAAGTGCACCGATTGCATCCACGATCAAGTCCCACATCGTATCGACGAGTCCTGATTTTTGCATGTTCATGCCAAAGAACTGGTCCATCGCAAACTCGAAGATTTCCCAGATGCTGCCAATTGCCATCGCGACACAAAAGCTGAGGAAGGAAATGGCGATCGGAGGCGCGGCGAAGCGGTCGCCCTCGAAAAGCATGAAGATAAGGATAAACCCGGTGAGCCCGAAGGCGACAGCGGAACCGGTGTGAAGGATAACATCCCACCACCAGAATCGCTCATAGAAGTCCTTGATCTCACCAAGAAACAGGGTTGCGAAAATGAAAACAACGACAGCAGTTGCGAATCGGCTCGGGATTTTAATATCGAAGCGATCCGCATACGCGATCGGCAGCCAGGTCAGAAAGAGGGTTCCGGATGAAATGAAGAGCACCGACCAGTTCTTTCCGTGGATTGCGCCAAAGATGGAGATGGCAAGTGCGGCCCAAATGAGCCAGACCAGAAAGGGGATTTTTTCATCTTCCACAACGCGAAATGAGGTGGCTTGCCTGAACGAGTGATTTTCAGCCCCCTCAATGAACCGGGCATTGACTGATCTGGGTGAAAAAGTCGTTGCCTTTGTTATCAACCAGGATGAACGCGGGGAAGTTTTCTACTTTGATTTTCCAAACGGCCTCCATCCCTAGTTCGGGAAAGTCGACGACTTCCTGGCTCTTGATGTGTTCTTTGGCGAGTAAGGCGGCCGGGCCTCCAGCCGAGCCAAGGTAGAAACCACCATGCTTTTTGCAGGCATCGGTGACTTGTTGGGAGCGGTTGCCTTTGGCCAGCATCACCATGGAGGCACCGTTTTCCTGGAAGAGGTCGACGTATGGATCCATGCGTCCGGCGGTGGTCGGGCCGAACGAACCCGAGGCCATTCCTTCGGGAGTCTTCGCCGGTCCCGCGTAGTAAACCGGATACTTTTTAAAGTAGTCGGGGAAGTCACCTTTGGCTTCGAGGATTTCCTTGAGCTTTGCGTGCGCGATATCGCGAGCCACGATGATGTGGCCGGTCAGGGAAACGGCGGTGGTGACGGGATATTTGCCCAGGGTGGCGAGAGTGCTTTCCATGCCTTCGTCGAGATCGATCTCGACTCCTTTAAATTTCCAGTCGCGAAATTCATCGGGGATGAATTGGCCGGGATTCTCCTCAAGTTTTTCGAGGAAGATTCCGTCCTTTGTGATCTTGGCTTTGGCCTGACGATCAGCAGAGCAGGACACGCCGAGGCCAACGGGGCACGACGCTCCGTGTCTTGGGAGGCGGATGACGCGGACATCGTGCGCAAAATACTTGCCGCCGAATTGGGCTCCGATACCGATCTTGCGGGCAGCTTTGAGGAGTTTGCTCTCGAGTTCGATATCACGGAAGGCCTGGCCATGTTCGTTTCCGGAAGTCGGGAGTTCGTCGAGGTAGCGGGCCGAGGCGAGCTTGACGGTTTTGAGGCAGGCTTCTGCCGAGGTTCCACCGATGACGAAGGCGAGGTGGTAGGGTGGGCATGCGGAGGTGCCGATGCTGCGCATTTTTTCGATACAAAACTCCATCAGGCTCTCGGGATTGAGCAGCGACTTGGTTTGCTGGTACAGGAAGGACTTGTTGGCCGAGCCGCCGCCCTTGGTCATGAAGAGAAATTTGTATTCCGATCCGGGAACGGCGTGGAGATCAATCTGTGCGGGAAGATTGGTTTTGGTATTGGTTTCCTCGTACATGCTTAATGGCGAAACTTGCGAGTAGCGGAGATTTTCTTCCTGGTAGGTTTTGTGAATTCCGGCCGAGAGAGCCTCGGCATCATTGGCTTCGGTCCAGATGCCTTCGCCTTTTTTGCCCATCACGATGGCGGTGCCGGTGTCCTGACAGCCAGGGAGGATTCCGTGAGCGGCGATCTCGGCATTTTTGAGGAGCATCAGGGCGACCATGCGGTCGTTTTCGGTGGCCTCGGGATCGTCGAGAATGGAGGCGACCTGCTTCAAATGGGAAGTGCGGAGTTTAAAGGAAACGGCCTTGATGGCCTCGTTCGCAAGCAGGGTCAGAGCCTTTGGATCAACTTTAAGAATTTCGCGATCACCGATAGTTTCGGTAGTGACGAAGTCGGAAGTGATTTTATGATACTTGGTGGGATCGGGGCCGAGGGGAAACGGATCTTGGTAGTGGAAATCGGTCATGGATCTGGTTGGATTAAATGCTGCGTCCTTCGTCGACTTCAATGTAGTCCATGAAGGTGAGAATATCCTCGCGATCGGTGCGGGGATCTTCTTTTTTTCGTTCGGCGAGGCGTCTGCTGAGATCATCGCGAAAGCCGCGGGTCTTTATGTAGGCAAGGAACCAAGCTTTTTCGTAGTCGGGACGGGTGATGCCATTTTTACGAGCCCAGACGAGGGCGTCTTCATCGGTGGCTCCGGCGATGATTTGGGCTTTTAATTCATTGTAGTCGACTCCGAGGAATTGGCAGGTCCAAAGGTCCATGCCGAGGCCTAGATTGGTGTGGAACTCGGGGTGCAGGGTTCCGGCGTAATGTTTGCGGACTTTGTCGCATAGGCGTGGAAAGTAAACGATCCCGTCGAGTTCGTCGCGGGCGGAGCGGGGTATCTCATAACCATCAGACATGTTGTCAATGAAGCGTTGAAGGGCCATTTCGGCCATCGAAAAACCCTGCAAATACTGCTGCTGCCTGAGAAGCCCTCCTAGAAGCGGGTGACGAATACCCAAAGTGTGGCGGTGCAAAGAAAAAGCGCGAAAGTTTGGGCGAGTAGGTAAACGAACGTAAAGAGTGCGAGGTTTCTCCAAGTGGCGCCTTGTCTGACAGTATGAATATGCGCGCTGAGCAGGGAAACCCCGATGCTGGCGATGATTGCAAAAACCACACCGCTCAGGATGAGATGGTGGGTGAGTCGGCTTACAATTAAGGAAAGTGCGAGAGTAAAGGCTGGGAAAAAAAGAGGGTGACCAATCTAGGGTTTGACCATTTTTCGAACCTTTGCCCGATATTCTACGTTAATTCAGCCTCCTCCGGGGCCTGGTAGAGATTGCTGCCTGTCATCGTCCGGAATGGAAATGAATTGAGGGGAGAGGGAATTAGAAAAAATCAGGAAAACATGAGCAGAACGATTGCTGCTTCAAAGAGGATGAAGGCGTTTTGCACCAAATGAATGCAAACCATGACGATCATCGTGCCGAAGTTGTTCTGGTCGCGTAAGCGATAGTAGTTTCCGGTATAAACTGAAGCGGGAAGGGCAAGAGCTCCGAAGATGACCCAGGTGACGGGGAGGCTGACTCCTCTGACGTTGAGGCCGCTGAGGGTAAGGATGCCCTGCAGGGCCAGCGCTCCGGCGAGTTAAAGAGTCGTCGGTAGAAGGTAAACGATGCGGATGTGCCAATCGCTTTTTGGGACAAAGTCCCGGACCCCTCCGAACTCCGAATCATGCTCCGGAGGTTGATAGGGGGCGGATTCCGAAGACATTTAAGGGTGACTAGTTTTCCTCCCGCTCTTTACTGATGAAGGAAATGGTCCCAACTGCAAAGAGGAGGCCGAGGAAGCAGATTCCGATGGTTCCAGCGTGGAATGGTTTGTCCTTGATCGCCCAGATGCTTCCGACTGTGGCCATGACAGTGGAGAAAATCATGAGGGTGTTCCAGATGATGCGCGCCTTTCCTTCCGGGCGTCGGTCTCCGAGGGTTTTCTTGGAATTCATCATGAGGAGGAAGGTGAAGTAAGCGATTGGAAGAAGGGCACCCCCGATTACGGAAGTAGGAACTGCGAGAGCTGCTTTTGCATCGGCATTATTCCAGATCAAAGGGAAAAGGCAGCCAACGAATCCCGAGACGGCGCAACCGAGGAAATACGGGCGCTTCTGGGACAGGGCGATGGACGAATCCTGTCCGGGGAGTTGCTTGCCGGCGAAGAGTTCCTGAAAGGCAAGACCGTTGATGAGCATCAGGATGATGATCGTGGAGACCGCCATGCCCAGGACACCGATACCGAAGATCTTTTGGGCGACGAAATCACCAGTGAAGGGAGCAAGGGTTTTGGCGAGCGATCCGGCGTCACGCTTCACGAGCATCGCTGCGATCTTGCGATCGTTCTCGTTTGCATTCTCAAGAGTGGTTTTTTGGAAGGCGGCCTTTTCATCGGGAGAGCCTTCAAAGTCATTGAGTGACTTCTGAATGGCTGGAACCGATAGCATGGTTTTGTTGCCGATGGCCAGATTGTCCATGTCAACCTTGCCGTGGAAGGAAGAAGCGGCGGCGATTACGACGCAAGAGGTGGCGAGAAAGAAGGGGATAAACAATCCAATGGAGAGGTCCGTGATTGAGAGTCCGCGGTGCTTCGGGCCCCATTTTTTCTTAAGCAAAGTGTAGGGAAGAAGGAAGGTCATGTTGATGCCAACCGCGGTGCCGAAGGCGGTAAAAATGACGTCTTTCTGGGTTCCGAGAATTTTCTTTTCCCACCATTCCGGGTTGGATGAGGCCTCGACGAGGGGTTGATAGGCTTCGGCCGGGGTCGTCAGGAGAGAGAAGTTCGGAAAGTAACCGGTGGTGATTTCACCCCAAGGCAGGGATCCGGCCAGACTAACGACAACGGCAATGAAAGAAAGGACGACAACCCCGACCATGACTTTGATAATCCGATCGAAGAGTTTGGCGCCTTTTCCTCCGGACTGGTAGAGATAGTTTACGTAGAGACCGACGGCGAATAGGACCAGGATGATGATCCACTGACTTGTTTTTTCGGCGCCTGAGCCCGCTGCCAGACCGAGCAGGTTTTGTTGAATGGCGGCGGTTCCCAGAGAAAACTGGGGCATGGTCCAAACAATGTTGGCCATAATGGTGGCGATGAGCCAGGAGTAGCCAAGAAGAGGGTTGAGGTGTTCGTTGATCAATCCGAGGGGGCGTTCTTTGGTAGAGAGGGTGACATAGGCGATTGCTGAGAGCATGATGATGCCGCAAACCATTGCGAGGGGTTGGACCCAGAGGAGGCCGTTGTTTGAGATGGTTCCCAGGTAAAGAGCCCCGATGAGAGAGCCGCCGCCCAGCGTGATGGCGCCTTGCAGCCAACCGGGGCCGGAGATCTTGGCATATCCAAGGAATTTTCCGAGGGCTCCCTTGTCCTTCACCTCCTTGATGACATCCAGTTCGCGCTGGTATTGGTCTTTTTCGCTCATGTGTGGGGGATTCTTGTGAATGGATGGGCTGCCGAAAAGGAAAAATGGCAATTCCGGCACACTCGGGATTGCGGGAACGGGCGGGCGGGGCCAGACTCGCGACGTTGCCAGCGATCGATGCCAAACCAGAGACTCCCAGTCTCGCCAAGGATTTGCAAGTTCTCACGAAGTTGCGTCTCAATACCTTTGTCCTGATCACCACCTTTTTTGGCTTCTATTTGGCAGCCAAAGGAGTGGGGGGAATGGCTGATAAGTGGTGGCTCCTCCTCCACACCCTGATCGGGACGGCTGCTTCGGCCTTCGGATCTGCGGCTTTTAACCAACTAATGGAGATCGAGGACGATGCCCGGATGCAGCGGACTTCGGATCGCCCGCTGCCTTCGCGACGAATGAGTGTGATGAAGGCCTTTGGCATCGGCTGGGGCCTGGCGGCGTTCGGGGTGATTCATCTGGCCGCAAAGGTAAATGCTGAAGCTGCTATTTTTGCGGCTGCAACGATCGCGATTTACGTCTTTGTCTATACTCCGATGAAGAAATGGCATTCCTCCAATACTTTGGTGGGGGCAATCCCCGGCGCGATTCCTCCGTTGATTGGCTGGGTGGGTGCGGGAGGCGATTGGATGGCGTGGGGCGGTTGGTTTCTTTTTTGGCTTCTGTTCTTCTGGCAATTGCCTCATTTTTTCGCGATCAGCTGGCTCTGTCGTGAGGAATACGAAGAAGCGGGCTACCAAATGTGGTCGAACGGCGATGTGACGGGGCGGAAGACTTCGGTGCTCTTTGTCGTTTTCTCGATTTGCCTAATGTCGCTGGTGATTGCAGGGAGCGCAACTGGGCTTTTTCCCTCGTGGGTCGCGGTCGCCCACACCGCTTTGGTGATCTACCTGATGCGTCCGATTTTGAGCTATAGGGCCTCGGGCGAACGTGCTCCCATGCGGAAGGCCTTCCTTGGGACTTTGCTCTACCTGCCTCTTGTGTTAGTCGGTCTTGCCTTTGCTTGGACTTAGGCTAGCTTTCGCCCGAAGTGGACGTCAGCCAATTAGAGCCCGCCGAGCGGGACCCGAAAAAACTACGGGCAACCGCGATCAAGCTCGTGATCTTCATGATCGTTAGCGGAGTAATTTTGACTTTTGCCTATAAGCGTTACCAGGAGGAGACTTCGGACAGCCGGCGCCCTAGTTTTGAAACACGGATTACCGAACCCGATGTCGAGCTTTTAACGGCGGACGGAAAAGAGCGGAATTTGCAGGACCTTCAGGGAAACGTCACCTTAGTAATAACGCTTCCGAAGACTCCCAATCCAGAGTCCCAACCTTCCTTGGACGCTCTTCGTGAAGCGATGGATGCCTTCAAGGATGAAACGAAAAAACCTCGAATTCTCGTTTTTGTTCTCGATGGTTCCAACTCAGACCCAGGGGGGATGTCCGGAGTTCTTTCGGAGTATGGCAAGGAGCCCGAGGTCCTGCGGGTGGTGGCCGACGATGATAGCAAAACATCACTGCGCTCATTCACCAAGACCAAGATGAGGTTCAATCGCGTGCCTACGGAAAGAGACGGCGTCTTTGATTACGACACGCGTTTGGTTTTGCTTGATCAAAATATGTTCGTCCGGGGAATCCCCGGTGTGACTGAAGGATGGGACTTCGAAACGGTCGCAGAGATGGAACGAAAGTATGAGGAAGCCAAAAAGGAATCACCTGAAGAGGAACTGAATCCGCTGCCGATGACGACCCCAAAGCTGCGCGAAATTTTGATCGATTCGATCAAATACCTCTATGAAAACCCCGATGAGAAAGGACAAGAATGACCGATAAGAAAAAAATTATCCTCATCTATGTGGGCGTTGCGCTGATCTGCGTTCTGGTGCTCGGGATGTCCTTCCTGTTGGTTGGGCTGAAAAAGGTGAAGAAGAAGGATGAGCTTCCGGCGACGGGCGTCGGGAAGGAAGATCCCGGTGATTTGGTTGTTCTGAAATCTAATTTAGAATTGCAGCGCCAGGACGGGGCGGCAGTGAAGATCTCTGATTTGAACGACAAGGTTTGGTTGGCCGCGCAATTTTACGCGACTTGTCCAATGTGCGCCGAGCGGAACCAGTCCTCTTTGGTTGAGATTTATAATGAATTCAAAGATGAGAATGAGTTCCTGGTGGTATGCTTTTCGGTCGATCCCGAGAATGATACCGAAGAGCTTCTTTCGAGCGTTCGCGATGGACTGCAGTTGAGTACAAGCAATTGGTGGTTTCTTCGAGCCGAGCGAGAGAAGCTTTGGGAGTTCATGACCAAGGAAATGTATTTCACAACGATCAAGGAGCGGACGGATCCGATCCATATCGCGCAAAAAGGACGTTGGGCCCACGACATGGGATATCAGCTTTATCGTGGAGACACTCTGGTTCACAAATGGGACCAGGGGCTGCCTCTGGATCAATTACGTGTTGAGATTAGGGCAGCCTTGGCTGAGATCAGGAAGACCGTAGAATCGAACGAGAGCGAACCCGAATCATGAGCACATCGAGCATCCTGGAGCAATCTGTCCAGACTGAAAAGGCGCGGAGGCTAAAAGTTGTGGTTTGGATCGTCAGTGCGGTGGTGCTGTTGCTGGTGGCGCTGATGAGGGCCCCCTTTAAATTTGATGTTCCGCCCGATTACGAGACGGCCCATAACTTCATCAAGGCGCTTCCCGGAGTGATTGCGTTCCTGAACACCTTGGTTGCGGCGTGTCTATTGGGTGGGATTTTAGCGATCCTTCAAAAGAAGCATAAATTCCACCAACGCTTGATGACGACGGCCCTCATTTTATCGTCGATCTTTCTCGTGTTTTACGTGGTGTATCATTTCACTACCTTTGAAACCAAGTTTGGTGATGCTGATGGCAACGGTGAAATGAGTAAGGGTGAGCTTGAGAAATTCGGAAATCTCCGGATCTTATATCTGAGTGTTTTATTCACCCACATCATTACCGCCGCAGTGAGCTTTCCGATGATTCTGATGACGTTCGTGCATGCGTGGACCCGTGATTTTGAGAACCATCGCAAACTGGCAAAGAAGACCTTTCCGCTTTGGCTTTATGTGGCGGTGACCGGCCCGTTTTGCTACTGGATGCTTAAACCGTTTTATCAGTAGTCCGCGAGACTGCCGACCAAGCGGGAATGGGAGGCTGTAATCCTAGCAGCTCGCTTTACCTCCGCGTCCACATCCCGCTTTTACTGCCAATTTTTTGGCGATGCTGTTTGCGGATGGTGTGATGGAAAGTCCACCCAGGTTGGTGCAGCGAAGTTCGCGCGGAATTTGATGGGCCACCTTGTTCATCGCGATAGTGACTTCATCAAAAGGGATGAGGTGATTGTATCCGGCGAGGGCCATGTTAGCACATGAAAGGGCATTGGTGGCCGCCATGACATTCTTGCCGAGACAAGGGGCCTCAACCCGGTTGGCGATGGGGTCGCAGACCAATCCAAAGGAGTTTTGCAGGGCCAGGGACGCGGCTGCCATCTGCTCATCATTGCTGCCTCCGGCGAGCCAGGTTAAGGCCGCGGCAGCCATGGAGGCTCCGGATCCGGTTTCGGCCATACACCCGCCTTCCTCGGCGGCGAAAGTGGCATCGAGGGTAATAAAGACGCCGATGAGTCCGGCGAGAAGGAGGGCTCCATTTTTCTCTTCGTTACTTTTGCCGAGGCCGTTGGCGATCGCCAGAACGGCTCCGGGCATGGCTCCACAGGAACCGGCGGTGGGCGCGGCTACAATCACACCCATCGAGGATTTGACTTCCATGATCGCAGTCACCGAACGGATGATGGCGTTGGTAATGTCTCCTGGGATGAGGCGGCCTTCTTTTTCGGCTGCTTGGAATGCGGGAGACTGGGAGGGGAGGATACGATCCTCATACTCCGTGCCGGCGAGGCCGGTAGCGATGGCGGCTTCCATGATTGATCGAATGTGATCCATCTTGGCCATGACTTCCTCTTCGCTGATGCCGCCGCGTTCTGCTTCGTAGCGCAGGGCCATTTTCCAGAGCGGGATTTCTTCGGCGTTTGCCGCTTCGAGCATTTCACTGGCCCTGTAGAAAGGGACTTTGATTTCCTTGCGGGCGAGGACCGGGAGAACGGCGGGCAGGTGTCGAACGCGGGTGGCATCGAACTGCTTCGCCAGCGCCTGAAGTGTTGCTTCATCAGGCTCTTCCCGGAGGCTGAGATTCACAAGATGCCGACCATCCCCGGATTGGTGGGTGGAGACAACTTCCGCCGGAAGGTCCGAATTGATTTCCGGCGTGCCATTGGTCCACAGAAGCACGTGATGGTAGTCGCCGGCCGAGGCGAAGGGAATACCATCGATGGCAATGGTATCGATCATGCCGCCGCCCGTCGAGATCGCGTCGAATGAATACATCGTTCCCGAGACGCCGTGCGCTTCGAGCCGATAAAAGTTGGGGTGGGGTGCGTCGTAGCTTTCGTATCGGAGGTCGATTTCGATATTCTGAGCTTTTAGGACTTGCTCATAAGTTGGTAGGCGCGGGTCGTCGGGAGTCCAGCCGAGGATACCTCCATAAAGTCCGAGGTCACTGCCCTGTTCCTTGTGGGTGGTGACGAGCGAACCATTGGGGTCATAGCGAACCACCAGCTTGGCGATTCGTTCTTTGACAAGAGCTCGCATCAGCCGGCCGATCCGGTTGGCGGCTGCACTGTGTGAACTGCTGGGGCCTCGCATCACGGGGCCAAGGACATCGTTGAAAATGCTGGGAGGAGTATTCATCGCCTTTGTTAATGGGAGAATGCCTCAGGATCTTTGCGTGCGACAGGTTGGATTTGCAAAAAATTGACGCGGAGGCCATGGGCTTGATCGTTGGTGGATTCGAGCCTAGCCTTAAGCAAGTGACTGAGATTTGGTATAGTGCGATTATGGGGTGGGGGGTTCTCTTCATTGGTCTTTGTGTGGGTTCTTTTTTGAACGTGGCGATTCATCGCTTGCCCCGAGGACTTTCGGTGAATGATCCCAAGCGGTCGTTCTGTCCCCTTTGTAAAACGAGTCTGCCGGCATGGCAGAACATCCCAGTCGTCACCTGGTTAAGTCAACGAGGTCGGTGTCGAACTTGTCAGGCCCCGATTGCGGTCAGGTATCTTCTTGTTGAGATCCTGACCGGGGGGCTTTATTTGGCGGCTTGGCTGACCCTTCCAATGATCAGCGCAATCCTCGCCATCGTTCTTTTGACTATTCTGGTAACGGTGACCTTTATTGATGCTGAGCATCACCTTATTCCCACGTCCTGGACGACCACTGGTTCGGTGATTGCTCTGGGCGGCAGTCTTATGGTGCCCAAGTTGTTGGATCTTCCGGGACAGGAATTTGACTGGATCGAGGAGAGTGGTTGGTTCGGCTTGAAAGCTTCCGCAATCGGCTGGGTATCAGGATTTGGATCACTGTTGATGGTTGTTTTGCTGGGAAAGGTCATTTTTGGCCGCCTTAAATTAGACTTTAGGGATGCAGCTCATTGGAAGTTGCAGGAAGGTTACGAAGATAGTGAACAGCTTCACTTTATCATCAATGAAGAAGCCCACTGCTGGGACGATTTGTTTTTCCGGACTTCGGATCAGTTGGTCATCGAGGGGCATGGATTAAAAATCGATGGGAAAAGTCAACCGGCCCGGGAGATGCGGATCCGCTGTGATGACCTAGAAATCGATGGTCGAATCTGGAAGATCGCGGATCTTAAGTCTCTGGAGGGCAAGGCGACCAAAGTGGTTATCCCGCGAGAGGCCATGGGAATGGGAGATCCTCATCTTCTCGGAATGATCGGGGCGTTTTTGGGTTGGCCTGCAGTAATTTTTGTAATTTGTACGAGTTGTCTGTTTGCGATTGCGGCAGCTTTGGTAGCGAGAGTTGGGTTTGGGCAACCTTTACCTTACGGACCGTTCCTTGCTTTAGGGGCTTTGGTGTGGATTTTTGGAGGTTGGGAAGGCTGGCTTTGGTATTTTGAGGGGATTCAGGGCGGATTTTCCCATTGAAATCCGCGCTTTGGGCAATGTTCTGTGTGGGAATCTCCTAATTTGACAACACCTTGTTATTTTCCTATAGTACAATGAGATTTTCTCTAATGAAGCCAGTCACCAATACGTCCCTATCATGATGAAGTTTAAATTTTTTTGTGCTCTCCTTCTCGGTGGCATTGCCGCTCCGCTGGCTGCCCAGTCGACGAAGGACCTCAAAACGCCTGCCGCACTCAAAAAAGCGGCCTACAACGTCGACAAATTTGTCGCCGAGATTTTCCGCCGCAAGAAGCTTTCGGTGCCCAAGGTCGTTGACGATCCTACCTTCCTTCGCCGAAGCTTTCTGGTGGCGGCCGGCCGGATTCCAACACTGGAAGAAGCGTCAAGCTTTCTGGAAATCGACGATCCGGAAAAGCGCGAGATGCTGACCCAGTATCTTCTGCAAAGCGATGGCTACCGCAGCCACATGCAGAATTACACTTTCGATCTTTTACGCTCGAAAGACAATAGCCGCGATGGTGCGGAATCTTATGCAGCTCCTTACATGCACTTCATTCAGCAGGCGGTTGCCAAAAACACACCTTGGGACAAGTTCGTCCACAGTCTGGTGTCGGCGAAGGGAGTCGCATGGGAGGACGGTAATGGGGCCGTTGGTTACTACATTCGGGACAAGGGAATGCCTTTGGACAACCTTGCGATCACCATGCAAATCTTCACCGGTGAGCGTCTTGAGTGCGCCCAGTGCCACGATAGCCCGACAAACAAGTGGGAGCGCATGGACTTTTACGAGCTTGCCGCATTTACCCACGGTCAGCGCGAGATCAATGATGGCGTCTGGAACAGAGCGATGCGGAGCTACAATGATGAAGATTTCCGCCGGTCTGACATTGGGCGTCTCTTCTATTGGCTCCGCGACAATATTCACTACGGCACTATCGCCGACCAGGGAGCAGGTCGAATCAAGCTTCCAAGCGACTATCAATATAAGGACGGAGATCCTGGCGAGATGATTGGTGGACGGACGCACTTTGGAAAAAAGATCCGTTCTTCCGACCGTCGTGACAGCGGGAAGTCCCGTGTTGAATTTGCTGATTGGATGGTCAAAGATAATCCCAACTTTGATTATGTTGCAGTGAATCGAATGTGGGAGCGAGTCATGGGAAGCCCTCTGACTTACCCAGTGGATGTTTACGTTAAGCCTGAGAAGACTACGTCACCGGCACTGACCAACTACCTGACCCGTCTCATGGTAGATCTTGATTACGACCTTAAGGCTTTCCAGAACGTCCTCTTCCTGACCAAGACCTTTCAGTTTGCGGCAAATCCCAAGGCTTTCGAAGCCGGAGTGCCCCAAGCCTTTAATGGTCGCCAGCTGGAGCGGATGAGCGCCGAACAAATGTGGGATTCGCTCGTGACTCTTGTCGCCGAGCATCCTGACAAGCTCGCCAAGCGAAAATTCAGCAACAACATCTACTACAACAACAAGCCAATTCTCGTTGGTAAAAAAACCATGTCGGATCTTGCGAGGGAAGTTGTCGCAATCGAAGACCCCAAGAAATATCGCGAGTATGCCGAGGCCTTGCTTGAAGAGATTAAGTCCAGTGGTGGCGGCTCCTCAGCCTCCAAAGACATGATGATGATGGCTGCGAAATCTCGTCCCGGACCCGCAAAGGGAATTGCCCGTGCGTCCGAGCTTTCCGCCCCGGCGCCCGCAGGTCACTTTCTGCGTGAGTTTGGTCAGTCGGATCGCGAATTGATCGAATCGTCTACCAAGGAAGCCAACGTCGCCCAGATTCTGGAAATCATGAATGGTCACGTCGAAAAGATGGTGGTCGCCAACAGCGGGGCCTCGGTTTATGACGCTCTCAAGAAGGGCACCACGGAAGCTGACAAGGCACGTTACATCTACTACGCCATTTTAAGTCGCCCGCCGAGTGAGTCGGAGATGAACATGCTCATGCGTGACGTTATCGATGGAAGCAAAGAGAGTTATCAAAATCTCGTTGCCGCTCTCGTCCAAACCCACGAATTCATGTTCGTCCAATAAACACAAAGATTCACAAAAACCGAACCCAACAGAAACAATGGATAACAGTCATTTTAACAAAGTTGATGAGCTTGGCCGTCGTCAGTTCATGATCAACGCCGCGCGCAGCTACCTCGGAGTGAGTCTCGCGCCCATGCTCGGAGCCGGTCTTGCCGGTTCTGCCTTCGGTCAGAAACACGTGGGCGGCGCGAAGGCCGAACACGTGATCTTTCTCAATATGGGAGGTGGAATGAGCCATCTCGATACCTTTGATACCAAACCCGGGAACAAAGAAGTCCAGGGACCGGTTGAGTCGATCGGCACCACCGGTGATTTCCAGATCTCCCAGTATCTCCCTGAGAGTGCCAAGATCGGAAACAAGATGTGCATCATCAATTCGATGACCTCGAAACAGGGTGCCCACAGTCAGGGACAGTACCTTCTTCACCGGAGTTATTCACCCCGTGGAACCATCGTTCACCCGGCCATCGGGGCCTGGGTTGTTCGCCAGAAGGGCCGCAAGAATACTACTCTTCCGGGCTTCGTGACTGCCAATACCAGTCCTGCCGTATCCTCACCTGGTTTTTTCGGTGCTCAATTCGGAGGGGTGCCTCTGGGCCGACCTGATGAAGGGTTAAAGAACTCAACCCGTGCGGGATCTGTCAGCGAAGAAGATTTCAAGAAGCGCCTCGCCATCGCAGATGCTCTCAACAAGACTTTTGAGGAGAACTATCAGACTCCAGCAGTGAAAGCCTACGATAGCCTTTATGAGGAAGCTGTGAAGCTGATGCAGAGCAAGGACCTCGAAGCTTTCGATATCAACAAGGAGCCGGGTAATGTCCAAAATTCCTATGGTAAAAATCGTTTTGGCCAGGGATGTTTACTTGCCCGTCGTCTCGTCGAATCCGGTGTCCGCTTTGTGGAGGTTTCCCACGGAGGTTGGGACACCCACTACGACAACTTTACCAACGTTGAAAACCGCGCCAAGACTCTTGACCAGGCCTTCTCGATGCTTGTGAGTGACCTCGATAAACGTGGACTCCTTGAGTCAACCCTCGTTGTCATCGCCACTGAGTTTGGCCGCACGCCACGAATTGTGGAGGAGCATAACTCCGGACGTGACCACCACCCGGCTTGTTTCTCCGCTGTCATGGCGGGAGGCGGAATCGCAGGCGGACAAAAGTACGGTGAGTCTGATAAGAACGGCGCCCGCGTCGCCAAGGATCCGGTTACTATTCAGGATTTCAACGCGACCATCGGTTACGCCCTCGGTATCGACCACGCACAGGTTGTCAGCTCCCCAAGTGGGCGTCCATTCCGTCTGGGCGGTGCGGAAGCCGAGCTTGGGAAACCAATCACTTCGATCTTTGGCTAGACCGAAAGTTCGGCGGATACTTCTTTTCAAGACGGTCCTTTGCTTTCATGTGAAGGACCGTTTTTATGGCCGCTAGAAGCGCAGTGACAACAGCGTCTGAAGTGTTAGGTCCGGTGAATCTTTCGTGAGCCCGACCGCCACTCCAAGGGGCAAGGTAAAGCGGGGGGATACGTAAGATGTGCCGGTGAGAAAGAGCAAGTGTTCGCCATTTGCGTCGAGATCGCCGGTGGCCTCCAAGCCCAGCGCAAAGCGATCTGTGAAGCGGTGTCGGTGAGCTGCAGCATATCCCCATTGCGGGGAGTTGTTCTCCGGGAATACGGTGATGGAGTTAATCACGATCCGATCTTTCGAAGTCGGACGCAGTTCTCCCACGAAGCGAAGGAATCTATCGCTTTCGCCGTGGCGATGAATTCCGTCGTGTCCGTGCCTATCGTCTCCATGAGTATGTGACGACTGACTAGCACGATCTCCCTCCCTCGTCAGATGATTGAGGGAGAGTCGTTCCAGGCTCGAGAATTCCCTTGGATTTCTTCCAGACCGAAATCGCCTCGGCGATCATCCAGACCTCGATGATGATCGTGGAGAAACCAAAGCCGAACAAAAGCCAGCTGTGATTGTCGGCAAAGTCTCTCAAGTTCATGGACATCGCAATGGCGGGAAGAATGAGCATCAGGATTCCCGGGATGAGGGCGAGGAAATAGGGGAGGCCCCGGCGTCTCAACCAGAAAGTGATCACGAGGAAGGCGAGACCGGCCAAGAGTTGGTTGATTGCCCCGAAAAGCGGCCACAGAAGAAGCCCTCCGGTGCCGGGTTTTTGCCCTTCTCCTCCCGGGAGTTGCGCGATGAAGAAAGCAATGGTAATCGCGAAGAGAGTGGCGGCATGACGATTGGTAAGCCAGAAGAGAGGATTGCCGTCCACATACTCTCCGGTTCGTTTTCCCTCGACGCGGTGGCGCGGGGCCAGAGTTCCGGCGAGTTCCTGCACGACGTATCGTTGCAAGCGGCAGGCGGTATCCAGAGTGGTAGCCGCGAATGATGCCACGAAGACTCCCATCAAAGCGATTGAGAATCCAGCAGGCAGCCCGAGTGACTTCAGGAAGTTGGCACTGCCTTCGACAAAGGCTCCGACTTTTGCCCCCAAACCTTTCGCGGCATCCCAGGAGGCGTAGCGCGCTTCAAAGGCTGCCGATCCCGAGAGAAAGCTCTCCCCGCTGCCGGTTCCCAGTCCAAGCCCTGAGATGCAGGCGAGAATGACGAGGACGGCTAGGAATCCCTCTGTCAGCATGGAGCCGTAACCCACAAGTTGGGCATCACTCTCACACTTCAATTGCTTCGAGGAGGTTCCTGAGGAAACAAGGCAGTGGAATCCTGAAATTGCCCCACAGGCGATTGTGATGAAGAGAAACGGAAAGATCGAGGGAGCTCCTTCGGGAGAGACGTTAAAAGCGGGAGCAACGATTTCCAACGTGGGTCGCTCGGCCCCCGGGGTCGGCGCAGCTCCTCCAAAAAAAGAGGCTGTGGCAAGCCCCAGAACAACCAGACCCAAGGCCGAGAGAAGCTGGAGACTGTTGATGTAATCGCGTGGCTGGAGAAGGGTCCAAACAGGGAGGACGGAGGCAACGTAGGAATAAATCAGCAAAAGGACGACCCAGCCGATGACCGGGAGGCCGTTGCTGTCCGGATCCGACGGATCACCACCGAGATATTCGTTGAAGTCACCTAAAAACCCCACGTTACCAAAGGCGACGGTGAGATACATCACGGCTAATGAGATGAGCGACGGCACGAGGATGCTGGCCCCTTTGCGGTGCAGGGTGAGTCCGATGATTACGGCGAGCGGAATTTGGATCAGGCAGGGAAAGATGGCCTGAGGGTAGCTCTTGAAGACGCTTGCAATTACGAGACCGAAGATTGCCAGTACGATGGTTAGCGCCAAAAATAAAACGGTCAGAAACAGGATACGCGTCCGTCTGGTGATCACCCGCCCGGCGATGTCTCCGACAGTCTGGCCCTTGCTGCGCAGCGAAACAACGAGTGCTCCGAAGTCATGGACCGCGCCGATCAGGATCGAGCCGAAGATCACCCAGAGGAGGGCGGGAACCCAACCCCAAATCACGGCAAGTGCCGGTCCCACAATCGGTCCCGTTCCCGCGATTGAGGTGAAGTGATGGCCAAAGACGATTCCTTTGTCTGTCGGCACATAATCGTTTCCGTCTTCCAGCTCGATTGAAGGCACCTTCGCTTTGGCATCGAGGCGAAAGATTTTTTGGCCAAGCCATTTCCCGTATGTGTGATAGGCGATCAGGTAGAGGATGAAAGCTCCCAGAGCGATGGCAATGGTTGTCATGGCGCTTATTGTGAATGCTTCGATTCGAGGGCGTCGAACACCGGAGCCGGGACGTAGCGCCGCACTGTTTTTTCCCAACCTTCCGGGCCGATCATTCCCATGACCATGCTCGAGGAAAGTTCCGCCATGTCACGCGGGGGCATGAGGAATACGGTATTGATGTCGGGTGCCATGTCACTGTTGAGGTGGCGCATGACGCGCTCGTATTCGTAGTCGCCGGGAGAACGAATCCCCCTCAGGACGAATTCGGCATCGACCTCCTTGGCATAGTCCACAAGGTAGCGGTTGTCGAAATGGGTGATGGTTAGCCTCTCACAAGAGGGAATGGAGGCCTGGAGAAGCTCGATTCTTTCCTCGGTGGAAAAAGTATAGTTTTTCGTAGGGTTCTGCCCGATCGCGACCACCAATCGATCAAAAAGTTCCAGTCCCTGGCTGATCATCCATAGGTGACCGTTTGTCGGAGGGTCAAAGCTACCTGCGTAAACCGCTGTCTGCATAAGCAGTTAGAGCATTTTTTCGATCACGGCGCTAGAGCGCATTTTTTTCATCCACTTTTCGTAATTGGATTTCTTCTTTTCTGAAACCACGCGGCGTTTCATCTCCTCACTCACTTTTTCGAAGGGCTCCGCTGGTCCGGGTTTTCGCTCCATCACCTGTACAATGTTGAAGCCAATCCGATCTTCCAAAGGGCCCATTATCTCATTTCCTTCGGTTTCAAAGAGGAGTGTGCCAAATTCCATGGCGAGGTCGGTTCGCGGGATATCCTTCCAAACTCCCCCTTGCTCGGCATGGGAGCCATTGGAATGTTCTTTGGCCAATTCATTGAAATCTCCCCCGTTTTTGAGTTTCTTTACAATCTCCTCAGCAAGCTGGAGTTGGGCCAGGGGGCCTCCTCCGCGGTTCTTATGGATATAAATTCTCCGGTAGGTCCCGACATCCTTGGTTCGATCGCGATTCGTGATTTTCCAGCGCTCGTATTCCTCGCGGAGTTCTTTTTCTTTGGGGACTGCGACATCGCCAAAGTGCTGGGAACGGACAATCTGGACGAGTAATTCCTTCCGCTGTTGCTCCTTGAACTGGTCCCGGGTCAAGTGGGTTGCCTCTAGGTATTTCTTAAAAAGCTCCTCGTCTCCCTTGTAAACATTCTGAATGATTCTTGAGACTTCGCTTTCGATTTGATGGTCCGGGAAAGACTTCACACGATCTTTAAACTGGTTGAAAATAATGGCACGATCAATCAGTTCGTCCAAGATAGACGACTTTAGCTCTTTCAATTGCTTCTGAAAGGCCGGTCCACGGCGTGGGTATGTCGACATGAGAACCGATTGGCCGGGGGCCACTTTGATCATGAGCTCGTTGAGGGTGATCACGTCGCCATTCACCTTGGCCACGATCTTATTGACCAGTTGAGGGCCTTGCGGAGGTCGAATTGGCTCATTTTCGGCTCCAGGAGGTGGTTCTTGCGTGAATGCAGGTAAAACCAAGGCCATTCCAAAGACGATTGCTTTTGTGACGCTTGAAAACATGGGGGATGCGTATTTTTAGAGGGTTTTGAGCAGCTGAACTGCCTCGACAAGTTTATCCTTGGCTTGGCGGGAACTCAAGCGGGGAAACTTTCCGCCGGGGGGAAGAATATACTCGCCATTTCGCTGCAGCATCAACCTATCTTTGTTAATTTCGACAACTTGCACACCCTTTGATGAACCGATAACGCGAAGACGGTTTGTCTCAATGAGATTCTTCACGGGGTCGGGGAACCTTCCAAATCGGTCCCGCCAGTCTTTTGCGATTCCCTTGATCTCCTTTTCGGTCCGGGCCGAAGCGAGTTGGCGGTATGCTGCGACTCTCATTTCGGGGTCGGAACCGTAGGTTCTTGGGAAAAACGCTGGCACCTTCGTTTTTTCACCCGTCCATGTGCTTTCTGAGTAAACCATGAAATCGATCCTGATCTGGGTGTCGGCTCTCTTTCCCGGGCTCTTACCCTGTAGCTGTTCGACCGACTGCTGGAGGAGTTGGCAGTACAGCTCAAAGCCGACTGCGGTAATGTGACCCGATTGCTTGGTGCCGAGCAAGCTGCCGGCTCCCCGGATCTCCAGATCTCGCATGGCGATTTTGAATCCCGACCCCAATTCCGTGTATTGCTTGATCGCGCTGAGCCGCTTGCGAGCGTCTCCGCCGGCAATGAGATCGCTCGGAAGCAGCAATAAGGCGTATGCCCGTCTTCCGGCACGCCCGACCCGACCCCGAAGTTGGTATAAGTCCGCGAGACCAAACCGATCGGCCCGGTCGATGAGGATCGTGTTAGCATTGGGAATATCGATCCCGCTTTCGATGATGGTCGTCGCCAACAAGACGTCGGCCTTTCCCTCCACAAACTGATGCATGACATGTTCCAGATCCTCACGATCCATTTGACCGTGACCAACAACGACCTTGGCTTCGGGTACAAGTGATTCAATTCTCTCCTTCATTCCCTCAATTGTGCCGACCCGGTTGTGCAGGAAAAAGACCTGGCCGCCCCTCGTTAGTTCGCGCCGGATGGCATTTCGAATCAATCGCTCATCGTATGCACAAATTGAAGTTTGTACCGGAAGTCGGTTTGGGGGAGGGGTGTCAATCGTCGACATGTCCCGGGCACCCATCAATGAAAGATACAGCGTTCGTGGAATGGGAGTGGCCGAGAGAGTGAGAACATCGATCAGTCGAAATCGTTCTTTTAAGATTTCCTTGTGCCGGACTCCAAAGCGCTGCTCTTCATCAACCACCAGTAATCCGATTTTTTGATATTCAACTCCCGCTGAGAGAAGTCGGTGGGTTCCGATAACGATGTCAACATTGCCTTCCTGCAACCCTTCAAGTGTCTCGCGTATTTCAGCAGGTGTTTGTAATCGGCTCAAGAGCTTGATCTCGATCGGGTAATCGCTCAGTCGAGCCTTGAAGGTGCGCCAATGCTGTTGCGCCAGAACAGTTGTGGGCGCCAGGATCGCGACTTGGGTGCCTCCCGTGACGGCCTTGAAAGCCGCTCTGATGGCCACCTCCGTTTTGCCAAAGCCGACATCACCACAGATGAGGCGGTCCATCGGGCGGGGAGATTCCATGTCGATCTTGGTTTCTTCGATAGCTCGACGTTGGTCTGGAGTCTCGGTGAAGGGGAAGGAGGATTCAAACTCCTGCATCCATTGACCGTCCGGAGCATGGCCGTGGCCTGACTTGGCGTCACGCTCGGCCTGAAGCCGGAGTAGCTGGGCCGCATAGTCCATCACGGCGGCCTCGGCTGTAATGCGGGCTTTTTTCCACTTCTTGTCTCCGAGCTTGTTTTGCCTGGGCTTGCCTCCGCCGATTCCCACATAGCGCGACACCAAATGACTTTGGTCAATGGGGACATGCAGAGTGGCGCCTTCCTGGTACTCAATTCCGAGCTCTTCCTGTCCTTCTTCGCCGTCAATGAGCCCGATGAACTCTCCAATGCCATAGTCCGCGTGGACGACGTAGTCGCCTTCGTTGAGCTCGTGGACCCCGGCGATCGCGGCAGCATTCCGCTGATGGGTGAGTTTTTCTTTACCCCGGGTTCCGGGAAGATGTTGACGTCCAAAGATCTCTAGAGTCGAAAGGACCGCAAGTTTCTGATTGGGTGCCACAAAACCCTTTGCGAGCCGCCCCTCTACGAAATTGAAATCGGTCTCCTCCCGTTCCAGGATCTCCAAAAAGCGATGTCGTTCGGCCTTGCTTGGCGCCACCAGTCCGATTTGCCAATCTTCGCGGATCCATTCGTCCAGTTGCTCCAGAAAGAGGGCCCGGCTTGATTCGGCGACCACAAAATCACCGGCTTCGAATCCAGCCGCAGGAGAGGGTTGAAGGTCCGCGCTCCAATTTTCGTTGGGACCGTCGCTGATCAGAATGTCCGCGATTTCCCTGTCATCCTCATCGAGTGCGATGACCAGATCATCCTGGCCTCGCCAACTTAAAAGTGGATCCCCGGCAATCGCGCTCTCCTTACTGATTTCGATCGACTCGAGCTTTCGCGTGGTTGTTTGAGTGTCGACGCTAAACTCGCGGATCGATTCAATCTCATCTCCAAAGAACTCGATGCGTATGGGGTCGGAAAGTTGCTGAGGGAAGAAGTCGAGAATTCCACCTCGGCGGGCAAATTGCCCACGTTGAAATATTTGAGGGTGCTCTTCGAACTCATGCTCGCCAAGCCAATTGATGAGTTCTTCCGGTGAAATTTCCTGGCCGATATTCAAAGAGAGTTCGGTCTCGTCGATGGAAGACAGGGGCGGGGCCGGAGACTGCCAGGAAGCTCTCGAGAGTATGACGGGGGCGGAAGGCGCTTGTGCGATGCGATGGAGAGTAGCGACCCGTTCGGCCTCGCGATCAGGGTCTGTCAATTCCTCCTCAACGACTACCGTCGGATCGGTTAGCAAAAGAGCCGGACTTTTCCAGAAGGCAAATTCTTCGGCCAGGTGATCCCGCCGGCGGGCATGTGGGGCAAAGATCCAGATTCTTCCCTGTGACGTTGATTTTCGGTCGGCGAGAAGCGAGGCCAATAAATATCCTTGTGCGGCGGTGTCACAGCCTCCCAGGATTGCAGGCTTATCGCCAATCCCGGGCATGGTTTGCCAGGTGGACAGGGACATACCCCGCCACTGTTCTTTTGCAGAACCGGCGTTCACGGGAGATGCTATAATGCCGGGGACCAGCCAGTGCAACGGAGTCCTTTGGCAAAAAAAGTGTAAAGATTCACTTGTCAAAGATCTCGAGTCATCCTAAAGCTCCGCCGCGCCAGATTTCGGTTCGGTGCTTTTAAACCCAACGAAATGCGCAGATAGCTCAGTTGGTAGAGCAGTTGGCTTTTAACCAATTGGTCCTGGGTTCGAGTCCCAGTCTGCGTACCACTTTTACAACCCGCTCAATCCCTATGGATAAGCGGGTTTTTGCTTTTCCTGCCACTGTAAAAAGCGAGCAATATGCTAGCAATTTATAAAGTTTGAGGAGGTTTGGTAATGGTTCACAAAGGATAGAATTACGGCCAATCTTATTCCACGGAGGGATCTGGGAGGACCGATGAGCAGGATTTTCCGAAGGTGAATTCCAAATATGCTAGCCGTGGGGGTATAGAAACGATTGATAAACTTCTTGAGATCAAAGCGGTTAGACAGGCTGTAATTAAGGAAAAGGTTCTAGCTAAAGAGTTTAAAAAGAATGACGAACCCAGCGTCACTTTGACTGTTCTGTCGGGCAATCCCTATCTTGAATTGCTCAATGATCACCAGTTTACTAGCGAATTCTTTATCGTGAGCGAACTTAAGGTTCAGGACGGGGAAGTTTTATCTGCGGTTGCTGAATCAACTTCATATCCGATGCGTCCTCGTTGCAGAAAAGATGAGCCTCCTGTTAATGATGAGGGTCTTTGTCAGCTTTGTGCGGACGCGGTCTCTTAGAATTTCCTCCAACAGCAATCGTGATTACGGGGGTGTGATTTTCAGCCGAAAGAAGCGATTTGGCTCAGTGAGTGGAAGGGTTACCGAAGCTTCATGTCCTTTGGCAAGAATCGAGTCCGCTGCGGTTGTTGGGAAGCTGAGAAGATCCATTCCACTTTCGACTTTGTATTGATATCCCGGAACCGTCTGGAACCAAAACATTCCATCGTTATTCAAAATGATAAGAGGTTTGTTCAAGATATCTCTATTCCAGTATTTTTTAGCGTGCTTGTAGGCAGCTTGTCCGATTTTTTGACCCATGACTCGTCCTGGGCCATCATCGGGTGAAACGTGGATACCGCCGTAGATCCTCGATTCACCTGCTTCATCTGCAGCGTCATAGTAGGTGGCCCATTGAAGAGTAACGTCTTCAGTAGGGCCCGCCTCAAATTTGAGATAACCGGCGGGGATCGTGTGGGAAAACAGTCCGCCCGGAAAAAAAGATGATCCGGTAAAGAGAGTCATTACTTCGGCGGCAGCTCGGCTGAATCCCGAATGACCTGAAACATATCCGGCGAATGCTGGAGTGACAAAGACTTCGCGTTGATAGGGAAGCCAGTTTTGGCCCAAAATCCATTCTCGTCCTCCCGGCTCTGTTTCAGGATCGTCAGGTTCTCCTGGCCAGCAGTTAACAGCGATACTGCCAATGTGGAGGGCAAGATGACTGTGGTAGGTTTGGGCAGTTGAAGAGGTGATTTCTTCTATTAGCCCAGGAATATGAGGCAATTTGCCAATGCGAGCAAGGTAGCGGATAGCCGAAACGGGGCGGACGTAATCGTAGTGCTCCTTCACGCCCCAGATAGCGACTGCGGTATTATGGAGAGCAGAATTCAGAGAAAAGTAGAGTTTGAGTTCCCATTCGAGAGTCTCTAATACCGGTCCTTTACGGGCGATTTTTAATTCCAGAGAAGGATTGGCTATTATCATATCCGTGACTTCGTTGGCTAGGACATTCCAGTGGCCCGGAGGGGTCTCCGACTCTGGTCCATCGGCCCAAAATTCTGCGACACAGCGTCCGAAATCTGCGTGAAGGACTTCATTGCTAGGATAAGGAAGACCCGTTTCGGGATTGACTGGATGTCCGGTGCCATCGTTTGTCCCAAGTGGATTATTTCCTCGTGCTGATGGTGAGATATTGATGGTAGCGGAATTAGAGGGATCAAGGAGGGCTGAGTATTTCAGAACTTCCACTGCATTATTTTTGTAATCAAGGTCGCCGCTTCCTCCCAATTTTGGTGGAGCGCCTGGATCGAAGTAAAGACCGTCGGAATTTCGGTCGGAGGAAAATAAACCAAAGGCCTTCACGCTTCCCCAGTGTGGGCTGACAAATCGTTGAATTTTTGAAGCAATTTGGCCATTCTGGGTGAAGGCAACGCTGAAGGCTAGAGGCTGCCATCGATTCAGATCAGACCAACCATTGGGAAAAAAGGAAGCAGTGTCATTTGTCTCCAAAATGAGCGGTGAATTTGCTGGGATATAGTTTGTGTCATCGCGGTAGCCGGCAATGGTACTTTCATTGGCCCCGTCTTTCTTTCCATGACTGATGATCGTGGCTGCAATTTTGTTTCCGATGGCTGAGGGAGAAGTTCCAGTCGTTGAAGTCGCTGTTTTATCATATCCCAGGCTGCTCAAGCGGAGATCTAGTGCAGCTAGAGTGATGGAGGAATTTGTTGAAAAGGTATAGCGGTATTTGAGAACTCGGTAGGCTGCGTAGCTGATCGCTTCATGCCGAGCCATTTCTAGCGTGTATCCGTCGGGAATTATGGCGTGGTCGTTATGAAGATAACCTATCGCTTTATCGTCGTAAGCAGCCCATGCGTCCCACATCGCCACGGAAAGATGAAAGAGATTTCGTGAGTGAACGGTTGGCGCCGGAAAGTCGATACGAATAGCCGCTAGGGCTTCCTCGTTCCACTGCCGGGCAACGCTTTTCGCTCGTGCAGAGCATAAAAACCCCAAAGAACCGAGAAAAAATATTATGGTTCGTTTCCTTACCAAGCCGAAATCACCCTCTCGCACTTGATACTGATAGACCTATTTTTTAACTGGGCAAACTAGAACTTGGACCGGGATGTGAGTTTTGGGCGAAAACCTTTTAAGGTCTGGGCCCCCACTGTCGAATTCACGCAACAACAGGATCATTTCTTCGGGTCTATGTCTCTTTTGTTTATTCATTTTCTAGGATTTGGATTTAACCAAATCCTCTCATTCAACGTGGACCACTTTTTCTGGCGGCGGCCACAGTAAATCTGTTCAGATGGCTCATTGCTATCGTCTGGTGAAGTAGCCTGACGACACGATCTCTAACAAGATGTCTCGCAGCCTGAAGTTCGTATCAGCGGATTTCACGTAAAGCTGTTCAACGTTTTCACGATCGAGAAAGTTGAGTTCACGAGCCATGGCATAAGACAATATGTCCTCCACGAAGGCTTTGAAAAACTTCCTTTTGTCTTCCATCAGAATTTTCTTTAACCCCAGAGGTCCTTCGAAGGCCCGGCCGTCCATGTGGGCCGTTCTCGTATCCACTGGAAAACGCCCACCCTTCTTT
>JAURPJ010000081.1 GCA_030835305.1 Verrucomicrobiota bacterium | reverse complement strand
TAGCCTTCATCGTGGGCTTTCCGAGACGGCTCTCAACCAGGCGATGAGCCGCTTGAAAGTATTGATCGAGAAGAAATCCGGAGGTTACCAAACTCTCTCCAATCGTATCAATATGACGAATGGTTTTCTCTTTGGGAAAATCCTCAGTCAGTCCCAGCGTGTCCACGCGGCGGCCAAAAAGGACTTCCAGGGTGTTTTCATATTCCCGATTGGAGAGGCGGCGCATCACCGTCTTTCCACCGTTACTTGCGAATCTCCCCCTGGCCGCTTCCACCTCCGACCTCAGGACCCTAAGCACTTCCAGGCGCTCCTCGTCGGAAGGTTGGTCCTTCTTCCTGGGCGGCATCTCCTTCAGAGTGATTTGGTCGATGATCTCCCGCGCTGCCACCAAATCATGGATGCTTTCCAAGGGAATCTTGAGACTTTCGAACTCCCTCTCTCCTTTTTCGGACGCCGTATCGTGGCAATCGAAGCAGTAGTTGTGAAGAAAATCGCCAACGATCTCCCGGGACGCCGAATCCGCGCCTGCAAATGACACTCCGAGCAAAAAAACAGCCAGGAACTTGCAAATGATTCTCGTTGCAATCATCTTTGCTTAGGAAAAGCGACCCGTGCTATTTCCAAATGAATCAGTCTCGACTCCCATGCGCTGCGCGAGATCCACGTAGAGATTGCACAAGCGAACTTTGTTAAGTCCCCGGGACTCAACCTTCTTGAAGTCGCCATGCTTGTATCCTCCGCCAGCAACAATGACCGGAAGATCTGAGTTGGTGTGCGAGTTTCCGCTTCCAATGCCGCTGCCAAACAGAACCGAGGTTGAATCCAAAAGAGTCCCTTGTCCGTCCTGAATTGCCGCGAGACGGCCGAGAAATTTGCCATACTGCTCAATCTGATAGGTCTCCAGCTTGATCAGATGGGCTATGGCATCCTCCTTGTTCCCGTGGTGAGACAAACTGTGATAGGACTTATCAATACCAAGATTCTGCGGCAGAAACGATCCTCCGATTTCCAGAGTGGCGATTCGAGTGGAGTCGGTTTGCAGGGCCAGTGCGATCAACTCGTAAAGCATCGGCAGGTCATCCACCGTGTTCTTGTTGGCCGGCTTTTTAAAGGGAGCGTCGGGCTTCTCGTGATCGGCCCAGCGATGCCGGAGATCGAGCCGCTTTTCCACATCACGGATCGAAGTGAAATACTCATCCAGCTTTTCACGATCCTCGCGATTCACCTTTCTGGACAGGCCTTTCGCCTCATCGTTGACCGCATCCAGAATCGATCGATGCAGCTTATTCTCGCCCTTGCGCTCTTGCCTGCGCTGGGGACTATCGTTGGCAAACAGACGGTCAAAGAGATCGGCAGGATTCGTAATCGGAGGGACCCGCACTCCCGAACGGGTCCAAGAAAGTTGACATCCCCCGTGGATACCGCCTTCCGATCCAACCGTCAGAGAAGGAAAGCGGGTTTGATCCCCCACTTTCTCGACAAGATACTGATCAAGGGTGACATTCCCGTCTTCACGGTCGCGAGCCTCGGAATGGAGGACACCGGACAAGAAAGAATGAACGGCAAAGTGCCCTCCCTTAATTCCATGATCGAGACCACGATAGACGGTCATTTGATCCCGAAGCGATTCGAGCGGCTTGAGCAGGGTCGTCGACTCGTAATTGCGGCCTTCGGTCGAAGGAAAGAAACTCTTCTGCTGGAAACCAAGTAAATTTCCCACGGCCACAAAGCGCCTGGCACCAATTCCGGCTCCACGGGTCGCTTGAACAGTTGCCAGCGAATCCACGGTCTTCGCCACCAGCGATGACAGGCCGGGAAGGGCGAGCGTAGCCCCTGCTGATTTCAGAAGGAAGCGGCGGCGGTTCAATGGGGCATTCATAGCAGGGGAGGATTACGAAAGAATGATCAGCTGACTTTCACGACGAGTAAAGATCGGGAGGCCGGGGTGGAAATTTGGACCGGATCATCCTGCCCACCAAGTTGAAGGCTCAGGGTTCCTGCCATTGAGTTGATCGCGGACAGAACGAACTCCGTGCCCGGAAGAAGTTGCAACTCGGCAAGCCATTGTAAAAAAGCCGGCTGGTCCTCCCGCACACGTTTCAAAAGGTAGCGACCGGGCTGGCAGTCGGCTAAAACAGCGGTCCCATCCTGCCTGAGTTCGCCATCGGAACTCGGAATCGGGGCTCCATGTGGATCATGGGTGGGATGATGCAACATCTCATCCATGCGACGCAAGAGCCGTTCAGACACCACATGCTCCAGGACTTCGGCGTCCTCATGGACCTCGGCCCAGTCCAACTTCATCACTTCCACTAAAAATGTTTCAATGAGGCGATGTCTTCGCAGCACCTGCATCGCAGCCTTACGGCCCTCTTCCTTGAGTCTGACTCCACGACGCGGACGATATTCAACCAATCCCTTTTTTTCGAGTTGGTTCATCATCGTCGTAGCAGTCCCGGGAGTCACCGAGAGCTTCTCGGCGACGTGACCGATTAAGACCAATCCACCGCCATCAACAGGCCCCTGAAGGGACCAAATTGCTTTGAGGTAATTTTCGACGGTGCTAGAGGGCATTATAGATTGTCAGTGTACTGTGGCATTCCGGAATTACGAGGGGAAACAAAAAGCCCGGCCCACTCTCAAAGTGGCCGGGCCGTGTGGTTTGATTAGGAAGTCTAAGGACCTGGCAGGGAACCTAGAGGGACTTCTTAAGAGTCGAAGAAGGCTTGAAACCAACCGACTTGGAAGCGCTGATCTTCATTGCCTCGCCGGTCTTTGGGTTGCGTCCCATACGGGCGGCACGCTTCTTCACTTCAAAAGTTCCAAATCCGATGATTTGGACCTTCTTGTCTTTCTTTACACCCTTGGCGATAGACTCAAGAACGGCCGCGACGGAGTCTTCCGCCTGACGCTTGGTTGCTTCTTTTCCGAGGGCTTTCTGGACTGCTTCGATGAGTTCACCTTTATTCATAGCAAAGGGATCATCCTTCCGGCAGATATTTTGTAAAGCTAAATTAAACCCGAAACCCTTTATTTATAGGGGTTGACGCGCCCCCTAATTTTATGATGAACACCAAACCCCCGCCAATCCTAGCTTTGGATTTGTTAGATCGCTAAAATCCTGCATTTTTCAACACTCGGAGCCGATGAACCACCTGCCGGACGATGCCCTCAAGACCTCCTGTCAAATTTTGCGCAGAGTGCGCCCCACTCTGCCCGGCAGAAAGAATCTCGACCTTGAAATCACAGATGCGGACCGGGCACAAGAGAGAGGCTACTATCTTCCTGATGAGGACGAACGCCTTCGTGCAGCCTACCTAAGCTACCTTTCCGGCCGCGCTATTCTCTGGCAGATGATCAATGATTTCAGACCTTATCTGAAGTTCGGCGACTTGAGAATCTTCGGCCTCGCGTTTTGTGCCGCTTCCATGCTGATCCGGAGTTCGAGCTATCTCCTTGGACTCGCCAAGGAACGCCCCGTTGTTCTGGCCAAACTCGATGAAGCCGAACCACGGTATCATCTCCCCCGGAAAACCCTGACCGGAATCTACCGGCACCTGAGCGCGCCCGGAAATCGCTGGCGATACCGGCAGGCACGTAGTTTCTACGAGAGTCATCGTACAAAAATCAATGAAGCTTTGCATAAGTCGGACATGCAGGATATCGCCACCTGGTTAATGGAGGAAGAGCTCTTCTTTGATGAGAGTAAACGGAAACTCCTTGGCTCGATTCTCGCCTACCAGACCTACTCGCTAGGCCGACGAACCAGCTCCGGTTATACCAAGGTAATGTTTCACTTGTTCCGACTGAGCGGATCGGCAATTTCCGAAATGAAACAGCCCTTCACCAAATCGTCCGGACAGGGAAAACGAGTCACCGGTGAAACCATCGAAGAGATCCGCGGTCAGCTTCAGCCCGGTGATATCTTCGTGACCCGTCACGACGACGCCATGAGCAACCTCTTTCTTCCCGGATTTTGGCCTCATGCCGCCCTTTACATCGGGCCTATTTCCGAGCGGGCAGACCTCGGAGTCCCCGACCATGGCGACCATTCGGCGAACGTTCTCGAGGCCAGAAAAGACGGAGTCAAACTTCGGCGAATCGAAGAAACCCTTATGGTGGACTCCTTTGTCGTCCTTCGCCCCAAAGCTTCGCGGGAAGAACTCCGGGAGGCTCTCACCAAGGCCCTGACCCACGAGGGAAAATCCTACGACTTCGTCTTCGACTTTAGAAAGGCCGAGCGCCTCGCCTGCACCGAGGTCGTCTACCGGGCTTTTCATGGAGTGGGCTCGTGGAACCTCGAGCTGATCAATCAAAACGGCCACCTCTCACTTCCCGCCGAGGAATTGATCCGCCAGGGACTGCAAAAAGGCCTCGTGGAAGTCGCTCTGATTTTCGGGATCAACGGCAACGCAATCGAAACCGGAACGCGGGCCCGGGATCTTCTCTATTCCACGCTAAAAGACTGATTCCGAGCCTCACTCTTGCCCGATTAAAAT
The DNA here is from genome assembly GCA_030835305.1 of Verrucomicrobiota bacterium. GTDB lineage: Bacteria > Verrucomicrobiota > Verrucomicrobiia > Verrucomicrobiales > Akkermansiaceae > SW10. The sequence goes on along the minus strand of JAURPJ010000081.1, from coordinate 12,403 downwards.
CCGCTGCTAAGGTTGTGTGCATGTCCAGCCAGCTCGGCCAACTTTTCCGTATTTCTACCTTCGGTGAATCCCATGGAGGCGGAGTCGGTGTCGTCATCGACGGCTGCCCCCCGCTGATCTCTCTGACAGAAGCCGACCTTCAAGTCGAACTTGATCGCCGTCGCCCGGGACAGTCCGAGGTCACAACGCCGCGGAACGAAGCTGATCAGTGCGAAATTCTTTCCGGAACCTTCGAGGGTAAAACCCTCGGTTCCCCCATCGCGGTTATTGTTCGCAACAAGGACCACCGCCCTGAGGCTTACTCTGAAATGTCAGAGAAGTATCGCCCTTCACATGCCGACTACACATACGATGCCAAATTTGGTACGCGCAATTGGCAGGGTGGTGGAAGATCATCAGCCCGGGAGACCATAGGCCGGGTTGCTGCAGCTGCTGTTGCCAAGAAGGTTCTCAAGCACTTCTACCCGGATCTGGAGGCCCTGGCTTGGGTCAAGTCGGTGCAAAACATCAAGGGCTCCATCGATCCCCTAGCCGTCACAGCAGAAGAGATTGAATCCAATGTCGTCCGAACCGGCGATCCTGGGGCGGCCGAGGCCATGATCGCTCGAATCAAGGAGATCCGTTCTGAGGGAAATTCCATCGGCGGAATCATCGAAGCCGTAGTCCGCGGCTGCCCTCCCGGACTGGGAGAGCCGGTTTTTGACCGACTGGAGGCGGACCTGGCCAAAGCAATGCTCTCCATTCCTGCGACCAAGGGTTTCGAGGTGGGATCCGGATTTTCAGGAACAACCCTGACCGGGGCGGAGCATAATGATCATTTCTACATGGAGGGCGAAAAGGTTCGCACTCACACCAACAACTCGGGCGGCGTTCAGGGCGGCATTTCCAATGGAGAGCCCATCCTGTTTCGCGTCGCTTTCAAACCCACCGCGACCATCATGTCGGCCCAACCAACAGTCTCAAAAGTCCTTGAGAATACCGAACTGAAAGGGCGTGGCCGTCACGACGCCTGCGTCCTCCCGCGTGCGGTGCCCATCGTCGAAGCAATGACCAATTTGATCCTCTGCGATCATCTTCTCCGCCACCGCGCTTTTTGCAAAAGCTAGCCATTTGCCAGCCGAGAAATTGCTAGGGGCGGAAGGAAAAGGTCAGATCAGCCGTGTGGGAAATTTCATCCACCGGCATCCTGCGGGGCTTGAACACCCCCTCCCAACTCTCAAGGAAGATGACCTCCCTGCGCTCATCGTTGTAGCCCACGATGACCGAGGCATGAAGTGGTGAGCGCTTCTTTTTGGAAGGCATCGCATCTGAAGAAGGACGTTCGTATCTTCGAGTCTCCCCGTGATCAAAACCGCGTGAGATCTGCGTGTGCAAACGGTCCCGTTGCTGATCCCAGCGTCGCCACACGATGACAGGCATTCCGGCCCGAATTGAGCGCCTCACCATTTCGTGATCGTAATCGCTGGTTCGGTGGAGGTTAAAGCGCGCTTCCCGGGCCACCGAGCCATAAAGCCCCAGCATATCCGAACCCGCCGCCGAACCGGTGTTCTGAAATTTTCCGGCAACCGCAAGCCAGTCTTCATCGAGGTGTAATCCCAGATAACGGGCTACCATCACAAGAGTATTCAAACCGCAATAGGGCCGGTATCCCTGAGGAACCACCTCAACCTCGTTGAGGATGACATCTCCCCGGTCGGTCTTTGTCACCCTGGTCAGGAGCGCCTTGAGACGATCGCGATTCCCCAACTCTTCCAAGGAGGAATCAAGCCATGATTTTGGCGCATTTTCTTTTTTTCTAATGCTGACACGCAACAAGCGGTTTGCGGCCTCAAGTAACTGAATCGATAGCCCGGAGTGTTCATATTCGAACTCACGATAAACCGCCCGCAAGTCACGTGTCCTTCCCCGTTTGGAATCCCGGGGCCGTTTATCGATTTTCTTAAGGTTCCTTCCAAGTTCCTCGGCAGTGCTATTGTAAAATTCCTCGAACTCCAGTCTCCGTTTCTCGACCCGGTCGCTCAAAAGAATCTCCGCTTGCTCACGAGTCGTCCCCTCGGGGATCCGGCGGTCGAGGTATCCAAAAAATGATCCGGCATCCGCAAAGGTGACCTGGAGTTCTTCAAGTTGGTCCTCCCTATTCAAAGCCCTCACGAGAAGTGCCTGAACTCCAAAAACCTTGGGGCGGGCCATCAGGTATGCAGAGCTTACATTGGCCACCCCGCCATCGGCCTCCCACGTCCCGGGTAAAGGCTGTGAGCCGTCCCAGACGCTCGCCGCCAACATAACGTCAGTCAGATCCTCTCCATTGAGCGGACTGTCATGGTTCGCCAGGGCCCCCAGAACCGCATTTGGAAGCGCTTGGAGCGGAGCAACGAAAGCGAGCAGAAAGAAAGCCAGTTTCATAGAGTTCAACAAACACTCATGAAAATGGCTCTGCAACGTCAATCTTGGACGAATACGGGATCGCCGCAATCCTTACTCCTGTTCCTTGGCCGGATCTTCGTTGCCTCCATCACCTTCATCCGAGCCCTCCTCGGGAGCATCGCGGTTGATCCTGTCCAGCATGGCCGCAGTGAAGTCGGTTGCATCTTTGGAATAGGACAGGATGGGAAGACTCGCCCCACTGGCTCCGCTGCGATCAAAGATGTAGTCATAGCCTTCGGCATCTCCGACCTCGCGAACCATGACCATAATCTCCTCACGCAAAATGCCTAACTCGACTTTTTGCTTTTCATTGAAAGCGGTCCGTTTGCGATTCAACCAGGCGATCCGGGCATCCTGGCGAGCCTTCGTCTCGCTCCGAATTAATTGCGCCTCGCGGAAGAGCTCATCCTTTTTTTCCCGGGTGATGGAGGGATTCTCTGCTTTTTTTGTCAACTCATTGGCTTCGACAGTCAACGCTTTGACTTCTTCAGCCTTCAACTCATTCTTTTCAAGAATTCCCTTTTCATACTCTTTGAAGGTCTTTAGCAGGTCGGCTGCCTTGAAGTAGCCGGCCAGAAGTTTTTGCATGTTCACAGTTCCAATCTTTTCGTCCTTTTCCTGGGCAAAAGAAGACGAGGTCATGACGAGAGCTGAAATAAGAGCTGCGATGATTTTAAATGATTTCATAACGGTCGTAAAAGTGAGTTGTTCGAAGTTGGGATGATTTTACTCGGAAGCTCCGGTCTTGGACTTTGTTTCTCCGGCAGTTTCAGGTGCGACAGGAACCGGAGCGTCTTTGTTCAAATTTTTAAGAACCGCCTCGGTCAAATCTACGGTATTTCTCGAGTAAAGCAAAAAGGGCGTCCGGGATGAGGTCAGGCCGGATTCATCAAAAACAAGATTCACATCAAGGGTTGCCGCATAATCGCTCACGGCAGTTTCCACCTTGCTCCGGATGTCGTTGATCATCCCCAACATCTTTTGGTTCAGGGAACGGCGCTTCGTTTGGAGAAACTCTTCGCTTTCCTTGATCAAAACAGCTCGGGTCGTCTGGAGCTCCTGTGCTGAGGCTGCAATCTCCTTGCGCTTCTTTTCGGCGAGCGAGGGGTCATTAAACTCATTTTGCTTTCTCCCCAGCTCTTCCTCGATGGCCTTGATCGCCTCAACCCTCTCCTTGTAGTCGGCCTCAATAGCATCCATCTCAACCTTCTCCTCGGCTTCGGCGGCCTTCTTCTCGTGAAACTCATTGAGGAGTTTCGACATGTTTACAGTGCCAACCTTGAGCTGACCAGCCGAAGCACTCAGAGCCGTTCCCACGAAAAGAGCGAGAAGGACGGCTTGTTTGGTGATCTGGAAAAGTGGTGAAACAGTCATCATCGAAAGAGTTACTTAGTGGGTGTCGGCCAAAAGGTGTCATTCTCCGCTGGCTTCCTCCAGCTTCTTTTTTAGGGCTCCGAATTCCGCCCGCAACCTGGGGAGTCTAGAGAGTGCCGCAAGCTTCCTCTGTTCCTCTTTGATCGGGCGCGCCGGCGTTCCCATGTAAGCCCCCGGCTTACTGATGCTCTTGAAAAGTCCGCTTTTGGCTGTCAGAATCGACTGATCAGCTACTTCCAGATGCCCGGCCACTCCAGCCTGGGCCGCAATGGTGACATGATTTCCGAGCCGGCTGCTCCCGGCAATTCCGCTTTGAGCCACCACCAGACAGTGCTTACCGATACGAACATTGTGAGCAATTTGCACCAAGTTATCGACCTTGGTCCCCTCTCCCACCACCGTTTTCCCAAATCGAGCCCGGTCAATGCAGCTGTTTGCACCAATCTCAACGTCGTTCTCGATTTCAACGATTCCCACTTGGGGAACTTTCTGATGCTTTCCCTCGACCAGATCAAACCCATATCCATCCGATCCGATCACGCAGCCGGGTTGCAAAATCACACGATCACCGATCACACAGGCTTCGCGCACAATGCTACCAGGGTGCAAAAGACAGTCCCTGCCGATCAAAGCATCACGACCGATCAGGCAACCTGCCCCGATAATGCTACCATCACCAATCCTCGCACCCGATTCGATCACCGCTCCGGGGCCAACCTGTACCTTGGCAGGATCGACCCTTGAATCATCGGCGACATGCGCGCCAGGAGAGATTCCCGGCTGAATAGCTGACAATCGAGACTGAAAATGGTCAATCACTCTGGAAAATGATCCCGAGGGATTATCGACTGGAATCAACGCGCACCCTTCGGGCGCTGAAAAATCTCCCTTCGGCACCAGAACAAGGGAGGCTCGGGTCTTTGCCAATTGAGGCTGGTAGCGGGAATTCCCCAAAAAACTAATCTCGCCGGATTCCGCCTCGGTCAGAGAATTCACCCCTGTGTATACACCGTTGTGCACTTGATTCGGCGGAATGCCAATCAGGTCATGCAGTTCTTTCCAACCGAGCGACACCAGCACAAGGCAGCTTGGATTCCCAATGACTTATTCGTCCCCCGTGGTTTCCGATAGCCCCTCGTTGATTTTGGCGAGAAGAGAGTTGGTGATATCAGTGGTCTCACGGGCGTGGAGCACGAACGGAATCCCCTGATTGCTGTTTCCAGAGGCATCGAAGATAAAATCGTAATTTCCCTCTTTCGCACGCTCGCTCACGGTCCGCTGAATCTTGACTAGGATACCTCGCATTTGCTTGCGCATTTTGTCGCTAAGAGCGCGGTTACGACGATTGAGGAATTCTTTTCTCTCCCGCTCCTTGGACTTTCCGTCCTGGGCCAAGCCATTGGATTCGGCAATAAAATCCGCTTTTTCCTTTTCGCCAAGATCCTCTTTTTTGAGCTCTTCTCTGATCTTCTGTAACTGTGAGTCAATTTCACGGATCTTGGCGAGACGATCGTTGTTGTCGCGCTGGATCCGGGCGCGCTCAATGTTAATTTCACGCTGAACCTTTTCAGTCTGATGATACTCGTTGAACAAGCGCTCCATGCTCACGGTTGCAATTTTTAGACGTTGCTGTCCGTGGACCACAGGGGTGAGACATAGAAGGGCAACGAGAATATTTAGAAGGGGCTTTTTCATATGATATTTTTGAAATGAAGCTTACAGGGCTTTTATGAAGAATTCCTCTGGCTACGTCAACCACGGGCTTAGGATTAGCGTTTTTCCGGTCGATTCGACGCCGGACAGAAAGGGAATTTCCCCTCCCCGGGTGACCATCCCTCGGACCTGCCGGATATTTCACAAGGTTTCTCGTGGAATTTTTTCCGGAAATCACAACATTCCCCACATGATCAAAGTCATTTCGGAAATCGAAAGCATTACACAAATGGCTCGCGACCTGCCCGCGCCCCTCGCCCTGGTCCCGACAATGGGAGCTCTTCACAAGGGGCATCTGGCTCTGATTCGCCATGCCCGCCAACTGGTCGGCCCCTGCGGAACGGTTGCCATCTCGATCTTCGTCAACCCCATCCAGTTTGATCGCGTCTCAGACCTGACCAACTACCCCAGCCCTCTCGAGGCCGACCTCGCACTCTGCGAAAAAGAAGGGGTCAATCTCGCCTTCACCCCGAACAAAGAATTCATCTACCACTCCGATCACTCGGTTCTAGTCACCGAATCTCTTCTCAACAAGCACCTTTGCGGATCGAGCAGGCCCGGCCATTTTGACGGAGTCCTCACCATCGTCCTTAAGCTCTTCAATCTTCTTCAACCTGCCTACGCCGTTTTTGGAGAAAAGGACTTCCAGCAAATCGCCCTCATCAAGCGCATGGTTCGGGATTTGAATGTTCCCGTCGAAGTCGCCGGACACCCAACCGTACGTGAACCCGATGGTCTCGCCCTCTCTTCGCGTAATATTCGTCTCACCCCTGAAGAACGCAAGGACGCCCCGCGGATCCGCCGCGCTCTCTCGGCCGCAAAAGACCTGAACATCACCGGAGAACAGGACCCCGCCGTTTACCTCCGGTGCGCCAAAACCCATCTGCTGAAAAACGCCCCTGAGAGCCTCACCATCGACTACATCGAACTCGTTGACGCCAAATCCCTGCAGCCCGTCTCGCAAGTCACAAAACACGTCATTCTCGCCACAGCCTGTTTTTACGGGGAAGTTCGCTTGATTGATCACATCGATATTAACAGTGTTTGACCCTTTTCTTCTCCCTTCGTTCAGTCATTTCTAAAATTCATGATCCATTACAAATTTCGTTGGTGACAAACTCGGGTGGTCTGTTGCAAGTGATCCCGACTGTATGAGCGAAGAAACACCAGACAAACCCCTCCGCATTGGCGTCCTCTCACGCAACAAAAATCTTTACTCGACCAACAGCCTCGTGGCGGCAGCCCAAAAGCGGGGGCACGACGTCAGGGTCGTCGACTATTTACGCTGCCACATGACGATCACCTCGATGCGTCCCAAAATTTTCCTCGGCGATGAAGAACTCCACTTCGACGCCGTCATCCCCCGCATTGGAGCTTCAAACACCTTCTTTGGCACCGCCGCCGTCCGACAGTTCGAGATGATCGGCACCTATCCCCTGAACGAATCAGTCGCCATTAGCCGCTCCCGCGACAAGCTGCGCTCCCTGCAACTTCTGGCCCGGAAAGGAATCGGCCTGCCTGTTACCGCTTTCGCACACGACTCCAAGGCCACCGGCCACCTCATCAAATCCTGCGGCGGAGCACCTCTCGTCATCAAACTCCTCGAAGGAACCCAGGGAGTTGGTGTGGTCCTTGCCGAAACCCAAAAAGCGGCCGAGTCCGTAATCGAGGCCTTTCGCGGTCTCGACGCCCACATCCTCGCCCAGGAGTTCATCAAGGAAGCCGGAGGGGCCGACATCCGCTGCCTTGTCATCGGCGGCAAAGTCGTGGCCGCCATGAAGCGTCAGGGCAAGGAAGGCGAATTTCGCTCTAATCTCCACCGCGGAGGCTCTGCAGACGTCGTCCGCATCACACCGGAAGAACGCTCAACCGCCGCCCGCGCCGCCAAGGTCATGGGCCTCAACGTCGCCGGTGTCGACCTCCTTCGATCCAACCATGGCCCCGTCATCATGGAGGTCAATTCCTCGCCAGGACTCGAAGGAATCGAAACCGCCACTGGCAAGGACATCGCCGGCAAGATCATCGAATTCATCGAGAAAAACGCCAGCCCGCACCGGACCGGCACCCGTGGAAAAGGGTAGACCGGTCCGGCAAAATCAACCTTGCCCACTTCCCTGAAAACCCTACACTACATGCCATGAAATTTTTCGTTCTAGTTCTAGCCCCAGCATTCTTCATCTCCTGCTCCGGCACCCGGACAACGGAGCGCAAGGTCGTACCACCGCAAGGAAGTGATTTTGGCAGCAAACCCTGGAACGACCCATCGGTCGGTCCCCGCCCTCAAGGTGTGCTGGGTGGATTGGAGCAAGGTCGCTGATACCGCCACCACAAACGTCTTGAGTGAGCGTTCCGGCTGCCGAAATACCAATTCACGAACCCTGCGAAGGATGCGGCAGGATTCTTGACGTCACAAGTTTCAGTCCCTTCGACGCAGTAATCTGCCCACACTGCTCGGCTGAAACGAACGTAAAACGGATCTTCGGCAATTACCGCCTCGAGCAACGCTTTGCCATCGGAGGCATGAGCGTCATTTTCACCGGCAGGGACACCACACTCGATCGCAAAGTCGCCATCAAGGTTCTCAACGAGGAATATTGTAACGACGAGGTTCGCATCCAGGCCTTCGAGAACGAGGCCCGCCTCACCGCCCAGGTGAGCCATCCCAATGTCGTTAAGATATTCGCAGTCGGTCGGACCTACGGTCGCTTCTACCTCGTCATGGAATTACTCGAGGGCTGGAGCTTCGAGCACGTCATGAAAAAACGCGGGGCCCTCCCCGAAGACGAGGTTCTCGAAATTGCCACTCAGGTTGCTTCCGGACTCCAGGCAGCGAAGCGGGCCGGGATGATCCACCGGGATGTCAAACCCGGCAACATTCACATCGCCCCTGAAGGACGAGCCTGCCTTCTCGACTTTGGACTCGCCCTCATCACCCAGGATGGCCGCGCGCAGGTCGAAGAAGTTTGGGCCACTCCCTATTATGTCCCCCCGGAAGCCCTCGAACGAGGCATCGAAGACTTCCGTAGCGACATCTATGCCTTCGGGGCCACCCTCTATCACGCCCTCTCCGGCCGCCCCCCCTTCGAAACGACCACCAATTCAAACAGCATCCTTCGCAAAGCAAAACAAACCATCCCCCGCCTCTGCAAAGTCGCACCGTGGATCAGCCCCAATACCGGCGAAGCGATTGACCGTATGATGGCCTTCAAGCCCGAACAACGATGGTCAAGCTATGATCAGGTGAAAAAGGCACTGGAACACGCCAAACTTACCGCCGGACAAAAGCCCGCCACCCCGGTTCATAGCGGAACCCGGATGAAACGACGCAAAAAAAACAGAGACTTCGGGATGGTCTTTATGATCGTTATGGTTTCCATGAGCGCGGGGCTTGTCGTCTGGCAACCATGGAAAAAAAACACGCCAAAGCCCGAGAGTCCTCCCGCAACGGCAGGCACCCAAAACACGCAAAAACAAGTCTTCAATCCCAACGGCAAAGACCGCCCCAGCCTGCAGAAAAGATGGGTGGAAGCACGCCAATTCACCCGCTCCGGCGACTACGAAAAAGCCACCGGTAGCTTCCTTTCCATTTCAAGTGACCCAACCGTCTCCGGAATGGAACAAGTCTGGACCACCCTGGAAGCCTCGGTCGCCAAAGCTCTCGCCGGAAAACCGGGAGACGCCCGCCGCCTCATCAAAAAGTCCATCGCCGACCTCGACGCCCTCCCGAAACAGCGTTCCCAGCAAAGACGCTACCGGGAACTCTGCCAGGTGCTGGAGCGCATTCCGCCACCCGCCCCGGAAGATTTCCCGGAAAAACCCAAGGACATCATCGACTGGATGGGCACCTTCGCCCTTGCTCTCAAACTCTGGGACCAAGGTCTGTGGGAAGAAGCCCTCCCCCCGTTTGCCAAGGTTCGTGGCGCGAATCTGCCCGACGAATTCTCTTGGTTCAAAACCTACCAGAACATCGCAGACATCTACCTGGCCGACGGCCAAATTCTCACCCGCCTCAAAAAATTTCCTATTCCGGAAAATGAGCAGGAAGCCAGCGATCAAATTGGCGAAATTGCCGATGCCACGAAAAAGCTCCGCACTTTGGGTCGGGCAAAGTACAGCTTGCGCGCCAGACAAGCTCACCTCGCCCGCCTGCGCAAAGGATTTAAAACCGGACCCGTTGTCACCGAAACCATCACCTGGAAGGAAACGGAATCACGCCTCAGAAAACAAGGAGCATCCTGCCGCTTCGACGCTATGGCGGTACTGCTCGATTCTCCGCCGAAAGACGCTCCGTCCGAAGCGGTGTGGGCTTGGACCTATCTTCAAAAAAATGCCGCCGCTTTCCTCAACGACCTTGCCACACAGCGCGACTGGACCGCCGAGAAAAAAGATGGCGATGAAATCACCCCCATCTCCGGAGACACCATGGGTTTAAAACTAGAAAATGGAACCGTCGTTCCCTGGTCAGAATTAAAGCCCGAACAGCTTCTGGACGAGCACGCCAACGACGAAGCCCATGCCGTTGCTTTTGCCTGGTTGGTCGGCCTCAATGATCAAGCCGAAGAATTGGCTGAAAACCTAGCCCAACGGGACGAAGAGTTTAAGACCAACTGGCGAAAAATCATCGTCGGCACCTCGCAATAGTTGCACCCCGCTCGTCCCATACCGAAACAACATAACCTCCGGAGTTTTTTTTGCTCTGTTACCACCGATCAGGCAGATTTGATATCTCCTCCATCTTTTCAGGCTAACATCTGAGGCGTGCCACCCGCTACCAGGGGCGCACCTCCGATTTAAGGTTGATCGTTGAGATTGTCATTCCGATTTCGACTCGGAGCAGGTAGCCGATTGTCCTGCGCCGCCTTGTTGGGCCACACGGCTATTTAGGAGTAAACGTCACGTCGACAAACCCGTCAAATTGGAGGGTGAGCATACTGCGCACCAATATAAGCTCATCACCCTCTCCCGCCTTATAGTCGCTGTGCTCCGTCACCGCTACCTTAGCGATGATATGGTAAGGAATCGTGTAACCACGGCGAAACCCGCAGAACATCCGGCTCGTAACCAGATAGACTCCTTCGTAATTTGTCTCGGGTAGTTTCGTTGAGTATTCGGGAACAAGCCACTCAGTCGCAACGAACGGGTCGGCTCTGAAATTTCCGCCGTATTTCTCTTCGAACGGCGCGATCATGCTGGCATGTTTGGCCTTGGTTTCAGGATGTTTCTCGACCAGTTGCTTCACGAAGGTCACAACCTCTTTTGGAACGTCAAATTCAGTATCGCTCTCTTTTTTCACGATTGTCGCGTCTTTCGCGTCTGCGATGCCTTGAGTGGCGATCATGACTAGAACTACAAATGGTATCTTCATATCTGCAACGTTCTCTGCACACTGACCCAGGTCGAGGATAATCGAAGCCGACTTGTCGGCAAGAAGCCAGGTTTCGGGTTCCCGGCGTTCGATTCATCCTCTTGTTGAACTGTTTATCACGGCGCTCTCGTCGCGCCTAGGGAAAAGCTCCCTTCGCCAGCAATTCGAGACCCTTGACTGATGCTGAAACTTTGCATCAACGCCGTCCGAATGGTGTAGAAACAATGAAACGTCCACTCCTTTCCCTGGCAATGCTCGCAGACCTTGGACTCTCGTTTGACAGCCTTCTCGCCAACGCAATTCTTCGGGGCATTCGGAATTTTCGAGAGGCAATCCTTCTCTCCCGCCAACCAGCCATAGTAGCGAATACGCCGGAACCCTTTGGGCACCAGATGTCGGCAAAAACGATGCAGGAATGCCGCAATCGATAGGGTCTTTTCTTCTTTCCGGCCATCCGCTCGATAGTTCTTCCACTCAAAGATCACCTCATTTTTCTCCTCATCAATGCCACGAATCCGGTGGTTGCTGATCGCGATCCTGCTGGTGTAGCGGGCCAGATAGCGCACCACCGCCCGGGTATTGCCCAGCGTGGGACGGCTAAAAATATTCCAACCCGCACGAGCCAGTTCCAGGCGCCAATCCCGCCTCTGCTCCAACGAGGCCAATCCCGCAGGCCAAACGATTTCCTTTTCCTCATCCACCTCTTCGATCTTCTTCAAAATGATCCCACGAAAGATTTTCGACATCACTTTCACCGCAAAAAGATAGTTTGCCCGTGCCTGCTTCCATCGCCCGGTTTCCAGATCCCTCCCTCCGGCGCTCACCAAAACATGCAGATGGGGATGCCAGTTTAATTGGCTGCCCCAGGTGTGGAGAACACCAAAAAACGCACCTTCCATCTTCCAGTTGTTCTTCTGGAAAGTTCGCAAGGTTTCCGCCGCCGACGCAAACAAGATTTCGCTCGCCCGACGGTAGTTGAGTTCGAAGAACTCGTGCCACTTCGTCGGCCCTGTGAAGACGACATGGAAGTGCGGGCAGTCCGCAAGGCGTTCGCAAACCGACTCAGACCACGAGGCCTGCCGTGGTCCGAGACAGCGAGGACAATGACGGTCGCCGCATGAACTGGGATACCACTCACCCCGATGACAGCCGGAACATTCCGCCCGGTTGAAGCCCAATTCACCATGGCGTCATTGGGCGATAAGATTGAGGGTGGAATACTGCGACTCGCTCAATCCTCCGGGCCATTTTGATCGAAAATTCCGAAGAAGATCATTAACACCTGCCCCACTCATCAGTGTTCATGTAAACACATTTCTAAATCCCTACAAGCCCCGATGCGACCCTTCGCTTCTGATGACTTTTAAATTCGCAAGAATTTTTAGTTCAACGTCAAAGCGATGTCACTGACTGCCGACAGCGCGCTCCGACTTCAGGGTAGGGGTTTGAACATTCAAAAAAAATTCGACTCGGAGCGGGCAGGTAGTTGATCATCCGCTGCTTGTTAGCCCTCGTTTCTTGCGGGTC
>JAURPJ010000080.1 GCA_030835305.1 Verrucomicrobiota bacterium | reverse complement strand
CGCCAACCAGGACAACCCCCTCATGCCCGGTGTGGGCTGCGGTGGCCATCCCATCCTCGGCCTGGACGTTTGGGAGCACGCCTACTACCTGAACTACCAAAACCGCCGTCCGGACTACATCGCCGCTTTCTGGAACGTCGTCAATTGGGACGTGGTTGCCGCCAACTTCGCTGCCGCCAAGTAAGTTTGTTGCCCTACTTTTTACCCAAAGCGCGAAGTTCCTCCGGGACTTCGCGTTTTTTCTTTTCGAGCGCCTCGATCATGCGGGCAGCGACGGCCGGGACGGTATTGATTTTATCCCGGCGGGGAATGATATCTTCCTTCTCGTGGGTGATGAAGCGGATGACCTGGTAGTTCCAGGCGGGTTCATTGAATTCCTTGAGGATCTTGGCATCCTTCCCTTTCGCGTTGTTATAAATCGCAACCGGCTCGAAGTGGACTTCCATCAATTTGACGAGGGCAGGGTGGGAGAGGACTTTGGACCCAAAGACCTTGCAGCCGCCTCACCCGGGAACTTCTTGAAACAGAAGCAGAATCGGTTTGCCCGACTTTTTGGAAGCAGCGAGGGTAGCGTCGAGGTCTCGCGACCACTTCACGGTTCCGAGTTCGACCGCTTGTGATGGCTCTGCCTGACAAACGGTTGTGAACAAAAGGAACAGGAGGATGAATTTCATATCGAAGCGAGTTTGCAGGATGGCGGCTATTCGCTGCAAGGGATCTTTACGAACCGTCCGGGCGGTGTTTAATTGGATCGATGAAACGACTTTTCCTCGCTCTAGCAGCCTCCTTTGCGCCGTGTTTCGCCGAGCTTCCGCAAATGTCTGACAAGACGGAATGGCTCGGGTATTTCGTGGGTTGGGAATCTCGCTCGTTGGACTTCGGAATTGGTGCAGATGGAGAGTCCTTGCTCCACCCTAAAAAGAGCGGGAAGCGCGCGGGGCACAAGGAAGTCAAGGTTCATTATATTATCGAAGAGGAGATGAATGGGAAGTGGGTTCGCCGACAGTTCTTAAAAGAGGGCGGACTTACCAGCGAAGCTGAGAAGGGACTCGATCCTGAAAAGCCGGTCGTACTCGTGACGACCGTGACCGGAGAGACCAAGGTCGAGTGGACCCACATTGTCGCTCGCGGGGAAATCAACGTGATGCCCAAAATTCTTGAGAAAAAAACGGAGAACAAGATCCGTGTCGGGATGGAGTTCGCCCTGCCGCGCCTCTATCGTTTTCGGGAAGAGCCGACGGATCGTGAGCTTAAGAAAAAAGTGGGATCGGATTACATCAAGGCCAAGCGCTTGAAGGACGGCAAGAGTATTAGGGTGAAGTTTCACGAGGTCGAGGATGACGTCACCAGCGAGGAATTCCTCGCCGAAGGTGCCAGCGAAATTGAGGTCAAGTCCGCCGGCATGATGGGTGTCTCCTTTGTCATGGAGAACGGCAGGGACAAGGCTGGCCGCATCGATGTGAAGACGAAAGGCCCGCTCTATAATTCCTTCCGCATGACCTGGATGGCCAACGAGGAAAAATTGGGCACCAAGGATTGCTTCGTCACCTTCGCGGTGGAGTAAGGTTGAGGACCTTTTGCAGGTGGATCGCAGTCAGTGCGCCCATTGTTTCGCAGGCTTCGAAGGTGTGCGAACCATACCGCTCCACCAACGATTCGCGTAAAGCGACCACGTGCTCGTAGGGCGAGACTTCGGTCCGGTTCATCACGGTTAGGATGGCTTTGAGCCGGTTGCGTTCCACCTTCGCCCGACGGGACATTTGCGAGTGCTCCTCGGCACGATACTGCATGATCGTTTGATTGTTGAGGTGCGCGCGCACGAGATCCTCGACCGGTTTGTTGTCGGGAAACATGTGGGCCCGGTAAACCGAAAGCTGTCCTTCGTAGGATTGCTGGTCAAAGTCGATCGGGCGGACGCGGTATTGCACTTCCTCGAAGTCCGGCGTGATGTCGACCACGTAGTTCACCGTGCGCATGTCGCCGAGGAGCTTCACAAAGCAACGCTCGCCAAACTTTACGAATTCCTTGGCCACCCGGACGTGATTGAGATTCGGGTCATCAAGGTGGTCCCGAATGAAGACATCGCCCGGTAGTCCCGCAATGTGTTCCTCGATGAGCGTGTTCCCGTTGACGAGGTAGTTGATGCGGTTGGGAGAAAGAATGTGCTCCAGCTCCAGGCCAAACAAGCGTGAGGCGTCGGCATTCTTCACGTAGTAGTAATCCGAGTTTCCGTTGAAGAGGTTGGTGATGCGAATCCGGAAGGGCCGCGAATTTCCAAATTCCCCAAAGTCAATCCGTTCAACGGTCAGGTGTTCCGCAAGGCTCAGATCACCCCCGATTTTCAGCATCGCGTAGATCCGGGTGAGCTTTGGCCGGAGTTCCGCCATCACCTCGGGTGGATACATCACCTCCAGCCAGAGCGTTTCCTCGCCGGCCGGGTTTTCATAGGGAATCGATCCGGAGAAGCGCAAAAGCTCGTCGTAAACCAGCGGGACCTCCGAAAGCCGGCCGTAGTGCGCGAGGTAGTTTCGCAGCGAGTCCGAGATTGGATAAAAGATTTTACGCCGCGAAATCATGCTCGCAGCCTCCTAGGCATCCTCATTGTGATCAATCCAGAAAAGAAGATCGGTCCCGTCCTTTTGAAATTTTGCCCAATACCGCTTCTCCAAAGGTGATGCTTTTTCGCGCCGCTCTTCCTCGCTGAGGGTGCGGTGCGCCGCGGGTCCGATCTCCCGGATGAGATCGCGCTCGGCGAGCCGGATCATCAATTCCTCCCAGAAAACCGCGTTGCGGACTTCATTGAAGCACTTTTGGAAGTAGGCCTTATCCTGAAATTCCTCGGTCACACGATTTTTCCCGCGTTCCATGTCATATTCCACAATCCCCGCCAGTCCGGTGCTTTTGGCCGCTTCCAGGACCTTGTTTTCGATGCTTTCGAAACGCTGATACCCCGCCTGCCCCTCGTCGTTGGGGTTTAAGTTGGCCATATCGGTGGCCAGACTGACCATTTCCACCAGGGTCGCCAGTTCTTCGTCGCTGAACCTAAGATGCATCTCCGCCGTAGCTAATCGCGATTCGAATCACGAAACAAGCGCGCAAATCGCTTGATTAAGGTGCAAAACTTGTTACTCATTCGCCCGTCGAAGCGAAGTGGCGGGATTAGCTCAGTTGGTAGAGCGACTCGTTTACACCGAGTATGTCGGCGGTTCGAGTCCGTCATCCCGCACCACTTGCTCATCGGTCACTCGCGAATTGCCTCTTAGGCTATTTTTTTAGCGAAAACCTGTGGGAGTTTTATAAGGCGCGAAGTCCGCAGGAAAAAACTCATAGGGCGGCTCCGTGAATCGGGAAGAGCTCACATCTCTTGCTGGGATTGCTTTGAGGGCGGGATTTTGGGGCGCTGATTGCTTGTTCTCCTGCCAAAGAAAGATATTTGCAGGTCAGCGCGCAGCCAAGGCGGCGGTCTGCCCGCACCGCGGTAGTGGACACAGGGAAGGCACGTCTTTCGGATTACGCTCTCAATAAATATCTCTCCGGGTATTGTCATAGCCAGCTTTGATGGTTGGTCGCGATGCCGAACCCCGCCACTACAGGCGTATCGCCAACACCCGGCATTATCCTGAGCGAGACATGCGCGCGATTGCCAAAGCCATCGCTTTAAAATGCTCAAAAAAAAGCAACTCTGTCATGACAAGAGCATCGTCTCTGTCGCCCGCGAACTCACCGCTTTCATTTGGGAACTCTGGAGGCCACCCCACTGGCAGCCATATCAACGTCAAAGTCACTGTTCCGAGGGAACAGAATTCCCGATGGAACCGCTTTTCTTCCAGAAAAAGTAAAATTGTTGTAACGTCACTTCTCCGCTGGGCGTCTTTTATCCCAGATGGAGAGGGGTTCATGTCTTTGTGGGGTAATTTTCACAACAAGCGGCGATTTTAGAGCTTGAGTTATCATGAAAACGAATCAATCTCCGCCGGAGGCCAACCAAGATCTTTCCAAGTCTAGTCTCTAAATTTTATAAAAATTTTATTTTTGTTTACATTCTCCAGTTTCTAGTTAAAAAATCATTTAAGAACCAACCCCCCACCCCAAATAACAATGAAAAAAGTAATACTCGGTGCCCTCCTCCTCTCCTCGAGCGCAAGCCTCCAAGCACAATTCATCGACTTCACCCAGAACGTGAAAGTCGTTTTCAAGAATGTCGAAGTGACGAACGCCGCCGGTGAGACCGGGACCGCGACTCAAGCGACGGCCTCCGTCACCGAAACTGACCCCGCGACTGGGAAGATCACGGCCAAAAGACAAACTTACGTCCAGGTTTCGGATGGCTCAGGAGGACAGGAGACCATCGTCACCCAGGAAGCAACCGTTGCGACGGTCGACCCAGCCTCCGGCGCTTTCGATGTCGAGACAACCACTGAGGTGCTGACGACTCCGGTTGACGAGACTGGAACTCCAGTTGCTCCCACTGTCACCGAGACTACCGTAGTCAATGAGGAAGATGTCGAGGAGGCTGATCTCGCTCTGCCACCCACTACCACTTTCGTGCCTGTCGACCCCGAGCTCGACACTCCTATCGTCATCAGCGCTGAATGAATCAGCGGACAAAAAAACCATTACCCGATACTATTATGTTCAGTCAGTTAAGTTCACGTTCGCTCCTCTTCGCCATTCCTCTCGTGGGATCCGTCATGGGAGCGAACTCAGTCACCTATGATTTTGAAAGTTCCTCCTCAGGTGATCTGTTCGCAGGTGGCGGGGTCGCTGGATGGTCGCAAGACACTGCCAACCCTTCGGCCTTCGGGCAGACCTTTCCATTGGCCTACATTTCAGCCACGGATTTCGGGGGCGGTGCCAGTAATTCAGCTCATCTTGGCACTCAGTTTGCCAACACGCCTGACAACGCGAGCACAACCGTAACAGGGAGTCTTTCTGCGCTTCCCATCCACAACACGCTGTCGGCGTCTTTCAACGTGGCAGTGCTCGACAACGCGGCCGACTCTTTTGAGGGGCGCGATGCCTTCAATCTCGGCTTGGTAAATTCGGCTGGTAGCTACGTCGCTACCATCGGGTTCTCGCCAACTGTTGGAGACAACGGATCCTGGGACGTTGCAGTAGGGGTTAATGGTTCCACTTCCACCACTCCTTATCAAGTTTTGGCGAACTCCGCTTATAGTTTCTATATCAACTCCAACACGACCGGCACCGATTTTCGTTTCGGACCGGCTGGTGGTAACCAAGTCACCATTGATTCTTTCGACGCTCTGGGAACCCTGGGCACGATCACCGGAATTGCCTTCGAACATGATCCGCTTGCTGCCGTTGGAACTTCGGCTAATACCTTGGCCTTCGACAATGTGAATGTTCAGGTTCCCGAGCCTTCTTCATCTCTTTTGATGATCCTCTCGGCCGGCCTGCTTGCAGTTCGGAGACGCCGCTAGTCAGGAATAAAGAGTCAGACCGCTCAGTCTAAAATTTACCGAAGCCGATGAAGCTTAGAAGCAATTGCTCAAGCTCTCACCGGCTTCGTTTTTTTTATCACGCTCTCTTGTGCTGCTTGCTAGCCCAACAAGCGAATGCACAGCAAAGCGCGGAACTCCCCACCCTGCCCTCCGGTTTCTACGAGGCTGCTGCCACCGTCATCGGGCAAAGCGAAGAGCCGAGCTTTGGCCAGCTCGATGTTGAACTGGGCCTCCTGACTCAATACGACTCGAACGTCACTCTGGGATCTCCCCAAGGCCGATTTGCCGAGGAGTCAGATCTTCTAATCCAGCCTTCTCTCAAAAGTTCGTTCCAGCTCGGATCGGGCACGGGGGATTGGCGGTTTGGGGTGAAGGGAAATGTGGCCCGCATGGAGTTTCAGGAGCTCGATCGTTTTAATGTCACCAATTATTCCTTCGGTCTCAATGGGGGGTATCAATCGAAGCGGCTGAAACTCAGTTTGGATACATCTTACGCCTCCACAGGAGGGCTGAACCGCTTCGTCGGAAACTTTTTTGAGCAAACCAGTGTTTCCTCTCGCCTCACCGGGGATTACACCATCAGTCCCAAGAGTTCCCTCGAGCTTTCCTTGAGACAAAACTCAATGGAAAGCGAGACTGCTGGCTTTGCTGATACCACCTCGACCACTTTCCGGCTTGCTGGGCTCTGGCAGGCAACTCCCCTCATTCGCCTCGGTCCGGGCTTTCGATACGGAGTCAGAACGGCTGAGATTGGCGGCCAGTTTCAAGAGCAGGAATTGACGACGGCTGGCCCTGTCTTGCGCTTGAACTATGAGCTCTCTACGAAGGTGAACCTTAGCTCCAATGTTGGATTGGGATTTGTCGATTCTCCTTCGGGAGACGACGAGTTATTGAACTGGCAGCTTGGTTTAAACTATCGTGCCTCGGCTCTCTGGGGCCTGAACTTGAGAATGATCCGAGATACCCAAGCGACTTTTTTTGCAGGAGGTGGGTTCGATCAGGTCACGAACTTCCGTCTTGGATACACCCGTAAGATCCGCAGCGCTCGCCTCAACCTTGGAGTGTCTTATGAGGATCGTGAACCGCAGGGCTCCACTCAGGTCTTCAATGGCTTCAGAGATAGTCGCTTTCTCAGTTACACCGCTTCGCTGGGCTTTCCAGTCTTTGGGGATGAGGTCGACTTAAAGCTAAATTTCGCATGGCGTGATTTCGATAGCGCGGACACCTCTCAATCTTGGGATGGCTTCCAGTCTGGCCT
>JAURPJ010000079.1 GCA_030835305.1 Verrucomicrobiota bacterium | reverse complement strand
TACCAATTTCACCGGCCCCCTAAATGCCGAGCGCTTCACCCTGCACTTTGATTCGAGTCGATTCACCAACAACCCGCAGGTTAATCCTGCGACTTTAATCCGCCGCTTTGATGCGCGCACCACAAGTCCGGAAATTCCTTTTCTGAGTTACAGCGGACGATTCCAAAAGCTACAGTAAGATGGTTCCAAAGGGGAAATTTGTGAGGCCGGCCGAGCCCAATGAACTGGTCCCGAAGGACTATTTTTCGGAGATTCAACCAAGGGACTATTTTTCGACAGATGCTCCGCTGGAGATTGATCTTGGATGTGGTGACGGGAAGTTCACCTTCGAGATGGCGGAGCATCACCCTGATCGCAATTTTTTAGCGGTCGAGAGGCTTTTGGGGCGTGTCAGGAAGGTCTGCCGGGGGGCTGAAACACGGAGGCTCGATAATGTCCGGGTGCTTCGATTGGAGAGTCTGTACACTCTGGAGTGGCTTTTGCCGGAATCTTGTGTCGACCGGCTTCATCTGCTCTGCCCGGACCCCTGGCCCAAGGCCAAACATCATCGCCGCCGCCTTTTTCAAAAGCCGTTTCTTGATGCGCTTGTAAGAGTGTTAAAGCCCGGGGGGGAGTTGTTGTTTAAGACGGACCACGATGAGTATTTTGAATGGAGTGAGGAGCACCTGACGGAATACTCCGGGCTGGAGCGCCTGGAGTGGCCCGACGATGCCTTCTTCTACCCCAAAACTGATTTCCAACTTCAGTGGGAAGGGGAGGGAAAGCGACTTCAGGGGCTAAGAGCCCGGAAGCCTACTTCGTAGCCGCGTTCCCCTCAACCCCGGAATCGTTTTCGACTCCGGGGTAGGACGCGGGAGCGACGAGCCCGGCGGAGAGAATCATTTTGCCGGCCTCTTCGAGAGTCATATCGCTGGCGAAGACTTTGTCGTCATCCATGAGGACCACGAATCCGGTCATGGGATTGGGCGAGGTGGGAATGAAGACGGAAGTCGTTCCCTTGCCAGTCTGGGGATCAACGAAATTTCCGGTGATGAAGCCAATAAGCCGGCAGCCGGGGCTGGGGTATTCGACATAGGCGACGCCCTTGAACTTTTGAGGTCCGCCAAGGTTTCGGACGGCATCGACGAATTGCTTGATGGTCGCGTAGACGAATCCGAGGAGGGGGATGCGGATGATGAAATCGTCAATCCAACTGGTCACCTTTTTACCGGGACGGTTTGTAACGGCGATGCCCATGATAAAAAGGAGTGCGAGAGGAATGAGAAGCCAGAGGAAATCGTCGCCCGGGAAGCCTTCGATGGACCAGGCGTCTTTCCCGGGTTCGTCCACTCCACGGAGAGTATTCAGGCCCTTCAGAATTCCGTTGATGATGGCGAGTCCGATCTTGTGGAGGAGGCGGAAGACGAGAACAACAATCCAACCGGTTGCTAAAATTGGAATGACGGTGGCCATTCCTGCCAGAAAAGGTTTGAGGACCTTCTTGACTTTGGGATGGCGTGGCTCCCTTGGGCGCCCGATCGGGTCGATGTTTTCTTCGCTCATTGCTTGATTAGACCTGAGCATGGAGTTTGCCATCTGACAATCACGAGATTTCCTGACTGACGATTCCGGCCTGAAATGCTACTTTTCCCGAGTGATTCGAGGGAGTTCAACCACCGTTCTGCACCGTGTGATTGTGTTGGCATGTCCTCTTCTTGTTGTTTGCTTTTTTGGGCTGAAGGGATTGCGAAAAAACCCGGGGTCAGCACATGGCAATGTTGGGTTGAATTCCGAGAAAAGCGAGGGCTGTAGAAAGTCTGTGAGCGAGCAGGAGGGAAAGGGCCTGGGACTCGATTTTTCACCACTCGCTCCTGTGATTGTTCTACGAAGGAGATCGGACCAGTTTCATCAGGAATTTGAAAAGCTGGTGGCCGCGGAGGATCATTTGCCATTGTTGTCTGCCGACTTGCTGTCCCAACTCAGCCGGAAAGAGAGGGGAGAACTCAGAAGTTACTTGGACGGTCTCAATTCATCGGCGGATACCGGACGGCCTTGGTTGTGTTGGGGGCCGGATGTTTCACAGGCCAAGTTGTCAGCTTATCACGAGGTCGAGAGAATGACCGGCCCGATGGCTTCCGGTTATCAGATTACTGCCAATCAATTTCAAACCAACGGGCGCTGGAGTAAGACGGCGACCGATGGTTTTGATTTTAATTCCCAAGGTGATGCTTCAATCGTCACGTGGAGTATCGTTCCGGATGGAACCCCCACTCCTGGTTTGATCGATCAGTCCTCGACTGGATCGAATTTGCGCGCCTGGATGGCTTCTATTTACGGCGGCTCGGCGGATGGGAGAGCGGAAGAACAAGCGTGGTTTGCGATCTTTGAAAATGCATTCGAGGAAATGGCGGCGACTTGTGGGCTGACATTGGTCTACGAGCCCATGGATGACGGTGTTCTTGTGGATTCTTCGAATACCGGCGCCATCGGGGTTCGTGGTGATATCAGAGTTGCAGCGAGGGGTTTGGACGGAAATAGTGGAAATCTGGCCATCGCTTTTCCGCCCGATCATGGCGACATGATTTTTGATTCGAGCGACGGAACGTTTTTAATCACGTCCGGTGATTCGATTCGTCTTTTTAATACCATCACCCATGAGCTGGGGCATGCTCTTGGGTTGGCACATGTGTGTCCCGTTAATCAAACCAAATTGCTGGAGCCAAGTTTGACCACCGGTTTTCGCGGACCGCAGTTTGATGAATTTCAGTCTTTGCAGCGACTTTACGGTGATCGATTTGAAGCGCATGGAGAGTATCGCGATAACGATACCGCTGAGGCGGCGAAGGTGATTAATCTGGTCGAAGGTTCTCCGCTCACGTTTTCGAGGCTGAGTATCGATGATGACAGAGATCGTGATTTTTACCGCTTTGAGGGGATTGTTGGTCAACGCTTGAATGTCGAAATCATTCCCGGCGAGGGCTCTTATCTTGAGGGGGGTGAAACGAGTAGCGGCTGCTCGCAAGGGATCGAATTTGACACTGCTGCAGTTCACAATCTATCTGTTCAGGTTCTTGGTGATGATGGCGAGACGGTCATTTTCGAGGCTGCTTCGGGCGCGCTTGGTGAGCCCGAAACGATTCAATTATTTGAGCTGCCAAAGACAGGAATATTCTATCTGCGGGTCGATGGTGATTTGGCGAATGCGACCCAGATCTATGAGTTGCGGGCAAATTTGATGGCCAGGCTACCAGCGCCACGTCTACGTCTGGTTAATCATCGTGTTCTTGAGGAATCCGGATCAGTTAAGAATGCTCGATTGGATCCTGGCGAGACCATTCG
>JAURPJ010000078.1 GCA_030835305.1 Verrucomicrobiota bacterium | reverse complement strand
GCCGTCCCCTCCGATCTTCTCGAACAGGGTCATCGGGAAGGTGTTTTGAGACGGCATTCCATTGTTCATCAGTGAGGTCCATCCACCCACTGTGAGTAACCTTGTGAATAGTACCAGCCTATTTATGAGATGGCTTCTAGTAACTACAAGACATCAAGCGGATTAGATGCGGTTGCAATTTATCTGGCTCTCGTTATAAAGTGATTATGACGCAACGGGCGATTAAATATCCTTCGGAGGGCTTCGAGGGTCTTATCTTTGATCTAGATGGGACCCTTATTGACTCAATGGAAGCCCATTACGAAGCCATGGGGCAGGCTTTAGAGGAAGAAGGCGGGATAGGCCTCTTCACGAAAGAGCGTTATTCTGAATTGGGAGGAAAACCAGCTGCTGATATCGTGAGTTTATTAAATCTTGAAAATGGCTTGAGCATGGATGCTCGAGAAGTTTGCAAACGACAACGACACATTTTAGAAGGAAAGGTGAAATCTTTTAAGCCCATCCCTGAGGTTGTAAATTACGCGGAAAGATATCGTGGAAAAATCCCAATGGCGGTGGCAAGTGCAGGGACGAGTGAAATGGTAAAATCCTCTTTGCAGAGCGTGAACTTACTTTCGTGGTTTGACGTAATTCTTGGCTCCGAGGATGTCAAAAATGGAAAACCATCACCAGATATTTATCTCGAAGCCGCACGGCGTCTTAAAGTTGATCCAAGAGCTTGCGTTGTTTTTGAAGATAGTGAGGCAGGCGTCCGTGCGGCCCAATCCGCAGGAATGAAAGTAGTTATTGTGCCCCCTAAGGGCTGAGAGGACAGAGGCTGTAAACTCGAATTTCTAAACCACTGGTGACCCCCTCTCCCTTTCTCCCCCATCTGTTCCGCCAAACTCCTATCTCCGCGACCTTCCCGCCAAAAGCAAAGTCCTAGCAACCAAAAGAGCTTCGGGATCATCCGTATCCAACCTTTGCGATTTCGAAAAAATACGCCCCTTCTCGTTTTGTCGTTCCACCATCACACTGGATTACTGCTTGCTCGTAAAACTGTGGAAAGCAGGCTCCCTGAGCTGAAGACCGAGTTGAACAGAGCTTTGCTTGAGTTTGGCTGGGGAGCCGAGGGTTTCTATCGCAGCGAAGAAGTGACCCTTTCTCTTGCATTCCATGCATTGGCTTATCTCACTGCTAGTGTCATTCATATCGCCACTCGCAGTGTGCCACTACATTACGACTACGTTTAAACTCTCGCTCAAATTTTTTCACCTCACAGGCAAACAGAGGAAGATTTTCGTCAAACGAATCGCTCTCCAATTCTCACGTGATGAAAAAGGAAATCTCCAGCCTTTAGGCTCAAGCCGAAATGGCGAGAGTCGGTTCTACCGTGCCTTAAATCGTTTTTTCTTCCCAAGAACCTGTAACGCTTGGACTGCCCGCCACCACCGCGCGATTGGTTACCAAGTTTGCGCTGTCAGAGCACAAGGTTTATTTAGAGAACTTAAAAACTGACTGAAGAAGACGTGGCTTCGCCTCACTTGCCAGTTTTAATTGGCCCCTGATCAAGGATTCTTCCCCCCACTGGAAGGGGCCATTGACGTCGAAAGCATTTTCAGTGTTTATTTTAAGTATGAGTGTGCGCCTTCCTTCCTTTGTGATTCCCTTGCTCTACTTGATGCTTCTTTTGTTTGCCGTGCCACTCGCCTATGGTAAACGCATCACGGTTGCCTACGAGGCAGAGGCTTCCACCGTAATCGGCTCGCCTTTTGGTTTAGCTGTTCCCCGTCTGACCATTGTAAGTGGCTATTTTACCTACGAATCATCGGCCATGGATTTGAATCCTGGCGATCTACGAAGGGGTAAATTTTTGCTTTCAGGAAGCTGGGATTTTCGCGCTGAGGTTCTGGGGAAAGTGATCACCGGTTCTGATAGGGCAACCGCATCTACTAATACTTTTGCAGCGCCAACGCTCAGCTTTGAAGACGGGTCGACGACCGGGGACTCGGGCATCATGTCGCTTGATGGCATTCCTAATGAGGAAATCGCTCTCAATTTTCGGATTACTGGGAAAACCGAGGACTTGCCGACCGACCAGCTTCCGAGTGAATTTGGTTTTCAGAACGCCGCTCATACCTTTATCATCGCGGATGATTCCGGACGAATGCTCCTTCAGTTTAGGAGTTTCCACCAAGTAAATCTCTCGATCAAGTCGATCACCCGTGAGGGAGACATTGTAGAAATTGAGTGGCGTGCATTGAAGGAAAAACGTTATAGGCTCGAATACTCTTCCAACTTGCGTAACTGGTCGATCATTCAGGACGACCTTCCTGGTAATCCGATGATAAGCACGCTATCTGATAATCTTGCATTTCGCTTTCTTGCCGCCGACCCAATCCCGCGTGGAGGATTCTATAGGATTGTCGATCGTGCTCCCGCGCTACCTGATCGATAACTACATTTGCGGATCGCTACTTGCTTGGTCCCTTGTTTTCTAACAAAAGAAGAAGGATCTCACTAATCCTCTTTGGTCGTCGGCCTTTTATACGTGGCCGACAATAAAGTGAAGAAGAGACTCAAGCCGATTTTGGGTGAACTTATCTTTGAGTTTTAATTGCTGCTCTTTTGAAAAACCGACCTGTTGGAAACTGCACTCGGAAAAACCATCTATACGCTATAGAGAAATGTTCGAGCCGTTATGCCCCCCCCTTTCTCCTCCATGTGTTCCGCCAACCTCCAGTCTTCACGATCTTCCCGCCAAAAGAAAATATCTAGCAGTAAACGCCTTCTTCCGAAGAGTCATTCGGCTGGGAGATGAGCTTCGAAACCGCTTCCGGTACTTCCTCTTTCGCCCTATTGTCGATACCGAGACCCTAGATTACAAAAAAGTCACAGGCAGGCTAGAAAAGAACGCCGACTCCAGGAATTGCTAACAAGATTTTCGTGGTGCTGTTCATACTCTAATTCACGGGTGTATTTAGCTGTCGTAAACTTGCAACACGGATACAGAGGATCGGGAATTATTTTTATTCCGGTATTCTTCATCTCCACTTGACTTAGAGTAGAAGAATGGTCCAGCTCTCGTTCCTCGCTATTCGCAATGAAAGTCGGAGCTTTCACCTCCTCTCCTATTTGCCATCTCTTCCATTCTGTGATGCACTGGTCTTATGGCTGGACAATCCGACGTCGATCAATTCCTGGATTCCATCACCGATAAGCAACGCAAGGCCGATTGCCTCGAAGTGATGAAGCTCATGAAGTTTCTCACCAAGGAAACACCCAAGATGTGGGGCAAGGCCATGGTTGGATTTGGCACCTTCCATTATCGCGGCAAGACCAGCGAAGGTGATTGGTTCCACGTCGGTTTCTCCCCAGGCAAACAAACCCTCACTCTTTACCTCCACTGCCAGTTGGAAAAGCAAGGAGATCTGTTAGAGAAGTTGGGAAAACACAAGATCGGTAAATCCTGCCTCTACCTCAAAAAGCTGGAAGACATCCATCTCCCCACGCTCAAAAAACTCATCACCAAGGCCTACAAATCCCCCAGTATTGCCGGAGCGATCATTGGCTAGACAATCCAAATCTCCCCCCCTTCTCCCCCCTCCGCGCCGCCTCCAAATGCGTTCTAAAAGACCTCCCATCAAAAGCAAATTCCTAGCAGTAGGCTCTCCGAGTGGGGAAGGCCTATCAACTCCACCACAAGCGGTTTTTTCATCAGACCAGTATTCCCCCTTAGCTGGGAAGAAGGAGGCTGGGGCAACCTGCGAGGTAGTGTTGCTTCGCCTCCTGATTACCGTCCTCATATTTGCCTCTTGTTGGGACGCCCAGGCCTTGGAGCTGGCCCGTCCCTTTGGGGCGCATATGGTTCTGCCGATGAATCGACGGGTGCCGGTTTGGGGGAAGGCGATGCCCGGTGTTGAAGTGACGGTGACATTTGGTGAGACCAAAGTTTCCGGCAAAGCGGATGCCGCTGGAACGTGGCGGGTGGTCCTTCCGGCGATGAACGCCTCGGCGGAAGGTCGGACGCTGCTCGTGTTTACCAGCGCGGGCTCCATGCGTAAGTGCGTGGACGTTCTCGTGGGGGAGGCTTGGCTGTGCGCAGGGCAGTCGAACATGGACTTTCATCTAGCCCGCGCGATTGGAGGGAAAGATGAGGTCGCGGCGGCAGGATCACTGCCATCCATTCGTCTATTCAACCTGACGGGTGTTTCGGCAGGTCGGATGAAGTATGGAGAGAGGGAGAGGAGCCGGTTGGTGCCGGGCAAGTTTTTCGAGGGGGAATGGCAGTTAGCCTCCCCGGAATCGGCGGCGCGCTTTTCCGCGGTGGCTTGGTGGGCCGGGAAGGAGATTCATCGCAAGTCGGGTATTCCGGTGGGCTTGATCGACAACTCGGTAGGCGGGAGCGGGGCGGAGGCGTGGCTCCCGCGTGAAATGCTGGAGGTGCGTGCCGAATACGCGGAATTGCTCGGCGATGACTGGATACAGTCGAACCGGGTCTCGGCTTGGGCGCGCGAGCGGGTGGCTTACAATCTGGGAGGTAAGCCCGGCAACCATCCCTTCCGGCCGGGATTTCTCTTCGACGCCGGGGTGCGCTGGTGGAGCGAGTTCCCGCTTGACGGTGTCTTGTGGTATCAGGGGGAAACCAATGCTGAGATCTATGATGACGCCTGGAATGAACTTCTCATCACCGATCTTGTCACGGGGTGGCGTCGAAACCTCAGGCAACTCGACCTGCCGTTTATCATGGTGCAGTTGCCTCGCATCGGCGGAAATGATCCCATACGCAAGTGGTGGCCTCAGTTCCGGGAGGCGCAGGCGCGGGTGGCGGAGAAGATGGAAGGTGTTGAAATCGTGGTCACCAAGGACCTCGGGTGGGACAGTTCCAACGTGCACCCACCTGACAAGCGCCCGGTGGGTGAGCGCCTAGGACAAGCCGCCGCGGGCCCCTGAATCTATCTGGTTTCCCAGCAGAACCAGTGGATATCCGATGGAATGTTGGGCGCAGAGTCGTTATAGCTTACGCTATGAGAGCAAACACGTTTGGTGTGTCGAGCGCAGTGATGGCCCTTGCGTTAAGCGCAGCAGTAGCGGGAGAGGTTCTCTATGAGACCTCCTTCGAGAATTTCCCCTCGGCCGCGATCAAGACCCTCGAGAATCGCGGGTTCGTGTGGACTGCGCGCGGGAAGTCGGAAGTCTTCGAGAAGTTTCACCGGACCGGCAGCAAGAGCCTCCATATTTTTGGTGGTGAGAACAACGTGCTCGAGATTACCATCTCGGGTGCTGCTCGCAAGGCGCGGGGCCTGCAATTTCACGCCGAACGCTGGACGGGAAGTGCGCCCTTCAAGTTCCGGGTCAAAGCCAAAACTAAGGACGGCTGGGTCGAGGCCGGCAAGCTCGACAGCAGGGTGATCACTGGAAAGCGATTCCTCTCGGATGTGCGCGTGCCCCTGCCGGAGGGAGGAATCGAAGGGCTGCGGTTCACCGTGACGGCGCCCGAGCATGCCGGGATTCTGATTGACGACCTCATCCTTATCGACGCCGTGCCCAAGCCGGCACCTAGGATCGCACACGAAGCCGAGGAGCCCATCCGCCGCCTCCTTGCCGAGGGGGACCTCTTCGTCTCAGGCACGGATGGCATCAAGACCTTCCGCATTCCGGCCCTCATCACGGCCATGAACGGTGATCTCATCGCTTGTGTGGATGCTCGCTGGGAAGGACACGGCGACCTCATCCATGCCAAGAACATCGACATCGTCATCCGGCGGAGCTCGGACAATGGCAAGACTTGGGGCCCAATGGAAGTTATGTGTGACTTCGGCCAGGGGCTTCCGGCTTCGGACCCGTCGTTCATTCTCGACCGGGACACCGGCGAGATCTTCTGTTTCTACAACTACATGGACCAGAACAAGGCGCACGGGGAGTTCCGGCTCTACGTGCAGAGTTCGAAGGACCACGGCAAGAGCTGGGGGACGCCGCGCGACATTACCGACCAGATCGCCGATCCGGCCTGGAAGAAGAACTTCAAGTTCATCACCTCCGGACGCGGCATCCAGCGGCGCAGCGGGGATTACCTGCACACTCTCGTCAACCTCCAGCGTGGGCTCCACCTCTTCGGCAGCAAGGATCGTGGCAAGACCTGGGAGTTCTTTGATGTCCCCATCAAGCCGGCGAACGAGTCCAAGGTGATCGAGTTGAGCGACGAGTCTCTTATGATCAATTGTCGGGTCAACCGGCCGGGCTACCGATACCTGCACGTCGGTCCCGGGGAAAAAGGGCCCTGGACCGGGAGCAAGGAGACGCGGCTCGCCGACCCAGGTTGCAACGGTAGCATCATCCGCTTTACTGACATGAGGGACGGCTACGCCAAGAACCGCCTCCTCTTCAGCAATGCTTCTTCGGTGAGCGGTCGCCGCAACCTTGCGGTACGCATCAGCTATGACGAGGGAAAGACCTGGTCAGATGGCAAGGTAATCGAGGAGGATTTCTGTGCATACTCGTCCCTAAGCATCCTCAAGGACGGCAGCATCGGGATTCTCTATGAACCCGAGCACCACAAATCGGTGCGCTTCGCGCGCCTCACCCTTGAAGACCTCACCGACGGCAAGGACTCCTTGTCGAAGCCCTACGAGATCCGCTGATCATGAGTGGAGGACGCTTCGGGGAGGACGAAGGGCCGTGGGATGAGCCGGGATGAGCCGGATCGCTGGTTGATCCTGGCCCCTGCCAGAATGACTTCGAGGTGGTGGCGGTGACGATGCGTGGGCTCGCCGCGAAGGGTTCCGAACTCCACTTTGGGGAGCGAGTGGGGCCCCGCTCCTCTTACTGCCTCAGGCGAAACCGATCCAAGTCCCGGCAGTGATCCAGCCGATAGACAGGATGAGCTTTACTGGCGAAACTGGGTTTATGCCACGACCTCGCCAGAGGATTCCGGGGAGGGCTTCACCGATCTCTAGGAACAGCTAGCCCACCTTTCTCCCCAATGTGCTCCGCAAACCTCGTGTCTCCACGAACTTCTCGCCAACAGAAAATTCCCCGTAACCGTAACCTGATTAACTCCGACCTGCAGTATTGAGCCGTGTGACACGATAGCTCCCCTTTTGCGATAGCAACTTCACTTCATCACCGGCGGAAATTGGATTCTTTGAATCAAACGCTTGCACCACCGATACCACTTCGCCGTTTTCAAGCCTAATAGTGTATTCGCGACCGCTAGCACGCGTTCTGGCTTCTTCTATTTTCGCACCCACCACTGAACCCAAGGTTCCCCCCAACACTGCAGCAATCTCTCCACCTGCACCGCTGCCCGTGTTCCGACCAGCTATAGCACCCACAGCGCCGCCTACAATGCCACCTGCACCGCTTTTTGTTCCTTCGATGACAACTTCAGCTACTTCAAGAACTTTGCCAATTTTCACCTGTTGCAAGACACGAGCTTCATTACGCGAGTAACTACTCCCGGTTTGAGTAGCCGGAACGCAACTCAATAGATTGCACACCAAACCTACGAAGAGAACCCGGCTTAAAAATGTAACTGACATAGCTAGAAGGTATGTGAAGGACTTTCATATGTCAATCTAGTGCCAACTTAATAATAACCATGCTAACGGCAGGGAAAAACCATATCCATTTGCGCCAATACCGACTAGTCCAAAATCCTGATCTCCCTCTGGCAAGTTCGGGGTAAACTCCCCCACCTCCCTTCTGAAAGTAGCGCCATTACAGCCATTCAAGCTTCCTACAAATAGCACATCCAAAATTTCTGGAGTTTGGAGATGCAGTTTCTACTATTGATCGCATGAACGAAAAACAAGATTCGAGCATTTCCTCAACAGGCCGCCGCAATTTCATTACCGGAGCGACCGCCGCAATGGCAGCCGCTATTACCACAAAAAAAATCGCTGCCGAAACGCCACGCGATTGGACGGGCGTAATTCCAACACGCTATCCTGACCCCGACATTGTTTCACTCGACGATCGCTTCAATAAACTCAAGCTTGGCAACACTCCAATCCAACGGATTTATCATTCACCGGACATGCTCTGGGCTGAAGGGCCAGCTTGGAACGGCGTAGGTCGCTATCTCTTGTGGAGCGATATCCCCAATAATGTTCAGCATCGTTGGTTAGAGGAAGACGGTCACGTTACTAAACAATTTCGTTACCCGAGCGGAAACAGCAACGGCAACACATTCGACTTCCAAGGGCGGCAGATTTCCTGTCAACACGGCCCACGAAAGGTCGTCCGCTACGAGCATGATGGGACCGTCACAGTTTTAGCTGAGAAGTTCGAAGGCAAATCACTCAACGCGCCGAATGATGCGATTGTCCATCCGAACGACGGCTCAATTTGGTTCACTGATCCGGGTTATGGTGGCCTCATGAATTACGAAGGCACTCGCGCGACAAACGGCTCAGTCCGCCCTTATCAAAAGGAGGCAGTTTATCGCATTGACGCGCAAAACGGGAAGATTACGAAGGTGACCGACGAAATCTTCAAGCCAAATGGGCTCTGTTTTTCACCAGACTATAAAAAGCTCTACGTCGCCGACACTGGTGCTAGTCATTATGCAGATGCTCCGAAAAATATTAAGGTTTGGGATATCGAAGACACAAAGCGACTAAAGAATGGTCGTGAGTTTGCGTCAATGAAGTTGGAAGTCGACGGCGTGGAAAAAGCTGGTTTTGCGGACGGAATCCGCGCCGATGAATATGGTAATATTTGGGCAAGCGCTGGGTGGGTCGGAGACGGTTATGATGGCGTTCATGTCTTTGCCGGCGAGGACGGCAAGCGAATCGGGCAAATTTTGCTCCCGGAAATTTGTTCAAACGTTTGCTTCGGTGGAACCAAGCGAAATCGGCTATTTATGACCGCCAGCACCTCGGTGTACGCGATGTATACAGAGACGAAAGGTGCTCACATCAGTTAGGCTTTGGGCTTGCCTTTAGTCTTTTACACAAAGAGCGACGGAATCGCCTAG
>JAURPJ010000077.1 GCA_030835305.1 Verrucomicrobiota bacterium | reverse complement strand
GGTTGGTTTTGATTTCACCGAAGCGGAGCTTTTGAATATTGCCCGTTGGCTTCGTGAAGAATCCCTCTTTGACCATCGCCGTGGTGATCTTCTTATGGAGATTCTCACAAATCTTCGGTGAATCATGGGGTTTCTTAACGGGGAACCGAATTTTATGCCATCCGAAGCAAGTGGTGACAAGTCAGGGAGTGTTGTGTGAAATCAAAGTGTGATGGGATCAAAAGTTTGGTATCTGGAACTCGTGGAGAGAGCAAAAACTGTCTCTTCCCTGATCCCTGAAGGCTTGGAACTCCGGGAAGTTCACGAGGCTTCGATGAATGCTCGGTTTTATCGAGAAGTTGGGAGGCTTTGGCATTGGACTGATCGCCTGAGCTGGACCGATCGTCAGTGGGAGAATTGGGTGAATCGCGAAAATCTAAAAACGTGGATCGGCCATTTTGAAGGTGAAGAAGCGGGATATGTCGAGATGGAGATCCAGAAGGCGGGAAGTGTGGAGATCGTATATTTCGGACTTCTCCCGTCTATGATTGGAAAAGGTTTTGGGGGAGGGATGCTCTCTCTTTCTGTTCAGGAAGCTTGGAAAATCGAAGGGACCCAAAGGGTATGGCTGCATACTTGTAGCGAGGACCATCCCCATGCGCTCGGCAACTATGAGAAGCGGGGATTCCGCTTGTTTCGAACAGAGGTGATATAATCTCTAGGGAGTTTGTGGCCCCGAGCTGGTGGGGTGCATAGTATATTAACCCCAGGCACTGGAATTTCTTGGGATGCTCGTGATATTGGGAGTGATGGCTCTCTATTTGGGAGGGATTACTATGTTTCTACGTCGGTGTATCAACGATGCGGGACACAGAGGGTCCTCCAGGATGTTCGTCTTGCTGGGGGTGGTGGACGGTTTTCCAATTGGCTGAATGATCTGGCTCATCTGCCGGCCTCCAATTCAAATAAGTTTCACCTAGCAATTTGTGGGCACTCAAAAATCTTTTCAAGGGAACGTTGGTCCTTTGATAAGTCTTGAACCGGGATGGCGTTACTCGCCTTCCATCTCTTTTAGAAGAGCATCGACAGCCTCGTCCATTGCCTTGCCACGAGTGTTCTTGTAGCGAATCACGCCTTTGGCGTCGATGACGTAAATTGTGGGCCACCCTCGAACAGCCCAGGCCTTGGCGATTGGTCCACCGGTTTTTCCTCCGTCCCAGAATGAGGGCCAGGTGATGTTGTTTTCTTTAATGGCCTTCTTGTATTTTTCAGCGGGGTCGCTGTTGACACCGAGAATGGTGAAGGGCTTGTCTTTCAATCTCTCAACGAGCGACCGCTCGTGAGGATACATGGCGCGGCAGGGACCTCACCAATCACCCCAGAAATCAAGGACAACGATTTTGCCCTTGTAATCCGAGAGTTTCATTTCATTCCCGTCAACATCCTTTCCAATGATTTCGGGAGCTGGTTTCCCAATTGCCAATTTTTCTTTTGCTTCAACGGTGGCCTTCATCATTGCTGCAACCTTTCGGCCTCTGACTTCGAAGTCGGCATGTTCGGCGTTCAGTTTTTCGACAATGGCCTTATATTCTTCGGCTTTTACCGGATCGCGTTCCATCTGCATTGCCTGAACGTAGAGGGCGGAACCTTGGGCTTCCTTTACTTCGCTCTTTTCAACTACGGTTGCAAGAAAGGCCTGGGCTTCTTCGCTGTTGGCACTGTAGAGCGAAAGGACGACTGTGGAGAGTTCGCTACTATTAAGATGGTGTTCTTCAAGAGCTGCAAACATCTCCGGCGACAAAGCCCGCCCCCGGCTACGGCCTGACATCCAGGAAATGGCCTTGAGGCTCGCTTCGTTAGCGGGGTTTTTTCTCACGATGGCAGAGAGTGCATCGATGGTGTCCTTGGGTTGCGGATATCCTTTCTGGTAGGCCTCCCGCTGTTGCTCCCGGGGGAGTGCGCGGACCTCTTCCATGAGCTTGGCAACCGCAGCATCCTGGGTTGCGATGAGTTCGCTGATTTGGTCAGCGACTTTGTTTTTAGTGTCGGTTTGTGCCACCGTGAGCCGGGTGGCGGCAACCAACATTACAAGTAATGTTTTTGCCTTCATGAATGAGCTTTTAGATGAAATCTCCGAGGTGTCGATCAGGGAGTAATCAGCGGGGACTTTACTTATGGGATGAGACGTTCACTTTTTTGAAGTGCCGCAGTTGGATCCCTCAATCGTAAACGATGCTTCCTCGAGCGCCGAGGTGCTCGAGGCATTCCTCGAGTACCTCATCGAAAGTGGAATCAAACCCTACGACCACCAGGAAGAGGCAATTCTGGAGCTGTATGAGGGGAAGAATGTCATTCTTAATACGCCGACTGGTTCCGGGAAGTCTTTGGTTGCGCTCGCACTCCACTTTCGGGCGATCTGCGAGGGACGGCGGTCATTCTACACCGTGCCGATTAAGGCGCTGGCCAATGAAAAATTTCTCTCGCTCTGTGAAACCTTTGGGCCGGAGCAGGTCGGGATGATTACCGGAGATGCTACGGTAAATGCCGGGGCGCCGGTGATTTGTTGCACGGCAGAGATTCTTTCTAATATGGCTCTGCGGGAAGGATCGCTGGCAAAGGTGGATGAAGTCATCATGGATGAATTTCACTACTATTCGGATCATGAACGTGGGGTGGCCTGGCAGGTTCCTTTGCTGACCCTGCCACAGGCTCGTTTTCTTTTAATGTCGGCGACTTTAGGCGAGACCGATTTTTTCAAAAAAAAACTGACAGAGCTTACAGGGACCAAAACGGTGTTGGTGAAATCGGAAGATCGCCCGGTTCCTTTGAAGTTTTCATACAGCACAACCTCACTGGAAGACCAGGTGGAGGAGTTGGTGGAGGGTAATAAGTCGCCAGTATATCTCGTTCATTTCACCCAGTTGGCGTGCGCCCGGACAGCGCAAAACTTGATGAGTCGTAACTTTTGTTCGAAGGAGGAAAAGGCTGCGGTCGCCGAGGTTCTCCTGGATGCTGATTTCAAGAGCCCTTACGGGAAGGAAATGAGGAAGCTTCTGCGACATGGTCTCGGGATCCACCACGCGGGATTGTTGCCGAAGTATCGGGTTCTGGTTGAGAAACTTGCGCAGCGTGGGCTGATGAAAGTGATCTGCGGCACCGATACTCTCGGAGTGGGGGTGAATGTTCCGATCCGGACCGTCCTCTTTACCCAGCTTTATAAATACGGGGGGCAAAGTACGAAGATTCTCGCTGTTCGAGATTTTCGGCAGATTTGCGGGCGTGCGGGTAGACGGGGGTTCGATGATGTGGGCTACGTTGTGGCCCAGGCTCCAGAGTATGTCATTGAAAATTTGAAGGCAGATGCGAAGGCCGCTTCGAAGGGAAAGAAGAGCAAAGCCCAGAAGAAGAGGCCTCCGGAAAAGGGGTTTGTGAACTGGGATGAGAAGACCTTTGAAAAGCTCCAGAGTGCTCCGCCGGAGAAGCTTGTTTCGAGTTTCAATATTCGCCACGGGACTTTGTTGAATGTGCTCTCGCGGCAGCATGAGGACGGGTGTGCGGAGCTGCGGCGGCTTATTGAGGCTTGTCACGAAACTCCGGTTCGGAAAAAAGCCCTGCGGAAGCAGGCCTTTGCACTTTTCCGGGGACTGGTGGAGGGAAGTGTCCTTACGATTATCCCTAAAAATGAGCGCGCGGGCCCGGCCAAGGTGAAGTTGAATGTCGATTTGCAGGATGACTTTACCATGAATCAGGCGCTTGGACTCTATCTCATTGAGACGATCCCCAAGCTTGATCGTGAGGCTCCTGATTACGTGGTGAACATGCTCTCACTGATCGAGGCCATTCTTGAAGATCCGACGGCGGTGATCCGAAAGCAGGTCGCCAAGATTAAGTCGGCCTTGGTGGCGCAGATGAAGGAAGACGGAGTGGAATACGATGATCGTATGGATGCGCTGGACGAGGTCGAGCATCCCAAGCCGGAAAAAGATTTTATTTATCAAACTTACAACGACTTCGTTCTTCTGAACCCGTGGGCCGGGGAGGCTGGAGTTCGGCCCAAGTCGATTGTGAGGGAGATGTTTGAGAACTGGTCTTCTTTTGAGGATTACGTGAAGAATTACGGGCTGGAGCGTAGTGAAGCGGTACTGCTTAGGCACCTTTCGGAAGTTTACAAGGTGTTGGTGCAAACCGTACCACCGGCCTTGAAGACACCGGAGGTGGAGGAGGCCGAGTCTTTTTTGGAAGGGATGGTGAGGGAGGTGGATTCCAGTCTTATCGACGAATGGGAGAAGCTTCGAAATTCGGACGCGGAAATGGAAGAGGTCGGTAAGCCTCCTGAAAAGGAGATTCCGTTCACGAGACGGAAGGCTGAATTCCTCTGCGCGACACGTCGGGCGGTCTTTGATTTTGTGAAGGAGATCTCACGCGAGAATTACGAAGTTGCGGCAGAAATTGTGGGAGGCAAGGCACTGGAGATTCGTGAGATGATGGCGGGTTACTTTGAGGAACATGGAATCATTCGAATGGACCCGGAGGCCCGGAGTACGAAGTATCTCCGGTTTGAAGGAGATCGCCTAGAGCAGATTTTGATTGATGAGAGAGGTCTCAATGACTGGAGTGCGGTTTTGGAGGTGGATCGAGCGAGGTCGGATAAGGAGAAGCGGGTGGTTTTGGGGCTCCTCGCAGTGGGGCCATTTTAGTTCTCGAGTGATTTTTTCCAGTCCGGGTAGTCTTCCAGGATGGAGCGAGGATTGCCGACATACCACGCGTAGCCGTTACGGCGTTCGGCTTCGATTTCGTCGAAGGATGATTTGATGATGCCATCGCGGCCTGAAAAAATGGGCTTTCCTGTTTTAAGGTCGGAGAAGCGGGCCCAAACGGGGGGAGCGTTTTCATCTTTCACGATAAAGCGATTACCATCTCTCTTGATGATTCGGATTCCAGTGATCTGGTGGGTTCGGAACCACGAGACCGAGCCTTCGATTGCCTGGCTAACCTCGGGAGAAGGATTTCTGATCTCCATGAGGTATCTCACGATGCCGGCGCTTTCACCTCCGCTGAATGAGGGGTGTTCGTAGGATCGGGCTTTCGCAGGAAGAAGGGTTATGGCGTCATGCTGGGCGCACCAGACGGTGGGATTGCCATCGATTCGTATTTGGGTTTTGAGGATGCAATCGAGGCCTTTGGAGAGAGCGTTTTTGATCGCGGCTTTTTCCTGATCCATGAGGAAGGTTGGAAGTTTTTCAAGGAGATCGCGTAAGTAGGTCATCACCCCGATCATGGCGCCGTCGTTGTAAGTGATGTGCAGGCTGTACCCGGAATGATTTGGACGCTGGGGCCAGCCTCCGTTGGGGTATTGGCTTTTAAGGAGGAAAGAGAGGCCGCGATGAAGAGAGGACTCGATCTCGGAATCGGGTTTGGCCTGCCAGACCTGGGTGAGGAACTCAAGGGGGGTGTAGGTGGCTCCGTTATCGATGGTAGCTTCCTTCAAGTCGCCGCGTTGTTCGGCGAGCCTTTTGAGACTATCAAGATCGAGATCGGACGAAAAATCGGTATTCTTGGGCCAGCCTCCATTGCTTTTTTGGTAAAGCATGACCTTTTCGGCAAGTTCGTGGGCTTCTGCCGAGCCATACCAATCTTCTTTTTGTTTGAGTGCGCTCTTCCATGTCATTTTTGCTTTGAGCAGGCAAAGTGTGGAAAGAAAAAGAAGAATGTGCCTCATTGGTTTGGAATACGCGACGAAGTGAACTTTTGTTCCACTGCAAATTAGAATCGGCCCTATTTTGGTGAATCTTTGGGGCAGGCACAGCTTCCGCTTCCACAGGATTTTTTGCCCCGGCGAAGGCGCGCGATGAAGGTAATCACCGTGAGGAGAACGACGGCGATGGCTGCAGGTGATTGCCAATCCGTCATGAGTAGCCGAGAAGTTTTCCTGTTTGATAAACCATGAGGGCGGCGAGGTAGGCAAAAACCGTCATGGCGGCAAGTTGACCGGTTGCCCACTTCCAAGATCCGGTTTCGCGTCGGACCACAACGGTGGTGGGCAGGCATTGCAGCGCATAGACGAAGAAGACGATGATGGAGAGTCCGACAAGAGGAGTATAGAGCGCGGCGCCGTCAGCGCGGGTTGAGGCGGTTAGTCTATCCCGCATTTCTTCTCCGTCTTCTTCATCGGTTGCGTATGAGATGGCGAGAGAGGAGCGGAAGACTTCGCGCGCGGCGAAGGAGGCCATCATGGCGGTGCCCATCCGGGCATCCCAGCCCAATGGGGCCACCACCGGTTCCATGATTTCGCCGATTTGGCCGTTAAAGGATTCGGATTGTTGGACGATGGGATCGTCAGAGTCGCTCTTAGGGTAGCTTTCAAGGAACCAAAGAATGATACTGAGCCCAAGGATCACGGTGCCTGCTTTTTTGATAAAGGCGAAGGCGCGTTCACCGACTTGCCGCAGGACGTGAGTCCATTGTGGTTTTTGGTAGGGAGGAAGCTCGAGCAGGAATTGCGGAGCTTCGGTTTTACCAAGGCTTGGTTTGAGAAATTTGGCGGCAAAAAGCGCGGTGATTGTACCCAGCGCATAGATTCCGAAAAGAGCTAGGCCTTGTTGAAGGGCGCCCGCGAAAATCAGAGGAATAATCAAGGTGTAAACCGGGAGGCGGGCCGTGCATGAGGTCCATGGAAGGATGAGGATGGTAGCAAGTCGTTCCTTGGCATTCGGAATGGTGCGGGTTGCCATAATTCCGGGAATGGCGCAGGCGTAGCCGGAGAGAAGCGGTAGGAATGATTTTCCGCTGAGACCGACCTTGCTCATGACGCCATCCATTAAATAGGCGGCGCGTGCCATGTATCCTGAATTTTCCAGGAGGCTGATGAAGAAAAAAAGTAGAACGATTTGCGGGAGAAAGACAAGGACGCCACCGACACCGGCAATGATTCCATCGACGATGAGGCTTTGAAAATCCCCCTTACCAATCAAACTTTCCACCCATCCCTGCAAGGCTTCCTGGCTTTGCTCGATCCAGCCCATGGGAACTTCTGCAAGCTTGAAGATCGACCAAAAGACGGTGAGCATGAGAGCGGTAAAAATGATCCAACCTCTGACCGGGTGAAGTGCGTGAGCGTCGATACGGTCGGTGAGCGCGAGTGAGTCCTCGTTGGGGCGCTGGAGTCCAGCCTCTACCACACGGTGGATGAATTCGAAGCGGGTCTTTTGAATGAATTCCTTGGTCTCCGGGCCTTTGTTGGCGACAGAAGTTAGTCCGGAAGCGGTTGGATGAGTTTCGCCTTTGGTTTCGGCAAGTTTGATCGATTTTTCGATGGCGTCTTCCAGCTCGGCAGGACCTTTCCAAAGTCTTCCGGGAGGAGAGGGGAATGGGTGACGCAGAGCGTGTTTCAGCTGGGTTATGCCGCGCTCGGTCATCGCGGAAATGGCAACGAAAGGAACCCCGAAACCTTCGCTGAGTGCGGTGGGGTCAAGACTGAGGCCCTGTGCTTCGGCGCTATCGATCTTGTTCAGGGCGGCGACGACGGGATAACCGAGATCGAGGACCTGGAGGAGGAGGTAGAGGTGGCGCTCGAGATGGGTGGCATCAAGAACGCAGAGAATGAGGTCGGGAGTCTCTTCACTTTCCTGATCTCCAATAAGAACATCGCGGGTAATTTTTTCATCAGGAGAATTTGGATCGAGCGAGTAGGCTCCCGGGAGATCAATCAGCTCCAACTTGTGTCCGTGCGGGGTGAAAAAAGTTCCGGATTTTCGGGACACGGTAGCCCCGGCGTAATTGCCGACCTTTTGATTTTTCCCGGTTAGCGCGTTGAAGAGGGTGGTCTTACCCGCGTTCGGATTTCCGACCAGAGCAATCCTGGCCTTGATGGATGAGTCGCTCATCGGATGTAGCCCTAGGCGGGAACAACTTGGATTTGATCGGCCAGATCCCGACTGAGGGCAAGCCGGGTGCCGCAAACTGTGCAGAGCATGTTGCGACCGTCCGTTAGCTTTTTGACGCGCATTTGCTCGCAGAAACCAATATCGCGAAGCTGACTGCAGGCCGGACCTTGGACCTGACGAATTTGAAACTCACAACCGATTGCGGCCTGGCTGAGAGTCAGGGCGGAATCTAGTTCAAGATCTTTCGCGAAGTTGGCCATGTGTTGAACAAAAGAAATCTTATTGAGACTGTTTCGCAATAACAAACGTGATTTTTCTGTAGCTTTTTTCAGTGAAGTGCCTGGAACGGAGTAATTAAGGGAGTCTAGATCCCAGGTCTTCTTATGCAGTAGTAAGAATGTCCTTCCTCTGATTTGGCTGGCCGGCACCATTTGGAGCACTTCCGGTGATACTCTATCGATCACCGCCACCTCAGATGCGCTCACCTCTCCTAAGACCACTAAAAATCTCTCTTTCACCAACGCTTGCGCTCTTGCGGTGAAACATCATCCCTCGCTCGCAACTTATCTCATGGATCGTCGATCTGCCGATGTCAGCATCCTCCAGGCCATCCGCCTCCCCAGTCCTCACCATCGATGCTGAGGATCTATTGGGCGCCGGGAGTGTCAGTGGACTGGGCGCCGCCTCGGCGAACAGATGTTGGGTGACCGTCGTGGAGGAAATACCGAGGCCTTCGACGGTTTCTTTTTCAAGAGTCACGGAAAGAAGAGTTTCGCTGGATAGAGCAGCGGGGATGGTCAGGGCGGCGAAAATCAGGTTGAGAGATTTCATGGTTTGGAAAGTGGTTAGAGTGCGCGCTTGGTGAGAGCCTGCACGCGGGCGGCCCGTCATCGCCACCGCCGTAATAAATGGTATGGTCCTCGTTTCCTACCTCAACCAACTGCGTGAGGAATCCGATCTCAAAATCGAGGATGTGATCCATACCGGAGCCGAGCGCCGCTTCCGCCCCGTCATGATGACGGCCATCCTCACCTTGATTGGACTGGCTCCCATTCTCTTCGCTAGCGGTCCGGGGTCGGAAATCCAAAAACCTCTGGCCGCCGTGGTGGTGGCAGGCACCGTGACCTCCACAGCCCTCATTTTGCTGTTTCTCGCGGCTCTCTACGCCAGCATGGAAACCCGTGTGAAAAGACGATTGGAAAGGCAAGCCTGAATCCGATGGGTTACTTCGTATTGCCCCCCTCGGGGCCGACGTTCTTCTTGGTGAAGGCGGCGCCCTCGAGGACTTTACTGGAGTCCGGGGTGGTGACCGAATACTGGAATCCCGAACCAGAGCCAGCGGCTCCGAAGCGGCCTTTTTTATCGAGTGCGACGAAGTTGAGATGAAGGTCTTCTGCTGATTTTGGGTCGATCGCAGAAATGCGGGCGATCGTTTTGAGGCAGGCTTCTTCGGGATGAAGTCCCTGTCGCATGTATTCGACAACCATGAAGGACGCACAGTAACGCATGACGCTTT
Source organism: Verrucomicrobiota bacterium (assembly GCA_030835305.1). Lineage (GTDB taxonomy): Bacteria > Verrucomicrobiota > Verrucomicrobiia > Verrucomicrobiales > Akkermansiaceae > SW10. The sequence goes on along the minus strand of JAURPJ010000077.1, from coordinate 6,204 downwards.
CTCCCAATCCGGTTGCTCCTGCAGCACCGACTTCGTTGTCGACATAAAGGCCGCTTCCGATAATGGGGGAGTCGCCGACGCGGCCCGGAAGTTTTCCTCCCCATCCGCTCGTCGAGCAACCGCCAGCAATGTCACCTTTGGTATCCATGACGAGCAAGGCGACTGTGTCGTGGTTATCTTTGGGGCGTTCGGTCGGTGCGGGTTTGTTTTGTTTTTGATGCCATTCCTGATGGAGTTTTTGAGAGTCAACTTTCATCGATTCCAACCCTTCTTTAATCGCGAATTGCCGGGCGCCATCGCCGACCAACATGACATGGGGCGTGTTTTCCATCACCCGCCTGGCCGCGGTGATGGGGTGAAGGATTCCTTCAATGGCGGCAACGCTCCCGGCGTTGTGGTCTGTGCCATTCATGATGCAGGCATCCTGCTGGACCACTCCGGCAGCATTGGGGAGGCCGCTAATTCCGACCGAGCGATTGTTTTCATCCCCCTCGACCACGCGGATTCCTTGCTCAACTGCATCGAGCAGGGAATCTTTGTTGTTCAGGGTTTCGAGGGCTTTCTCGTTTCCGGCTTTCCCAAAAGGCCAAGTGGAAACAATGAGCGGTTGATGAGGGAGCGCTTCGGCACGAAGCGATTGAACAGTGGTTCCCATGATGAGACTTGATGTGAGGAATTGACGTCGGGTGGAAGACATTTGGTAGGAGAGGCTAGGATTTCAGATGGTCATCGAAAGCGGCCTTCACCAACTGAAGGGCTTGGTCAACTTCGTCGGCGCTGACATTCAGTGGAGGTAGGAGCCGAACAATTTCAGGGCCGGCTGGCGGGACAAGGAGGCCCTTTTCAATCAGGGCCGCGCAAAGGTGGATGGATGCGGCCTTGCCTTCGGGAATGTCGAGGGCATCGGGTTTTAGACCAATACCGAGAAGAAGTCCGTGGCCGCGGACTTCGGTGATGGCGGGGTGATTCCAGCCCGCGATGGTTTCGCGAACCTGGGCTTCCCGGGCTGTCACGTTTTCGGTGAGGTTTTCCGCAATGATGGTTTCGATGACCGCTTTGGACGCGGCGCAGGCGAGGGCGTTGCCTCCGTATGTGGAGCCGTGGCTGCCGGGGCCGAGGAGGTGGGCATGTTTTTCAGCGACGTAGAACGAGCCGATCGGGAAGCCGCCGCCCATGCCCTTGGCCCATGAGATGCCATCGGGGACGAGGTCGGATGCGATGGTGTCGTAGCCGTTGAGATCACCGGTTCTTCCGAATCCGCACTGCACTTCATCGAGTAGAAGCAGGATGTCTTTTTCCTTGGCTAGGCCTGAGAGGCCTTCGAGAAATTCTCGGGTCATCGGGTTGACCCCGCCTTCGCCTTGAATGGGTTCCAGCAGGAAGGCCGCGGTCTTGTCGTTGAGGGCAGCTTTGACGGCATCGAGATTATTGGGCTCGACGTAGGTGAAGCCGGTTGGAAGGGGATCGAATCCTTCGTGAATCTTGGCCTGCGCGGTCGCGGTCATGGCACCGATGGTCCGGCCGTGGAAGGACCTGTTGAAAGTGATCACTTCGTAGCGACCGGTCGCTTGTCCAAATCTCCGCGCCAACTTGATGAGCCCGTCGTTTGCTTCTGCCCCTGAATTGGAAAAGAAAATCTTCCCCGGATGTCCGACCACTCTTTCCACGATGAGCTCGGCGAGATCGGCCTGTTGCTCGATGTAGTAGAGATTGGAGCAATGCATCAAGGTGGTGGCTTGTTCCGCGATGGCTTTGGTTAAGGCGGGGTGGCAATGTCCCAGCGAGCAGGTGGCGATGCCTGAACAAAAATCAAGGTACTCACGACCGCGCTCGTCCCACACCTTGGTGCCTTCACCGCGGGCGACGGTGAGGGGGAATCTGCCATAGGTTTCGAGGACATACTGGTTTGTTTTTTCAGTGGTGGTCATGGGTTTGTCTGTAGGGTTAGTAGCGTTTTTGTAGTGGATTTGGAAGCACGAGGATGAATCAGCGAGGTGGAGGCCAGAGTGAGGGTTGCGCCGAGGAGTTCCGTTGAGCCAGGGTTGCGCAAAGGAGAACTCAGGCCCCGAAACCGGTGGCGATGAGCAGGCGGAGCTGTATTGAGGCCCCTATTAAGATTTTAAGTTGTCGGTAGGCAAAAGTCATGCGGAGTTGTCTGGAGGCCCCAATGAACCCGGCGAGCAACATCAGGCCTGCGGCTGGAAGGGTGAAATTGGGCATGGCCTGGTGCGTCATTGGAAGCGCCCGTGCCGCCAGAGTGTTGACGGTAAAAAAGAAGATCGAGAGCATCATGAGAATGATGCCCCGGTTTTCGGATATGCTATTCATGGTTTGGCTTGGTCGGGAGATGCCAAGCGCGACGTTCCGAAAGGAGAGGTCCTAGGGAAGCGCCGCTTGCTTGGGCGCCTCCGGTGTCGTGTCTCACTAACGAATCACCTCACTTGCGCCGAGCGGAGCCAAAGGGCTGCTCGTCGGAGTAAGTTCGGCTGAATATTTTGAATCACGGAGCGTCGAATCCTCTGAATCTCTTGGAATGTCAATGACAGAACTTTGACATGAAGGCGATTTTTCCTGCATTTCGCAGTTCAAAAAATAGATACAAGTCCCTAGCTTCTCCGAAACAACGTGTCTCAATCCCAAAAAATCATTATCGCTTGCGGCGGAACAGGCGGCCATCTCTTCCCAGGTATCGCTGTCGCCCAAGAGCTCAAATCAAGGGGGCACGGGGTCTTGCTCTTGATTTCAGAAAAAAAAGTCGATGCTGAGGCTTCTAAAAAGTACTCTGATCTTCGCTTTGAAACGGTGCAGGCGATCGCGAAGCCGCCGACCTTTTCGCTGAGGATGTTGTCTTTTCTTTGGCGACTTCGCAAAACGATCAAGCAATGTGGCGCTATTATTGATCGGGAGAAAGCAGATGCGGTCCTCGGGATGGGAGGGTTCACGTCCTTCCCTCCGGTGGTTGCCGGAGCGAAAAAAGGACTCCGGACTTACGTGCATGATTCCAATGCCATCCCGGGGCGTTCCAACCGGATGACAGCGAAGCGCTGCACCGCCGTATTGGTTGGACTTGATGAAGCATCGGCCCATTTTCCGGATTCGGAGGTGATTCGAACCGGAACCCCCGTTCGTGAGGAGCTCGAGAGACTGCCATCGCGGGAAGCGGCATGTCGGAAGTTCGGTCTCGACCCTGCGAAAAAAACACTCCTTGTCATGGGCGGTTCGCAAGGAGCGCAGCGCCTCAACGAGGTTGTTGCCGGAGGGACGGAAGGCAGTGCCTGGCAAGTTCTGCACTTGGCGGGGCAAGCCGATTTTGATCGGCTTTCGGAGCAGGTGGGCGGCTGGGATGGCTACAAGGTGCTCGCGTTTTGTGACGATATGGCAGCTGCTTATGCGGCTTCGGATTTTTGTGTGGCGAGGTCGGGTGCTTCTTCTCTCACTGAGTTGAGCCATGCCGGATTGCCCGCGCTCCTGGTGCCATTTCCTTACGCAGCGGATGACCACCAAACTGCAAATGCCCGCATCTATGAGAAAGCGGGCGCAGCGGTTCTGACCCAACAACGTGATCTTGAGGCCACGACTATCAAGGACATGTTGACCGAACTCAACGATGGACACATTGAGAGCATGTCGGGTGCGATGCGGGATCTCGCCGATCCGGATGCTGCTGGACAAATCGCAAACGTGATTGAAGGATGACCATTGAGCAATTCAGCGGGAAACTTTTAAATCCGGAGCAATTACTCCGGATTCATTTGATCGGTGTCGCAGGTTCAGGAATGAGCGGGCTGGCGCGGCTCTTGATCCAGATGGGGCACCGGGTCAGTGGGTCCGACCGGGTCACCTCCGGGGAGACGGAACGCCTTCGTCTGCTGGGCCTTGATTTTTCGACCCCGCATTCGGCGGAAGCAGTACAGGGTGTTGATGCGGTGATTTATTCTTCGGCGATTCGTAAGACGAATCCCGCACTTGCAGAAGCTTTGGTGCAAGATATTCCCACCTTCCGGCGCGCGGAGTGCCTTGCGGCCATTCTTCACACCAAGGAAGGAGTGGTGGTTTCTGGCACCCATGGGAAGACGACGACTTCCTCGATGATCGCGCATATTCTGCGTCAGGGGGATTTAATGCCCTGTCACTATGTGGGGGCAGAGATTCCCGTGCTTGGATCCAATGCGGAGTGGAATGAAGACGGCGAGTATTTGGTCGCGGAGGGGGATGAGTCGGATGGAACATTGGAGCTTTATCGGCCACGACACGCCATAGTTTTAAACGTCGAGGAAGAGCATCTTGATCACTACACGCGTGGCATTGAGCAGATCCGGGAAGTCTTCAATGCTTTAATGGATCAGACTTCGGGATCCATCGTCTATTGTCGTGAATGTGAGGAGGCTGCCGGGCTTTGCGAAGTGCGGGATAATGCTATTTCATACGGTTGGGAAGGGGCTGATTGGACTGCGATCGATCTTTCTGAACAAGTGGGAACCGTCAGCTTTACGGTCAATCACAATGGGAAAGAACTCGGGCGGGTCCAACTTGGCATTCCCGGCCGTCATAATGTTTTGAATGCTCTCGGGGCAATTGCGATTGCCACGGAATGTGGGATTGATTTCTCATTTATGAACCGTGCTCTTTCCTCGTTTGCTGGGGCAAAGCGTCGTTTCGAAACCAAGCATTTAAGTAGGCGGTATCGGATTGTGGATGATTACGGTCATCATCCGACGGAAGTCGCGGCCACCTTGCAGACTGCCCGGAGTTACGAGCCAAGACGGGTGATTGTTTTGTTCCAGCCTCATCGCTACAGCCGGACCCAGAAGCTCGCTGATGATTTTGGGAAGGCCTTGCAGGCGGCTGATATGGTCTTTGTCACCGATGTTTATGCAGCCAGTGAAGATCCCATCCCCGGCGTAGGCGGGCAAACGATTGTTGATGCGATTGCTGCGAATGGTCCGACAAAGGCATCCTTTATTCCGGATCTGTCCACCGCGCACCACGCGGTGGGAAATGCTCTCGCGGAGGGCGATTTATTTCTGACTTTGGGAGCTGGAAATGTTCATGAGGCTGGAAACAGGATCATTCGTGATCTAAAGGTTCTGGAAGAAATCCAAAATGAAACAGAGGTCTCGGGAATTAAACTCTATGAACCGATGTCGCGTCATAGTACGATGCGCGTCGGAGGTCCGGCCCAGTTTTGGATCGAACCATCCAAATTCGGGCAGTTCGCATCGTCGGTTTCTTTCTGTAAAGCCCGTGGGATTCCGGTGCGAATTGTAGGGCGTGGATCAAACCTGTTAATTCGGGATGGTGGTATCCGTGGAGCTGTCATTCATCCGACCGGTGGTGCCTTCACCGCGGTGACTGTCGAGGGCAATACCATCACGGCTGGAGCTGGAGTTCGTTTTAAAAAGGTTGCGAGCGTGGCCCGCGAGAATCGGATCGGGGGCTTCGAGTGGATGGAAGGAATTCCTGGGAATGTCGGGGGCGGACTTCGCATGAATGCCGGCGCGATGGGAGTTGAAACATTTGATCAGGTGGTCGCGGTGACCTTCCTTGATGAAGATGGGCAAATCCGGACGCGCGATCGTAGCGCGATCGAAGCCTTCTACCGAAATGTTCCCGAGTTGCGCCGAAACTATGCACTCGAGGCGACTTTTACAGGCGCTCCTTCCAATCTGGACGCGATCCAGAAGAAGCTTGATGAGTCTCGGCACCATCGGAATACCACCCAGCCGAAAGCGGCCAGTGCCGGTTGCACCTTTAAGAATCCCGGGATCTGTGGTGCAGGTCAGCTGATTGATGAGATGGGCTTAAAAGAGACCGGAGTGGGTAAAGCCGAGGTTTCACGGGAGCACGGAAATTTCATCATCAATCGCGGCAAGGCAAGAGCCGCCGACGTTCTAGTATTGATTGAGACAATCAAAGCAAAGGCGAAAAAAGAGCGCGGAGTTGAACTCGAGACCGAGATACAAATCCTTGGTGAGGGCGAGGTTGTTTTTTAGGCTGGGGAAGGAAGCGATCCGCCAGATCCCGGACTAAATACTTTTCAGGATGAAGCAGCCCAAGACAGTGACTAGAAGCCATCTCATAAATAGGCTGGTACTATTCACAAGGTTACTCACAGTGGGTGGATGGACCTCACTGATGAACAATGGAATGCCGTCTCAAAACACCTTCCCGATGACCCTGTTCGAGAAGATCGGAGGGGACGGC
>JAURPJ010000005.1 GCA_030835305.1 Verrucomicrobiota bacterium | reverse complement strand
CTCAGGTAGGATGGGTAACCAATGGAATTGAACAACGCCTTGGTGCTTGGGTTTATGGTGCCCATGCTCAAGGCCCACAGTGGGTTGACTTTAGTGCCAATAAAGGACTATCCTACAACCTGACCATTCCAGTGGATGATAACCTCGACTTCCACTTCGACTGGAATTATGTCGACAACGACGGTGGTCGTGAACGTGCACGGGGAGATGCTGATGTCGGCACCTTTGGGTCAGCTTACGAGCATGCGCTTGCCTTGGGAATCGACTACGAGAAAGACCGGCTCAAGATTATTTCCGACGTCATTTACGGAGCCAACCGCGAGCGGTCGGGAGCCTATCGGGGGTCCGAGGAAATTCCAGCTGGAAATGATACGTGGGGATTTTACGTGATGCCCTCTTATAAAATTACTGACAAGCTCGAAGGTGTATTTCGCTACCAATACATGGATTCAGGTCGTGAACAACGCACTCAGCGATTCGGAAACGATAACGACGGGGATAGGAATGCACGTTTTAATGTTGAAAACTATCACTCGGTTTACGCTGGATTTCAGTATTTCATTTGCGGAGAGAACCTCAAACTGATGGGTGGCTATGAGCGTGCCTGGGGTGACCTTTTCGGAACAAATACCGATATTGAAACTGGAAGCTGGCAGTTCGCAATGCGAACTTATTTTTAGTCGCTATCTCTCAACATAAGAACTACCGACCTGAGTTTCGAATGGCCCGGTTCCGGAAGGAGCCGGGCCATATGCGTCCATAATCATGATGGAATTCAGTATGATGACTTAAGCGTCGACGAGGTTGGAGTCACCGCAACCACTTACTGGTTTTGCTAACCCGACCTCCTCTTAGATCTGACCTTCCAGCTTCAACCTATAAAAAAATATGGACGACCTCACGGTCGCCCACATTTTTTTTGATTCTTAACCTCTGGAAAATCAAGACATCACCTTGGTCTTGCCGGGAATGGCACAAGGGTAAAGTCCGTCCTTACCCGGCTTCGGCCCGGGATCAGCATCCCAGGCAAAGGATTCCGGCATAATCGAGAGACCCTTCGCAAGTGCGTCGTCATACTTGATTTCCTGCCCCGAGTAGGTCGCCATACGACCAAGAATCGCCGTCATGGTTGAGGCGGCCGTGTAATAAGCATTGTTGATTGGCTTATTTTCGCGAATGTGGCGATAGAGCTCGTTGTGCTCAATCTGGTATGGCGAAGTCTTGTCCTTGGAACGATGACGCCAAACAGTCTTGCCCGCCGCATCAACAATCCGGCCCGGATAAGCCTTCCCCCCCTGACAGCCGATGATCTCGGTCACCCGGTTCAAAGCGCCTTTTTGGTGACGGCACTGGGAATTCAAAACCGTTCCATCCTCGTAGGTGAACTCGACGTAGTGGTGATCAAAAATTTCACCATACTCCTCGCCGACCCGCACCTGGCGGCCTCCCATTCCCTGGGCTTTTACCGGCGGCCCACCCTTGAACCAGTTCATCACGTCAATGTTATGAACGTGCTGCTCAACGATGTGATCACCGCAAAGCCAGTTAAAATAATACCAGTTGCGCATCTGGTATTCCATCTCGGTCATACCCTCGGCACGCGGACGAACCCAAACGCCACCACTATTCCAATAAACCTGGCCATAGTTGATGTCCCCTACGATCCCTTCCTTGAGCTTGGCCAGAGTTTCAATGTAGCTCGGCTGGTAATGACGCTGAAGACCACAAACCACTTTCAGCCCTTTCTCGTCGGCCTTCTTGGCGGCTTCGAGGACCTTGCGAATGCCCGGAGCATCGGTTGCAACCGGCTTCTCCATGAAAACGTGCTTTCCTTGCTGCACCGCATACTCGAAGTGCTGGGGGCGGAATCCCGGCGTAGTGGTCAAAATCACCACGTCAGCCGCATCAATGGCACCCCGGAATCCGTCAAAACCGTCGAAAATCCGATCCGCGGAAATGTCGACTTTATCGGCGTATTGTTGGCGGAATGAACTCACCGCCTCCTCCGCACGATCGCGGAAGGCATCGGCCACCGCAACCAACTTGGTCCCGGGAACATTCAAGGTCTGGGCCGTGGCACCCCGTCCGCGGCCGCCGCAACCCACGGTTGCCACTTTGATTTCATCACTGCCACCTGCTTGGGCAAACCCCGCGATGGGGAGCGTGGCCGCAGCTGCAGCCCCCGCCTTGAGAATGGTTCGTCTGTTTGTATCTTGAAGATCGCTCATCAATTTACCTTACGGCATTTCAGATAGATTTCTAACGAAGAAGTTCATCTTCGTAAACCACCGTCAGGCCCGCCCGATTGAGAACCGAGGCCCCAAATTCACAATCCTCGAGGAACATTGCCAATAAAGCATGCCCCTGATACTGGACCATGAGCGAAAAGGCATAGTCCAGATTGGTTTCCGCCTCATAAAGTTTATTGAGACACTTCTTCAAATCACCACAATCCTTCATTTTCACCACCAAAAGCTCCGAAAGCGTGTAGGCAATCCCCTGCTCCATAAACAATTCCTCGGCACTATCCGGATCATTCACAATCAAGCGCGCCACCGTGGCATCACGCGAATCCTGCACACTCAGGCCAATCACGTCGATCTTACGACGACTCAAAAGATTCGAGAGCGAAGAAAAAGCTCCCACCCGGTTCGGCATCATGACTGAAAATTGTCGGACAAATTCCCTCCGTTTGCTCACCTCTTCGCTGGTCGTCATGATTCGTGACCGCATGATTATCAGAATCTTCGCTTTTGTTCAATCCGCATCTAGGGCAGAGAATCGACCCGTGACCGAAGACTATCTCAATCGATTTGGAGGCATCGCACGGCTTTACGGCATCGCTTCTCTCGAGCGATTCTCCGGGGCTCACGTCATGGTGATCGGACTCGGTGGAGTCGGCTCTTGGACCGTTGAAGCCCTAGCCCGCTCCGGCATCGGCCAATTTACCCTCGTGGACCTCGACGATATCTGTCTCACCAACACCAACCGTCAAATCCACGCAACCACCGAAACCATAGGCCAATCCAAAGCCGTCGTTCTCGCCAAACGCGTCCTCCAAATCAATCCCGACGCCCGCTGCACCGTCGAGCAGACCTTCTACTCCGAGAAAAACTCCGCCGCACTCCTTTCCGCCGCACCCGATGCCGTCGTCGATGCCATCGACTCCGTCTGTGCAAAATGCCACCTCCTCGCCTCCTGCCGTGACCATGACATCCCCGTCATTGCCAGCGGCGGGGCCGGAGGACGGATCGACGCCTCCCAAATCCGCCTCGACGACCTCTCCCGCACCTTCGGCGACGCGCTTCTCCTCTCCGCCCGCAAGCGACTCCGGTCCGAATACCGCTTCCCAAAAGCCGGAAAAAAAGCCCCCAAGTTTAAAATTCCCGCCGTTTTCTCGCCCGAACAGCCCAAATTCCCCACCTGCGACGGAGAAACAACCACCGAACGCCCAGAAGAAATGCCCGGCGGCATCAAATGTGACTCCGGCTACGGTGCCGCCACCCACCTCACCGCCACCTTCGGCAACCTCCTCGCCGGCTGGGTCCTCGACCAACTTGCAAAGTAGCCGAGAGCTCCTGCTTGCGGAATCCTCCACAAAAAAGCGGCTCTCCGAAGAGAACCGCTCATTAAAATTATATAGTCGGAAGGGAACTTAGTTCACCCCTTTCTTGGACATTTTGGTGCCCTTGGTCGATCCCTGACGCGCTTTGAAGCGAGGATTCGTCTTATTGATCACGTAAAGGGTACCCTTACGTTTGACGACTTGGCAGTCAGCGTGGCGGCGTTTGGCGGAGGCGAGGGAAGAAAGAACTTTCATAGGACCAGAACTTGAGGGCGGGAGACTACTCGCCAATCCCCACCTGTAAAGCCCATTCCTCACAAAATTTCGTGTGCAAGTAAACCCCTGCCGTGCTTCACTGCCGCAACGCAGATTTACATGTCGGAGTCCTACTTTCAAGAAGCAGTCAACACCCCCGAGACTCCGGAAGATCTGACCCTGCGGCCTCCCGGCTTCGAGGACTTCCACGGACAGGGTAAGGTCACCGAACGGCTCATGCTTATGGTCGCCGCCGCCAAGGGCCGCAGTGACGTTCTCGAACACGTCCTCCTCTCCGGCCCTCCCGGTCTGGGAAAAACCACTCTCGCCAACATCGTCGCCACTGCCGTCGGCACCACTCTCCACACCACCTCCGGTCCCCAAATCGAGAAAGCAGGCGACCTCGCCGGAATCCTCACTAACCTCCAACGGGGCGACATCCTCTTCATCGACGAGATCCACCGCCTCCACCCCGCCATCGAGGAATACCTCTACCCCGCCATGGAAGACTTCCGGCTCGATATCATCATCGACTCCGGCCCCTCCGCCCGCTCCATCCAGCTGCAGCTTCCCAAATTCACCCTCGTCGGAGCCACCACCCGCTCCGGCATGCTCACTTCCCCGCTGCGCTCCCGCTTCGGCCTAATCAACCGGCTCGACTACTACACCCACGAGCAACTTGCCGTCATCATCCAACGCTCCGCCAACATCCTCGGGCTCCAAATCAGCGAAGACGGAGCCCTCACCATCGCCTCACGTTCCCGCGGCACTCCACGGATCGCCAACAACCTCCTCCGCTGGACCCGCGATTATGTCCAGGTCAAATCCGATGGCACCATCACCGGACCCACCGCCCAGGCTGCCCTCGAAATGATCGAGATTGACGAAGACGGTCTCGACGAGATGGACAAGCGCATCCTCGAGGCCATGGTTTACAAGTTCACCGGTGGCCCCGTCGGTCTCTCCTCCCTCGCCGTCGCCATCGGCGAAGACGCCTCTACTCTCGAAGAAGTTCATGAACCCTTCCTCATCATGCAAGGCTTCGTCAAACGGACGCCCAGAGGCCGCGTCGCCATGCCCGCCGCCTACACCAAGATCGGAGCAGACCTCCCACCCGACAACTCCGGCCAACAATCCCTCCTCTGATCGCCCGCTCTCTGGAACTGCTCCCTGTTCACCGCCCACTAATCCCTCCGAATTAATGTCCCTTCACAAAGACCTCCTCGAAAAAGCCAAGAACTCCGGCCTTCGCCGCACCAAGGCTCTAGAAGCCATCCTCACCTGCCTCGCCGAACACAACCGGCCCATGACTTTGTCCGAGCTCACTTCCTGCGGTCACCTCGCCGAACAGTGCGATAAAGCCACCGTCTTCCGCCTTCTCCAACGCCTCAGCGACAAAGGCATGGTCAGACGCCTTGGCTTTCATGAACGAGCCGCTTATTTCACCCTCCTCGTTCCTGGCGTCCACCGCGACTACCTCATCTGCACCGACTGCGGCAGCATCGAAGCCATCGAGGCCCCCTGCCCCGTCCACAAGCTGGAAGAGGAGATCCGCCGGGAAACCGGATTTGTTGGCCTCTACCACGAACTCGAGTTTTTCGGATGCTGCCCCTCGTGCGCCGGGTAAAACGACAGAGCCTGGACTTGACTCCGGGCCCGGGCCCAAAACCCAACTTCAAATCCAATGTCATCAACCCGCACCACTGTTCTCGCCGGCCACTCTTCCACCAACGCCACTCTTTTCCATCGCTGCCGCTTCCTCGTAGGTGACTCCTCGGTCGCCATCGACTTCGCCGACGGCACCTCAACTTTTCTTGTTCGCGACATCGAGATGGACCGTGCCCGCAAGACTGTCCGGGCGGACAAGATCGCCTGCGCCGCAGACTTCACTCCGGAAGGCGGACTCTCCGGCGACCGTGACACCGCCCTCGCCCAAGCCACCGCAGAGTGTCTGCGTCAGGCCGGCGAATCCACCATCACCGTCGACCGGTCGCTCCCATACCTTTACGCACACTTCATTCAAGAAGCCGGCATTTCCATCAACTACTCCCCCGATTTTGGCGTTCTTGAACGTCGCATCAAAGACGCCCGGGAAATCGAAAATCTTCGCCTTGCCCAAAAAGTCACCGGTGAGGCCATGACTTACGCCTGCCAAACCATCGCCCGTGCCACGGCGGACAAAGAAGGCCTCCTTCAACACGATGGAGCCGTCCTCACCTCCGAGCGCGTTCGCGCCATGATCACGTCCTTCCTCCTCGAGCGCAATTTTTCAAACTCTCACGGCTCGATCGTGGCGACCTCCCCCCACGTCGCCGATTGTCATCACTACGGCACCGGTCCGCTCAGAACCGAAATCCCAACCATTATCGACATCTTCCCCATGGACAACGGCACCCGTTACAATGGAGACATGACCCGCACCGTCGTCCATGGCACTCCATCCGCGGAAGCGCTTAAAGTTCATGCCGCCGTTTGCGAAGCCAAGGCCGCCGGATGTTCGGCCCTCAAACCCGGAACCACCGGCGAAGCCGTTCATCTTGCCACCACCGACGTCCTCAAAGCACAAGGTTTCACCCTGGTCCGCGGCAATGCCGAACACGATCAACGCCTCCCCTTCATGAGCCACGGCACCGGCCACGGCATCGGCCTCGAAGTCCACGAGCCCATTCTCCTCGACCACGGCGGAGGCGAGATTTTCGAGAACGAACTCTTCACCGTCGAACCTGGTCTCTACTCCTCCACCCTCGGCGGATGCAGGGTCGAAGACATGATCCTCGTCACTGCGACCGGTCACGAAATCATCTCTCCACTTTACGAGGGGCTCGACTGGAAAGACTGAGCCATGCTCCAGGAATACAACCCCGCCAACGCCAACTTGATCGTTAACATCAACGGCAGGCTCGTTCATCGTTACGAAGCCGGCGTCAGCCCCTTCGACTCCTCCGTCCAGAACGGCGATGCCGTCTGGGAAGGCCTGCGACTTTACGATGGCCGCATCTTCAAACTCCGGGAACACCTCGATCGCCTACGTCGCAGCGCGGACCTCTTGAAATACCAGGGCATGCCCACCGACGGGCGCTTGCTCGAAGAGCTCAAGCGCACCCTCGCCGCGAACGGAATGACCGACTCGGTCCACGTTCGCCTCACCGTCTCGCGAGGCGTCAAATACACCTCCGGACTCGATCCGCGTGTCAACACCAACGGCTGTTCTTTCTTCATCCTCGCCGAGCACAAGGCTCCCGTCTACGACAAGTCGGGCCTCATCCTCCACACCTCGACCACCCGGCGCCCCTTCGCCAACGTCCTCAACCAGCACATCCACAGCTGCAATCAACTCACCTCCATCCTCGCCAAGATGGAAGCGACCGCCGCCGGAGCCGATGACGCCCTCATGCTCGACACCGAGGGCAACCTCGCCGAGACCAACGCCACCCACGTCTTCCTCGTTCGCAACGGCACCGTCGAAACGCCCACCACTAGGGCCTGCCCCGAAGGAATCACCCGCATGACCGTCCTGGACCTGTGCAGACAAGAAGGAATCCCCATGGAAGTACGAGACATCCCCGAGGAAGAAATCCATCAAGCGGATGAAGTCTTCTGCACCGGCACGATGGGCGAGATCGTCCCCGCCGTCCGGATCGACAGCACCATTTTCAACAACGCGAAACCCGGCCCCGTAACCACCCGCCTGAGCGAACTCTACTCCCGGGTCACCGCATCGGAAGGAGTCGAGGTCACGCCAGATGCTTCTTGAAGAAATCCACCGTCCGCTTCCACGCGAGCCCGGCCTGTTCCTCGTCGTAGCGGCCGGTTGAATCATTGTGGAAGCCGTGATTGGCCTTGGGATACATATGCATGGTATAATCCACGCCCGCCTCCTTGAGATCCTTCTCATACCCGAGCCAAGATGCATTCACCCGCTTGTCCAGCTCCGCCAGCTGAATCAGCATGGGGGCCTTGATATTCTTCCGGATCTCCTCCGCGGCCGGCGTGCCATAAAACGGGACTCCGGCATTCAGTTCATTGGGAATGGCCGCCGCCAACATATTCACAACGTAACCGCCAAAACAAAACCCTACCGCGCCAAGTTTTCCGCTACCCAGCTTGTGCCTCTTCAAGAACCGGGCCGCCGCAATGAAGTCCTGCTCCAGCTTCGCCCGGTCCATCTTGCGTTGCATCGCCCGGCCTTCATCGTCATTTCCCGGATAGCCGCCCACTGGATGAAGTCCGTCCGGCGCGAACGCCACAAACCCCGCCTTTGCCGCGCGGCGGGCCACATCCTTGATGTAAGGATTCAGCCCCCGGTTTTCATGCACCACCAACACCACCGGAGCGGTCCCCTTCAGCGCAGTTGGCACCACCAAATACCCGCGACCTTCCCCGTGCCCCCGGGGCGAAGGGAAGGCCTCGTAGGTTGCCTTGATCTCCGGATCATTAAAGTTCACCTGCTCGGCCGCCACATAGTCCGGGGTCAGAACCGCCAGCAAGGTCCCCATCGTCAAAGTCGCAGTCGTAATTGTTCCAAGCCGCCCCAGAAAAGTACGACGATCGATGATTCCGTGGGCATATTCATCATACCAGTCAAAGGCTTCCTGGGGAATGGGATGGGTTTCCGGGGCGGTATTGGAGGTATTCATGATCGTCGTTTAAACATTCGCGGGGGATCCTCGCAGCAGCCTGCTCCCTGTAAAGATCATTCCCTCGATCCCTCCGTCTCCACGGCCCTCGGAAGAATCCGGAAATGACGCTCCAAAAACTCTCCAAAATCACTTTGCAAGACTGGGTAGCCTGTTCTATCACCTCCCGCGATGCTAACACAGGGACCCTTTGAATGGCCGGACGAAGTTGAAGTTCTCATTGATCAACTTGAAACCGATTCGACCGAACGTGACCTCACTCGCGAGGAACGCGCCCTCATGGACATCTACGAGACCATCCCCATCCTCCAAAGCAATGACTGCCTGCACGAATTCTGGCAGAGCGGCATGAACCATCAGCGCATCATCAACTCTTTCGAACTCATCGGTGCCACCAGCCTCGTCGACCCCCTGAATGCCAGCCGTTGGTGCGAGACCCGCCCCGAGGACCGGAATGACTACACCGGCACCGAAGCCGACTACCTCGCCAACATCGAAGAAGAACTTGTCGAAGGCATGGAAGACCTCATCGAACTCGTGATGGACTTCGTCGAAGAAGAAATGGATTAATTGGGGAAGGGCTCACTTGCCTGGCTTAACTTGTCCGCGAATTTCTTCGCCGATTTCTTCAGCGGTTCGGGGGCATCCAGCTTTGCGATGGATTCATAGTGATCGATCGCTTTTGCGGTGCAGATCACCACCCGGTAGGCCAGAGCGAGGTCAAAGTGGATCATGGCCCGGGCTTGATCGTCGGGCGCTTCGGCGAAGGCCTTTTCAAAACCCTCGATTTCGATAAGCTTGGTTTCCAGGGTTTGACCGGCTTCCCGGGCACGGTCTTTGCGAAATCCCCGGAAGTTTTCCTCGATCTCGCGATAACTCTTCCGGGCCTCTTCGAACCGACCGAGTTGAGCCTGGCACTCGGCGATTTTAAAAAGACTCTGTCCCTCGTGAGGGTTGAACCTCAGACGAAGATACCAGGTATCGATTTCCTGACGAAATCGGGTGATAGCCTCTTCGTACTGCTCGGCCTCGTAAAGCTTTTCCCCTTCCTTCTGGTTTTCGCCCTGGGGAATCGACCCCAGCCCAAAGAAGAGCAAACACAGCGAGAATAAGGAACCCGCCCACTTATCCCGGGCACCAAAGGGCATCAGAAGAACCACCCCGATCAGGGCAATCCAGATCGGAGCAAAACTTTGCACCGAATACCCACGGATGACTCCAACCAATCCGAAAACCACGAATTGCAAGAAACAGGCCATACCCGCCCAATACATGAGCCTCCTATGCCAGGGTTTCCGTTCCTCCACATGTGTTGTTGTTTCTGAAGATGCCATTCCGGGGAGCTCAGATGGAAAAGCTCGAGCTTGCAAGTTCAGGAATGGACAAAGTCAATTCAGGTGGCCTGTGCCAGTCCGCTTTCCGAGCGCCCCGGAAGATGGCTCGTCACAAGGGATCCGAAATCGCGAAGCCCTCAGATCAAAAACTCACTTCAGCCCTGCTTTCCATCCGTTCGGAAATTCCACGACCGGACTGGGAATCCCTTGTGAAGATCTGCCCCGGACTGATCCTTTCCCATTCTCAGGAACTTTTCGAATCCAGCATCCGGAGCACTTTTGCCAAAGTCTTCAGAGCCAGCTTTGTTTTAAAGCCCCTCGCCTTCAAGGCCGCTCCTTCCACGACCGTCGCCGCCGAACCCGGTCCGTGTGACCGGGCCCTCTCCGCCACCTTCTCGCGAATCTCGGGAGGAACGTGATCCAAAAGCTTCCGCGACACCCCTTTCATCCCCGCCCCAATACCCGCGAACCACTCGCTCGTGAATTGCTCGGCGTGTTCCCTTGAATGTCCGCCAGCTGCCGAATCATCCTGTCTTGCAGTCGAGGACTCTTCAGCTTCTTCTTTCGGCTCCTGATTAGGCATAGGCGAATGGTCGTTTAAAATTGAAGGTACTCATGACGCAAAGGTAGCCCTGCTTAGCCTGCTGCTGGATGTAGGACCAGCCAGAGGTCTCGGGCAAGTAGAAGACATTCTGCATGGTGTAGAATTGATGAGCGCCCCTGCGCTCACCCTTCGGGCAACCCTGGCGGGTTCTCTCTGTCGCTCCGCGCCAGTCCGAGGACTCGACGGAGCCGCGCTGCTTGTTGGCGGTGCCCCAGAGGGTTTCCTCGAAAGATTTGGTGGGGTCTGCCTTCTTGGCAGCGATTTTCTTTTTGGCGGGCATATGGGGACTGGAAATCTACGTAGCGATGGGATCATTCAGAGGGCTGATCAATCAAAAGAGCAAACCGCCGCTCGATGAAAATCGAAACTCAGGTCCCAAAAAATTTCTAACAAAGTATCCAAATGATAGAAGAACCAATCCTGCAAATTAGGTCAAAAATTCCCATCCCCCCTATCCGGTTCAATC
This sequence comes from Verrucomicrobiota bacterium, assembly GCA_030835305.1. Classification (GTDB taxonomy): domain Bacteria; phylum Verrucomicrobiota; class Verrucomicrobiia; order Verrucomicrobiales; family Akkermansiaceae; genus SW10. Next base: position 3,248 of record JAURPJ010000005.1, on the reverse strand, counting down.
GTAGGTGCACAAAAAAACACCGTGAGCGGACTCACGGTGTTTCGTGAAAAATGAGGTTCAGGAGATGGACTACTTTTTGGTGATAAGCTTGGCGACAACGGCTTCGACCTCCTTTTTGCCATAAGAGTGGCCTTCGACGGTATCGACGATTTTACCGTCCTTGTCTTTGGCGATGATACCGTGGCCCTTGAGCTTGGCCTTTTTGATTTCTTCTTTGCTCTTGCCGGTTCCGACGAGGACGTTTTTGAAGATGATTTCTTTTCCCTTTGTTTTTTTGAGATCATTCACGATGACCGAAATTTTTGCACAAAGCGGTCATCCATCGAAATAGTAATAGGTCAGCTGGGGCAACTTGGCCTCGGCGGCGGCTTTCACCACAGGAGCCTGAGGCTCGTCTGCGGAGACGGGATTGATCAGGAGGATGGGCGCGAGAGCCGCGACCATCCAAAAGATTGGTTTTTTCATCACGAACAGACTAGCCGGGCGGAAATTGATGGCAAGGAAGACTTGGTTGCGGGGGAATACGGAAGGGAACGTCCGCGCTCCTTCTTAGGCAAGAAGGTCTTTGACTACCTTGCCGTGGACGTCGGTGAGGCGGTAGTCGCGGCCCTGGAAACGGTAAGTGAGTTTTTCGTGATCGAAACCGATGAGGTGCATCCAGGTCGCCTGGAGATCATGAACGTGGACCTTATCGCGGGCGACGGAGAAGCCGAGATCATCGGAGGCGCCGTGGGTGTATCCGCCTTTCACTCCCCCACCCGCCATGACCATGGTGTAGCAATCCGGGAAGTGGTCGCGGCCAAGCACTTTCCCCTTAGCGGTCCGTCCTTCGCGGAACGGAGTGCGCCCGAATTCCCCACCGAGGATGATGAGGGTGTCTTCGAAAAGACCGCGCTCCTTGAGATCATTGATCAAGGCTGCAACAGGCTTGTCCATGGTCGAACATTTCTTGGTGAGACCATCACGGATGTCTTCGGCAGGATTCGTCCCGTGGAAGTCCCAGCCCCAATCGAAAAGCTGGACGAAACGCACGCCATCTTCGGCGAGACGTCGGGCGAGGAGGCAGTTGTTGGCGAAGCTGGAGGCTCCGGGTTGGGCACCGTAACTCTCGAGGGTTTTCTTGGACTCCCTGGAAATATCCATGACCTCGGGAACCGACATTTGCATGCGGAAGGCGAGCTCGTATTGCGCCATGCGGGTGAGGGTCTCGGGATGGGCGAAGTCCCTGGAAGCGGCCTCGTTGAGATCGCGGAGGGCATCGAGACTTGAACGACGCAAACTGCGGTCCATCCCCGGTGGGTCAGTGACGTAGAGAACGGGGTCCCCTTTCGAGCGGCACTGCACGCCCTGGTAAACGGACGGAATGAATCCGGAGCCGAAGGAACTCTTGCCGCCGTTCGGTTGCACTCCGCTGGAAATGAGAACGACGTAACCGGGAAGGTTTTGGTTTTCGGACCCCAGCCCGTAAGTGGTCCACGCGCCGAAGGTGGGACGGCCCGGTTGCTGGAAACCGGTGTGAACGAAGAGCTCGGCGGGCGCGTGGTTGAAGTGATCGGTGCTCATCGAGTTGATGATACAGAGATCATCGGCCACGCCGTGAAGGTGCGGGATGGCATCGGACATCCAGAGGCCGTTCTTGCCGTATTGCTTGAAGGTGCGAGGACTGCCCATGAGCTTGGGCGTGCCGGAGGTGAAGGCGAACTTCTTGCCCTTGATATATTCGTCCGGGCATTCCTGACCATCGCGCTTCACGAGTTCGGGCTTGTGGTCCCACATGTCGAGATGCGGCGGCGAGCCGGTGAGGTGAAGGTAGATGACCCGCTTGGCCTTGGGCGCGAAGTGCGGGAGCTTTGGCAGAAGCGGATTGTCGGGAGCTTCCAGCCCCATGGCATCGGTCGCGAGCATCTCGCTGAGAGCGACCCCGCCGAGCCCCATCGAGCATTGTTTGAAAAAGTGCCGCCGCGTTTTGTATTGAAGGCTTTCGAGCTGTGGATTCATGGAAAAAATGATCGGGGATTCTAGCGCTTCATCAGAGTCTCATCGAGATTGAGAAGGATGTTGGCCACGACGGTGAGAGTTGCGAGTTCGACAACATCGCCGCCCCCGGGAATGGGACCGATGGGATTGGTGGCCATTTCTTTGGCGAGTTTTTTATCGGCAGCGTATTTGGTACGAGTGGAATCGTACAAGGCGATAAGCCGGGCGGACTCAACCTCTTTGGGAGACCGTGCCAGCGTGAGCCGGAAACCAAGGCCGATCCTATCGGCGATGGAACCCTGGTGCGCGGCCATGCGACGTGCGAGGGCCTGGGCGGCTTCGATGTAAACAGGATCATTCAAGATCACGAGCGCCTGCAGCGGCGTGTTGGTGGTGCCGCGTCGGACGGTGCAGACCTCACGATTGGGCGCGCCGAAGGTGGCCATGGAGGGATAGGGACTGGAGCGACGCCAGCTGGTGTAAAGGCCGCGTCGGAATTTGTCCTCGCCCGAACTCGTTTGCCAATCGGTGCCACCACCAAAGGCGGCCCGCAAACCGAGGTTGGGCTGTGGCGGACGGACGGGAGCACCATACATTTTGGAGCTCAGCAATCCCGCAACCGCGAGAGCCTGGTCACGGATCATTTCGGCAGAGAGACGGACACGGGGACCGCGTGCCACGAGCCGGTTGTCGGGATCACGGGCGGCCATGTCGTCGGTGACGTGGGAGTTCTGGCGATAGGCGGAAGAACTCACGAGGAGGCGCAGAAATTTTTTGACGTCCCATCCTTTGTCCATGAATTCGACGGCAAGCCAATCGAGGAGTTCGGGATGGGATGGGCGCTCTCCCTGCGATCCGAATTCCTCGCTGGTGAGGACGATACCCACGCCGAAAAGGTTCTCCCAAAAACGGTTAGCAACGACCCGGGCGGTGAGTGGATTTTCGCGATCCACCAACCACCTGGCCATGGCGAGGCGGTCGGAATTCTCGCCTTCGGGAAGCGAACCGAAGACCTTGGGAACCCCCGGGCCCACCTCCTCGCCGAGGCTGAGATAGCTTCCCCGGAGCTGGATGTGGGTCTTGCGATGCTTGGCCTTGGGCAGCTCGCGCATGATGGGCACGGTGGTGCCGGGCTTGAGAGCGGCGATCTGCTTCTTCAAGGCGGCGATCTTTTCACGCGATCGCAGCGCGGCCGGGTTGACTTTGACGTAGTGAGCGAAGAGGGCCGCCCTGGCCGCTGCGTCGCGCTTGGCGGCGGGTATGGCGAGAAT
>JAURPJ010000076.1 GCA_030835305.1 Verrucomicrobiota bacterium | reverse complement strand
GACAAACCTCCCGCCCAAATGCATTGCAATGATCACGATGAACTTCATCAATTCCTCGACCGCGTGCCGGAGATCAAACTGCAGGCCCTCACCAAGTTCACCCACAACGAACTCCGCAGCGACCAAGCCTTTGCGGTCTTCCTCCTTCAGTGCGCCAACCTCATTAATAAAATCCAGCTGAAAATTCTGACTTCTACTCCCAAGCCATAAGATCATTTGAAAATTTCAAGGCCAGGCCATCGATCTTCCGGGCCTTTAATCAGCTCTTCATAGGGAGGCTTCACTTTTGGCCACGCATACGGGCGGATCTTAACAATTCGGCCCGGGCGGAATCCTTCAAGAACCAACTCCACATCGAATTTAATTTGAATTCCACTGCTACCAAAAGGCACGGGCGACTCTGATCTTCCGACTGCAACGATCTTCCCGTCCATGCCGTCATGGTCGGGCCACCACGTTCTGAGTGTGCTTTCCGCCGCCGCCATTTGCGCACCGACCCCCTCCTTAAAGTCCTCGTAAAGTGACTCGTCCATGCCACCGAAAAGAGTCGCAGTGACAGTCGCCTGTCCAAACCCGCCATGCTCCACCGAATCAACCCGTGCCGGCATCCAGCGCAACTTGAGGTGGCGTCGATGAACACCCCCTTGACGTCTGGCCGCGGAATCAACCGCCGCTTTGTCCAACCAAATATCAGAGAGATGAAACTGCTCATACAAATATCGTGGATGCCAGGTCAGCCCCAGTTGAACGGAAAGACCTGGACTCTCTTTGGGCCAAATTCCATCAGCAACCAGATCATCAATTCCCAGCAATTCCCTCCCTCGCCAAATCCGCGTGGAATCATCAATTGTCATTTTCTGAATCTCTTTCCCCAAGCTCACCGTGACTGTTCCTTTCGTCCCCTCGAGCTCAACCCCACCGAGCCTCCACGACTGGCCTTCGCGCAAGCGAAGGCTCATATCATCTTCCAACAAAACAGCGTGATTCTCAGGAGGCCGAGTGACATCCCTACGCTTGATATTCACCACCGGCACGACTGAAATGCTAGGGTCAGGTGGCAGGTGAAAACGACCATGCAAAACCGTTCCAAGCGGAATATCCTTCAAAGCCGCCGGAGCTCCACGATAACGAATCACGCCATGGGGAAGCATCGCAAAATGATGCAGCTTGCCCTCCTGATAATGATCTTCAACCTGAAGCCGCATACTCCCCCGCCGATTCACGTGATCCACAAAAACCAACTCTCCGCTGTAAGATTTTGCTTTTTCGAGCGATGGAAAGACGGACTCACCTTGGGCGACAAGGCCCAGGATCAGAGTGAACAAACAAGTAAGGTATTGGATCATCCCAAACCGAGAACCTTCCTACTGTCGCCAAAACGCTCTGTCTCCACTCCCATTTTCTGAGCCATCGAGAGAAGTAAATTACTCATGTGGGCCTCCGAATTGGCAGGACGACTGCAGAGACGGTAATGATTTCCGGGATCTTCAAGCTGATACCCTTTAAAGTGCCCCTGATTCAAATCGAGATGGCGACCATGTTTGATCCCCAGCTTGCTCCCACCCGCGAGCACCAGTGGCAAATTGGCATTCCCATGGCTATGTCCATAAGACATACCGCTGCCAAAAAGTGCCATCGTGGTATCAAGCAAGGGTTGCCCGTCAGGATCCTTGGTGTCGCCCAGTCGTTTGATGAAGTAAGCGAATTGCTCGACCCCAAAGGTATCACTCATGGTGAGCGCTTCCATGTGGCCCGGATCCCCATTGTGGTGGCTCAATTGATGTCTGGATTGTGAAATTCCCAGCTCGGGGATCGGCAACCCTTGCCCTTCGGAACCACTGCAGAAAGTTGCCACCCGCGTTGCATCGGTTTGAAAAGCGAGCAAGATCAAATCATACATCGTGCGAAAGTACTCGCCCGCCTCGGTCTTCGCCACATCGCGGTTGGCGCGCTTGCGATCCTCGTCGGAAATCCTGGGCCTCGGAATATCCAACCATTCATCCGCACGGTGGGTCCTGATTTCCGTTTCACGAACCGACGTCAAATACTGATCTAATCGACCCTTGTCATCGGCCCCAATTTTTTTCTCAAGGCGGTGCACTTCATCGAGATTGGCATCGAGCACGCTTCCTTTCCTCCGCAGGGCACGGCGGCGGGCCTCCACTCCATCCTTGGGAACTTCGAAAAGATGAGAAAAAATCTCACGACATCGGTTCATTGCCGGGAGTCGGATTCCATCGGCCGTCCAAGAAAGAGAATCTGTGTCGACCGAGGCTTCCAAAGAATGAAAGCGCGTCTGCTTTGAAGTTACCTCTGCCATCATCTGATCCACCGAGACAGTGTTTCGGTCCGTTGGGCCAAGCTTGCCCCCGGTCAGCCAGATTTTTTCGCAATTGTGATGATGTCCAAGCCCGCCGGGATGATGGAGCCCGCTGATCGGAGTGACTACGTTGCGCAACCTCTCGAGTGGTTTGAGAGAACGGGAAAACGCAAAGCCTTCGCCCGCCTTCGTGATCTGATAGTCCAAGGTGTTCACCCCGTTGGGAATGTAGACAAAAACACTCCGCCGGGCTTTAGACCCGTTTATTTCAGCAGCCCGTAGCGGCCTCATACAGTCAAGCATAGGAAGGGCAACAAAGCTACCAAGTCCCCGCAAGACATGGCGGCGATTGATAAGCCAAGATTGGGTTTGGATATTGCTCATGAGCTTTTTGGGTTTGGATTTAGCGTTTTCGTATCAGGTCTGAAAGAGCCACCGCACGAACAACACTTTTTAATTGATACTGGTTTCTTTTGGCTTCAGCGACGATCGCACGAACATCGTCGCGATCATCGACTGTTAAGACACGACGCAGGGCATAAGTGCATAAGTGCTCAACAAAAGCCTGCAGAAATTGGTCTCGATCATCGAGAAGGAGTTTTTTGAATTGCGCCGCTCCCTCAAAAGCCCGTCCGTCCGGCATTACCCCGCCCGGGTTTACGGGGGGATCTTCGCCAAATCCCTTTTCAACCCGCTCATGGGTCCGCCAACGACCAATCGCGTCATATTCATCAAAGGCTAAACCGAGCGGGTCGATCCTACGATGGCAGGCTGCACAATTCACGTCACTGGCATGAGCTTCAATCTTTTGGCGGATGGTTGCCTTGGGAACATCCGAAGGATTGGGCTCGATGGCATTCACATTGGCCGGAGGTGGTGGTGGCGTTTTTCCAAGGATCGCGTCACTGACCCAGACTCCACGATGCACCGGACGATGCCTCGTTCCGTCGGAAGTCAGCCCCAAAATCGCGCCCATCGTGAGGAGCCCGCCGCGATGATCTTCCGGCTTCAAAAAGACTTTCTGAAATCCTGATTTCTTCGACTCGGGGAGACCGTAAAACTCGCAGAGCCTGGGATTTGCCATTGTCCAATTTGAATCAATCAAGCCCTCCATCGAGCCATTGTTCCTGAAAATTTCTTCAAAGTAGCGAACGACCTCCTCACGCATACTGGTCTCCAGCCAAACATCATACCCGGGGTAGAGTTTTTCATCGGGAGGGAACATTCCCACTCGATGCAGCTGCAACCATTGGCGGGGAAAGTCTTCAAGAAAACGTGAAATCTTCTCATCATCCAACATCCGCTCGACCTGACCGGTTAAATCCCCCGCGGCAGCCTTCGAGAATAGCTCATCGTCGGGCATCGAGCTCCATAAAAAATAGGATAAGCGAGAGGCCAATTCAAAATCGGTCAACTTCTCACGCAGTGAAACATCACCCTCGACCAAATAGATAAACTCCCGCGAAGTCAGAATGCCAAAAAGGGCCACCTGATAAGCCGAAGCCAACGATTCCCCCGCCGCCCTCTCGGACTGAAATGCTTTCAAATAAGGTCCCAATTGCTCCTCCGTCACCGGTCGCCGCCAGGCCCGCTGCGCGAACTTCTTTAAAAAATCTTCAAGCGATGCCTCATCCGGTGGAAATACGGCAACCCGCTTCGCTTGCTCTTGCTCCGTCACGATCGGCCCTTCCCACTCGATCCAATCCAACAAAACCATCGAGTAAATCCCATTTCCCTTCTCATCAAACATCTTGGGTGCGGTCGGATTGAGCAAGGCGGTTTCGCTGCTGTGCGTAAAAATATAGGATGGCACTGAAAGCGCATTCCGGTAATGACCACCCTTGCGCCGATCAATGTCATGGGTCGCCACAACATTAAAATCAAGATCCGTTGGCATCTCCAAAAACACCTCGAACTCCACGATCTGTGGTTCGTCTTCGGGCGCCAGAATATCCAACTCAACCAAGCCCTCGTTGGCGGCCTCCACCGTACGTTTGCCAATTCTCAGGTGCGCAATCTGACCACCGGGCGGGCGGATGCCGCTCACCTGCATTCTTGCCCGATACAATCCACTGTGCTCCGGCCCGGTGGCACCAAACCAATGCGGGCGGAAGGCCTGCTGCAATCGCCCCGGAAACATCAACATCCGCAAGGGACGCTTAATCCCAAATCGATCGAGATACTTCTGCGCATTTTCACCACCGCCATAACGCAGATCGGCAGCCGTCTTGCGAACCTTCTTCACCCCGACCTCACGAGACGGGAAAGCGCGCGTGATCACTGTTTCCGCTGCGTTGTAGTAACGCTCGACATGAGAGGGCGACAGCGACAACTGCGATCCGATTCGCTCGTATCCATGCCAAAGAGAATCGGCATTCAATTGACCCGGCTCGCTGGGATCATATCGAACCCCCAACAAATCGTAGACGGTATTTTGATACTCCTTTCGGCTAAGACGGTAATGGGCCACCGGTGGACGGGACGCCATGCGCGCGGAGCGACCTTCGCGGATCTTGCCATCCAGCTCGTCAATAACCGCTCCAATTTCCTCGAGTGTCGGCCGGGGTTTCTCCTCGGGCGGCATTTCTCCAGAGTTGATCTTTTCAACAATTTCCGCCCACAGATGCCCGTCCGCTCCCGACTTGAAGTCGCGCGACAGTTGATCAATTCGAAAATCACCCTTCGCCTTTTTGGGGCCATGACAGCTGATACAGTGCTGGTCCAAAAACGACTCAAACTCCTCCTTGGCAAACCCTCGCGTTGCCAGGAAGAGAACGATGACTAAAAACCGCCTCATTTCCAGGCCCTACTTCCGGGGAGGTTTCACAGGTGGCACCACCAACTTCCGCGCCCAGATATTTCGGAAGCGAACCGGATTGCCGTGATCTTGAAGCGAGAGTCCACCCGACACCGCCTTACCGCCTTCCTGCACCGCAAACTGGGTCACGATGCCATTGTGTAAAACCGTGATTGATCCGGGTTGCATCACTTTACCTGCGGCATCCTTCTTCTCCCGAATGCAAATGATGTCGTAAGTCTGCCACTTGCCCGGTCCACGGCTCGCATTCACCAGGGTCACACTCTTCTTGTAGAGAGAAGATGCCTGCCCGTCGGGATAGGTGTCATTTTGAAATGAATCAAGCACCTGCACCTCGGGATATCCACCAATGAAGACGCCGCTGTTGCCCCGCCCTGGCTGTTACCCTTCACCTCGGCCGGAGTGCACCACTCGATATGCCACTGGCAATCCCCTTCGACCTGATCCCGGGTTTGAATCGCTCCGGTGCCTCGCACCACCTCCATAAAACCATCCTTAACCTGCCACTTCGCGGCATCATCGTCCCCTTTCCCCCGGCCCTTCCATTTCGAAAGGTCCTTCCCATCGAAGAAGACGATGGCATCGGACGGCATTGCACCAGGCCTGGCATCAGTGGTGTGCCCCGGTGGCGTGACAACCGCCGGGCGTTCGTTCTGAATCTGCTCTTTACTCCAACGACCGGCGTTAGAGACAGATTCCTGAGCTTGAAGGGTTGCAAAACCAACAAAAAGCGTGGCGGGGCGAAGATAGCGGTATTTCATGACTGATTTTAAAAGGTAAAAGGTCCTCCGGACCGTTACTCATTACGCCAACTCCGGACGCCACTTTCAATTCCACCGCCATTTTCCCTTGCCCGGGAACACCAACTTCATCCCACCCGGCAGGATTTGCACATGAGCCCGGGAATTGTTTCGCTCTCGATGTCGCAATTAGGACATTGGGAATACCCAAGACTTATGCGAACCTTCGCCAGTCCCGTTTTACCAACCCGTTGGCAGCGGCATTGTTGGTAATCTTCAACGCTGAAGGGTCCCACTTGAGTTCCTTGCCATGATGACGGTTGGCTATATTGCCAAGGAGGGTGGCTTCGGTAAGAGGACCGGCAAAGGCAAAGTGGCTGGTGGTTGCTCCGCGGCCGAGGCAGGCGTCGACGAAACTGTGGTAGTGATTTCGGGCTTCAAGCTTCGGGAGCTTGACGTCTTTATTCTTGGAATCGAGGAGCAGCCGGGGACTGCCAACGTGAGGCAGCAAGAGGTTACCGCCCTCGCCGATAAAGAGACTGCCACCGCCCGGAGCATTCTGCGTGCCGTCGTTGAAGCCGAAGATTCCGCGTGGAGGCTGTTTGCCGCCGTCATACCAAAAGGTCTTGATAGTGTTGCCGACGGTCCACTTTGTCCCCGGATAAAGGTATTCATAGGTTGCCCACGCGGGCCAGTTCTCGGTGAAGGCAGCTTCATTCGATGCCCAGTCGTCGGGAACACTGGTGGCTTTGACGCTGGTCGGGGCCGTCAGTTCCAAAGCCTTGAATGGAGAATCCATGATGTGACACATGAAATCGCCGAGGGGACCGGTGCCAAAATCCTGCCATGAGCGCCACTGGAAGGGATGATAGATTCCCTTCTTATAGGGGCGCTTGGGGGCAACACCGAGCCACTTGTCCCAGTCGAGCGTCGCGGGCACGGGATCCGCTCCCGCGGGCCGCCCCTTCCCGGGGAAGGAGGCTCCGGACCAGGCGTGAACCTCTTTGATCTTACCGATCACGCCCTGCTGGATGAGAACGACCGCGGAACGATATTCGATAGTCGATTGAATCTGATTGCCCATCTGCGTGACAACACCGGATTTTGCGGCGGCTTCGACCATGGCCCGAGTCTCGGCGACCTCGTGGGCGAGTGGCTTTTCGCAATAGACGTGCTTGCCACGCTCCATTGCTGCGATAGAAGCCGGAGCGTGCATATTGTCGGGGGTGGCGACCTGAACCGAGTCGATCTTGTCTCCCTCTTTTTCAAGCATCTCGCGCCAATCCTGATACCTGCGTGCGTCAGGGAATTTCGCGACGGCTCTGGCCATCCGTGCGGTATCGACATCGCAGATCGCGGTAACGTTGACGTTGGCATGGGAGGCGATGCTGGAGAGATCGCTCCAGCCCTGGCCATCAACACCAACGGCAGCGTGGCTAAGCTTTCCGTTCGCGGATGGCACGGCGCGGAGATTACTGAAAATCAAGGGGGCTCCGGCGGCGGTCTTGAGGAATTGACGACGGGAAGTCTTTTTCTCGGGCATGATGAAACTTCGAGGAAAAATGATGGCGGGGCGAGGCAAATCTACCGACGAGTGGGTTCTCCAAATGCAGGTCAACAGTCTGCAACACTAAAAATCCGCCGATACTGTGAACGAGCGCGAAGCCATCCCCGTTGACCCGGTACCGCCGCACCTTATTTCTTCTTCTCGATCAGTTCGGCCATCGATTTCGCAAAGGAATCTCCTAGCCGAACGAAAAATGCTCCACTTCCAAGATAATGGTAAGGTCGATCACTCCCGACGGTATCCCACTCGTAGTAATGCTTCGGCCAGCCTTTGCTAAAGATCTCGTGCGAATAGAGAGAATACTCGGTGTAGCTCTCGACCGACAAAACGTTTTCTTTAAATTCCGGTGCCCTGGCAGCTTCTCGCTGGGCGACTGAAACCTGGTTTTCAGCCACCTTCTCCGCTGTCATCCCCGTTCCCAGAACGCCGATAACAAAAGGCATCTTTGGAACCTTGTATTCTTTACGAACATCCTTGATGAAGGCGATCATATTGTCCTTGTAGCTGTCCCGAAACTCAGATGAAAACTGGTCGTTGTATCCTTGAAACCAGACAAATCCGGCGATCTCATAACCTGCTTCGGCATCGTAAGCCGGGTGGTTCTCCTTTAAGTTTCCGAGCACCGCACGGATGGACTCGTTCATCATCCGGTAATTCAGGCCGGCATTTTTTCGAATCTCATCGGCCTTGCCGCCTGCCTTCTCCTTCTCGTTCAATTTGTAGGAACCAGCAGACGGTGGACGGAAATTATAGTTCAGAGATTTACCACCCCACGAGGTCTTGATGAGCAGGATGGGACCATCAATTTTTTCGGCAATCGAAAGCCCGAAGCAATACTCCGGTCCGATCTTTGATTTGTCGGCGCCATAACCGACTCCAAGCTTGCCGGCCCTTTTGTTTCCGTCGGCAATTGAATTGATGTAGACCCGATCCGAGACCACGGAGGATGCCGCGATCGTCGCCTTGTAAGCATCATGGGCGTCCTTGCGCTTTTTCACTTCTGTTTCCAGAGCGGTTTTTTCGGGACCCGCACTCATGCCCTTGATCTTGTCATTGGAAATTCCACCGGTCAGCTCATCAAGTTTCCGCGCTTGGTCCAGCTGGTCCTCCAGCGTTTTTTTGGAGAGATTGCCACCCTTCTTGAACACCAGCTCGATGAGTTCCTTGTCCTTGGTGGTGCCTGAATGATAAAGTGTGGCCATAGTGTGAGCTCTGGCATGGCCGACCATATTCGACTGACCTGCCAGGATGAACACCTTCAGTTTTTCCTTGGAAAAGGCTGGATTGGCAACTGACAGAAGGGAAACCGATACTGTCAGGAAGGAGCTTCTTTTCAATGGGTTGAATTTCATCTGTGTTTTTTCTCGCTGATTGTTTGTGAAATTTCACCGGACTGGTGCTTTCAAAAGCTACTCTCCAGTATCCAACGCCAAAGGTCGAGATCGGATCATCGGGGCTCTCGGGAAACCCGTCTGGAGACTCCTAGGCTGTTCGATCGAATCATAGTTGTTGAGATCCCCGGTGAGAAGCGACTTCACATCATGAGATTGTGAACCGTCACCTTGGGCCCAACCAATGCCTTAAGGTGGGAATGGTAGGTGAAGATCAGGACCTGGGGTCTGCGGCTTAGATCAGTCAGAAACGGCAAGAGAGCCTTGGTTCGCTGGTCATCGAAGGTCATGAAAAGATCATCAAGGATGAGTGGAATGGGCGCGTGGTTCTCGAGATCAAGATCGATCGCGGCCAGTGGCAGCGCAAGGGAGAGCGGATCAACTATGTATATCGTAGCTCGCGATCTAACCGGCTCCACTGCACCGATTGCAGGCCATAACAACACAGGCAATCGCATCGGGATTTCCGGATTCATTATCGAGGAACAGCAACAGATTCAAGAGCCTTCCTCGACTCTGCTTGCCCTCTCTGCGACGGCTCTTCTTCTCAGCCGGCGACGCTAGTCGCTCCCGCGTTCCAAACCAATTCTAAATGGCTCCTTCGATTAGTTCGAAGGAGCCATTCTTATTTGTAGACGATAGAAGAGCGGGCCGCTTCCTGCGGGCATTCGAGTCAGGATACAAGTCCGCAAGCCCGCTGGATTATTTCGGACGCTGGAGACTTGCGTAAGATCTTCAACCGGAAACCAGCTATTCAAATCGCTCGACGACTCCACCACCGTGGCGAGATGCCTCCCCTCAAGGTCCAGTGATTCAGTCAGCATGATTCGGTGGGAGCCATTCTGGAGATACTCTACGGCTATTGACCGGGCACTCGAGCTCGCATCATTCGGGTCGGACTCGGTGAGATACTCTTCAAGATTAGAAAGCCCGTCACCGTCCAGATCATCAGAAAATCCCGAAAGTAAATTGCTCCCAAAAGACTCCAGCCAATCGTTAAACTTCTCGGCCGGACTTAGATTTTTCCAGGCAATGGCCGGGGCGATAATTGTTTGAATTTCCTCGGCGCTCTCACTGATCCGCGATCCGTAACCATTGGTCTGCCGGTAGAAACGGATGTCAGAGGGGTCCTCGGATTCCCCGACAAGCGGGATGAGATTCCAGCCCGAATCGTCACTTCCAAAATGAAGGCCCCCGGCATCGTAAAGTACTCCGTTGAAGCGATTTTGATTCGAGGGAATCACGGCCGAAGAATAAGAGGCATCAACCGAAAAGGTAACCGCGGCCAACTTCCACATGGAGCCATCTTTGATGAACCAACCACCGCCGGAGTCACGGGGAGAGACCATCACCTCATCCTGACCCAAGACGTCGGAAAAATCGAAATGCAGAAGTTCGTGATCATTTGACGACAGGAATGCACCGGCTACCTCGTTGCGGCCCCAGCGTGATTTCTGAGTCGAATATGCCCCCCATTTCCATCCTCTTCCCGCCACCTCCTCACCCCGATCGATGCCCCGCCCGTGAACGACCATTTCTTTGCCCACTTCGTCAGACTTCTTGTAAAGCAAAGCGTAGTCATCGAAGGTTTCCCAAATTTCGAAAACGCGGAGGTCGGAAGTCCCAATTTGCACCGGGGTTCCTTTCACTGCGAAAGTTCGTAGTTCGCCGTCGGTGAAGAATCCCTGCTGCGTCACTTGCTCCTGATTGGTCCCAAGATGAGTCGCGGTGATGAAGTGCTTGGGCGAAATAATGGTGGCATGGGAAGTGAGATACCTCAGTTGGTAGTGCCAACCACTCCCCGCGTAGTCACCGGTCGGCGCGGTGCGCGTATTTGCCGCCGGGCTTAAGCCATCGCGAAAAATCAGTCCACTCGCCGGGAGTCCCGCCAGTGCCCATAGCAATATTCTTTTCACCTTGGATTAAGCCTAGCCCTGATTTAGGGTCTTGTCGCCCCAAAGTTGACCCACGGGACCTATTCAAAAAGCCCCCGCTCGCGGGTTTGCTGGTAAAGGTATCCCGAATCTTCGATCAAATCGCCGGCATCAATCGCCTCATGCACTAGGGCATCACAGCGTTCATTGAGTTCGTTCCCTGCGTGCCCTTTTACCCATTTCCAGGTGATCTTGTGATCTCCCGTTGCTTGATCGAGCTGCTGCCAAAGGTCACGATTTAGGACCGACTTTTTATCCGACTTGACCCATCCTCGCTTCTTCCACCCAGTCAACCACCCCTTCGTCATGGCATCGACGAGGTATTTGGAATCCGAATGCAAAGTGATCGCGCAAGGCTCCTTGAGGATACCAAGAGCCTCGATGGCAGCCATAAGCTCCATGCGATTATTAGTGGTATGATCAAAGGCTCCTTTAAGCTCCTTGCGGTGCCTGCCGAAAATCACGATCGCCCCGAACCCTCCCGGACCTGGATTTCCGCGAGCTCCGCCGTCGGTATAGATCTCGACCTTCTTCATAATGCGATAATCTTGGTCTCACACATCCTGCTCACGGCCTCAAAATCACTCTGCGAGGAAAAAGCCGACTTCGGCAGAATGAAATACTGGTCTTTCTGGAGATAAAGCAGAATCCCCTTGGGCGACAAATAGCGATCCTCAAATTCACTCCACTTCAGGCTCTTTTCATGCCCCTTTGATTCCTGGTGGATCTTCTTCTCCGAAAAGGTCCAATGCAACTCTTGACCGGCCTGGGGAGAAGACTTGGAGCCGTGAATGAGGCGGTATTGCCAGAAGGTTTTCCTCATAAAAAGCAAGGGGCCGACGAGGATACAAAGGAAGCCAAAGGTTCGCTCGCCGAGGTAAAGCAGCAGGGCGCCGATCGGAACCAAGATCAGGTAGAAATAGCGAAACAACAGGAAGATGGGATGCCGGTTCCGCATGTGCATTGCCGAACCCAATTTCAAGGTTTTGACGTCAAACCGGCTCGTTGCTTGGTATTCGCTCATCTGCGCCGCCAGCCATAGCCTCTTCCTTTGCGCTGGACAAGACCGTGATCTCCATGACTTTGTAAAGAGTATGAAAACATTCGTTTCAAGATTGCTGTTATCGTTGGTGGCAAGCGCTGCCGTTCTTCCCGCCCAGGAAGCCTGGCTCCTCGAAATGCCCAACAAATACAGCGACTACCTAATCAAGAAGTCAGTCGCGGGAGACTATGACACCGTTGCCGGAATTATCGACAAGCTCCCCGGTCTCGTTGCCAAAAAACAAATCCGTGAAGTGGACCTGATCAAATGGAATGCCGAGGGCGGCAAAATCAATCAGAAACGGGAAGTCAACGATGACGGACGCGTGATTAGAGCCGGAGCACGCTACTACTCCATTAGCGGCCAAAAACCAGATTTTCGGAAAATTAAAATCACCGATATTCCAACAAAGCCGAATCTCGAAATAAGCACCTACGGACTCCTTCCACGAGCCTGGACTCCCACCTTCGCCCACCGAAAAGGTGACCTCACGCTCATCATCCTCGAGCGTCACGCCGATTCTCCCACCGCGACCGTTTCCCTTGGCAACATGCGGCAAATCGAATTCGATGCCGGCGAGAGCAAGGAAAGCGTATCCTGGTATTCGGCCGATCCACTCGATATCAAGCAACTTTCCTACTCTTCCGCGATTGGCTTGGTCGCGAACCCCAAGGTTCAATTCATCACGCGAATCTTCTCGGAAGTCAAAAAAGATGGCGATTCCCTCCTCCGGATCGAGGCTAGCAGCGGAAGCCCCACCGCCACCGAATCAATCGCACTCCACCACAACGAGGCAAAGTTCAAGGGGCACAGCGAAACCACCGGCCCTCTCAAGAAGGAAACGATCAAAGTCGCCGACAAATCATACACCAAGGAAGGCGAAGTTGGCGCGTGGACGCTCAATCTTAAAAGCGGGCAGTAGACTGACTAGGAACACCGAATGCTGCTTTTTTAGAATTTCGATTACCGTTATGTGCTGGCAGCAAATGTCGACTCAATGAAAAAGCGCACTCATCGCTCCCTCCTCGTGCTCACGGTCCTTCCCGGCCCCCTCGCCATACCCCACCCTTTTGATACGCGATGGTATAGCGTCGGATGACAGGATCAGAATCGAAAGAGAATTCTACCCAGACAGCGATGGTGATCTTGAGATCATCCATTCAGTTGGCTTTAAAGAGGAACCGCTGATGTTCAGTTGGAAGAATGAGGATCTTGAGGAACCACGATCAATACGGACGATCCCCCATCGGATTCTTTGGACCACTGGGGGCCTGATTGATCTCCCAATTTCGATATCCAACAGCACCATTTTTCGGCCTTTTGACCTATCCACACCGTTTCAAAAAGAGGGGTCAGTGACAACGGACCAAGCCGGGCGATGAGGCGGAAAGCGGCAGATCCTAACCCCTCAACGGGTTGGCGAGACAATGGCCTTTGGCCTAAATCCGTATACGCTCCACGATACAAGCTACGCAAACCAGAAGAACTATGGAGACATCACTGCTCACCATGGCTCTTTGTTTGAATTTTTGAAACCGATTCCCGATCCTAGCGTTCCTCGATCGGAGTGACCCTGGAAAGCTCGGTCGGTCCGACATACTTGGTCAGCGGACGGTAGAGGCGGCTGTCTTCTAGCTGCTCGAGCACCTGTGCGGTCCAGCCGGCCATGCGGGAAATTGCAAAAATTGGTGTGAAAAGATCGGTTGGAATTCCCAGTGAATAATAGACGGTTGCCGAATAGAAATCAACGTTGGCATTCAGCCCCTTGCGCTCGCGCATGATGGTGGCGATACGTTCGGACATCTCGATCCATTTGGAATCGCCCAATTCTTCGGTGAGTTTGATGGCCATCTTTTGGAGATGGGGAGCACGCGGATCGAGCACCTTGTAAACGCGGTGACCAATTCCCATGATCTTCTTCTTGTTCACGAGGCAGTCCTCCACGTAGGCATCAACCTTATCGAGACTGCCGATCTCCTGTAGCATTTTGATCACGCCCTCATTGGCTCCTCCATGGAGGGGGCCCTTGAGCGTTCCAATCGCCGAAGTCATGGCAGAGTAGAAGTCAGAGAGAGTCGCGACGGTCACGCGAGCCGAGAAGGTCGAAGCATTCATGCCGTGGTCAGCGTGAAGGATGTAGGCGATATCAAGCGTCTTGGTGGCTGCCTCTGATGGCTCCTCACCATTGATGAGGTAGAGGAAGTGTCCAGCTTCGGAAAGATTATCACGCACAGGAGGGAGTTCGAGTCCCTGACGAATGCGATGGTAGTAGGCCACGATCACCGGAGCCTGCGCACAGAGGGAAACCGCGACTGCGGCGTTCGCCTCCTGATCAGGCTCACCCACTTTGGCCCGCTTATCATAGAGACCCAGCATGGAGACGCCGGTGCGAAGGATGTCCATGGGGTTGGCATCCTTGGGAGCGGCTTTCAGAAAGTCGATGACACCCTGGGGGATCTCGCGATGGCTGCGGAGCTCCTTCTCAAAGGTTGCCAACTCACTGACGTTTGGGAGCTTTCCAAAATGCAGGAGGTAGGTGACCTCCTCAAAGCTGCAATTCTCGACGAGCTCATCGATCGAGTAGCCAAGGTAGGAAAGACGGCCTTCGAGGCCTTCAACGTTTGAGAGTGCGGATTCGTTGGCAATAACTCCTTCAAGACCTTTGGCGTAATCAGACATAAATAAGTGTTTTTGGTGAAAGTTTGGTACACGAAGCAATAATGCCACCTCCACCACCACGCAAGGGTTTCCAGATAAGAATGTTTCAGTTTTTTAGTTTAAGAAAATTAACTAGTTCTTCAAGATCCCCGTGTGAACACGGAATGGATCCTGGCTATCGAAACAAGTGTCACTGATGCCACGCTCATCTTGGCCTGTGATGGCAGGATTTTTGATCAGCGGGCCTTCTCAAGCGAGCGATCCCAGGAATGCGACCTCTTCGCTCCGCTGCAAGGTCTCCTTGCTGCTCTGCCCGAAGGA
Organism: Verrucomicrobiota bacterium; assembly: GCA_030835305.1. Taxonomy (GTDB): domain Bacteria; phylum Verrucomicrobiota; class Verrucomicrobiia; order Verrucomicrobiales; family Akkermansiaceae; genus SW10. The sequence continues at coordinate 1,130 of JAURPJ010000076.1, read as the reverse complement.
GAACGACTTTCCGCCATCATCATCGGGACCGGCCCCGGATCTTACAACGGTGCCCGCGTGGGAATCGCGACAGCTCAAGCCATCGCTCAGGTCCACGGGTGTCGGGTCGCCGGCCTCTGCTCCTTCGAAGGCGTCCCCGAGGTCTCCGGTAATGAGATCGTTTACGCCGTGGGAGATGCCCGGCGGGGAAGCTACTTCCTCATGCCGGTAAAATGCGGGCGGGCCCAAACCCCGCCCCGTTTGCTGGAAGAAGAGCAATTTCTCGCGGAAGTGGCCCGTTGCGAAGGTCCTAAAGTCACCTTCGAATCGCCCGATCGCCTTCCTGAGGGCGTCGATTGCCTCGAAAGCCATTCGACCGCCGGGGGCCTTCTAAAATCCTGGCTCGCCAGATCACTGGAAGAGCAGGAAAATCTCCTAAAGTCACCAGCCGAAGCCTTCTACCTCCGACCACCACACATCACCAAGTCGAAGAAAGGCTAAGCGGCCTAACTTGCCAAAAGGACAAAAAACAGATTGATGGAAAAACTCAGGACAAAGTACCACACACAAATTCTGATTGTAGCGGCACGACTCGCCCCACAAACCTTATCTACAAGGAAATAGAGCGCGCCCACATTGAGCGCGAGGGTGAAAATCCCCAAAACTCCCCCGAGCAAAAACTTGGTAAGCAGCGAAACGATCATCAGCCCGATCACCACAATACAGGTCTCGGTAAACGTCTGCGAAGAATTGGTGGAGCGAGTGAACAAGGTGATCAGAAACCACAAAATCGCTCCCGAGATGAAAATTCCAAAGGTCGGCATGCCCTTCGGTTAGCTCATCATCGATCGAAGCGCCAAAAAAATCACTCTTGAGCTTCTTCTTTTAGTTGGGTCGCCCCGAACTGAAGGACCTTTTAATTCTTAGAATCTTTGAGGTAGATTGTGCCCGCGGGGATTCCATCAATGAAGGGGGAATCCTCTTCACTCAGGTAGGGAGTGGGTTCGTAAAGGAAGAGGCCCGCTGCTGAAAGGTCACTTAGAAGCAATGAGACTAGAAAAAGTTGGGAGCTAATCTTCACAAATTCTGATTCTCTCTTTTTCTCCGAGCAAGTAAAGGAAGGGCGATGAGCGTGAGGAGCGCGCTGGAAG
>JAURPJ010000004.1 GCA_030835305.1 Verrucomicrobiota bacterium | reverse complement strand
TTGGTCAACGCTTGAATGTCGAAATCATTCCCGGCGAGGGCTCTTATCTTGAGGGGGGTGAAACGAGTAGCGGCTGCTCGCAAGGGATCGAATTTGACACTGCTGCAGTTCATAATCTATCTGTTCAGGTTCTTGGTGATGATGGCGAGACGGTCATTTTCGAGGCTGCTTCGGGCGCGCTTGGTGAGCCCGAAACAATTCAATTATTTGAGCTGCCAAAGACAGGAATATTCTATCTGCGGGTCGATGGTGACTTGGCGAATGCGACCCAGATCTATGAATTGCGGGCAAATTTGATGGCCAGGCTACCAGCGCCACGTCTACGTCTGGTTAATCATCGTGTTCTTGAGGAATCCGGATCAGTTAAGAATGCTCGATTGGATCCTGGCGAGACCATTCGCTTTGCGATAGAGATCGCGAACGAAGGCGAGCTTCCTACGGGTGCTCTTACAACGCGCCTTTTGGGTGTGGATAACGCGGTGGTCTTTTCGGAGTCGGGACCCGGGCATTTGGATCCCGGTGAATCCGGTGTCATCGAGGTCGTGGTGGGAACGACTGGAAGCTGTGGAGAGATCATGGTGATCGTTCTTGAGATTGCAGGTGCATCCGGCCGGTTGCTGGGAGAGGTCCTGGAGTTGGAAGCGGGAGTGGTGACCCGGCCGATTGCCTTCGATGTTGATTTCGAAAGGTTGGATTATTTGCCTTTTGGTTGGGATTCCGGGAGCTTGGGATCTGGCGAGGCATGGACGGTGGCATCGTCGCGTTCGGATGCCAGATTCCAGTCGGCTTTCACTCCGGCGCGGGCATCGGTTGGCGAGGCTATTCTTCTATCTCCGGCTTTCGAATTGGCATCGAGTGGGGGCACTTTGAGCTTTCGTCATCTCTACCGCCTTGAGCCTGGTTTTGATGGCGCTGTGCTGGAGGTTTCGCGGGATGGTGGTGAGTGGACGGATCTCATGACCGATCCCGATGTGGTTGTGACGGGGGGATACAACCGGGGAATTCGTGCAGGCTTTGGGTCTGCAATTGCGGGACGGCAGGCTTGGTCGGGTCTATTGGAAACCTCCTCCCGCGTTTCGGTTGATCTCCCGGTGGCTTGGGCGGGGGAGTTAATTCAATTCCGATGGCGGGTGGTTCACGACGCATCATCAGCGCGTGAAGGGTGGTGGATCGATGAGGTGAGGATGGAATTGTTGCTTGAAGAATGTGAAGCCCATCGTCCCGAGGTGTTTCTGACTCATAATGGCGGAGAGCTTAACGAGAACAATCCCGATGCCGCTGCAATTTTGGCTTTGGAAACGAATCTCCCCCTTGTTTCATCGCTGAATATTCCCCTGGAGGTTTCCGGCACGGCAACTTTTTCGGAAGACTATCTTGTTGATCGGGAAGCTGTTTTGCCGGCTGGCGAAGTTTCGCTGGAAATCCCGATTGAAGTGGTTTCCGATCTGATGAGCGAAGGTGAGGAGACGGTCTTAATTAGGGTGCCGCCGGAGAATCCGGCTTTCCTCGCAGGGCGTGGTTCATCGGTGCAATTGACGATTTTTGATCTGTTGAATGTCGACACCTGGAGTGCGGAATTTTTCGGGGGTGCGGTTGATTTTTTGGGTGATTCGGACGGTGACGGTTTTGACGAGCTCTCGGAATATGTTCTTGGAACGAATCCGGTTTTGGCCGGTGATCGGCCGGTGATCGCATTGCTTGCGAGGGGGGGGAAGTTTCTTTTGCTTCTTGATGGACTCCCGTATCGACGAGACGCGAGCCTGGGGATTGAGTTTTCGAGCGATTTGAAAAGTTGGGAAGTGGGTGAATCTGCAAGAGTGGCGGAAGGGCTGGAGATCACACCAATGACGGGAAAGCGCTACTTCAGGCTCACATTCTCGCTCAACTGACCGAGTTCCGGCTTCCTTTCTCTGCCGGATTTGGCAAGACAGTCGCGACATGAATGCTGTTGATCTCGCAAGCTCTGCGCAATCCGACTCCGATCCACCTTCCGGGCTCTCTTTGGCCCAACAAGCTCTTTGGCTGGCCAAGGCCGGGCGCTGGGATGATTCCCATGATCTTTGTCAGGATGTTCCCGATCCCGAGGGCGCCTGGATTCATGCCTATTTGCACCGCGAAGAGGGTGATCTGGGAAATGCCTCCTACTGGTATCACCGGGCTGGCAAGGAAATGCCAGCATCAGGTGTGACCCTCGATGTTGAATGGCTGCAGATCGCCGATGCAATTTCTTAGAATATCCTGATGCCAAAACCTGATAAAAATGTCCGTCGTGCCGCCGTTTCCGCGCTGCGAGCGTGGGCGAAGGGGCATGCCTATGCGGACTCCCTGGTTGATAGGCACGCCGAGCGGAACCATTTGTCGTCATCGGATCGCGCATTTTTGAAAACGATCCTCTTGGGCGTTCTTCGTAATCGAAGTTTGCTCGATCATTGGATCGGGATGTTTCGAAAGGGGAAGCTTGATCCTGAAACGCGGGATGTATTGCGGGTTGGCTTTTTTCAATTGCTTATTTTGCGTACGCCCGATCATGCTGCCATTTATGAAACAGTAGCCTGTGCCCGCAAACCGGTGCAGGGGCTCATCAATGCTGTTTTGCGAAAAGCGGCACACTGTCGAATGAGGCTTCTACGTGAGTTACCGGACATTGAACTGCCAATTCAGTTTTCACACCCCCACTGGTTGTGGAAGCGCTGGAAGAAGCTCTTCGGGCATAATAATGCGGTGGCGTTGATGGATTGGAATAATCTGCCGGCCGAGCCTTACTTCCGACCCAACCTTTTGAATCCGCCTCCTTTAGGTAGTCCCGAGCCGGAGAGTGCGTTGGAGGCTGTCGAGAAAGGTCACTATTACGTGACCGACCCTTCAACGGCACACGCTCCGGAATTGCTGGCTCCAAAGGCCGGAGAAATGGTTCTTGATGCCTGTGCCGCTCCGGGGGGGAAGGCGATCCACCTGGCAGGTCTTATGGAGAATGAGGGGCGTTTGATTTGCATGGATTCCAATGAGAAGCGGTTGCCGCGTCTCAACGAAAACCTGGAACGTTGCGGTGTGAAGATCGCCGAGGTTTCGTGTCACGATTGGACTAAGGATCCCCCTGGGGAATTTCTGGCAGGTTTTGATGCTATTCTGCTCGATGTCCCTTGCTCGAATACAGGTGTGCTGCGTCGGCGCGTGGATGCGCGCTGGCGGCTTCAGAAGGTTGACCTTGAAAAGCTGGTTGAGATTCAGACCTGGATTTTGGAGCAGGCCGTTAAGTGTTTGAAGCCGGGCGGACGTATTGTCTACTCGACCTGTTCCATCGATCCGGAGGAAAACATTCAATTAGTAAACCGCTTTGTAAAAAATCGCCCCGAACTAGAACTTGAAAAGAGCGAGCAGCTGCTGCCTTTCAAGGATCAAACGGATGGAGCATTCGCGGCTCTTATTCGGTGGAATTCCTCCTCTTGACCGCCTCGGGGTTTCGGGATTACCATAACAGACCAGAATAACTTATATTCCATGAAGACAAAATTTTTGTTTATCCCGCTGGGAACTCTTTTCCAATCCTGCGTCCCTTTGATTTCAGAAGGCGTCGGCACCGGCGCTGGTTATCTTACAGCTTTCCGTTCTGCGACTCCGACCAGTGAACGTCAGCCAATGGCCCATGAGCGGGGATACTGGGATGGTGATGCCGTCGATGGACCCGCCTCGATTCGGATTAATCGGGACGAGCAGAAAGCCTATTTTTACAAAGGAATTCAATTGGTGGGGATGTCACCGATATCGACCGGGAGTTCGACGCACACCACTCCGGCGGGAGTTTTCAAAGTAACCGAGAAAGATATTGATCACGAATCTTCACTCTATGGAGTGATTCGTGACCG
>JAURPJ010000075.1 GCA_030835305.1 Verrucomicrobiota bacterium | reverse complement strand
TTTTTACAAAGGAATTCAATTGGTGGGGATGTCACCGATATCGACCGGGAGTTCGACGCACACCACTCCGGCGGGAGTTTTCAAAGTAACCGAGAAAGATATTGATCACGAATCTTCACTCTATGGAGTGATTCGTGACCGAGCAACCGGTCAAATCGTGAATAAGGATGCCGATACCCGTCTGCATCGCGCCCAGCCAGGACAGGTGTTCGAACATGCGCCCATGCCCTACTTTATGCGATTTAATGGAGGAGTCGGAATGCACGTGGGGCATCTGCCGGGTTATGCCGCTTCTCATGGTTGTGTCAGAATGCCCAAGGAAATGGCCGTTCGGTTTTATCAGGCCGCCAGTGTTGGTACTCTGGTGATCGTGGAATAAAATTTATGATGACTCCACTTGTTTTGACCGTTCTCGGTCCGAAGCGGACCGGGTTGGCGGATTCTGTTGCCAGAAATGGCGGAAGCTGGCAGGAGAGCAGGATGGCCCACCTCACCGGACAGTTTGCCGGGATCCTTCGGGTGGAATGTCCGGTGGAGTGTCGTGATGCTCTTGAAGCGGATTTGTCGGCCCTTGGTGAGCGTGGACTTGCGAGCACGGTTGCCCGGGACTCCGAGACGGAAGATTCAAAAGGGGAAAACCTTTCGCTGGATGTCACTGGGCTTGTTGAGCAGGGAATTGGTAAGCGAATTGCTTCGGCTCTGGCCGAGTTACGGGTGAATGTGGAGGAGTTGCAGACCTGTCTTGAGTCTGCTCCCGTGGCTGGACACCTTTTGTTTCGCACCCGGGGAGACGTCAGACTTCCTGATGGACTTTACCCGACTGAATTAATCGAGGCTCTTGAAAAAGTGGGGGCCGGGCTCAACGTGGACACCCAGTAATTGTGCGAATCGATATCCTCACGCTCTTTCCCGAGATCGCAATGGCACCGCTCGGTGAGAGCATGATGAAGAGGGCCCGCGAGGCGGGATTGGTTGAGGTTCAGGCCCACGATCTCCGGGGTTGGGCGACTGGAAAGCATCGCAAGACCGATGACTATCTTTGCGGTGGCGGGCAGGGGATGTTGCTCAAGCCCGAGCCTATTTTCGCAGCGATCGAAGAACTCAGGAAAGAGGAAACACAGGTTATTCTGCTGACGCCGCAAGGACAGGTCTTCAAGCAAGCCAAAGCGCTGGAGCTGTCCGGCGAGAAGCATTTGATTTTCTTATGCGGGCACTATGAGGGGGTGGATCACCGCGTTATCGAGGAGCTGGTTGATTTGGAGCTTTCGATTGGTGACTACGTCCTGACCAATGGTGCGATTGCGGCAGCCGTGGTAACGGATGCCGTCGTGCGACTGTTGCCCGGTGCTCTTGGTGATGCCCGTTCGGCAGTGGATGAATCGTTTTCCGATCCTAATCTCCTTGAGGCGCCGGCCTACACCAAGCCGATCGAGTTTCGTGGACTGAAAGTTCCGGACATTTTGCTCTCCGGCCATCATGCCAAGATCGAGGACTGGAAAACGGAGATGTCCATAAAACGGACAAGAGAAAACCGGCCGGATCTCCTCGAAGAGTAGCCCGACCGGTAGAAGAGTTTTTCCTTCAGTCTAGCGGGGAATGGCTTCCACCTGTTGCACCCGAACGCGGAAGAAGAGTTTGCTCTGTGGCGTGGGAAGGTTGGTGGTGTAAGTCATGGAGCTGATTGTTCTTGCGGTGAGGTTGCTCAGGATTGTCCAGTTTTCAAGGTCGCTGGTGAATTCAACGAGGTGGGAAACATCGTCGGCGAGAGGATTGATTGGGAAGGTGAGGCTTGCCTGTCCTCCTGAGACGCTTACAGACAAGGGAGCTGACGGAGTGTCGTCGCTGGTGCCGAAGAAATGCTCCAGAAGAGCATCGAGTCCATCTCCATCGTCATCGATGCTCGGACCGCCAACAAGTCGTTCTGTCGGGTCGCTTTCGCCGGGTGAGCCATCAATGGCCGAACTTGGTCGCCACTGTGAGGCGAGGCCATGACCGAGTGGGTCATTCGGGGTCAGGGTTGATTGATCGCTCACATGAGAGAGAATCAGAGAGTAGCCTTCACCGTCGGCCAATTCGGGCCAAGGGTAGTCATCATTATACTCAAACTCGTGAATGGCGAGGGTCCCGAGTGAGAGTTTCAGCAGTTCACCACCATTGCTGAGGCTGTCTGCGTCATATTCTCCGGGGGCGAGCGGGATCCCGTTGCCATATTTTGCCTGGAAGGCCGCCGCGTTCTTTACCACCACGACGTAAGACTCTGCGGCCAACAAAAAACCTTCGGGGAAATCGTAGTCGATTCCTTTCGTGAAGCGAACGTTGGTTAGGTCGAGGTCGGTGTCTCCCGAGTTGAACAGTTCGATGAACTCGGTGGCATCATCGCCATCCGGGTTAAACATGATTTCACTGATCACAAGACTTTGTTGGAGGGTATCGATGTTTGGTTGACCGGCAGTGAACTCGAACGGTTCGGACCAATGGCTCCAACGGCCTGTGGTGTCCTGATGTCGAACGCGAGCACGATAGGTTTGGCCCGGTCTTACCGCCAATGCCGGAGGCGTGATGTCGGCCTGAAAAGGAGAGATCAGCGTGCTACTCCAGTTATCTTCGATCTCATAGGTATTTGGTTGATCTGGATTGATGCCGATCCCACCAATCCGCCACTGCATCGCAGAGAAAGTCCCGTTGCCCTGGGGGTCGGAAAAAGCTGAACTTGCGAAGCTCAAGCCGGTCGTCGAAAACTCTGCATCGCCGGTATAGGTGATCGTCGGTGTGTCGGGAATGGCAGGGTCGTTAGCGTCTCTTTTCAGAAATTCATAACCGTAGCCATCCTGGCGACCATTTCCTGGAATCCAGGTGCCGCCGGTGAAAGTGTCGCTCACGTAATTCGTGAGATATTGCATGGATCCTTCGTGATCGGAGGAGACCAGGGTTCGAACATAGCTTCCTCCAATCCGGGAGTCGGTGAAAGGCGAGTAGAACCAGTTGCCTTTGTGGTTCCCTTGTCCGGAATGAACGTTGGGATTTCCTCTGGTTCGAGGGTGGTAGTTCCACATGTATTCATCAACATCCGACCATGTCAGGGGCTGATCCACGGGATTCACCAATTGGGCGTATTCGTCGATCAATTGAGCCATTTGACCTCCCTCGATTGAACTGTCCGAGCAAAGGAGATCGAACATTTCTCTCGCCTTGTTGCGATATTCGATCCCGAGAATGGGGATGTTAAGGCAGGCCTTTTGCTGGATCGTGCCGCTCCAATGGGTTTCGGCGATGAACATCATATCCAGATCCCAGGGAACCACGGTCCAGCCGGATTTTGGGTTGTTGTAGAAATAGTGGTTAAATCCCTCGCGAACATCGACATTACCTGTGATACGGTTGCCTGCGCGGAAGGCGTAGTAAGCGGGGAGGTTCATGTTTGATCTCCAATAAGCCTCGTTTTGAGTCCTGTTTGAAGCAGCTCGAAAAGCATTCCAGTCTGCATTGTTTGAGGGTTGGTCTCTGGCTTGGTGCTTTTGATCTCCATTGCCTCCTTCGATCTTGTAGGTGTTTCCATCCGGGAGATTTCGGTTGTCAAGGAAAGCGCCATCCGGATGTTCGACCACCAGATAAAGGCCCCAGAGATCGGATTGATACTGATTGTTACTGGACTCGGCGGAATTGTCGATGACCCGGAAGTGTATATGGTGGGTGCGTGGACTGGCGATTCCGGCTAGCTCATAGAGACGGAAGGCGATGGCCTCCTCAACTCCGGCCATCCCCCGGTGAACAGGTGCCCACGGGGAAGCACAGGCATTGAAGTTCATGGTGTCCCATGCTTTTTCGTACTTGTTCCCCCAGTTGTCACGGGCTTCAAATTCGCGCGCGGTGTTAAAATGAAATCGCCACTTGTTCTTGCCGCTTTGATAGGTCGAGGCTTCGCCCCGGTTTTCGAATTCAATGTGATCATAGACCGTGCCATCGTAGATCAAGGTTCCTTTCATATGAACACCGTCGGAGCCTGAGTTGTATTGGCTGTTGGTGACATCAGTAGGATTTGAGATGAGGTGATACGTCGGCATTTTCTCGAGAACTTCGGGGCTAAAAGTTGCCGCAGGTGTGTTTCCCGGATTGCTCGCTCCAGTCCATGCCGGAATCCCATCATAGACGAAGTAGGCAAAATTTGGCTGTTCATCGTCGTCAAAAGGCACGGTAACCCCTGCTCCAAGTGTGTCGGTAACGGTGATCCGGTAACGCACAAGATGACGATGAGCGTGACCGGGAATCACGGCGGAATAGATCGAACCATCATCCTCCGCGGCGGTCATTTCGATTCCTGTCCACGATGTTTCATAAGCCGGGTCTGAAATCCTGACGTAGGATCCCGGGGCAACAACTTGGTATTCCAACGCGACACTCTCAACGCCATCGGGGTCGGTGACTTTTGCGCTAATGGTCACCGGGTCGGAAGAGCCCGGTTCCGCGGGGGAGTGCTCGACTTGGCGGATGTTTGGAGGCGGAGAGCTGGTGGACGAATTGTTGGCCCTGCCGGGGCTTGGGGGAGCGGGCTCGCTGAAAGGTTCCGGTGTTTCCAAAACGGCATCAATGAGGATGTCACTGCTTCCAACGGTGTCGTTGAAGAGTTGAATGGCGAGAACGTTTTGGCCTTGCTGGATGAGATTGGAGGTTCCCCCAATCGCGTATTCCTCATAGCCATCCTGCTCATCGCTGGCAATGGCCGTCCCGTTGCCACCGGCGTTTGCCGGGGTATTGCCCTGGTAGTCGATCACTCCGGCGTCAACCGATTCACTCCGGAAGATTTCCGTTCCATTCAACCAAACAATGACTCCGTCATCGTAGAGGATTCTGAGGAGTGCGGAACTTGGAGCGACTCCATTAAAAGTGAATGTCTTTCGGAGGAAAACAGAAGAGTAATTTCCCTGGGCATCCTGAAGATTGGTGACAACAAGTGGTTCCATGCGACCGAGAGGTCCGGGGCCGGTGAGCCAGGTTTCGTCTTCGGTGAAGTCGAGCTTGGTCCACTCATGAATGGGTGAAGAAGCTTCGCTTAATCCCTTGCGGTAGCGCCAGGTATCTCCCTCTGAAATAAATAGGACCTTGTTCCCGTTGAAGCCGATGGAGGAACTCCGCCATGAGCTTCCGAGATCATTGTCAAGGGTTGGATTGATCAGTTCCATTGAGCTGCCTTCGCCCTTGGCGCGAGTTGGCCAGGGGAATCCCACTCCGTAATCGACCCGGTCAATCTCACCTCCGGTCCCATCAAGCAGTTGTAATAATTCGCCCTCGCCGTTCAGGGCTCCCTGATAGGGGCCGGTGGCGGCCACCCCAAATTCCGAGGTAATGGTCGCTGGGTCTTCTCCAATGACGAGGTAGCCACCGGCCGGAATTATTGTGTTGGCCGGGAAGGTGAATCGTACTGCGCCATCCAATCGCCAGCCGCCCAGATCGGCCGCAACTGAGTCAGGATTATGGATTTCCACGAATTCGTTGAAGACGGTGTTGTCATCATTGTTATAGTGGATTTCATTGATGACCGGAGTTCCACAGAGTGGTGCCAGCATGGTGAATGCCGCAAAAGCGTGTGTGAATGGGCGCATAACGGAACATAGCTCCATCACATTATTGAAGAAACCTCCGATTTTGGTCAATTTGGTGGATTACTTCACCGGTGTTTTGGAAAGTGGAGTAGCTCCTTCTGGAACATAGCCTTCGTTGTCCCGCTTTCGCTTGATTTTCCAGGCCTTTTTGGCCTCGTCTATTTGCCTCTGGGTCGGTCCGGCCAAGGGCCATTCCGGGTCGACTTGATGAGCCTTCTCGAAAATCCTTGCAGCTCGCTTCACCAATTCCGGTCTTCTTCCCGCGAGGTTATTCTTTTCTCCGGAATCCTGGGCTAGATTGTAAATTTCAATCGGTTTTTTGATTCCGTTCCGGACCGCTTTCCAGTCACCCCA
>JAURPJ010000074.1 GCA_030835305.1 Verrucomicrobiota bacterium | reverse complement strand
GGTAGTGGGACGATAGGTCCTGTGAGAGTAGGTCGCCGCCAGTTATAAGCCCCGTTTGTTGGTCAATCACCAATAAACGGGGCTCTTTTTTTGCCCGCTTCCACCGATCCCTTCAACTCATCACAGCCAGAGACCTCACCACACCAATTTCACCAATCTGCTACTTTCGGGGTGGAAGTGCCTCATACGCTTTGATTTCTGCATCACTCCACTTGAATTGCTTTAGTTTTGAGCGGTCCAAATTCTTCAGGTGGGGATCATTTTTACGATCGGGATGGGTTGGTTTGCGGTAGACCCAATCATTCTTTCCAAAGACTTCGGCACAAAGTTTGGCTATTTCGGGATCGTATTCGATGAGCTCCTTACGGGTATTGACGTGGTTGTGGTCGTGATCTGGTTCGCGGTTGTTTCCAAACCAGGATTGGACTGCTTCAGCCCAGTATTCGTGGCGATTGGTTGCAGCGTATTTGCTTGCCCAAAGTCCTTTTGCCATGGCCTTCTTGTAGGTCGCCATCAGCCGTTGATCAAAGGTTGGGTCGAGCGTTTTAAGGGCGGTGTCATGAATGGCGTGGGCAAACTCGTGGACACAGATTGATTCTGTGGCATAAGGGTCGCCCGGGTTTGCCAGTAGGTTTTCCTCTCCACAGGACACTGAAGGGCGCTGCTTGGTGGCTCCGAGGCCACGGGCCCGACGGTTCCAGTAGGTACTGGGGGTAAGGTCCGAATGCTCCGGGATTTCGCAGGTTCGTTCATCGACCGACATGATGGAGTAGCGTATCTTGTTTTTTGCCAGTTCTCGAAGGATGTCACTTCGGTTCTTGAGCATCGATTCGATGATGTGACCTGCTTCGTATAGGGCGGCATCCGGGACTTTAATCGAAGAGATGATTGGAAATGATTCAATGATGAGTGACTTTTGATAAAAATTATCGAGTTTCAATTCCTCCCGAAGTTCCTTCGAAACCGGCTGAACTGTAGTCTGGGGGGATTCGGTTTTAATTGCAAAAACGGCTGCGACGATGAGAAGAGAGGAAAAGAGTGGGAAAAGGGTTTTCATGCGATGACCGAAAGAGAGTCTCAAAAATGAAGGTAAAATTGAAGGACGGATTGTCGAGACGTCAGTCTAAATAATGACCTCAAGTTTTATGAATCGTCGAAATCTTCTCAAAGGTGCAGCGCTGGCTACCGCTCCGTTTGTCTTACCCTCAGGCCTCCGGGCTAGCAATGCCAGTGGGAGGCTGAATGTGGGTTTTATTGGGGTTGGAAAGCGCACCAATTCATTGCTTCGGGAATTTCTTCGTGAACCGGATGTAAAAGTTATTGCGGTTTGTGATGTTGATACTAATCGACGGGAAGAGGGAAAAAAGCGGGTTGATGCCTACTACCAGAATTCCGACTGCCAGGCGCACAATGATTTCCGAAAGATCACCTCAGATCCGGTGATTGACGCGGTGGTGATCGTCACCCCTGATCACTGGCACACTATTCAGATTTTAGCGGCGATTCAGAATGGGAAAGACGTCTATGCTGAAAAACCGTTGACTCACAATGTCCGAGAATCGGTTCTCCTGATGGACGCGGTTAAGAAGAGCGGACGGATTGTCCAAACGGGATCCCAGCAGCGATCTTCGCGGGAGTTTCGTGTGGCTTGTGAGTTGGCCCGCAACGGCGTGATCGGAAAAATCGATCACGGCTTTGTCAACTTCGGTGGTCCTGGGAAGGCTTGTGATTTACCGGAGGAAAAGGTGGAGCCGGGGTTGGACTGGAATATGTGGTTGGGACCGGCTCCGATGAGACCCTACAACTCGGTTTTGGCGCCGCGTGGAGTTCATACGCATTTTCCGAAGTGGCGGATGTATACTGAATATGGTGGAGGGATGATCACAGACTGGGGGGCTCATCATCTCGACATCGTGCAATGGGCTCTTGGAAAAGATGAATCTGGGCCAAATTCGGTAAAGCCTCCGGCTAAGCAGGGGGATGAAAGTGGGGCTGCAGTAGTGTATGATGGGATCGAAATTACGCACGGTCAGGGAATTGGCGTCCATTTGGTAGGGACTGACGGAGAGATTCAGGTCACCCGGGGCCGCTTTGAGCTAAAGTTGGGAGACAAGATCATCGCTTCGCATCTGGCTCGAGGTGGGAATTTGGGAATGGAGCTGGATAAAGCCGAAGAGGGGTATTTGAAGGATGCCAAAGTGAAACTTTACCGCTCGCCGGGTCATGTTCGTGATTTTCTCAACTGTATCAAGAGTCGCAAGCAACCCATCACGAATGCGATCGTAGGATCACGTTCGATCAATGTCGCACACCTTATGAACCTGGCTTACCATCACCACACTGAGATTTCCTGGAATCCCGAGACAAATACTTTTGTGAAGGATTCGAAGCATCCGGAAGCATGGCTTGGCCGCTCTTACCGAGACAAGTGGAAGATTTAGAGGTGCGACGTGCAACGGCTTCCGATCTTTCTGCAGTCTCGACGGTTCTCGTGGAAGCGGCATTTTGGTTGGAAGAGAAGGGGATTCCGCTATGGGATTTGGGCTCGTTGTCCGAATCCCAGATAAAACCCCAAGTGCTCAATGGGGAGTTTTGGTTGTTTTTCAGGGAAAGCGAATTGGCGTGTGTCGTGAAATTCCAACTTGAAGATCTTATCTACTGGCCTGATTCGATTGCTGGCGAAGCGGCTTACGTGCATAAACTGGTCGTAAGGAGGGCGTATGCGAATGAGGGGTTATCAACGAGGGTATTGGAATGGGCTACAAAAAAAACCGGTGAGCTAAATAGATCGTATTTGAGACTGGACTGCGAGGCATCGCGGGGCCGGTTGAGACGGATCTACGAAAATTTTGGGTTTACCAGGGTGGATGATATTGATTTGGATGGGCGGATCATGGCGCGCTTTCAGCTGGAGATTTCAGAGTGATTCAACAAAAAGTGCCACACTGCTGAGGCAGCGCGGCACTTGGAACGAGTTGAAGTTGAACTGAGGTCTCTCTAAAGTTCTTTTCCGTTGATCGAGAGTTCGTGAATGGACCAGAAGAGTGAGTGTTTGCCGGTTTGGGTAATGCGGACAAACTTTGCCTCGGTTGGCTTGAACTTGATTTTTGTTAGCGGATCTTTTCCCTTTCCCTGAGCTATAGGCTTGCTCCATTTTTTTCCATCGACGGAGACCTCGACTTCATAATTGCGCGGGTAATCCCCGTCGGAACCCCGCGCATCAAGAGTGACTCCGTTGATTTGGGAGTTCTTGGGGAATTCAACCTGGACCCACATTCCAGCCTTCATGGAGGCTCCGGTGGTGTATCGGGATTTCGGGTCGCCATCAACGCAGCCATTGAGTTCCTGGGCATTATCACTAGCAGTGAGCTTCCATGAACGGCGGTTGGTGAGAACGGGAGGGAAGAGCGTTTCAAGCTCGGCTTGAGTCCAGGGCGCTGTGCGGCTCTTGTAATTCTGGCGGAGTTTCCCGACGTAATTGGCCCGGGTTGGGTCGGCTTTGTTACCAAAAGAGTTGCGGATGTAAGTGGTAACGTTGGCTATCCACTCGTTGTTGTTGGTCGCCATGGAAACCATAAGCCCTTCATATTTCTTTCCGTCTAGCGGTCCGGTAAGACCATGCAGCAAAGTGAGAATGGCCGTGTCCTCATCACCCATGAGACGTGGATTGTTTACAAATGAAGGCGCGAGTTTGTGCCCAGGTTGGCCCGGCATCGGGGCGCCTTTTCCATCGGCTCCGTGGCAAGAGAAGCAAAGTTGCTGGTAAATGATTTTTCCGCTCTCCATTGCCTTTGCGAAGCGTGCGCTGCGTTGGGCCTGAGCCCTCTTCTTTTCCTGCTCGGTTTGATTGTCACGTCGCATCTGCTTGAAACGGGCAATGACGGGATTTTCGGAATTGTTCTCTATCAAGGAGTCTTGAAGTGAGAGGAGAGCCTCGTTCTCGGTTCCGGAAAAACGAATGGAGTTGATGGCCTGCAAAAACATTTCAGGATCATCCTCAAGATGGGCGGAGTCCGTGAAGGCCGCGACGACGGATGAATTTCCGCTTGCGAGGAAAGGTTCCGAGACCCGGACCGCGTTGCTACGGACGAGCGAGCTTGAGTCGGCCATTGCGGTCACGACAAGGTCGGGATCCACCTTGCCGATTCCTTCGAGTGTCCAAAGAGCGTGGAGTCGGCCGAGCTCGCTTTTGTTTTCGCGGACATGTTTCTCGAGAAGAGGGATGACCGAGTCACGGTCTTTTCTCAGAATGATGAGCTTCTGTGCGGTGTCGCGCCACCATCCGTTGGGGTGGGCGAGGTGGGCAACGAGTTCCTCGGTGGTTTCGTCAAGCATGCGAGGTTGCTTGTCCGGGCGGAAGGTGTCGTGGGTGAGGCGGTAGATGCGGCCTTGTTGCACGTTCTTGTGAATGCCCCATTTGTCGATGACCTTGCGAAGGTATGAGCCGGGGCGGGTCCAGTTTCCTTGTTGGATGATGCCGCGATGCATGTCGATAATCATCATCGCTCCATCCGGTGAGGTCGTGGCCCAAAGGGGGCGGAAGTTGATGTCCCTTGTCCGGATGAACTCGCTGCCGGGATAGGCATTGGTTAGGACGGTTCGTCCGTCTTTACGATCCACCTTCGCCCGGCGGATGAGGCGACCCACGGGCTCGGGAATGATGAGGTCTCCCTTAAGATCGGCCGGGAGGCGGTCGCCCCGGTAGATTCCTTGACCGGCACAGCCGGTGAAATTATTGAGCCCGCCCCGTTTGTTGACACGGCGTGGACCACCCTGAACATCGGGAACATCGGCGATCGGGAAAACTTCGCGGAAACCGTTGGCTTCCTGACCTGGGAGGTCAAGTGCCCCGTATGCGATTGGTTGCTGGAAGTAAAAGGCGGGTTTTTCGCCTCCTGCAGCGGAATAGTAGTTACGACCTGCGTCGTCCATTCCGATTCCCCATTGTCCGCCGCCACGAGGCATGGTTTGGACTTCGAGTTTTCCGTCGGTGAAACGATACCGCTTGTTCTCGTAGGTAAGGTAAATCCAGTTGTCGAGGTTCCAGATCAGGCCGGAAGGTTGATGCTCCATATTTCCCCCGCGTTTGCCCCCTTCATAAATTTTCACTTTTTCATCGGCGACTCCGTCCTTATCGGAGTCTCGGTAAGTCCAGAGGTCGAGAGTGTTGGTCACGCCAACCATGATACGGTCGTCCAGCGGCAGGACCATGCGCGGGAGAAGCAGATTGTCGATGAAGACCGAGTGCTTGTCATATACGCCATCTCCATTGGTGTCTTCGTGACGCGAGATGCGGGACTTTGGAGTTTGTTCGCCAGTAGCGTCCGCGTCTTGCATGTAGGTGCGCATTTCAACAACGTAAAGTGCGCCGTTTCCATCCCAAGCCATGGCGACCGGTTCGTGGATGTCCGGGTTGCTCAGTACGAGGTCGAGAGCATAACCATCTTGCAGCTCAATCGATTTGTGGGCTTCCTCAACGGAAAGAAAGCCTTTCTGGTAAATGGTGTCACCCGGCTCAGCGAAAAGTGTGGCGGTGAGAAAAATGGGCAATAGTCGCTTCATAAATTTGGAGATCTTTGTAGAGAACGGAGCCTTGGTATGGGAAGTTTCTTTTTTGGAGTAATTTTAGGGATTAGTTCTCTTAGCTGGTGCTAATCGAATCCCCATGACTCTGGAAATTACTACTCCCGCGCTGCTATTTCCGGTAGTGAGTTCACTTTTTCTTTCATACACCAACCGCTTTTTGCATCTCGCGGCCTTGGTTCGAACCTTGCACGGGGAGTGAGAGAGGAACCGCATGGAATCAGCCAGAGTGCAAATCGACAACCTTCGCAAACGCTTGTTTTTGATTCGGTGGATGCAACTCTTTGGATCACTCGGTCTGCTTTTCAGCGTGATCTCGATGTTGGCGATTCTGACGGGAGGCCAATGTCTTGCAAATTGTTCGTTCTTCGCTTCTGCCGTTCTCGAGAGTCTTTCACTAGCCTCGCTCATCGTCGAAATCTTGATCTCAGGAGGGGCATTGCGGATTCTCCTTGGGCAGATAGAGGATGGGAGCGAGCGTGATCAAAATCACCATTTCATTCCTTAACGAGCTTTTACCCCAGTGAGGATTTGTGTCATCTTGTCGGAGTGGAAGCTACCTTCTCCAAATTTTTATTGCTGATCGTAACGAACTGCTTTCTCGATTCATGTGGCGATGTTGCTTCTGATCGTGCGACTGAGAATCTAATGAGTCGGCAGGTGCTGAAGGGAGTTAATCAAGAGCGGGCGAAGAGGGGGTTGAGGCCGGTTGCTTAAGAATGGATCATTGAGGATGCTGGCAAGTCAGCAAACGTCCTTTCTTGTTCATAATTTCGACCCAACTCGTGACAAACAGCGCGCAAGTAAGGCCCTCGCCGGATTCAAGCTGCGCTCACGGAATGCCGCCAAGCATGGCTATCAGATAGTATCGGAGGTTGTGATGATCGACTACGCCGGGGATTTTTCGGCCCTGGCGGAGCGGACCAATAAAGGCTGGTTGAACATTACGAATTATCGCATAGCCATCCTTCATCCTGATCGGAGAGTAATGGGTGTGGAAACGCGACTGCCTGCAGACGGAAGGTGTTTTGTGGTAGGGATTCTTTTAAATGGGCGGGGACGTCGATAAGTCGCGGTGCGGCGCGTTGGATATTTTTTAAGGATGGGAGTTGTCGGAGAGGGGAAGCGGCTCTAAACAATCTGATGAACTTTTCCTCCCTCGGATTATCGAAGCCTTTGCTTAATGCGGTTTCAAAATTTGATAAGGCCACTCCGGTGCAATTGGAGGGAATCCCTGCTGCGCTTTCAGGTGCCGATTTGTTGGTGATCGCGAAAACAGGCTCTGGAAAGAGCACGGCCTTCTTACTGCCAGTTCTTGAACGGTGGCTTCGAGAGCCTCGGACCAAGCCTAAAAAGATTTTTGCGCTCATTCTGGTTCCGACCCGGGAGCTGGCGGCCCAGGTGAGGGAGGTGTTGCAAGAGTATGCGAGGCATCTTCCTGATCGAGTCAAAGTGGTCAGTGCGGTGGGAGGGGTGTCGATTAATCCGCAGATGATGGCTTTGCGTGGCGGTGCTGATATGGTGGTAGCAACCCCGGGAAGGCTTCTTGACTTGGTAGAGCAAAATGCGCTTGGGCTCGATGAGCTAAACCTTCTGGTGCTGGACGAGGCTGATCGTATGCTTGACCTGGGATTTGGAGAGGAGCTTTCTCGTGTTTTCTCACTGCTGCCCAAGACTCGGCAAAATCTCCTGTTCTCCGCGACTTTCCCCCAGGCGATGGAAGGAATCACGCGTGATTTTTTACATGATCCCAAACGAATTGAAATCGAATCAAAACCCGGGGAGATTCCGGATATCGAGCAACGATCGATTCGGGTTGATCGAGTGAACCGGACTCCATTGCTGCGCCACTTGATTGAGCGGGAAAAGTGGGAAAGGGTGTTGGTCTTTGTTGGGAGAAAATACACAGCGGACCACGTTGCGGATAAGTTGCATCGTAAGGGGACCAAAGCGCTCTCGCTTCATGGTGATTTGAGCCAGGGAGCCCGGAGCGAAGTTTTGCAGGATTTTAAGAACGGAGACGTGCAGGTTCTGGTCGCAACAGACCTTGCTGCTCGTGGCCTCGACATTGTTCGTCTGCCGGCGGTGGTGAATTACGAGCTGCCGCGATCTTCGGAGGGTTATCTCCACCGGATTGGCAGGACGGGGCGGGCCGGTGAAGCGGGAGTTGCCGTTAGTTTTGTGACCGCCGCGGATACGGCTCACTTTTGTCTGATCGAAAAGCGAAATGGAATCGTAATCGATCGCGAGACTATCCCCGGTTTTGAGCCAAAAGATCCGGTGCCCAAATCATCCGGGGTTGGTGGAGTCAAAGGTCGGCGCAAGAGCAAGAAGGACAAACTGCGCGAAAAGGCGGCACGTGAAGCGGGGGAATCAGAATCTTGAGGCGGATTATCCCGCGCTCTTCTTGGCCTCTTCTTCGGCTTTCAACTCGGCCTCAAATTCAGCCTCGATGCGGGCCTCTTCATCTTTTTCTGCCTTCCTGGCAGCGGCGAGTTCGGCGGCCTCTTCCTCGGCCCGTTTTTCTTCGAGCTTCGCAGCTTTCGCTTCCTCGCGAGCCATTCGCTTTTCGAGTTTCTTCTGTTCCCGCGCGATGCGCTTGTGGTCTTTGCTTGGTGTGAATGCCATTGATCTGTCTCGTGTTAGGTGAAGGTCGGAGCGATCGTTGAAATACCTTTCGATTGGTGATCGAAGCAATAAAAAATTTGAACTGATTTGAATTGAGGGATGAATCGCCAGCCATGTTTGACGCCAGAGATCTGGTTTCCCTGTTCGATATTCAGTGCGGGTTGCCTGAAAGGAATTAATTTCTTGGTGTTAAATCACGCCAGCAGATCGTGGGCGATCTGGCCGTGAACATCGGTGAGACGAAAGTCACGACCGGCGTGGTGGTAGGTGAGGCGCTCGTGATCGAATCCGAGAAGGTAGAGAATCGTGGCCTGAAGGTCATGGACGTGGACTTTATCTTTGGTGATATGAAAGCCGAAGTCATCGGTCTCGCCGTAAGTTCCCGGTTTGGTGCCGCCCCCGGCCATGAGGGTGGTGAAGGCCTGGGGGTGATGGTCACGGCCGGCTTTGCGCCCCAGCGCGGGATTGGTTTCGACCATTGGGGTGCGGCCAAATTCGCCACCCCAGACGACGAGTGTTTCGTCGAGGAGACCATGTCGTTTGAGGTCCTGAATGAGGGCGGCGGTGGCTTGGGCGGTTTGCTTGCAGTTGTTTTCGGTTGATCCTTTTACATTGGAATGGGCATCCCATCCGGAGTGGTAGATGTTGATGAAACGAACTCCGCGTTGCACCATGCGCCGGGCGAGAAGGCAGGCGCGGGCGAAGGAGTGTTTATCGCGATCGCAGCCGTAAAGGTTGATTGTTTCGTCGGACTCACCCTTGAGATCCATTAATTCGGGAGCCGAGCTTTGGAGTCGCGCCGCCATTTCGTATGAAGCCATTCGGGTGGCAATCTCATCGTCGTTGATGACGGCGTGCCGCTTGGCATTGAGTTGGTTGACGAGGCCAAAAGTGTCTTTTTGCAGGTCGTTCGAGATTCCCTCCGGAGTTGAAACATTCAGAATGGGATCCCTACCCTTCCGGAACTGAACTCCGGTATAAGTGGTGGGAAGGAACCCGGATGACCAAAGGGCGGAGCCGCCCGAGAGGCCGCCACCGGTGGACATGACGACGAAAGCGGGAAGGTTTTCGGTTTCAGAACCCAGTCCGTAAAGGGTCCACGAACCCAGGCAGGGGCGGCCGGGTTGTGAGAAGCCGGAGTTGAGAAAGAGTTGGGCGGGGGCATGGTTAAACTGATCGGTCGTGCAGGACTTGACGATGCAGAGATCATCGGCAACCGCGCCGAGCGGGGCCAGCGGTAAACCGAGAGTGGCCCGCGTGTCCCCGTATTGTTTGAACTCAAACTGTGGTCCGAGGACGGCGGCATCGGGTTGAATAAATGCGTATCGTTGGTCGCCGATGATGGATTTCGGAAGAGGCGAACCTTCCAGTTTCGAGAGGTGGGGTTTTGGGTCAAAGAGCTCGAGTTGCGAAGGCGCGCCGGCCATGAAGAGGTGAATGACGGCTTTGGCTTTGGGCCGGGTATGCGCGGGCCTTGGCTCCAGGGAGCGGCCTGCCAGGTTATTGGTAAGGAGCGAGGCCGCGGCAATCTTTCCGAGGCCAACGCCACATTCACCCAGGAAGTAGCGTCGTGATAGCGATGATTGGATCATGGTCGGGTCCTAGTTTTTGGTGACGGATTCATCCAGGGAGAGGATGGCCCGGGTCAGGGCCTTCCAGGATTCGTGGTTTTGGTGGAAGTCAGATAAGAGTCGTACTTCGTCGGGTTCGGGAGGGCGGGTCAGGAGTCGGCGGAAGGCGAGGATTATTTTTTCTTCGGTGTCTCCCTGGCTCTTTTCAATGAGCTTAGCGTAGTGGTCAGCGATTTCAATGAACATGGGGTCGTTCATCAGAGTGAGAGCTTGCAGCGGAGTGTTCGATCGGTCGCGACGGGCGAGGCAGGCTTCGCCCGACCCCGCGTCAAAGGTTGTGAACATGGCGAAGGGAGCGGTGCGCTTTTGGTAGGTGTAAATGCTGCGGCGGAAGCGGTCTTCGCCTTGGGCGGGATTCCATTTGGGGCGACCATAAGCGACTTCACTGACGCCGGCAGGTTGAGGCGGGCGGACCGGGCGTCCAAACATCTTTGACCCAAGCAATCCGGCTGCGTGCAGCGCCGAGTCACGGATGATTTCTGCTTCAAGACGCTGGCGGGGGAAGCGCGGTGCGCTACTGGATGCGATGATGGATTGCTGCTGGTAGGCAGCCGAAGTGACGATCAGTCGGTGAAGTTCTTTGAGCGACCAATCTCGCTCCATGAAAGTGACGGCAAGGTGGTCGAGGAGAGCGGGGTTGGTGGGAAGCTTACCCTGCATTCCGAAGTCATCGACGGTTGGGACAATGCCCTCGCCGAAGAAGGCGGCCCAGTGGCGATTGACCACGACGCGGGCGGTGAGCGGATTTTCCGGCGAGACGAGCCAGCGAGCCAGCTCGAGGCGGTCTTTGGGAAATTCCTTTCCTTCCGGAAAGATTGCGTTCGGGAGCCGGGGTTCGACGACATCTTTTGGTTGGGTGTATTCCCCGCGGTGTCGAAGATGGGTCTGGCGGCTGTGATCGCTCGGCCGCTCTTGCATGACGAGGGTCTGATCTCTCTTGAGTGGCTTTCGGAGAGCCTTGATTTGATCAACGTGCTTCTTGACCTCCGGGGCCTGGAGAAGGAAGTCATTCAGAGTGCCCTGATGATCGATGGCTTTGATTTTGGGAAGAGGTGACCCCGAAATCCGAAATTTTCCCAAGGTGGAGGCAAAGTGTCGGCCGAAGTGCATCTTTATTTCGAAAGGAGTCCCTGGCGGAATCGCCTCGGCAAGATTGAAGACCGCGGTTTGATTAGTGCCAATTTGGGTTTTCAAGGACCAGCCGGACTGAATGTCACCATCAATGGCGGCGGAGGCGGCGGCGTTGCCTTGACCGTATTGCGCGCCAAAGGCGGTTTCGGAAGCGCCTGAGAAGGTGAGAGGTTTGTCGGTTTTAATCTGGAATTCGGACATGAAGAAGTCGCCTTTGCGGCCTTCATAGTAAGTCATGCCGGGGCCGCTTTCGGGGAGGCGTTCGTCGGTGAGGGCTTCGAGGCGGATTGAGTGAACGGGTTGGGCGGAGGCCGGGAAAGTGAGGGTGAAGATATCGTGTTTTGAGATGTCTCCGGCGGCGAAAATGATCCCGTCGTCTTCGAGGGTGAGGTAGGGGGTATTGGCTGTAAATTCGGATGGCGTAAGGACTTGCCAAGGGGTGAGGTCGGGTTGGATTTTAGCAAGCCATTCCTCATAAGATTTATTCAAATGTTCTTTTGGATTGCCGCCCGGATTGGACGTCTGGCCGAGACAGATTTGGAATGATCCGATGGTGTGATTGCTTCCGTGGTCCTGGTGCAAAGTGATCGTGAAGCGGGTTCCGGAGGGCTGGGAGACTGGTTGCTCAAAAAAGAAGTCGGCGTAATGGTTTTGATCAATTCCCTTGGAGGGGTCGTGGATGGCCCAGCCGGTGGCCGGTTCTCCATCAATGGCATTTCCGACGGGGAATCCCTCCTGTTCAATGCTCGCGGAAGGATTGTGGAGGGTGATTTTGGTGGGGGGGGATGATTCATCGAGAGGGGAGGCGGTGACTTCAATCTCGGAGAGAACGAAGTTCCCGTGCTCCGTTCGTCCGGGACCACTGCCATTCATGGCGAAGGTTTTGAGCCGGAGGGCGGCGATTTCAGGTTGCTTGGTCTCGATGGTGATAGTGTAGGTATCTCGATCTGGAACTTCTCCGGAAGGGGTGATGAAGATTTGGTCGATGCTCAGCTTGGCGTTCTTTGCTTCTACCGAGCTGACCGTGGATGGTTTGAAGTTGATTTTGCCCGTGGGATCAGGCCAGCGGTTTGGGAGCTCCGCGAGAAGTTTTTCGGCTTTGGCAAAATTTTCTTTTTGCTTTTCGGCAAGCGTTGGATTGGGGATGTGATAGTCAGGCTCAAGCGTGTTGTCGAAGTAAGCCATAAGACCGTAATAGTCGTGGTGGGTGATGGGGTCGTATTTGTGGGTGTGGCATTGGGCACAGCCGGTGGTGAGGCCAAGCCAAGTGGTGCCGGTGGTGGCGACGCGGTCGGTCATGGCGTGAAAACGGAACTCAAGGGGATCGATGCCCCCCTCCTCGTTGAGCATGGTGTTACGGTGGAAGCCGGTGGCGATGATCTGCTCGGGAGTTGCATTGGGAAGCATGTCGCCGGCAAGTTGTTCGATCGTGAATTGATCGAATGGTTTGTCGGCGTTGAGCGATCTAATGACGTAGTCGCGGTAGGGCCAAATCGAACGGTCACGATCTTTTTCATAACCATTGGTGTCGGCATAACGGGCGAGGTCGAGCCATCTTCGGGCCCATCGTTCGCCATACCGGGGGGATTTTAAGAGCTCATCGACAATGGCGGCGTAGGCTTCAGGCGAGGGATCGGCGGCAAAGCGATCGGCGACCTCGATCGAGGGGGGGAGCCCGATGATGTCGAGGTGGACACGGCGGACAAGGGTATAGGCGTCCGCTTTTTCGGCGAGAGGTTTCCGGTGGAGATGGTCGATGGCATGTTTGCCGGCGGGGATAGGAGATTTTTTGGGAGCGACAAAAGCCCAGTGTTTCTCATAATTGGCTCCCTCTTTGATCCAGCGTTTGAGGATTTTAATCTCTTCAAGCGTGAGGTTTTTGTTGGCCTCGGGAGGAGGCATGATTTCGTCCGGGTCCTTTGAGATGATTCGAGAGACGACTTCTTTCCAGTCCTGGTTGTCGGCGATATCCAAGCGAAGGCCGGCCTTTCGCAGAGACTTTCCCTTGTCGTCTCTGGCGTCATCCGGACCGTGGCATTTAAAACAATTGGCTGAGAGGATGGGGCGGATGTCTTTTGAGAAGGAAATTGCTTCGGAATCTTTAGCCGAAGCGGCGCCGGACGCGCCCAGGGTGGAGGCAATCAAGATGAATTTGGTGATGCGAGAAGAGAGATCCATTGCAATGCCAACTTACGGTTGCTTTGGGAGCAACCTTGCGTAGATGAGGCCTGCTGGCAAGTTTCAGTTGGCTATATCGCCTGCCGATTCTGCACTGAAACGGGCGAGGGCTTTATTGGCGGGAAGGAAGATGCTTTTGCTGCCTTGACTGCTAAAAGGTTGGGCCATTATAGAGATGGCAAACAAGATCCTTGAGAGAGTAAATGTCGGTGAGTTTAGCGAGGGCAAAGGCATTATAGGTTTTGAATTTTGAGGCGAGTGCAGGCATGGCGGCAGTGGAACGGCTCTTGCCCCTCACCGGGAAAAGGTTGTCATTTTCAAACTCGGCTTCGACGATTCGTTTGATGCCGTTACTCTGGAAATCTCCGTAGTAAAGAAGAGCCGGTTTGTCGGGGCTGGCATGATACTTCGTGTTCAGGCCGAAGTTTCCGAGCGCAAGGTCGAGGTCGCCGTCGATATCAGCCGCCTGGGTCCGGGTTCACCATCCAGATAGTTCTTCGAGAATGGGTGCCAGGTTTGGATGCGGATCCTGGTAGCGGTCATCCTTTTGAAAGAGAAGGCGGCTTGCGGTGGAGGTGGGATGTTCGCTGGGGGGTAACGCGACTTCCTACGAAGATTTCGAGGACGCCATCGCCATTAATGTCGCATGGTCTGACGACGGATCCAACATCTTGAAGGTCTGGAAGGAGATCTGCTTTCGTGAACCTTCCATCGCCATCGTTGTCGGGATCTCCAGCAGCTCCATTGTCCGGATTGATACTTTCGTCGTCATTGGGGTCGAGTTTGAAGGCGATTTCCCAGGTATCATCAAGTCCGTCGCCATCGGAATCTCCGATTAAGGTCTCGATGATTTGAATTTCGGTGATGGCTCCGCGAGTAGCGGAACCGGCGCTGCCGCCGGGCTCTAGAACAATCTCGATATAGGCTTGTTTAAGTCCCGGGATCACAAGGTAATTTCCGGTCTGGGTGATATCGCCTTCAGCAGTTGCAGTTTGTTCTTCGGTTGACCGGGTAAGGATTGCGGTGGACGCTATGCTATCCGAGTCGTTGAGGGCCAAGGACCCGCCTGCGTTGTTCCAGTTGGTTTACGGGCTCACTCCGGTGGAGTCTGCCGGCAAAAGGGCGGCGGCGACTCGCCCGGAGCCAAAGTTAATCCCAATGGGCCCGGAAAAAGCCTCATGAAATGGTGCTGATAGGATGCTAACCCGTCGCTAGCGATTATTCAGACCCCGAATCAACTGGAAACGTCACATTGTTGGCCTGACAACACCTTCCATCAATCACTTCGCTTCGTCGTCAAGAACCATCAGCTCGATTGACTTGAACTGGATGGGGGCGGTTTCGGCTTGAATGGAGATGTAGCCGCTGGTGCGGGGCGTTCCATCATTCAATTGGGTCTTATCGTATTCGCAGACCACTTTGCCTTCGGCGATGTGCTTGAATTTATCGCCTCTGACCTCGATTTCAACGGTCACCCACTGGTCGCCGTGGAAGGTCGGACCCCTGGTGTTGATGACGTGTGCCTTGGTCAGCTTCCCGTTCCAATGAAGGTGGGTGCCGGGAGTGCAGATGTTGAGTGTTCCGCGGTCACCCTTGCCAAGGCCGCCGAGTAATTGGACCTCGATGGAGTTGGGGAAGTCTTGGTCCTTCTTAATTGTCTTCGGGTCCTGGCAATGCAGCATGAAGCCATTATTCCGCTTGGCCCAACCGGGGCCACCGTTGACTTGTTTGCCGATGAAGCGGTAGGTCCCGCGGATTTTGTAATTCGAGTAGGGGGTCTTGTAGTAAAGGTGGCCAAATTCGCCGTTAAATTTTTCCCACTCCGAGTAATCGATGGTGAGGAGACCATCTTTGACCTGGAAGGTATTCTTGTAGTTTTCACCTAGGTCTGATCCGGCAAACTTTGGCGTCCAGCCATCGAGATCCTTGCCATTGAAGAGGGGAATCCAGTCCGCCTTATCAGTTTGAGGCTCTATTTTTTTGTTGGCTTCCTGGCCGAAGGAAAGGCCGAGCGATAGGACGGCTGCTAGAATCTGAGTTTTTTTCATCTTGCAAATGCTATGGATCACTTCGAATCGATGCAACGTGGAATGCGACTTTCAAGCAGTTCGTCTCGCAATGGTGCGGCCCACAAAGGGGTAGAGTAAGATGCTTGTGATGATGATCGCCGATCCCAGATAGAATCCCGGGTTGAGATTTTTGTGTTCTCGAAAAAAAAGAGCGGCCAGCGCGATTCCGTAGACGGGTTCAAGATTGCCGGCGAAGTTAATGGCGAAGATGTTCAGGCGATTGAGCAGTTCAACATATTGCGAATAAGCGACGACGGTGCAAAAGAAGGCCAAGATCATCATCCAAAGCCAGTCCCACGATCCGTCTGGAAGCGGAATTGATCCATACTTCGCGAGTAGGAAAGCGCTGGCGAAGAGGCTGGCACCGAGCATTTCGTAAAATGTGATGACGTAGTGGTGGGCTTTTTCAATATGGAAGCTGTTGACGATGGAGAAGACCGCTGCGAGGAAGGCTGAGAAAATTGCGATGAGGAAACCGTTACTGTATTCGAGTTCGCTCCGATAAATGATGGAGACTCCGATCACGGTGACGGACCCAAAGAGCAAATCAATTGGGCGGAATTTGCGGCCCTTGATAATGAGAGGTTCAAGGATGGCGGTCCAAAGTGAAAGAGTTGCCACTCCGATCATGCAGATGGAAACATTGGCCACCTTGACTGCGAGGAAGAAGGTGATCCAATGACCGCCGATGACAAAACCGGTTCCAATGAAGATGAGGGCATTCTTCACTCCCACCAGGCTCCGGCGTCGGATCCAGAGCAGTAGGAAAAAGGCGGCCAGACCGGTGCGCCAAGCAACAATTCCGACAGCCGAAAGACTCAGTAATTCCCCGAGAACGGCTGTGAAGCCCCATAGGACGATGATGACCTGGAGCTTCAGATGATCGCGCATCATGGAGGGCAGGGGGCTATTCCCCCGCTGCAGGGAAGGTGCGAACGCGCCACAGACCGTTGGGTCCTTCGTTGAGAACAAACTTTCGGATCACTCCATCCTCGTCAGGAGTGATGACCTCCTTACCTTCGGTGCTCCAGCCATCTGTTGCGAAATTAGTGTCGGCGAATTCCAATTGATAACTGAAGCCCTGGCGGCCTTCCCAGGCGAGAATATAGGTATCGGGAAAATCGGAGTTTTCCAGAGTCACCTCGGCAGGAAGTGGATCGGCCTCGGTGGCGTAAATACGCAGGTGAAAATTGCTGTCGCTGCTCGTGGTGCTGGCGTTGTGAAGCGAGATTCCGATTTCGATCTCTTCTTCCGCGGGGAGGTCGAGCCCCGTGGCAAAAGCATATTGGATTTGATTTTCGGTTAAGGTTGCCGGGCCGCTGGCTGTGTTGAAGGTGGGCGTGACATTGCTCATATTCATACGAGCGACTTCGCTTCCATTGATGTAGATGATGGCTCCATCATCAATCAGCCCCTCGAAGCCCAGTCCTTGAATCCCACGCTCCGCCGTGACTGTGGTGCGGAAGTAGGTCACCGCCGTTCTTTGTCCGCTGGCCGGGGTTATCAGGGTAAAGGCGAGCGAGGGTTCTTCAGCGATCGCACCATAGCCCATCGGAGTTGGGCGGGGGTCAAGAAAGGCCGGCCCGTTATAGTTGGCAGTGGTGTGCCAGGTGGTGTGAAAATCAGGGTCGGCTGTCGCGGGATTGGCGGCGGCGGTCCCGTTCAGCGCCTGATAGTAACTCCACTCGGCTTCTGCGGAAACGAGCTCAAATTCGGGATTGAGCGTGTCGCGGCTGGTCGAGAAATCGAGTTGAAAGGTCCCCTGGGCGTTGTTTTCTCCATCGACCGCGATGTAGTAGGTGGTGCCGGGCTCGGCATTGAATGCAAGGCGGGCGTTGATGGCGAAAGGTTCGCCTCCCGGGTGGCGTCTCCGGCTGCTGGCAGATTTAAAGAGGCGATTGTAGCGGCTGACCTCTTGAAGGTCGCGCAGGCGGGTGCCCGTGTAGACGGCTACGACAAGATTGTTGAGTGCCGGGGCGGTGCCGGGAGATGCCATCAGCTCCACTCGCCGCGCTGCATCGACGGTGAAGGAATACCAGATGCTTCGGGTTGCGGTGATTCCGGCGTGGGCGGGCTCAAAGCGTTCGGCGCTGGCTCCGGCGTTCGTTCCGAGGACTGTTTCGGTGAGCTCGCTGGCGAGGAACTCGATCGCGGTGGCATTTTCAAAATTATCCTCAGAGCTTGCCGGAAGGGCCAGCGTCGCAAAAATTGTTAGAAATAATGGAGTTCGTTTCATCGTGTCGACGAGAGTGTGTTGGGGCGGTTGGTCGTCATTGACCGAAGGGCGCTCAATCAAGTTAGGCAGAAGAATTTTCCCGGTCAAGAAGACGGCCCGGGGCAGCGCTAGTTTTCGCCGATTCACTTGCCGATCTCTTCCTTAGCCAAGATACGGGCGAGGTAGCGGAGGATCGCGAAGAATGATTTTTTCGAGAGCCGGGCGCTCATCGGGATGCACCGCTTTTGGATCGAGCTCAAAAATGGGTTTCTTCGTCATCACGGCGTCAAGTTGTTCCGCTTTCCGGATCGTTGTCTCGATCAGCTTGGCGCGTTCTCTTTTCAAAATTGGGAGGGGATCTTTTTTTGCTTCGCGTGGTGCTTTGATGAACCGATCGAGCGGGGTCGAGATCGTGGTTCTCAATTCGGCTTTCATCTTCATCGGATCACTGAGGTAGGGGTACTCCTGACCAATTTTGCGGTAGTGGTCGTTGAGTTTGGTCTGGAAGTCCGCCAATTTTTCCGCCTGTTGTTCTTAGGGGGGCTGCAGGAGCCACCCGGCGGCGATCATGGTCACTAGTTTGTGGCCTCCGTTGAAACTGGCTTGTGCCATTTCTACGAAAGCGTCGTTAATTTCGGGCTGAGCGGACAGCCCGTGTTTTTTGGTCTCGAGTGTGTCCAGTTTCTCCCGGGAATCCAGCTTCATCCGTCTTTCGCCGGTTCTTGGAAACGATTGTTCCAAAAGAAGTCCGGTGGCGGATTGAAATTTCATGCGAACTCCGTTTCTGCCGTGAAGAGTTACCGAATCTCCTTTCCGCTCGACCCGCTCGATGCCTTCTTCAATCAAGGATATCTAGGGAAACGGTTTTATGTCTCCAACCGAATATCTGGCATCTTTGTTTATAGTTTCCGGGTTGAACTAGAATTCTGGGTCTTCTTTTCCCCGAAGCTCATTGAGCAAATCCTGCATGTCTTCACCAAGTGAGAATTTGATTGAAACGCCGCCCTTGCTCATCAAGGTGCTTTCTTTTTCTCCCTTACCGGTCGGATAGTGAGCGAGGCCCAGCATGGGAGCCCCGTCCGGGGTCTGCATGGAGAATCTTTATGGAGAATGCACTGTGCTTCCTTCCCTTTACGATTTTCTTTCGGATGATTGGCCTTTTTGGAACGCCCTTCTTGGAAAGCCTATTTCGAGGGTGTGGCCTTAACCCTCGAAATAGGCTTTCGTCAGCTTTACTTTACGCAGGCTTCGTCGGGCGTTTCCTCTGATGCCATGCTCAATGTGAGCAAGGTTGCTGCCATTATCTTCATGGTTACGTTTGTGGAGTTTCCAGGTTGTTTCAATGTCCGGCCTTGGTTCCGACTTTGGCGTAGAGCTCGATCATTTGGCGGCTCGACTCAAGAAGATCATCGGCGACGGTCACGGTGCCGGGTTCGAACATGAGCAGGGTGGAGGAGCCTCCGAAGGCGAAGTATCCCTTTTCGGCTCCTTTGGCGACCTCTTGGCCCGGCGTGAAGGTTTGGTGGATGGAGCCTACGCAGGTCGCGCCGATTTCCATGCAGATGACAGTTCCGAATTCCTTGGTAACCAACTCGGTGACAGTGCGCTTGTTTTCCCAGAGGTAGGAAAGTTTTTGGCGCAGGGCCAGCGGAGAGACCGAAAAGAGGGGGCCGTTGATTAGGCGGGTTTCCCCGGGTGTTCCGGTACACGGGAAGTGGAAACGATGGTAATCGACGGGGCAGAGGCGTGAGAGCAGGAGGGGGCCATCCTGATATTTCCTGGCAAGCTCGTCCGAGCCGAGCATTCCGGCTACGCTGAACTTTTGGCCTTTCACGAAGACGGATCCGATCTCGCTGGCTTTCGCGAAGCCCAAATGACGGCCATCAGCGGGCAAAACAACAGGGGATTCGTCAATGGGTCGGGCCCCTGGTTTCAGCTTTCGGTAGAAGAAGTCGTTGAAGGAGGTGAATTTATCCGGTGCTTTTTCGAAATCTCCGGGGTCGAGGCCATAAGTCGCGAGAAAGGGGGCTATTTTCCTGGTGGTTTCGGGTGCATCCATGCGCTTTCCATACCATCTGGAAAAGAAGGGCCGCTTCACAAAGCTATGCAGGGCAAGCTTCCCGAGGGGATTCCCATACGCCCAGCGGAGGAATCCCTCGCCGTAAACTTTTTCGGTTTCCATTTCGCCGGTTTCGCGATTGAGATACTTGATTGGTTCCACCCCGGCAGCATGGCGACGATTCAGGAATTTGAAATTTGAAATTTCACCACAAGCAACTACGTCTTCTTCAGCCATGCGATTCATCGTTCTCCTCGCGACTGCCGCGACTTTCCTAGCAGGTTGTCGTCAGCCCGAGACTGCCATCCACGTGACGGAGACCCGCCGTCTGACCTTGCATGACAAGGTCTACCCCGGTGATTACAAGGACGCCCCTCCGATGGGGTGGCGCCGGCTCCCGGGGACCCAGTTCCGTCTTATTAACTACGTGGCTGGTGAAGACGATTCCGTTGAGATTGTGGTAGGAGAGACCCAGGGCGATCTTTTGGCCAATGCGAACCGCTGGCTGGGGCAATTCGGGCTTACTCCGGTGCAGTCGCTGGAATTTCTGGGTAAAACGGCTATGTTGGGACGCAATGCCTATCTTGTTGAAGGGAAGGGGACTTACAGCCCCGGGATGGGACGCCCTGTCGAGGAGGATTATGCCATGATTGGGGTGATTCGCGAAAGTCCCGTCAATCTGATCACTTTGAAGATGATTGGTCCAGCAGCTGAAGTAGAGGAGCAAAGGGAAGCCTTTTTCGAATACATGCGGAGCTTTGAGCCGATTTATGATCACAAGATCGAGTCACCGGTGAAGGGCAAGGCAGCTGAAACCGGGGAGGGAAACGAGTAAACCATGGCCAAAAAATTTAAAGACATGTCCATTGGGCAACGCATTTTCCGGATCGCGGCCGGTTACGAAATTGCGGTGGCGTGCCTCAGTCTGCTTTTCCTGCTGACTTTCTTCGGAACGATAGAACAAAGGTGGTTTGGTCTCTGGACAACTATTCACAAATACTTCGATTACAATTCCGTATGGGTTCAGCCCATGAACGCGGATCAGAAGCTAATTTTCTTTCCGCTTCCGGGGGCATACTGGGTGATCGTGGTGCTATCGATCAACATGTTCCTCGGGGGCATCGTGCGAGCCCGCAAGGGGTGGAGGAAAGCGGGTGTTTTGGTAAGTCACTTCGCCATTCTTTTCATGCTGGTGGCGGGTGCGGTTTCCAGTCTCTACAAGGAGGAAGGGAACATGCGCGTTTTACAGGGGGAAAAATCCGATTATGCCCAGAAGCTTTTCAAACATGATATCGAGGTCTTTGCCTACGATGAAGAGGGTGATCGCGAGGAGCCAGCCATCGTCCGCTCGAAGTATATCAAGGCTCTCGGCAGGAAAGATAAGCTCGAGGCGACTTTCGAGAAGTTTGATTTCAAATTAGAGGTCGACAAATACCTTCCTTTTTCGGAGCTAGCGCTCGAATCTCCAACCAGCCGCCCGCCCAAAGGGCAGGAGGTCGTTGATGGATTTTTCCTCGTTGAGGTTGAGAAAGACGTGAAAACCGAGGAGCGCAACATTCCCGGTTGTTATGTGAGTATAAGGGACAAGGACGACAAGCTCATTCAGAGATTGGTTCTCTGGGCCGGTAATCCCTATCCTGTGACTTTTAACTACGAGGGAAAGCGTTATGGTGTCACTTATCTGATGGAGCTCTGGCCCATGCCCTTTGAGGTTGAGTTGCATAAAACCTTTGGGGAAAATCACCCCGGCACTGAGATTCCACGTTGGTTCCAGAGTGACATCACCAAGATCGATGGCGATGACCGGGCCGATTACAAAATCGTGATGAACGAGCCTGCCCGCCATGGTGGCTACACTTTATACCAAGCCGGCTTCACCCGTGCCGCCGAGGGCGAGACCCCATCGTCAACCTTTGCCGTCGTGAACAATCCCTCGGACAAGTGGCCGGAGTATGCCTTGTGGGCTTCTGCAGCCGGGCTTCTTTTCCACTTCCTGACAATGTTGTTCCGCTTCATTGACGGCAGTAGCAGGTCCGGGCGCAAGTCAAATTCCGCCGCTGCTTCACCTCCTAAAATCCCGACATCGTGAGCCAAAGTCCTCCAATCATTCCAACTCAAACAAATCAAGGGCGCAATCCAATGCGCTGGATTTTGGTGAGCGTCTTCCTGATCGCAGAGTTTGCACTTATCGGATACGCGATTCGTGGGGCCATTCCCCCCAGCGATGTCCGCGAGGTCGATGGCTACACCCCGTGGAATGCGGAAGTGATCGAAGTGGCTGAGGCCATTCCTGTTCAGGAAGGTGGGCGGATCAAGCCGTTCCGAACCTACGCCCGTTTCAAGATGATGTCCTTCCACGGTTCATTGACCATGAAGGTGAAGGCGGGTGGGAAGGTTCACAAGATCGGGCCGGTGGCGTGGTTGCTCGATTGCATGTTCCGGCCAGACCTAGCTGATAAACTTCCGGTCTTCCTTCTTGATGACACCGAGATCCTGAAGCCCTTCGGAATTGACGTTAAGGATCGAAGAGCCCGTCTCAGTTTCAAAGATCTCGAAGAGGGCGGCAACCCGGAGGAGAACGGATTTGTCCAGCTCATCAATCGCGGTCGCGAACTGCTGGAGAAGCAGTCGGCAGAAGGCGAGGAATCGCTTAACAGCGAGGAGAAAGAGGTGGTGAGATTCGCGCAGCTTGCCTTGAATTATACAGGTATTCGAGACTCGATGGATATCGTCCGTGGTGGGTTGCCAGATCTGGATCCAGCACAGTTGGCTTACGTCGACCAAGAGATCTATCAAATGCTGAGATCGAAGATGGACCCTGGTCAATTTGGTTTTTGGCTCCCTATTCTTCCCGAGACCATTCAATCTACGCAACGCCTCGAGTCCCAGCAGGCCCGGGAATTTGAATATGAATTGAATCGTCAGCTCAGCTTTGCTCGGTGGGGGCCGGCTTGGATCCCCCCCCAGGAGGGTGAGGAAGAAGAATGGCAAACGATTGAGGCGAAAGTGACAAAATTTCTCAAAAAAGAGCTCACCGACTCGGTGGAGATTCTTAAGGATTTCGAGAAGCTTGAAGTTTTGAGCGGAGCTTCAAAGCGTCCAAATAGTGGTGAATTTTTGACTGCCTTAACCGACTGGCAAGCCAGTCTGACCGAGCGTGCGAACAAGCGTGCGGAGGGAGACTCGGTGACTTCCGAGGTGAGTTATTACAATCGGAACTATTTCATGAAGGGGCTGGTTTATTTCATCATTGCCTTTCTCGTGTCGGCGGTAGGCTGGATCATTAGAGATGGTACGACAGGCAAGGTTGTGAGTTGGCTCACGGCTATCATTTATGGGGTCGCGACCAGTTACGTTCTAGGTGGGCTGATTCATCGATATATCATCACGGGTCGTCCGCCAGTCTCGAATCTTTATGATACCATTCCCTTTATCACGGCGGGAGCGGTCGTTATTTTGGCTGCTGCCGAGGTGATGACCCGGCGCAAGGTACTCCTCTCGCTTGGTTCGGGGCTTGGAGTGATCGGCTTGTTCTTCGCCTTCAGCTTCGAGCTGGGAGACGCCAAGGATAATATGGATCCGCTGCGTGCGGTTCTTGATTCTAACTACTGGCTGGCAACCCACGTGGTCTCGATAACCATCGGTTATTGCGGAGGGCTTGTCGCTTGCTTCCTCTCTTTGGTTTACGTCCACCTGGCCCTCGCCGGTGTGATCAAGGATCAGAAGTCCTTCCATCGCTTCATGACCCGAACCGTCTATGGGATTACCTGCTTTACTCTCTTGTTCTCACTTGTCGGGACGATTCTGGGAGGGATTTGGGCGAACGATTCTTGGGGCCGCTTCTGGGGCTGGGATCCTAAGGAGAACGGAGCATTGCTGATTGTGCTCTGGTGCCTGATTATTCTTCATTCGCGATTGGCTGGCTGGATGACCGGTTGGGGGCTTCACATCATGAGTATTCTCGGCGGTTCAGTGGTCGTCTTCTCGTGGTGGGGAGTCAATATGCTCGAAGTTGGTCTTCACTCTTATGGATTTATCGAGGGAGCCTCGACGGTCTACTACTTCTACTTTGTCACCCTCGTGGCAACAGTTGTCGGGGTGGCGGCCTGGCTCCTTGAGCGGGCCTCCAAAACAGCCCGGGTGGCACCCGGGTCACCGGCAGCGGCACCGAAAGTCTAGCCCTTCATCCACGTCAAACTTATGAGTGTCTGCCGGGATCCTTCAATCCAATTGGTTCTCGGTTTGGGATGTTTCGACAGTTATGGTAAGAGCTCCCCATGAGATTTCTTGCCGCCCTTGTTGTATTTTTCCAGGTTGCCGTCGCGGCTACTCCGAACATCGTTTTCATCCTCGCGGACGATCTGGGTTATGGCGATCTCGCTTGTTACAATCGGACCTCGAAGATTCCGACACCGAATTTGGATAAGCTCGCAAGCGAGGGAATGCGCTTCACTGATGCCCACAGCCCGGCGACGGTCTGCACGCCGACGCGCTATAGTTTGCTGACCGGGCGGATGTGTTTTCGGACCAGTCGCTCGCGTGTTTTTTCGGGTGTCGGGGGTCCTTGTTTGATTGAAAAAGACCGTCTCACTCTGCCCGCGATGTTGAAGACGAAGGGCTACTCTACCGCCCTGTTTGGAAAGTGGCATGTTGGGATGAGCTTCTTTGACAAGGAGGGGAAGCGTATCGGCGATATGGGCTTGAGGGGAGTGCAGCAGATCGATTACTCAAAGCCGGTGGGCGGGTCTCCTGTGGAATTTGGGTTTGATGAGTTTTACGGAACTGCCTGCTGCCCCACCACCGATTGGCTGTATGCCTACATCGATGGTAATCGCATCCCGGTGCCTCCTACCAAGCAGATCGATAAAAGCGCACTGCCAAAACATCCATACGCAAACGACTGCCGCCCGGGTATGATTGCACCCAATTTCAATTTAGAGGAAGTGGATCTTGTTTTTCTTGAAAAGAGCAAAGCCTTCCTGAAAGCCAGGGTGAAAGAGTCGCCTGGCAAGCCATTTTTCCTGATGCACTCGATGCAGGCCGTTCACCTTCCTTCATTTCCCGCGAAGCAATTTCAAGGAAAATCGGGCTCGGGACCGCACGGAGACTTTATTTATCAGATGGACTGGATCGTCGGAGATCTAATGAAGACCATCGATGATCTTGGGGTCGCAGAAAACACCATTGTGATGTTTGGCTCTGACAACGGTCCGGAAGTTCCCTCGGTGATCGCGATGCGGCGTGATCACGGGCACGATGGAGCAAGACCCTGGCGTGGTGTGAAGCGCGACCAGTGGGAAGGCGGGCATCGTACCCCCTTCATCGTGAGGTGGCCCGGAGTGGTGAAGCCGGGGTCTACGAGCGACGAAATCGTAAGTCTCACCGATGTTTTTGCGACGTGCGCAAAGGCCGTCGGCGTTCGGTTTCCTGATTCCGCGGGCGAAGATAGTTTCGATCTCAGTCCAGTCCTCAAAGGTGAAAAAAACGAAAAACCAATTCGGCCTTATCTCTTGCAACAGACATTCGCGATGAAGCTCTCGATCCGCTGGGGTGATTGGAAGTATATCGACCACAAAGGATCAGGTGGAAACAACTACGAGAAGAAAAACGAATGGTCGATGGGGCAGTATGCTATTCCCGATACTGACCCTGACGTCCCTGGGCAGCTCTACAATTTAAAGACGGATCCGGGTGAAACGATAAACCTTTATTCAAAGCATCCAGAGGTTGTCACCAAGTTGAAGACACTTCTTGAGAAGTCGAAGAAGTCGGGTCGAACCGATTAAGCTAACTCATTGAATCTGATGAAATCAGCTCTTGTTCCACTCGCCGTGTTCCTAGCCGTAGGTACACTCGACGATAGACGGGACGTGAT
Source organism: Verrucomicrobiota bacterium (assembly GCA_030835305.1). Classification (GTDB taxonomy): domain Bacteria; phylum Verrucomicrobiota; class Verrucomicrobiia; order Verrucomicrobiales; family Akkermansiaceae; genus SW10. The sequence goes on along the minus strand of JAURPJ010000074.1, from coordinate 76,407 downwards.
GCCGATTCTTAAGAAGGAATTTTGCCAATAAACCTTCATGAGTTACTTTGTTCTTCCCAGCAGGGAGCGAGAAGAGTTGGTGGAACTGTTCTTCAAGCTTCGGAAAAAAAAGGGAGCTGCATCCACACGTGCGGGCCGAGGCGTTGACTGCCCTTCGATGTCTCAAAGCCGTTCACTCAAATGCGATCGGAGATTAAAAAGTGGACCGGATCTTTCTTCAGGTGCTTCTTCACAGTACCGGGATGAAAGACAGGTCTCTCATCTCCAATCATTATAACAACGCTTCCCATGAGTTGCGCGGGCTTGAAGAAATCCTCTGATTACTCGAGGAACAGGCGGGGCAATTCAATCCGTTTTCGCTGTCTATGCTTCTACAGATGCATCGTGGTATACTTGAAAAGAGTTGGCCGGACACGGCAGGCCGTTTTCTGCAGGGAGAAGTCCGTATTGCTGATATTTTGCACCGCCCACCCTATTACTCAAAGGTGCAGGAGCAACTCTATCAAGCGTTTGCTTCGATTAATGATCGCTTGTTCGCGATAAAAGAGGTCACCCCTGATTTTTTTTGAGATCTTGCAGCTTTCGGCCGAAGTGCATTACCTCGTGGCGCAGGCGTATCCCTTCGAGGATTGGAAGGGCGGCGTTGCCCGCGCTAAGGGCGACTATGCGATGCTGGCGCATGACTTCTATTACGACGTTATCTTGCAAGTTTAACGGAGCTTTCACCTCGATACCATGTCGGAAAGTTCAACGCAGGAGACTGCTCCACTCCGTCAGTTTCTGGAATACAGCTACCTGGAAACATTCGGCCGAATTGCCAGGTTCTTCGAGCTGATCGAGAACGATAATCGTTAGGGTTGGGGCTTCAAACCGGCTCCGGAATTTTTGGTTAGCCTTGCCAATTCCTTGATGAGCTCTTTGTGAGCGGAATCGGCTGCGACGTTCTTTTTCGGGTCTCCGTGGAAGTCGATGAGAGTGATGTCCTCGAGTTTGCCGGCGTGGTCATTTTTTCGCCACTCGGTGTAGCGATAGCGGTCCGTTCGCAGGCTTGTTCCGAGGACTTTGCCCGTGCCCGGTTTTCTTTTGAAGTATTGGCTGAAGGCTCCTTTTTTCCAGGGAGAGTTCGGGTTTGTCAAAAGTGGTTTGAGAGATGTTCCGTGAAGGTTTTCGGGGACAGGCAATTCGGTGAGCTCGCAAAGAGTTGGGAAGAGGTCGACCAATTCGGCGAGCGCTTTGGTTCGTTGTCCTTTCTTTTGACCGGGTGCGACAACAATGAGCGGGACCCTGGTCGCGATCTCGTATGTCGTGTGCTTGCACCATTCACCATAGTCGCCGAGGTAGTATCCATGATCACCCCAGAGGACGATGATAGTATTTTTGGTCAGTCCGGCTTCGTCGAGAGTCCTAATGAGTCGCCCGACTTGCGCGTCCATGTAGCTCACCGCTGCGCGATATCCGTGAATGAGTTCACGGGTCTTGGAGTCATCGAGAGCCTTATCCTTCTTTGAAATATCCGAGTAGTTTTTGAGCTCTCCCCAGCTGGAGCCATCGTATCCAAGGCCGTTGATCATCTTGTCGCGGGAAGGGATCCTTATATCCTTACGCTTGTAAAGGTCCCAGTATTTTCCGGGCGCATTGAAGGGGAGGTGTGGTTTTGAAAAACCAACTGCCAGAAAGAAAGGCTTTCCGGAGGTGGCAAATTCTTTGATCCGCACCGTCGCGGCCTTGGCGACTCCGCCGTCGTTGTAAACGTCATCGTTGACACCCCCACCATTTTCACTGGCTGGGCCATTGGATCGAACCCCCGTTTCTCTCTGGATTCGGGTCGCCTTTTTATGAGCCGTGATACCTTCGGGCGAAGCATACTGTTTGCCCAATCCTCGTAAGGGCTTCTCGGACCAACCTTGCGGGAAATCGTCGTTGGTGGCGTGGTAGATCTTACCAATGGAAATTGTCTCGTAGCCGTGAGTTTTGAAGTATTGTGGCATCGAAAGGGCGTCGGGATTCATCTCACGCATCGGAGTTTTGTAGTTCCAGCAGCGGGTTGTTTGCGGGCGCAGTCCGGTCATGAGGCTGGCGCGCGAGGCTCCGCAAACCGCAACTTGACAGTAGCTACGTTCGAAGAGGGTGCCACGTGCTGCCAGGGCGTCGATATTTGGCGAGTGAATGTCCTTGTTACCGTAGCACCGGAGTTCGGGCCTCAGATCGTCAACGGCGATGAAAAGAATGTTGGGCTTACCATTGACCAGGCTGGTGAAGATGAGCATGGCGGCGCTCACTAGGAGTTTGAATTTTGAGTGTTTCATACGTTTGAGTTGTCTTCGGTGTTGTCGAATTCAGCCAGTTCGATGCCCATTTTTTTTGCCCGTTTTTTCCAGAGATCGCGAGCCTTTTGCTGCATATCTTCGGTATCATCGATTTCATCAATGATTTCGATTCCGAGAAGGGTTTCGATGACGTCTTCGAGGGTAATGAGTCCGGCAAAGGAGCCGAATTCATCGAGAGTTGCGGCGATGTGGATCTGGTCGGCGATCATGCTGTTGAAAAGATCGGAGAGATTTTGGGTATTGGGAATAGTGTGGAGGGGCCGCTTAAATTCGGCCAAGGTGCGTTCCGAACGGCCTTCGGCCTTTGCATGGAAGAGATCAACCTTAAGCACGAACCCACTCACGTGATCCATGCTTGTCTCATAGATCGGGATCCGTGAAAACGGTGTGTCGGCATGGGTAGTTATAAACTCGTCAATGGTAAAGGTCTCCGGCAAAGCAAAGACCACGGTCCGGGGGGTGGCTGCGTGTCTTGCCAGCATTTCCCGCAAGCCAAAGAGATTTTTCATGATTCGCCCTTCACTTTCTTCGATGGCGCCTTCCTTTTCTCCGATATCGGCCATCGCAATAAACTCGGCGCGGCTAAAGGCTCCCTTTTTCTTGCCCCCGGAAATCCCACTGGTGATTTTCTCAGTGATCCAGATGAGTGGTGACATGATCCTGGTGAGGGTGGTTAGCATGACCCCGGTTGACGGGGCCAGTTGCTTCCAATACACGGCACCAAGAGTTTTCGGAATGATCTCGGAGAGAACTAGGATGAGAAGAGTCAGGACTGCTGAAATGATACCGGTCGTCAACGGGGCATCACCAAAGATTTTCATGGCTTGGGCTCCTGCGCCGGCAGCGCCCACGGTGTGGGCGACCGTGTTCAAGATGAGGATCGCTGATAATGGGCGGTTGATGTCGTATACGAGAGCATCCCACACGACTGCATTGTGCGGCTTATCTTCTTTTTGAGTTTCAATGTAGGGTCTCCGGACACTTAGGAGGACGGCCTCGAAGACCGAGCAAAGGAACGAAAAAACCAGCGCAATTAGCAGGTAGGTAACGAGTAAAAATATATCCACAACCACGACGAAACTCGAACGGCAGTGAAACGGAAGCAAAAAGTTCGGCTTCAAAATTGGCAGGTGTCGACTTCTTCAGTTTTCGCTTTTGGTCATTCGGGGTTTGAATCTGGTCGCTAATGTGGGCAGTCGTGGCGCTGATAAAGCATGAAGGTAACATGGGGCTGAACATCATCCTGGAGTCCAAATCCCCATCTTCTTCAATCAGCAATCTTCGATTGAAAACTTGGTTTAGTTCATCTTGAGTGTTGAGAGATACTCGATGAGATCGCGAATCTCGCGTTTCTTCAGAATCTGTCCCATGGGAGGCATGATCGAGATCACGGGGCTGCGCTCCCTGACGTCGCTTGATTTGACTTTGCTTGTCTTTCCCTCGGGATCACGGATTTCAATTACGCCGTTCTTTTCCCGGAGAAAAAGTCCGGCCACCGATTTGCCATCTTTGAGAGTGAGAGAAATGGTTCCATATCCGTCAGTGATGATCTTTTGTGGATCAATGATGGATTCGAGGAGGTGCGTGCGTTCCTTTAATCCCACTGATTGGAGGTTTGGACCGATATCGCTTCCTTTTCCTTTTGCGACCTTGTGACAGCGGATGCATTGGGAGGCGAGGTGGTTCATGAAAAGCTCTTTGCCTTTCACGGCGTCGCCTCCTTGGAGGGTGTGGGCAAAATCAGGGGCGGGAGCTTTGAGATTGCGGGTAGCCGCTGCTTCGGTGAGATCGAGTTGCAGAGCGACAGGTAATTCTTCGAATTGGTTGACCAGTTTTTTAAGAATGTCGTCGCCTTTTTTTGAGGCGAGTTTCTTTGTGAGGAGACGGATGGTGGTCTGTTTCTCGCGAATTGAATAGGTGTTTTGAGTGAGTGTTTTTTGCGCTGAATCGAGTGCAATCTCGAGATTGATCTCAGCGAGAAGCTTGAGAGAGGCGATCCGCAATTCTTCGTCTTTCTCTTCGATGGTCCCAGCCAGGACGGCTTCGATTGCGGGGTGCTTCTGGGTGGCAAGAGAACGAAGGGTTTCGATTCTGAGTTCGGAGGAGGAGGTTTTGTTGCCGGCAAGGGCAACGAGAGCGGGGGCCGGGATCTCTATTTTGAGCGACCGGGCCAGGCTCATGGTTTGGCTTTGGATCTTTTGACTGGCGCAGGAAAGTAGAGCGGCGAGGCGTTCCTTGAGAGCCTCCTCAACAATCGCGGGATCTCGTTTTTCGAGGGGGCGGTAGCGGCCGACAACGCGATCAAGTTCTCTTGGATTGGTCCATTGAGAGAGGGCATCGAGAGCGTCGAGTTGGAGAGTTTCAGGCACGCCGGGGCGGAGGGCGAATGCGGCCACGCGCTTTGCCGCGTCCAAGCTTCCGAAATGGAAATTGGCGTTGATGGCGCGGCGGATAATGGATTCGTTCTTAATCCAATGCGTTGTCTCGAGGTAGCTCGCCAATGCGCGCATTCCTTCGGGAATGGTCCAATCATCGTGAATAGCGCGGGCGGCTTCGGCGGTGACCTGCTCGAATCTGGAATTTAAAAAATGAGCAACAACTGGTTCGGCCCGGCGTCTGAGAGCCACGACCGCGATCTTCTGGATAAGTTCGGATTCATCCTTGGCGAGGGCCGTGAGGAAATCAGTCGAAGCACACCCGGTGAGCCCGACGATGGCAGCGTGACGGAGGTAGGTGTCGCTTTCGGTTTTGATGGAGCGGGCCATTTTGAGAAGAAGTTGGGCACTACTAGGTTTCGCTAGATGCCCCACAGCTATAGCGGCGTGGAATTTGACGCGCTCCGATCGATCCTCAAGGAGATGAAGCAATTCTTCGTCCAGAGATATTTGGTTCTCTGGCTTTGGTGCTTGATGGAGAGCGAGCCTTGCAGAGAAGAAATCACCCCAAATTTTTGCGGCTTGGGAACGAATCTCGGGATCTTTGTCGGAAGTGAATTGAAGGAGTTCAGGATAGATATTTTTTGTTTTTCGCGCGAGTTGGGCCAATCCCCAGATGGCATGAATCCTTGAGATCTGCGTGCCTTGTTTCGCGGCCGATGTTACTTCTGCCAAGGCACCACGATTCACCAATTCGAATTGTGCTTTGAGGCGAACCCGTTGGTCGGGGTGATTCAAGCTGGTTATGAGTTTTTGAATGGACGTTTTTGATAAATCTGTTTTTAAGATTTGGGCGGTTTGCTCGCGAAGCGGATGCCTGTCTTTCACATCCCATTTCCAAACCGCTCCTTTCTGATTGAGCGGGTAGCCGCCGCCCCAGTCGACGCCATAGAGGGCACCATCGGGTCCAAAGTTGATCCCGACAATAGGAACGCCATTTCCGATCTGCATGTCGTTGACCATCTTGTAGGAGGCTCCGTCTTGCTCGACTTGAAAGGCCCATTGCTGGCCATTGGGTGCGCTGGTGTGGAAAAAGTAATCCTTCCATTCTTCGCCGAGTGCAGTGCCTGGGTTGAAAGCCATGCCGGCCGGGCCGTTGTTGTAGAGGCTGATGGGAGGGAGGATGTAAGCGGGTTGGATTTCCTGATAGGGAACGCTGAGGTTTTCGTCCATCCACGGGTTGAATTCTCCCTTACGGTACTGCCAGTTAGAGCGCCAACCAGCATCCATATGTTGCACGATATAAATGAATCGCTCTTTCTCACCGGGGCGGTCCGAGTCGTTATCGACCCCGAAGAGGTTGCCGTATTGGTCGAAGGCGATCTCCTGAACGTTGCGGAGTCCACGGGCGTAGACCTCGAAGTTGCTGCCGTCCGGGTCACAACGCAGGACCGCACCTTGATTGGGGTATTTGAATTGATGACCTTCCTTTGATTTCACACTTACTCCTTTGTCACCAATGGTCCAGTAGATGCGGCCATCGGGGCCAACCGTGAGGCCATGCATGTCGTGGCCGGCGTAAGCGAGGTGTGCTCCAAATCCGTAGGCGATTGATTCACGGGTGTCGGCCTTGCCATCGTCATCGGTATCACGGAGTTTCCAGACATCAGGAACTATGGTGGTGTAAACGTCACCATCGTGATGAAGGATTCCGGCCGCAATGCCTGCGATTTGATCGTGAAAGTTTTCCGCATAGATCGATGTCTTGTCGGCCAAGCCATCACCATCGGTGTCTTCGATGAGATGTATACGTTCTGTAAGAGCCTGGAGGTCGAGGATATCATGGCGACCATCCTTGTTGTAGTCTTTCACCCGGCGTTTGTTCTCGCTGCTATTCTCGGCCGTGAAGACCTTCTGATAGAAGGCGCGTTTGTCGCCGGGTGAGGTGAAAGAAAGATCGTTGGGAATCCAATCGCGGTTATTTCGAATGTCGAGATCGTTGGCCTTGCGGCGCTGGGTCTGGGTGACGTAGGCGCGGCCCTTATCATCAAAGGAAATGGCCACGGGGTCGGGAACCTGGAAGTCGCGGGTCCATTTTGAAAATATCAATGAACCGGGATTAGGTGTTTGTCCACTGAGGGGAGTAATCAACAAGCTGCCGATAAGAATCTTTTGCGCAAGGTTCATCTGGAATTCCACATACGGGCGGACCGGAGTGGCTCTTCCAAATTGCTCCCGGGTAACGGAGTGTGCCTAGTCGAGGGAGCCGGGGCGCTCAACCGGATGTTCCGGGTAATTCGACCAGCAAAAGAACCCTTCCTCGTAATTTTGGGAGAGGTTTCGAATGTTGTTCTTAAATCACACGATCGTTACCACCATCGATCGGGATTTGAGCACCGGTGGTGGCGTAGAAAACGGGGCCGGCGACCTGGCTGACCATGGCGGCAACGCCGGGAGAGGTAATTTCGGCGTGGAGGAGGTTTTTTGTTTTGTATTCTTCGACGGTCATTCCGTAGCGCTTGGCCGACTTTTCGAGGGCTTCGTCGGTCCAGATTTCGGTGTCGAAGACGGCATCAGGATGGAGGACGTTGACGCGAACGCCGAATTCGGCCAGTTCGAGGGCTGCGACACGGGCGAGTTGGGTCACGCCTGCCTTGGTGACGGAGTAGGCGGAAGCACCGGGCCCAGGGGCGGCGTAGTTTCGCGAACCGATGATGATGATACTGGGCTGCTTCTCGCTCTTCTTAAGAGCAGGGATGGAGAACTTCAGGAACCGTTGGGTGGCGGTGAGGTTGATGCGAAGGTGGAGGTCCCACGAATCCTCTGGAGCATCGATGTGTTCGCCGGATTTGAAGATTCCAGCGTTGGCGACGATGAGGTCGAGGCCGCCGTGCTCGGCGATGACCTTGTCGACAGCGGCCTTGAGGGCGGTGTCATCCGAGATGTCGCAAACGGCCCCGGAAAGGCGTTCACCGGTGAGGTTAGTGACGACGTCGGGATTAATATCGAGGCCGACGACGGTGGCTCCGTCGTTACGAAGGCGTTCGGCAGTGGCGCGGCCGATTCCTCCGCAGGCTCCGGTGACGATGGCGATTTTATTGGCGTGGATTTGTTCGGACATTTTCGTTTAGGCGGTAAGAGCGTTGTTGAAGAAGGCAAGGTTTTCGACGGGGTCTTCGTTGTTGAAGATGGCGGAACCGGAAACGACGAAATGAGGCTTCATGTTTGCAATTTGGGCGATCGTGTTTTTGCTCACGCCGCCATCAATGCAGATGAGGAGCTCGGGTTTCCACTCGAGGAGCGTTTTGATTTTGGCGGGGAGGTCGTCGAGGAAGAGATCCTTGCCTGAATAGGGACCAACGCCGAGAAGAAGAACGTAGTCGATTTGATCGAGGTATTTCTTGATGAAGCCGGGGGCGGTCCCGGGGTTCAGTGAGACACCACGGACGATCTCTTCGTGGGCGGAAATACGGGCAAGGGTGTCGTCGATGTGCGCGGTGTATTCGACGGAGAACGAAATAAGATCGGCCCCGGCTTTGGCGAAGGAATCGATGTGCTGTTTTGGTTTGTTGATGAGAAGGTGGACATCCTTGAGAAGGTCTGTTCTGAGGCCGGCAACGAAAGGGGAGCCGACGGTGATGTTGGGCCAGATATTGCCATCCATGACATCGAAGTGAATGAGGTTGACGTTGTTCTCCTTGAGGGTTTGGAGGGCGGCGTTTTGGTTGCCCATGTCAGCACTCAGGGTGGCGACGGAAAGTTGCGGGCGGGAGCGGATGAGATCGATTTTTTCGGCGCGGGTCATTGGATTGAACGGTTAGGGAAATGGACGGATGGGCAGATTGTTTAGTTTGTTCCTTTGAAGCGTGGGATAAAAAACCCCGGGCTGCGAGCCCGGGGTTTTGGAAGTAAGCGAGGCGATCGGGTGTCGCCACCCGATTTTACCCGGCGTTGTAGATCTCGATCGCCTCGGCAGGCCTGGCGCCGTTGTGGACGACTTCCTTGACGGCTCTCATCATGGCGAGAGGTTTGTCGGACTGGAAGACATTACGGCCCATGTCGACTCCGGAGGCGCCACACTGGATGGCATTGTAGCAGAGTTCGAGCGCTTCGAGTTCGGGGAGTTTCTTGCCACCGGCGATGACTACGGGAACGGGGCAGGCTGCCACGACGTTTTCGAAGCCTTCGGTGTAGTAAGTTTTGACGATGGAGGCTCCGTTTTCGGCGCAGACGCGGGAGGCGAGGCCGAAGTAACGGGAGTCGCGGGCCATGTCCTTTCCGACTGCGGTCACGCCCATGACGGGGATGCCGTATTTATTGCCGATGTCAACAAGCTTGGAGAAATTGGCGATGGTGGAGGCCTCGGTAGCGGCATCACCGACCGCAAGCATGGCGGCCATGGCCGAAGCATTCATGGAGATGGCGTCCTGCTCCGAGATGAGAACATTGTGGTTCATCTCGGTGAGAATCGTGGTGCCGGAATCGGTGCGTAGACAGATGGGCTTGGTGTTCTCGGCAGGGATGCTGGTGCGGAGCATGCCACGGCAGCCCATGAGGCAGTCGGCTTCTTCGGCGAGGGGGGCAATGTTGAGGTCGATGCGCTCAAGACCGGAGGTGGGTCCCATAAGGAAGCCGTGGTCGAAAGCGAGCATCACGGTGCGTCCGGACTCGCGGTTGAAGATGCGGGACATGCGGTTTTTGATGCCCCATGATGCGCTGTTCATTCCCTTAAGGTAGAATGAAGAGGTGTCGGCGGGTGTGTTGAGTCCGAAGTTATCTCCGTCTCTGATGTCGTCTAGGTCAGCCATGGTATTAGTTTGTGATGGGTTGGTTAGTTGGTTTTAAAAAATTGTTATTTGAGAGCGCAGGCGAGGCGAATGCGGGGCTCAACTTCGCCGGGCTCTTCGTCTTCCAGCGGGCCTTTGAGTTTCACCTCGCCTTGGTGGAAAATTTTGGCGGTTTCATCGTAAATGGTCTGGAAAAATTCAGGGTCGATCATGGCGATTTTTACTGTTCGAGTTTTTCGATTAGGTAGGTGACCGCGCGCTCGACGAGGGCGGAGTCCTGGGCGGTGACGTCCATCGATTCGATCTCGATGGTGTCGGGGAGATATTTTTGAAGGGACTCCCAGTAGGCGGCATCCAGATCTGTGTTGTAGAGTTCGCCTCCTTCGGCGGAGTAGCTGGAAACGCCTTTGAGCGGCATGAGGAAGAGGATGTCCTTGGTGGAGTGGGAAAGTTTTTCGCCGATCACCTTGGCGACGCGATCTTGTTCTTCGGCATTGAGTCTGGGGACGAAAACGTAGGGTGAGTGCCAGGTGATTTGGTGATCTTCGTATCCGGCGGGGATTTTGTTGGGCTCGTTGACGAGAATACCGAGGTGCTCGGAGCCACCCGGGACGATGACCTGGGGGAGGCCGAGTTTCCCGGCGACGGTCAGCCGCTCGGGGCCACCGGCGCGGAGGACTTCCCAGACTCCGTCGGCAATTTCGCCGAGACCGTAGTCGAACACCGCGTTGATGATTCCTTCCTTCATCATCTGCTCCATGGCGTCGCCGCCGGCTCCGATGGCGTGGAAGGTGATCACTTCGTAGCCTGCTTTTTCAAAAAGTTTGATGGCGTGCATCGCGCCCTTGGTGAGAACCCCGAGATTTGACATTCCGATGACTCCTTTGGCTTCGCTCTTGGTGATGCATTGCTTGGATTGAGCCATCCCCCAGGCAGCCGCGGCGGCGTTGGCGAGAATCTTGCGGGAGAAAACGTTGAGTCCAAGGATGTCGGAGACGGCGAACATCATGGTGATGTCCTTGATGCCGACAAAAGGAGAGGTGTCGCCCGAGGCCGCCGTGGAAAGCATGACTTTGGGAAACCCGTAGGGAAGAGACTGTAGAATGGGGGCGCAGGTGGAGGTGCCCTGAGTCCCTCCAAGGGAGACGGCCGCATCAATTTGTCCGGATTCTTGAAGCTCCTTGAGAATCTTGGTCGCACCTGCCACAATGAAGGGATTGGATTGCTCGCGGTTTGGTTTTACGAGAAGCTCGTCGAGATTGCCTCCGCCGACGGAGATGATCTCCTGCTTGGTAACATTGGCAGAGAGTTCGGAGTCACCAACCAGAGAGAGATCAATCAAAAGCGCTTTACCGCCGAGAGATTCAATTTCGGACCGCATGAAGTCTGCCTCATCGGCTTTGGTGTCGAGAGTGGCAAGAATGGCAACCGTTTTCATCGGGAGGAGAGATACACAATGAACAAGCAATCGTCTTGAAGAAAATGCGGTCTTTTTTGAATAAAATCGTCAAATGCGGTAGCGGGCCCGGTAAGAGCTGGGTGGTTCTTTGAGAATGCGGGAGAATTCACGGGAGAAGTGGGCTTGGTCGGCGAATCCGCAGTGGTAGCTGATCTGGGCGAAAGTCTGAGTGGTACGTACGATCAGGTGGCAGGCTTCCTGAATCCGAAGGTGGCGCAGGTATTCTTTAGGAGTCATGTTGAAGCAGGCCTTGAATTTCCTGAGAAAGCTGCTGAGGGAAAGATGGGCCGATTTGGCGAGTTCGGTGATGGCGATGTTGTCCCGGTAGTGCTGATGGAGGAGCCGGAGGGCGGTGCCGAGTTCTTCGTTTTTGCTGAGTGACGCGGTGCCTTGGTCGAAGGGGCGGGTGACCCCAATAATGCCGCAAATTTCTTCGTTGGCATTTCGGAGAGGTTTTTTGGTCGTCGTGGACCAATCGACGAACCCACTGCCGCGGGGAACCAGTTCGACGCGATTGATGATTGGTTGGCCCGATTCCAGAATCCGGAGGTCATCTTTGCGGATGTGTTTCAGGATGTGCTCGGGGATGAAGTCATCGTCGCGCTTTCCGAGGATGTCGCTAGATTCGAAGATTTCACAAAGCTTCTCGTTGAATGCGACGTAGCGGAGATCACGGTCTTTGACAAAGTAGATGAATCCGGGAAGGTCGTCGAAAATGGTGGCGAGGTGATTCTCGACCTGATGGTCCGTAAAGAATTTGGTGTTTTGCATCAGCTCAGCTGGGAGTCTTGTAGGATTTGAATTATTTCGTTAAATTGCGTCTGGGCCGTTTCCTTACGCTCCTCTAACTGGTGAAGCATCTCCCTGCCGCTCTCGACGCTCTGGCCGGTGGATTGGAGGAGCGAGTCCAGAGTGCGGCCGTGGTTATGGTAGTCTTTGGGGGGGTAGCGCGCGACGAACTCGTGGCATTTGGCACACCGAACGAAGATGTAGCGGGTGCGCCCGGCATCACGAACGATGATGTTTTCCAGCTCTTGTGAGTGGCAGGCGAGACAGGTTTGGTGACGAACTTCCATGGGCGTGAGGGTGAGCTTAACCCACACCAAGAAATCCCCACCACCAAAATCCGAGGGTGAGGTCGGTGATCATAGGCCTGACGAGATTGGCTGTCGCGGTGTTGTTCATCAGGCATGACTTGAGGCAGGCGGCGATGCTAAAAGTGATTGCGGCGAGGTAGGTGGGGAGCATTGTGGGAGGGGGAATGCCAACAAGTCAGCCGGCGAGTCCGCTCGCGAAAATCGCAGTATCAAGACAGAGTCCGCCGCCAATGAGCAGGAGGACGTCTAACGAGAGCGAGTGGAGGTCGCGGAGGTTTCGGATTTCACATCCGAAAAAAACGATCAAATGAATCAGGGAAACGGTGCCGGTCGAGCAGCCGTGGTTGCTTTGCGTGAGCCAAGCCAGGATGGTCGCAAAAGTGATCCCAAGAACAATTAAGATTTCCTTGTTCCAGGTGAGTTTGAGTCGAGCGCATTTCATTTGGCCGAGTTTGGCAACAGATCAATCAACAACCTGGGAACGGTGGATATTAAAACACTCTCCGCAGGAGCGGAATCGATCATCACATCGGTTCGCTATGAGATTGAAAATGAGAGTGGCGGGTCGGGCGGGTCCTAGTTTGCCCGGGCGGAAGGGAGCCCGGTTATCGAAGCTGCAACGGCAGCACTTGCCGTCATAGCCTCGCTCGGGCTTTTGAAGAGATGTCGCTAGTTTCACTTTAGTCCTTGTGACTTCCATCCACGGGCAAGTTCTCCTATCGAGCTACCTGTTTGCTTTTTCCAGAGATCGTCTTCGTAGCGCCCGGTGCGAGCGGCCTCGTTGATGAGGCGGGCGATGTTTTTCTGATGGTTTCTCGAAACCCAATCGATGAAGTTGGCCGAGATTCGGTAGCTGGCATCGTGCTTCATTGTGCGAATTTGCGCCGGGGTGTAGTGGGCTCCTTTCGTTTCGGGTTCGTAGAGGAACCAGCGGATGTAATCGGCCAACCCTTCGGTGACCCAACCTGGAGTTCGTTTTGGGTTGGGATTGAGCCGAGGGGCGAGCCAATAGTTTTGTACAACGTGGACAAGTTCGTGGACGACGCATCCTTTGGCCTCTTTCCCAAGTTGGTTTTTGAACCAAGGGGCATTCATGGTGACAAACGATCCGGTGGCATACGCGGGGACTCCATCTGGTAGGTCGTTTTTGAATTGCAGGGTGACTGTGGTTGGCGCTTCGTAGCCATCGCCGGGGAGCAGGTCGACGATCTTGGGGTACCATTCTAAAATGACGGGCGAGAGCTCGGTCTTGACCCAATTTTCGTAATGGGGGGCATCGGTGGCATCGACGACGAAAGAGTATTTTTTGTCAGGCGTCGCAAAGCGGATCACCTTGGGTGGATTTCCTGAAGGGACGTGTTCAAGGTCCGGTCCATTTACTTCAACGATGTCAATTTCGCTGAAAAAAGTGAGACCAAACGGTGTTTTCTTTTCAGTCGGTTTGATGTCGAAAACGAGCTGGCGGAAGCGACCGATTTTTCCGGTAAGGGACGCGGTATGGCGTCCGCCCATGGAGCGGTTGGCGTCGCGGGTGTCGATGGAGGCAAGCTTGACCCATTCCTTGGTTTTCAGATCCCCGCTACCGACGGGTGGTTTTTCGGACAAGGAGGCATAGAGATCAAAAACCTGGGGTCCCCTGTTTTTAAAGTGGCGTGAGTAACTGGTGATGCGTTTCAGATCGACGGCATCTCCCAGGTTAACGTGAACCAACCCGCCGTTGGAGCCCGCCGCAAAGAAAAAGTTTGTCCGCGGTTCGTCGTCGCCGTTGGGCACCTTGCCGTCGTGCATGGACGCGATGCCGCCGCCGTTCCGATCAACCTTCCCGGAGATGACCTGCCATCGGGCCCGGGATCCAAGGTCATTGGTCGCAGGTGGGGGAATGTTTTCGAAAGAAAAGCCGCTTCCGAAGACTTGTTGCTCGGTGGTGAGTGAGGTCTCAGCGTAAAGAACACCGGAAAATAGGCCTGAAAGGAAAGCTGCTTTGATTTTCATTTTGTATTGCAGGAGAAGAGGAGACTGGCAATCCCGTTCCGGAAACGGGCCATTCCCTTGCTCCTACTGGTGGAATTCGAGAAGCTCGACGTCAAAGGTGAGCTCGCCGCCGGGTTTTCCGAAGCCAGGGTTCTCACCGTAGGCGAGATTTGCAGGGATCCAAAAACGGCGTTTTTCTCCTTTGGTCATAAGTTGGATGCCTTCGGTCCAACCTTCGATGACTTGATCGAGCCTAAATTCGGCAGGCTCACCGCGCTCGTAGGAACTGTCGAAGACCTTGCTGTCTTTCGTCTTGCCAACGTAGTGCAGTATGACCGTGCTGAGCGAGTTCGGGGTGGGGCCGCCCTGACCGGAACGGAGGAGCTTGTGCTTCAAGCCGCTATAGGTTTTTTGGACTCCCGGTGGAAGAGGCTTGGCAGGGGCGGCTTCCTTCATGTTTTGATTGCAAGAGGCAAGAACGAGGGAGATGAACAATAAAAGTGGAATTGCGACTTTCATGGTGTGGTGGTGAGGAATGCTCGCATCCCATCGAGTGGAATCAAGGCGGGATTAATGATTGGTTTCACGCGTGCGCTGTGCATTCTGGTGGTATGAAACGCTCAATTTTAGGTTTTTGTTTTGCAGTGGTTTTGGCTCCTTTTTCGGGAGCAGCCCCGTTAAAAGTCTACATTCTTGCTGGGCAGTCGAATATGGAAGGGCACGCCAAGCTCTCCTCGTTCGATCACATCGGGATGGACCCTAAGACGTCTCCGATTTTAGAGGAGATGCGGGGGGAGGATGGAGAGTCCGCTGTCCTGGATGATGTGTGGATCACTTACCGGACCGGCAAAGAGGAGGACCAACCGGGAGTGGGGAAACTAACCGCGGGCTTTGGATCGCGGAGAGTGTCAACCGAGCCCGGCGAAAAAATTGGTCCAGAATTCACCTTCGGGATTTACACTCGTAAGTTGGTGAACGAGCCCATTCTGATTATCAAGACGGCTTGGGGTGGTAAATCGATCAACACGGATTTTCGTCCGCCAAGTGCAGGGCCTTACTCATTCAATGAGAAGCAGCTGGAGAACTATAAGAAGCAAGGAAAGGATTTTGCCACAATCAAGGCCGAGAAAGAGGAGGCAACGGGGCGCTATTATCGCATGATGATGGAGCATGTGAAGTCGGTCCTGTCTGATCCCGGTAAGATCCATCCGGGATACGATGCCTCGGAGGGATTTGAGTTAGGAGGGTTTGTTTGGTTCCAGGGGTGGAACGACATGGTCGATGGCGGCACTTACCCCGATCGTGGCAAGGAAGGCGGTTACGACCAATACAGTGAAGTGTTGGCTCATTTTATCCATGATGTTCGCAAGGAGCTGAAGTCTCCAGGGTTGCCCTTTGTGATTGGCGTGATGGGAGCGGGTGGCCCAACTGCCGATTACGAGTCACCTCGTTACAATACGATCCACCAAAGTTTCCGCGACGCCATGGCTGCTCCGGCTTCTCTGCCCGAGTTTAAGGGGAACGTCACCGCCGTGCTGACTGAGAAATATTGGGATCCAGAACTTGATGCTGTGGATAAGAAGAGGGGAGAGCTCCGCACGAAGGAGAGGGAACTCAAAAAAGAGGGTCTTTCGAAAAAAGAGATCTCGGCCCGGCTTGAGAAAATGGAGTCCAAGCTTTTTACGGCGCGTGACCGTGAGTTGCTGAAGGGAATCACCAATGCTGATTATCACTACAAGGGCTCTGCCAAGATCATGGCTCAAATCGGAAAGGCTTTTGCGGAGGCCGTGGAAGACTTGAGGAAAAAGTAGCCCTCCTGTTCGCATCCAGTCCACCCTGGATGGAAAAAACGGGCTCCGCGATTGCGCGAAGCCCGTTTTGGAAAGTCGGGAATCAGAATGATTTACTTTCCGATCGCGTAGAGGTGGGTCTGGGTGGCGACATAAACAACGCCATTGGCCACCACTGCACTGCTGTAAATAGGAGCGGGGAATTCGATGGTGGCGAGGGACTTGAGTTCCTTACCCGCTTTGAGAATGTGCAGTTCACCGTCCTCGGTTCCAAGCCAGACCTTGCCATCGGCCACGAGGGTGGATCCCCAGATTCGGGACTGGGTTTCGTGAGTCCAATATTGCTTCCCCGTCTTGGCGTCGAAGCAGTGAATGTCGCCGTCATACTCGGCTGCGTAAACCAATCCATCTGCCACGCTGACGGTTGAGATGGAGCGGCCGGTATCTTTCGAGGTCCACTTGGCTTTGCCGTCGGGACCGATGCAGGTGATTTGTCCCACCCCGTCGCCGTGCTCGGGATCCTGACCGATGATGGCGTAAACGAGGCCATCGGAAATTACGGTGGTTCCGATCACTTCGCTGGGGCCTGCGTAGGTGGCATACTTGATGGGTTTGCCTTCCTTCTCGCGATACTCGGCGGGATTGCAGTCGTGACGCCAGATCTCTTTGAAGACGTCAAATCCTTCCTCGTCCTTGACCGGCTTTGGGTCGAAGGCGTAGGTGAATCCGTCACCGCCGCCCCATACTATGGCGTCCTTGCCTCCAATCTTCCCGTAGGCAGGGGAGGACCAACTGGCGTGGAGAACGCGGGTTGAAACGCCGGCGGCTTCTTCACCGAGGAGTTTTCCGGTATTCTTGTCGAGGCCGACGAGAGCGGGTGAATTGGGGGCCGGGATGTTGGTGTGGGACCAATCGACACCGTTAGAAGTCGCGGTGTAAAGCACGTCGCCAACGACGACGGGCGAGCACGAGGAAACGTTGTGAGGGAAGATGCCAAGTTCTTCGCGCATGTCGTAAATCCAGATGATGTCGGCGTGTTCTTTCGTCACTTCGACAACCTCGTCTTTCACTGCCATGTATTTGGCTTCGTCTTTAAAAGGCCCATCATTGCCATTCGCCATACCTTCGGTGTCGAGGCAGACGACTTCACCACGGTTGGTGACGAGCCACATGCGATTGCCTTCGACCGCGGGGGAAGAACAAAGTCCGACGTATTCCCAGTCGCTCACCTTGCCGGCGCCGAGTTTGGGAATGATAAGCTGCCAATCGAAGGATCCGTCTTTTTCGTCAAAGGCCATGAGGACGCCACGGTCGCCTGTCTGGGCTTTGTTGCGGGGAGACTCATTGTTGGTTCCGACGTAGACTTTTCCTCCGGCGACCACGGTGTTGCCGTAGGCTTGTGAGCCGAGCTTGGCGGCCCATTTGATATTTTTTGCGCTGTCGAGGATGGCGGCTTCGGTTTCATCATCCAACTCACCGGGGTTGATGTCGGTGGGGAGATTCTTTGATTCGCCGATCATGTTGCGGGTCGGGTCGCTGCCCCACATCGGCCAGTCCTTGGCGGCGGCAGTGAGGGTGAGTCCTGATAGGAGGAGGGCGGTGGTGGTTTTCATGGTTCCAGGTTAGTTTGAAAAATTGGGTGCCGATTGATTACTTGGCTGCGTTGAGTTTGATGTTGTCGAGGAAGACCCGCTTTTGGGCCTGGGGTGAGAAAGCGAAGACACCGGCTGAGCCTTTCGGGTGGACGCGCTTGACGGGGACCTTGATGGTCCAATCAGTAGGCTCGTCTTCACCTTTTGGCCAGGCCTTGGCACGGACTTCTCCCGATCCATCCGCGTTGGCCTTAACGTGAGTCTTCAGGGAATACCACGTGTTGGCTTTGATGGGGAAGCTGACTGATGATTTCACGCGCTCGTGGTTGGAGGAAACTTCGAGGATGTTTTGGTTTCCGACGAGCGTGATGAGGTAGCGTTGGTTGACGAGTCCGACGGTCGATTTGATACGGCGGTTACCATCGGTCATGACGTCGGCTGAGAGAACGTAGTCGCTCATCTCGGGATCGCCGAAGAAGTTCATGGTCCGCTGGAAAAGGACATTGTCGAGGCGGTTGGCGATGACCTTGGAGCCATCCTTTTCAAGGACATACCACTTGATGCGGGCGCCCAGCCAGGCAAGAGGAGGGAAGTTGACCTTCTCTCCGGAAGGGGACTCCATCTTGAGCGGGACTGCTTCGAAGTCTTCGCTGTATCCTGAACCGGCATGGATGCGGCCGCGGGTCGTGGCGGACATGCCCTTGTAAGTGACCTTGAGGGCTCCGGCGGAGATCTTGGCATTCGCTCCCGCGGAAACAGTGCCGGTGCTGGTATCGAGAGTGGCATCCACCTCCGCTTTTACCTTGGCAGTTGGCGGGATGAATTTTTCCCAGGAAAGATCATCAGTGATTAGTGAAAGGCGGCGGCCGGATTTGTTGAGGCCCCAGACTTGAAACTTCTGGCTCTGCCCGGGGGCGATGGCGAATTCGGCGGGAACGATTTGAAGTTGACTAATTGGGCCGTTGGCTTTTTTCGGAGGCCAAGGTTCTTTGGCTGTAAACTTGCCGTCCTGGTTACCGAAGCAGAAGAGACCATCACGGGTTGAGAGGTAAACTTTGCCGGCCCAAATGGTGGGTTGAGCGAGACACTTCACGCCGGATCCATCGCCTGCTTTAATGTCAGCATGGGAGGTGACGTTTGCTTTCTCATCGGAGGGCTTTGTGATGACGAAGGAGCCTTCGAACCACGGAGCGTAGATTTTCCCGTCTCCGTAAACCGGGGAGGCGTGGATTTGGTCAGGAGCTTGCTTGTCCTGCCAGAGGGTCTTGCCGGAGTCGGCATCGACCGCGATCAGTTCTCCAGTGAAGTTAGTGGTATAAACACGATCTTTGACGAGTATGGGGGAGCTGGTGAAACCGATATGGTCATCATTGCGCCAGATTTCGACCTTGGGATCGAGGACGAGTTGCTCACTTGGGTATTCGGTCGGGATTTTCAGGCAAACAAGGCGACCCTTTGAGGTTGCGTCGATGTTCTCTTTTCCGTGAAGCGCGATCAGTTTGTCTTGTCCATACAGGAGGATCTGGGAGTTGACGCCGCCTTGGGAAAGCTGAAAGCGCCAGACTGGCTCGCCGGTGCGGGCGTTGACGCAGACGACGTTTCCGCAACCCGTACCGGCATAGAATACGGCTTGGTCGCCGAGTGTGCCGAACACTGGCATTGAATAGGAACTATCCACCGGTCGGACGCCTGGGCTGGAATACCAGACGAGGTCGCCGGACAGTTTGTCGAAGGCGTAAAAACGGTCTTGGGCGGGACCGGTGGTACCCCAGTTGGCGGTCACGCAATGGAAGATGACAAGGTTTTCAAAAACCGCCGGTGAGCCTGTCCGCCCGTTGGGGAAGGTGAGTCGAGCCAGTTTCTCAATCAGAGAGATTTCCCAAATCGGATCACCATCCGAAGTGAAGGCCACGCAGCGACCGTTTGAAGTTTGAAGGTAAACGTTGCCGGTTTCAGGATCGATGACCGGTGAACCGACGCCGTATCGGTTGTAGACCACGTCGGAAATGTAATCGGAGAAGCGCTTTTCCCAGATTTTCTTACCGGTGTTGGCATCAAGGCAGAGGAGGGTTTCCTGCACATCCTCTGCCGGGTCGTCCCCGAATTGGCCGTATCCGAAGATAAAGAGCTTCCCATCAGCGATGACCGGAGCTCCCGCGCCATTTAGATCGTATTTCCAAAGCTGGGAATCGGAACCGGGCTTCCAGGAATCGGTGAGGTCTGTTTCGTCGGAGGTTCCGTTTTGATTGGGGCCACGCCAGTTGAGCCAGCCGCTGACGTCGGCCGAGGCGATGGAGGTGGTGGCAAGGAGGCCGAGGGCGAGAGTGCGGAATGTCATGGGGATTTTCATACGCGGTAAAATCGACGAACTCTCATCTTTCGATATCGATCCGTCAAGGGGCTGCTCACCAGAAGCCGGAAATGAAGGTCAAGTCGATCTCGTGGAGGAATGGGTAAAAAAAATAGCCTTTGATGAATTCTATGCTTGGCGACTGTCGAATCTTCTTGTTAGATTATTCACTACGCGTTTGGAGGAAAGCGCTCTGCACCCACACAATTCTGAAAATACCCCGATCCCCTGAGAGAGACCGTGGTGGCAATTTCTGCTATTTCCAACAACACTAACAACAAGTCAATTACTTCTAATCAATGTGCCGGTGGTGGAAACTCATCAAAGGCTCTTTAACTCGATTTCCCATGAAACACACAATGAAACATTCATTATTCCAAGCCAAAGCCAGTTGTTTGGTCGGATTGCTCTCTTTAGTCTCCTCGTCTCTATCTAGTGCCCAACTTGCCGCTAGCGGGACACCGGGTGACCGGGCTGTCTACTCGCTACCTGCCGGTAAGTTAGGGGTAATTGACGACGTAAGAGCTCTTCCCAGTGCAACTCTCACTTGGGATTTTGACGATACTAGTTCAATCCTCACCGATAATTCCGACAGCTTCGCCCTCGGTGCCGAAGGCGGGGATGATGAAACCAAGGTCTTCCTTACTGCTGGTCACCACCTTGTTATCCATGGCGGTCGTTGGGACACGGTGAATGAACGATCAACACCTGTCAATTACCTGAA
The DNA here is from genome assembly GCA_030835305.1 of Verrucomicrobiota bacterium. GTDB lineage: Bacteria > Verrucomicrobiota > Verrucomicrobiia > Verrucomicrobiales > Akkermansiaceae > SW10. The sequence continues at coordinate 55,935 of JAURPJ010000074.1, read as the reverse complement.
AATCAATGGTGCAGCGGTCCCTTACGGTGTTGCCTCAGGCTATACTCGGGACCTTAGTACCACAGAGACCGTTGTTCGCGGAGGGACGATCATCAATGTTTCTCAGGGCGACTATCTTGAGGTTGAGTCACTCCGGACTGATATTTATCAAGTAGATGAGAATCGGCCCATGACGCAGGTCGATGGTGACTTGCAATTGCTCAAGCTCGATGATGAGGGACTCGATTTTCTCCGTTTGAGCAGATCTTCGTCCACCACAGTCATGCCTGGGGGTAACGAGGGACCGACGGCGATTTCCTACGAAGTGCAGGATGAAATCTCAGCTTCGAGCTTCGATCATAGTATCTCGGCGAACCCGGAGCAGATTACACTCAAAGGCACTGGGCACTACCTTGTTTTTGCCAATACGGGTTTCTCGATCGCTCCTACCTCGCAACGCAATGCCATTACACAGACCTTAAAGCTCAATGGTGCTGCAATTGATGGCGGTGTGACACAGGTCTACCTGCGAAATTCAAACGCAAATGATGGGCTTGGCGGGCTGAGCTCTCAAGGAGCTGTTTCTGTGGGTGTTATCGTTGAGGTGACGTCTCCTGATTCCGTGCTTACCGTCGAGGTTACTCGTGATAACAATAACTCTGGTTCGGCGGTATCGGTAGACCATACCCGTACTGGTCTAGCCATCGCCAAACTCCCTACTTACGGGGAATTCATCACTCTGAACGGCGCCTCTCAAGGTGTGAACAGTAGTGCAGCAACCGCTCGCGACTTTTCGTCTTCTTCTGACGTTAGCAATGCTTCCTTTAGCTACACTTCAGGCACTAGCGCCAGTCAGGTCGTCGTGAACAAGACTGACGATGTGCTTTTCCTTTCCTCCTTCTTTGCAGCGAGTGCGCCCACTACCCGGGGTGTCGTTCGGCAAGGTTTCAGCACAACCTCCGGGGGGGCGGTATCCTATGGTGCGAGTAGTTCATATGCTCGGAATCAGGCTTTCACAGCGGCAGATGGTGCCCAAGCTGTCGGCAACTGGTCTGGAGCGATTCTTTCCGGTCTCTCGATCGGAGATGGAGTCGAAGTGACTACGGAGCAGTTTGGTGTGGCAGGGGCGATCGATGCTGTGCCTTCCGTGCAGGCGCTCAATATTGCCTCGATTTCTATGCCGCCTCCAGTGCCCGTCATTGCTGTTAATAATACTGTTGGGCTGAGCACCAATGAGGCGACCTATACGATTGCGAACACTGACCTCGGAACTACCGACAGTGATAACACCCCGGCAGAATTGACCTACACAATCGACAGCCAGCCTAGTGGTGGAGTCCTTCAGCGTTCCGGAGTGACGCTAAATAACGGAGACACCTTCTCCCAGGATGACATCGATAACGGTTTGCTTACTTTTGAAGTAGGCGCTTCGGAGACAGATTCGGGGGGCTTTGACTTCACCGTTAGAGACCTCGGTCTGAACGCTGAAAGCGGAACTTTCGTGGTCCGTGTTGCCTTGGCAATCGCGTTGACAGGAGATGCAGTAGCGACGGACGAAGACACAATCACTACCCAAGCACAACTGACAGTAGGTGCGAATCTCCTCTCAAATGACACTGGCTCCGACCTTACCGTTACTTCTTTTGATTCCACTAGTGCGTTGGGCGCTCCGGTGACTGTCAATTCTGACGGCACGTTCAGCTACGATCCGACAGGTATCGTCTTGTTTCAGCAGACATCCAGTGGAGACAGCAGCTCCGATAGCTTTGACTATACTGTCACTGACACAATCGGTAAAACTGCAACCGCGACCGTCACTTTGACGGTGGCCGGACTCAACGACGCTCCGGAAGCGATGCCTGACGTGCTCAACAATGGACCGCTTGAAAATGCCAGCGCGTTTGTCAGCACTCGCGATCTGACTGCCAACGATGGAAGCTACCGTGATCAGCTGATTGATTTGACCTTCCCTCCCGGTAGCGATTTACGCCTTCTCCCTGGCAAGGTCGTTTCACAGTCTCCAAGTGTGGGAACTCCTCCAGGGAATGGTTTCCCTGAGAATGCTTTCGATGGTAACCTTGGAACCTTTACTCACACTCAATCGAACAATAATACTGTCGATCACTCTTGGGAGGTCGACTTTGGCCAAGATGTCTCGCTTGAAAGTCTGACGATGACTAACCGGCAGGACTGCTGTGGAGAGCGTCTTCGCGATATTACAGTTCGGGTCTTTGACGCTCTTGATGCTGAAATTTTTGACTCCTCCGTTCTTAATCCTGGGAATGCCGAAGGGTTTACCGGCAATTCGGGAGGGACGCTTTTCGTCGATTTTGGTGGGCCGCTCACTGGACGTCGCATTGTTATTACGCGTGACACTGACGAGGCCGATCTAAATGCAGGCAATGGGAGTATTCTGACTCTTAGCGAGGTAACCGTGATCGGGAGCGCGCCGGGAAGCTATCCGGTTGATGATCTGCTTCTGAATTATGACGCTGCTAATTCGGCGGGCAGTGGTCGTTGGGAGAATCAGGGCACCAGCGGTGGCACTAATGCTGACTGGTTGCTCGATGGAGTGACTCTCGACTCAAGCCCCGTCACGGCACGTGCACAAATTTCCGCGGCCTATGAGTGGGATAGCATTGAGGATATCGCCTCTATGCCGAATGGAGGCTCCATCCAGAACAATCTCAGTGGTGCTGAGGATACTCAAGACGCCACATGGGAATTCTGGGTCAAGCCAGCCAATACGACTTCAGTGATGACTCTTTTCGAGAGCGGTGGTGGAACTGGATTTGGTATGATCATCAATAATGGGGTTCTTGAAGCTGCCACTGAGTTGGATGGAGGCCCGAAAACTGGTAGCTACGTCAGCTATGATTTGGTCGCCGATCCTCTGAATCTGGTGGGAGGAGATCCAACCACCGAATTCAACCAATATGTTGTAGCGATTGACATTCGTGGCGGAGGAATCGCCCTCTATGTCAACGGAGTGAAGGTCGACGAGACTACTTCCGGCACCGGCAACGACTGGGACGGTGGCGATGCCGCCGGACTCGGGATCTATAGGGGGACCAATCATGGAGGTTTCACCAACGGGGCCGCAGCGACCGCTTACAATGCACCGTTCCTTGGACAGATGGCGATTGTGCGCCTTTATTCAGGTTTGTTGACCCCTCGACTGGTGCACCAAAACTTCAAGGCGGTCGATGGTGATACCGATATTGAGGGGGATACCATTACAACTGCTGGAGTCATCGATGCGGATGGGAATCTCGTTGAGATTGGAACTGAGGCGACCCTCTCTTCGGGTGCTCTGGTTACCATGACTAACAATACCGGTTCCTTTGACTACAATCCAAACGGGGCCTTCTCGCTAGCTCCGGGACAAACCGTATTTGATACATTCACCTATCAAATCACGGACGGGAATGGTGGAACCGCAATCTCAGAGGTTAAGGTGACAATTACAGGCATTGCGAACCCCATTGATGATGATGTGTTGGCCAAGAACGGAAAGGTTGTTACCTATACTCCTAACGAGCTTCTTCGAAATGATGAGTTTGTGGCAACTCCCGGCGCATATATCGACCTTCCTTCATACGGTCTAAGTGGAGGAACATGGACGAATGTTGGAAGCGGTGTCGGTTTCAATGGAACGATCGTCGGATCGATTGTAAACGCTCCGGACCTCACGAGCGGTTTCCAAATGATTGGAGCTGGATCGACTGGAACCAATTTGGGGACCCTCGATCCAATTTCAACTGGTGATGCCACACTTGAGCTTTGGTTTAAGCCGGATGCCGGGCAGACTGGGAAGTCCACTTTGTTTGAAACTGGAGGTAACGGCAATGGATTCTCAATCGTTTTCGATGCTGATACAAACGAAGTGACCGCGAATGTTGATGGTGGAGATGATACTACAGCTAGTATCGTGGTGACTGCTGGAGGGATTTTAACTTCAGAGTTTAATCAGCTCATCGTCGTCATCCAGCCCAATGCTGGAGATGAAGTTGCTGGATCTCCCCTTGTGTTTGAAGATCTCCTCACGGTTTACGTGAACAACGATCCTCTCGCAGGCTTTGATGCCACTGTTGATGGTTCTGGAGTAAATGCTGCCGGTATTGCCAATGATTGGGCTGGAACCGATTTAGGCGGATTGAACGCGACCCAGGGGACCACCGCTCTTAATGAAAATTTCCCGGCAACAGCTGGTCAGATAGCAGCGTTTCGGGTTTATGATCGTGTTCTCACTCCAACCGAGATGGCAGCGAACTTCGATAGTGCGAGTAATGCCATTACTGGTGTTAGTTCACAAACCACAGGTGAGGGTGCAGCTGTTACGCTCAATGCTGACGGCACCGTTAGCGTTGACTACACCGGGACTTCTTTGGCGACTGGGGCATCTTTGAGTGATTCGTTCACTTACACTACATCAGGTGGAACTGGTTCCGTTAACGTGACCATTCAGGGCAACACCATTCAGGAAGACTGGCGTCTGGCAAACTATGGAAGTATCGACAACACTGGTGATGGAGCTGATGCAGCAGTCGCAGCAAATGGTTTGAGCAATCTAGTCAATTTTGCTGCCGATCTCGATCCAAATGAAACTCAAGGGACTCTTGATGTTAACGGCATTGCTGGAACAATCACGACGCTTGGCCCACCACAAGTTTGGACTGATCCTGCCGATGGCAAAATCTACTTCCGCTACACTCGCCGGACTGATTTTGCCGCGATTCCTCTGACACTGACCGAGCAATTCAGCCCGAATGTCGAAGATTATGAGGACAACACCGTTGCTCCGATCGTGGTGGCAACCGGAACCGGAGCCAGTGGCGCCGCCATTGAGGCAGTGGTTGTCGAATTCCCGCTGATCCTGCCAGCAAGTGGCCGGAAAGCCCGCTTTGCCCGTCTGCAGGTTGTAGCCGAGTAAGCTCAGGCAAGCGTCATATTAACTCACAGCAATCCACTAGAAATTGGTCCTAACCAAACACACACAAATGGAAACAAAAACAACATCCCTCTTTGCATTCACAGTCCTGCTGGCGGGGTCTACGATGTCTACCAGCGCCGCGGTAGTCTCCTTTATCAATGAGAATATCGCAATTCCAACCGATTTCGCAGGAGTTTCGCTCGATCTGGAAACTGGAGTCTCGAGTGTCTCGCTCGAGGGTCTTGCAGGCGGGGATTTAAACTTCGTGTTTGGTGGCCAGGCCTTCAGTAATGATGCCGATCAAAATGCCACCACGCCAAGTTGGCAGCCGGTCCGAGCAGATAGCGGGAACACTGGTGTCCTTGAAAATCTGGGAGTTGGAGTTGAAGTCGGTCCGTCCTCGACTGTTTCAAGCAGTTTTGGTGGTTCAACCGACAACTTCGCGAACTTCACCCCCGGTGAGAGAGGCTACGTTGGCTTTTCGCTCATCCTGGATGATGGGAATGAGACGGTGGCCTACGGTTGGGTGGAAGTGACATTACAGAACAATGATACACCCGGAATGATCCACAGCTGGGCCTATGATGATACTGGTGAGCCGCTAGCAGTTGCTGCGGTTCCTGAGCCGACCCAAAGCGTATTGATTATCATGGGGCTTGCTGCAACGGCCTTGCGTCGTCGACGATCCTAGAAACGATTAAGATTCAAAAAAATCGTAAGAGATTCGAGTGACTCTCGAATCTCTTTTTTTGTCCATGGACCCAGGGGGCTCAAGCGGCGCGTTTACCGTCGCAGAGGCGAATTAAGAGTTTGTGCAGCACCATTCTTGGATCCTGGCCCGAGGTCACGAGGGCTTTATCGGCATCGAGGCAGTCGTTCATGCCTTGTTGTAGCTGGGGAAGGGTGAAATTTTTTGCCCCTGCTGAAGCCATTTTAAGTCCCCAGGTATTTACGGTGCCGTCCTTCTTCTTTGGAAGAACGGCTTGAATACCGGCAGGAGCCCGGTTGGCCGAGCCATAGGCTGAGACGAGTTTGGCAAAAAAGAGATTCCGAACCGTTGGTATGATCGAGGCCTTGATCAGCCCTACGGCGTTTTCGTTTTTTGCGATAAGCGAATCGATGAGTTCGATCGCTCGCTTGGCATTTCGTTTCTCGACGGCCCGGGAGATTTCCCAAATGACTCCCTTGTGACTCACTGAAACCATCAGGGTAACATCGTTGACCGTGACTTCCCGGCGGCTGTCACCGAGGTAAAGGTCGATCTTGTCGATTTCGTTTGTGATTTGCCGGGTCTCAGCACCGGCTCTTTGGACAAAGAGCTCAAGAGCCTCACCTTGAATGCTGAGTCCCTTCTCGCCGGCGACTCTCTTGACGATGCGAGCGACTTGTTCTTCCCAGCCTTCCTTGGAGACGTCGATCTTATCGAAGGACTGGTAGCTCGTATTCTTTTTCGCCCATTTCCCAAAGCGCCGCACTCCATTTATCCCAGTGGCACTCAGAAGGAAATTCACCTCGTCAGGCAGGTTGTTCTGGAGGACCTCAAGAAGATTTTCAACGCCAGACACCGCACGTTCGGCTTCGCTGGTGCGGTCGGTGCCAAAGAAGTTCGCACCTTTCAGCCAGACGACTTTATTGGCTGCAAAGAGGCCCAAGGTTTGGAGAGCTTCTATGGCTTGCGAGCATTTCTGGAAGGCGTCTTCCGCATTGTCCGCAACACCCTCGATGATTTCATTTGAAAAATCGTCGCTGCCCGGCGCCTTCAGCTCCACAAAAAGAGCGGCAGCCTCTTCTGAGACGCGGCCTTCATCAGTTCCGGTGATAACGTGGACAGGCATGGCAGAGAGTAGGCAGAGGGAGCGGGAGGTTCAAGGCGAGACGCGGAGATCTTCGACCGGTTGGCCTCCGATGAGGTGTTCCTGAATGATACGCTCAAGGTTTTCCGGAGTACAGGAGTGATACCAAACTGCCTCCGGGTAAACGACTGCGATTGGGCCTAGGGTGCAGATCCTGAGGCAGTCGGCTTTTGAGCGATGTATGAGAGCTTTCGGACCGTTGAGTTTTAGTTCGGCGAGACGTGTTTTGAGAAATTGCCATGATTTGGCCCCCTCGATGTTATCGCAGCACTTTGCTTTTTCGGAGGTCGCGCAAAGGAAAATGTGTTTTTTGTAATTATCAAGATTAAGGGTCTTGCCGGTGGCAGTCAGGACGTCGGGCATGGCTGGAAGTAAAGCCCGATGGCTTCACGGGACGAGGTAAAAATGAATAGACCAAGCTGAAATGTGACGACTCCGTGACAGTGGTGTGCTTTTCCCTCGTTATGGGGCAGGTTTAGCTAGAGAGCCATACTCTTATGCCTCAATTTTATCGACGTATGGTCCCGGTTGCGGGCCTGCTTTTAATCCAGCCACTTTCAGGAGATGGACGGGCTCCTGCGGCTGAACTTGTTAAAAAAGAGGAGAAGGAGGCGGATATTCTACCTTGGTTGGGGCGGGCAGATTTGCTGGATCCCTTGTTGCCTCCGACCGAGCCCGAAATGGTCGACGACCCGGAGAGGGACAGTGTGACAGATTCGACAGATCAAGGTGATGAGCCCAGGGAGGGCCCTAAAGGCGAGGAAGAATTACCCACTGGTGATGAGGCCCCTCCCATTGACGATCCTGCCAACCCGGCGGCGGAGCCGGTAGGGCCGGGAATTTTGCCACCGCTGAGTGTGGGTGAGGGGCCGGGAGTGCTAGAGGGCGTTGTCTCGAACAAGGATGGCAAGGGAATCGCGAATGTCATTATCACCTTTCCCGAGTTGGGGGGCAAGCAGACCAGGACTGGTCCTGACGGCAGCTACCGGGTCACCGGGCTTCCTGCGGCCGGGGTGACGGCGGAATTCCTGAGAGAAGGGTATCAGATCAAGGTGGATGTTCTGCAAATTCGGGGAGAAGGTGAGACAAAAATCAATACTCCGCTGGAATTGAAACCTGTGGAGCTCGCTGACGGCGAGTATTTGCTGGATACTGAGGAAGTAGTTCTCGATCCGGTCGAAGAGGAGGCATCCGGACCGGGAATCATTCCGGATACTGGTCCGGGTTTGGCGGGTGGGGGACTTTCAAAAGACTTCCTTTCGAAAGCCGGAGCAGGTGATGCGGCTGGTGCCGTTGGGAAAATTTCTGGAGCAAACGTGGTGGGTGGAAAGTTTGTTGTCGTTCGTGGTTTGGGTGATCGTTATAACAACACCACCTTGAATGGTGGACTCGTGCCAAGTCCCGAAACTTCGCGGAAGGCGGTGCAGTTGGACTTGTTCCCCTCTAATGCGCTTGAAGGAGTGGCCATCAAAAAAACGGCGGCACCCGGTCTGCCTGCTGACTTCGTGGGCGGATTGGTTCAGCTTCAAACTTTGACAAAGGGCGAAGAAGATTTTTTCAGAGTTAAAGTGGGCACGACCTTTGATCAAATTACCCATGGTCACGGGCGGTTCCTCACCGTGCCTGGGCTTGAGCTCAGTTCTGATCTGAAGTCTTCAAATCCTGCTCCGTTACCCACGCTGCGAACGAATGCCTCTGGAGCGGAAGCCCAGCGTCAACGACAGGCTTTTTTCGATGCAGTGAAGTTCCGCCCGAGGGAAAGCGATCCCAATCTTGATCGAAGTATCACCGCTTCGTTTTCCAAGACTTGGGAGCTGAGTGGAAATAGCAGTTTTAACTTATTGGGAACGATCGGGAAGACTTCACAGCAGCGTTACCAGCAATTTGAGCAGTCTCGTTTTCAGAATGCCATCCCATTGAGCGGAAGTCTCGGATCAGTCACTCTGAATCCTCGATTTGCGGACACCAGCTCGCTGAGACAGCTTGCCGGATTGACCGTCTTCGATGGTCTGGTGGGTAACTTTGCTCAGGAATCCTACACGGACACCGAGGAGTTGAGTATGCTACTTTCCGGAAGTCTGAACATTGGTGATAATCTGGAGCTGAATGGAAGTTTCTTTAATTTCCGCTCCGGAAACGCGACCTATACCTTGATAGACAATGGAGTGACGAGGCTTAGCGATTTTGACATTGATGCAGGGGATTCGCTCGCCCGCGGAGATGTTGTTCTCGAGGGATTTCAGGCAAACAGCTATCGCCAAATCTATGACTTGATTTACCGCGAACTCCAGTTCGGTCAGCTTGGAGGCGCCTTACGTTTCGATGATTGGAGGGAAGGGGCGATTTTAAACTGGAATGCCTATCACAGTGAGACCAATGAATCATCGCCGAGGAGTTATGAATTGTTGGGGTATTTCCTCCGGGAGCTAAATAATGATGTTGATCCAATTTCGGGAATCTCAATTCCCAACCCTGCAAACATAGCCAACCCCAACAGTTCCAACTTGATTCAGTTTGATACCGTTGATGAGTCTTCTCAATTTAAATTGGATGGGGTGCTCCCTCTGATGGAGGCGACTGAAAAAAGGAAGCTGAATCTTGCCGGTGGATTCGGACAGTATCGCCGGGACCGGCGGAGTAACACCAAGGCTGCAATTATCGCGAGTGGAGGATCACTGTCAACGGTTGAGCGCGGAATCGCGGCGACCGACAGACTTTTAAACGATCAGGAAACCGGATCTTCGAATTCCATTCAATCAACCGCAGGTTTCGTCCCGGGATCTTCGGCTCTTGGGGTAACCCCCACGTACTTTGGTTCCAACCTAATTGATTCCCTTTATGTTGGTCTCGACGCGGAGTGGGACAGTTGGGTTCTTTTGGGAGGATTTCGATTCGAGGAAGAAACCAGAGCTTTCAGCATTCCGGGAGGGCGACGGGGGACTTCAAAAACCACTGTCTCAGACGATATCTATCCATCGTTTGAGCTTGGTCGCTTCTTTGGTGTGGATCGTGAGGTTAAAGCGACCCTGAACTATTCCCAAACAGTGGTACGCCCGACCTTCTATGAATTCATTCCGGCGAGAATTCTCGATTTGACCAATCAACGAGTTTTCGTGGGTAATCGCGACCTTCGGGAGACTCAAGCTCAGAACTTCGACTTTAGTTTGACCTGGAAGCGAGACAAGAATTACGCTGGGATCAACGCCTTCCATAAGATCATCACGGATCCAATTTTTACCATTAATGATCCTTCAGGAGTGGCTGACCGAACTTTCGTGAACCTCGGTGAAACCGAAGTGTCCGGAGTTGAATTGGAAGGAAGCTATGATCTTGGAGCTGGCTTTTCGGTGACCGGTAATTTGAGTTTTATCGAAGCCACGGCGCAACCGGGCATCGTGACCATTAACCGACAGGATTTTCTCGGTCGGATTGATCGATTGGAAGGCCAGCCTGATCTTTTGGGAAATTTGATTCTGTCATGGGAGAATGACGACATGGGTCTCTCGACCAACTTGATTTACAATTATACCGGAGAGTATCTCACCGTGGCTAGCCTCGGATTTGTGGGGCAACCCGGATCGGCTCTGCCCAACGAAGTTCGCAAACCGTTTCAGTCTCTCGATTGGAATGTCAGCAAGCGGTGGGAAACAAAGTGGGCCGATTACAAGTTGAAGTTCCAAGTACGAAATATCCTAGATTCAGACGTGGAGGCTTCCTACGAGGGGCTGGCCTCCTCGATTGCCCCTGCCGAGGCATACTCTCCGGGACGTGAGTTTGGTCTCACGTTCGAGGCTAAGTTCTAAACAATTTCGACACGTAACAAAGTTGTCACGGAGTTCCGGTTTCTTTCGTGTCTCGTGGCATTAGTAAAACATCACGACTTGCAACTCCGTGCCGAGTCTTTTTTGAAATCCAGGTTTTTATGAAATATCAGACAAAACGCCAAACGTTCACGCTTTCCGCGATCTTAGGATTCGGGCTAGCGAATGTTTTATCGGCAATGCCGACAATTATACAACCCCCGAACACTATCGATACCGATACAGTTTGGGACTCGGACACAAACGATGATGGTGTCATCGATACCATCTACTATCTTGATGAAGCGGTATTTGTTGGGAACTTCAGTGGAGGAGCGGATCGCCCGACATTGACGATTGAGCCAGGCACGATTATCGCGGCTACCGGATCCTTTACAGGCACTGACGGTCTTGATGTGGGATCGCTTGTGATTGCTCAGACTGGATCGATCAATGCGGAGGGAACTGCCGACGCGCCGATTGTCTTCACGAGTGCTGCGGAAGCGGAGTATCTCTACAACGTCGACATCGACGGAGGAGGTATCAATACAGTTAAGCCCGATCCAATCGGTGGCGATGATGACGGAAGCGACGGAGGTCAGTGGGGAGGTGTGATCATTCTTGGAAATGCCCCCATTAACTACTACAACACTCCGACGAACAACCTGAACTCGAATGCGATTGAAGGTTTTGCCCAGAATGCTGCTGGTGACGACATCCTCTATGGAGGTAACGTCCCCGATGATAACTCAGGAATCTTACGCTACGTCTCGATCCGCTTTGGAGGATTTGAGTTTGCGGTTGATGAAGAGATTAACGGCCTGACAATGGGCGGAGTGGGATCTGGCACAACAATCGACCACGTGGAGGTTGTTGCAAATACTGACGACGGATTCGAATGGTTCGGAGGCACGGTGAATACCAGCCACCTCTTCGCACTCTACTGTCAGGACGAGTCCTTCGATATCGACGAAGGTCACCAGGGAACGCACCAGTTCTGGTTTGCAGTTCAGTCAAACAACAGTGATTACGGCACCGAGGCTGATGGGGGGAACCGCACCGGATCGGGAGTCAAGACTGGCGAGCCACTGAGTAGCACGAAGATCTTCAACGCGACCTATGTGGGAGCGAGTGGAGCTGGAGATGTGAGCGGATCATCCGACACCTTCCGGTTGAAGGATAACTTTGCGGGACAGTTCCATAATGGAATCTTCACGAGTAGTGGTGATGATATTGTGCGAATTGACGACGCATCGACGATTGCTCAAGTGGGTGTTAATCTGAACTTCACTAATAATCTGTTTGGAACCCCAGCGGATGCTGAAACCAGCAATAGCGGGAACGCGAATGCTGAAGCTGAAGCTGCGCTTCTGGCGCAATCTGGCAATCAGACTGATGTTGATGTCCAGTTCAGTGCGGTCACCCGTAATGAGGTGGGCGAAGTGACTCAGATTGATCCACGTCCGAGGAAGGGATCGCTTGCTTGGACCAGCGGACTGACTGCCGGAGCACCATCCTCAACGAACTATCGAGGAGCCTTTGGTAGCGAGAACTGGGCCGCAGGTTGGACCTATGCTGATGCCAATGGGATCTTCGTAGACGAATTCGTTACAGGCGACGCACTCGAGATTATCTCGACTGCGTTTGATGGGACGACTTACACCATTAACTTCGTCGCCGAGGCCGGAGCGAGCTATAAGGTGACCCAGTCGGCAACCATGGAAGGTGCTTTCGCCGATGTTGCCGGAGCCACTCTTGCCGATGCCCCGGTCAATGCCTCGATTTCCTTCGAGCCCCAGGGCGGCGCGAGCAAGCTCTTCTTCCGCGTGGAGAAGAATTAAACGCAATACCTTTCCCAGGTAATCCAATAAAAGAGCCGTTTCGCCGGGAGGTGAAGCGGCTCTTTTTTGTCCCAATCTCCATCGAATTGTTTTCGAAAGTGACAAACGTGTCACCTGAGGAATTTCTCCATCCTTGAAAGCTCTGGGTTAGTAAATGAGCTCACAAATGAAGTTCGCTCTTTTACCTGTCGTCATCGTCTCGTTTTTGCCCCTGCATGCTCAGGATGGCGGAGTCGAAGCCAATAAAAAACTCCGGGCTACCGTCCAGAAATGGATCTCCGTCATGAAGGAGACCCAAGAAAAACAAAAAGAGTGGAAGGAAAAGAAAGAGATCCTGCTGGACTCCAAGGCGTCGTTGGAGGCCGAAACCGCCCAGCTTGAAAGCGAGATTTTGGCGGCTTTTGATCGTCAGAAGAAGCTCGATGTGCAGTCCGCGGACAAGCTTGCGGAGAAAAAGAGCTACGATGCCGCCCGCGAAGCACTGCGCGACGGGCTCAATGATCTCGATGCCAAGGTTTCTGCCGTGATTCCTCTTCTTCCAAAACAATTGACCAAGGAGGGTAAGATTGAGAAGGCCATTGCTGATCATCTCGGGTTTGTGAAACGCACCGATAAGGACAAGATCGCGCTGAATGCCCGGCTGACTTCGATGATTACGATCCTGCTTGAGGCGGAGAAGTTTAATCAGGTGGTGACACCGTTCAAGGGCGGAGGGCTCACCGCTGATGTGGGTGGAGATCAAGTCATCCTGGACGGAATCTATTTTGGTCTCGCGATGGGCTTCGCTTCCGACGAACAGGGAAAGGTGGCCTACCGGCTCGACCCAAGTCCCGAAGGTTGGGAGAAGAAGGAGATTTCGGACCCCGAAACGGTGGCGAAAATTCGAGAGTTGATTGATGTGGGAAATGCCAGCGGTGAAGTGCGGTTGGTGGAACTTCCTCTCGAAATCGCAAAGTAGATTTTTTTACATGAAACGTATTTTACTTTCACTTGCTTTGACCGGGGGCGTGTTTGCCCAGACGGCTCAGGAGAAGGCGGAGCAGGATCTTCGTCTTGCCCAGCAGCAACTTCTTTCGCTGCAAGCGGAAATCACCAAAGAAGCGGGAGGTCTGATCAAGGAGGTTGAGACTATTGATGACCAGGTTCTGGCGCAGACCAAGACGCTTGCCGATCTTCTGAAAGCCGAAGACAACGTCGCCGGAGAGCAGCGGCAGTTGAATAACGAGCTGGCACGCCGGAAAGGGGAGTTTGAATACACCCTCTCCACCTTGCGGAGCTTCGGGAGCGGTTTGAAGGATCGAATCCATCCTGCCGAAAAACAATCCTTTGGTGTCGAACTGTCCAAGCGTCAGAAGATGGCTGATGGTTCAACTGACGATCTCGTGATGGAGATTAGGAATCGTTTGTTCCTACTTCATCTGTCAGCCGAGCGACTCCAAAATATTTCGGGTGGCGATCGCTTTGAGGGAAGTGCGGTCACTGAAGGTGCTGTGATTAAAGAAGGGAAGTTTGCAGTTGCTGGTCCGCTGGGATACTTTGCCTCCGACGACAACGAGGTATTCGGCTTCACTGCGATCGCGACCGCCGAGGGAGTCGATTATCCAAACCTGGCCCTGGTGAAGGAAGGCGGCGAGCCCATTGCCGATCTGGTGAAATCAGGATCCGCAATCGTTCCGGTCGATGCTTCCATGGGGAAGGCAATTCAAGTGGCGCGCGTTAAGAAATCGATCTCTGACTACGTTGAGGGTGGTGGTCTGGTCGGGTATGGAATCCTTGCGATTGGTCTTTTTGCCCTTTTGATTGCGGTGTGGAAGGTGATTGAGATCAACCGCTTCCCGATTCCGAATCGTAAGAAGCTCAACCTCATTCTTGACGATCTTTTGTTGCACGATACCGACGCCGCCACCGCAAAAGCCAAGGCGTTCAAAGGTCTTGGTGGTCAGATGGTGGAGTCCGGAGTCACCTACTTTTACGACAAGCGGCGGATTCTTGAAGATGCCCTTCTTGAAAAGCTGGGCATGATTCAACCAAGACTTGAGCGCTTCCTGCCATTCCTCGCGCTTGTCGCGGCGGCAGCCCCCATGATGGGACTGCTGGGAACGGTTCTCGGAATTATGAAAACCTTTGCGATGATGTCGGTTGGTGACTCGGGTGATTCCAAGTCCTTCTCAGCGGGCATCAGTGAGGCTCTCATTACCACCGCGATGGGTCTCATCGTGGCCATCCCGGTGATCATTATTCACGGAATGCTTAAGAGTCTTGCGAAGTCCAAATTCGGTCAGGCTGAAGGGGTCGCTCTCTCCATTCTGAACGGCACCACCGAGCTTGATGAATCACCCGGCAAGGACTCGTCAGATGACGAACCGGAGGATCTTGACGAAGCAGAACTCTCACCAGCCTAATGTTCATTCTCGGTAATCTCCAGGAAGTTGTCGACATCTTCACTGATGGAGGCACCGTCATGGCGGCTCTCGCCATTGTGGCCTTCCTGCTTTACACCACCGCAACGGCTTCCTTGTATTTCGTCTTTCGAGGCAATTTAAACCACAAGCAAAAAAGCCAGTGGGCGGATTGGATTAATGATCCCGAGTCTGCGGAAGGGCGGGTTGGCGAAATTATTCGCTATGCGATCCACGGAAAAAAGCTCTCGATCAAGCGTGTGCAGCGTCGCTTTGACGAGATGCGCGAGATCCTCATCGCCTCGATTGATCGCCGCCTCATTATCATCACCACCCTTGTGGCCGCTGCTCCCATGACCGGACTCCTCGGAACGGTGGGAGGAATGCTGGATATGTTTGATGGTCTCGCCGCCGGGGGCGGGAAGCAGAGTATGGGGCTGATTGCCTCGGGGATGAAAAAGGCGCTTTTTACCACTCTTACCGGGCTCGTCATCGCCCTCCCGGGAATGTTCATGTCCCTCATGGTGCGGGAGCGGCGCAACAAAATTGACACCACTTTGGCGCAGCTTCAAAGCATCATTGTCACTACAAAATTCCGGAACGTATGAGTTCAGTTCGCCGCAGCGGTTCCTTTTTCAGCGAGGATGATGAACCCAAACCCGATCTCTCTCCGATGATCGATTGTGTTTTCATTCTTTTGATTTTCTTCATCGTGACCACCGTTTTCCAGAAGCCTCCGGGTGTTGAGGTGACCCGGGCAAGAGCCAGCAAGGTTGCGCGCCTGGAAAAGAATTCCATCCTCCTCGCGGTGACTGCCGAGAACAAGGTTTTCTACGGCGGACAGGAAGTTGGGGTGGGAGGAGTTCAGAATGTCGTTCGCCCCATGCTTTTGGAGGACGAGGAACTTCCGGTCATTATTCAGGCCGATACCAATGCTTTCCGGGGAATCGTTTCCGATGTCGAGAAGCAGTGTCTTCTTGCCGGAGTGAAGAAGAACAAACTAACCGCAGCCACCCAGTAAGATGCCACTCGGAAAGGATAGGTTTGAAATTGACGACAACGATCCGGAACCGGATTTGTCGCCGATGATCGATTGCGTCTTCATTCTTTTGATTTTCTTTATCGTGACCGCGACCTTTGTAGAAGAAGACGGATTTGTCGTGAATCGTCCGGAGGACTCTGAAAATTCGGCCCAGGCAAATGATGATCAAACGCTCGTTTTGGTGATACGCAAGGACAGTCAGATTATCCATGATGGACGTGTTGTGCCTCTCAGTGCGGTTTCGGGGATCGTCGAATCGCAACTCCAGCGTGAGGACCGCAGCCCCATTATTATTCAAAGCCATCCGCAGTCACGTAATGGAGTGACTTACGAGGTTCAAAATGCCTGCCTCGAAGGTGGTGCCAAACCCACAAAAATCACCCTTACCGACTCATGAACGTCCGTCACGTTGATCGCCCTCCCCGGAGAAATCGCTTTCTCAGCACCGCCATCATTTTTGGAGGGGGCGCCATCCTGACCTTCATGGTCTTCTACTTCATCCCGCTCATGCAGAAGCTCGAGGAGGGAATGCGACCCGAGGAGCCGGAGCTGACCGCAACGGTCGCTCCCGAGCAACCTGAAGAATACATTGAGCCCGAACTTGAAGAGGAGATCGAGGAGGAGGTTGAGGAACCCGAGATCGCGGAAGCTCAAGACGAAGCTGTTGTCGAACCGATGGATCTGGCCGACCTGCAGCTGGGAACCGGTGGTCGTGTTCTCCTTAATGTGACCCCGGCGGTGGCTCTTGGCGGCGGAGGGGGAATGGAATCCACCGGAGTCGACTCTGACCCGGTGGTCAGTTCCAAGGCTCCACTCAACGTGCCCAATGCGGCAAATAAGGCCCTTCAAAAGCGCGGAACGGTCCGCTTTATCGTTTCTGGTCTTATCGATGAGAATGGCAAGCTTCTGGAAGCCAAGATCTCCAAGGGTTCGGGGATCCCGGCACTTGATGAGTCTGCCGTCAAGGCGGTTCTTCGATACAAGTTCAAGGCGGCGGTCCGTAACGGACGCAAGGCTAAGGCCCGCATTAAGATTCCCTTCGAAGTTCGGGTTGGGTGACGTCTTCGTCACAAATCCAGCCCTCCCAACCGATTCCACATTTCACACTCTCCATCGCCGTCAATGATCCTTCGCTCCCTTTGTCTCTTATCTCTCGCCTTGCCATCGCTTTTTGCCCAAGCGGTGAAGGTTTCCCCCGAATGGTTCCGGACCCCCGAGTTTAGGGAGAAATTCGTCGGGAGCTATGGCTTCCTTCCCAAGGTCGAGCCCAAGGTGGATCAGGAGGAAGCAGCTCTCATCGCCGAGCTGTCCGAAATTCTTTCGGCCCAGCGTTACAAGGAGGCCGAGACCCGTTTGCTCGCTTTTATCAAAGAGAGAAAGAATCCGATCGATCCCGAGGTTGAGGCCAAGGATGTGTCGGCCGCTCTCGTTTTTACTCTGGGTAACCTCTACTATCAAAATGGACGCGCGGCTGAGGCCGAGTCCGCCTACAAGACGGCTATCAAGCGCTTTCCCGAGTATCGTCGCGCGCACAAAAACCTTGCTCTTGTTTATGCCCGATCCGATCGCATGACGCAGGCCAAGCCACACTTGATTAAAGCGATGGAGCTGGGTGATGCCGACCACCTCAGCTATGG
Source organism: Verrucomicrobiota bacterium (assembly GCA_030835305.1). Taxonomy (GTDB): domain Bacteria; phylum Verrucomicrobiota; class Verrucomicrobiia; order Verrucomicrobiales; family Akkermansiaceae; genus SW10. The sequence goes on along the minus strand of JAURPJ010000074.1, from coordinate 38,451 downwards.
CCTTCTGGGGCACGCAATGTTAGCCGAAGAAAAGGCACTCGCTGCCGAGGCTGCCTTTCGCCAGGCCTACCTGACCAACCCAGACGAGAAGGATTGGCAGGTTGGATTGGTGCAGGCTCTTTTGGTCAAAGAGGACTGGCCTCAGGCCGCCAGCATGATGCAGTCATTGATCGATGATAATCCTGCCGATCCCGTGATGTGGAAGCAGCAAGCCAACTGCTATATTCAGATGGGTGATGTCATGCGGGCTGCCGAAAACTACGAGGTTCTTCGTCTGAAGGGGATTGCCGACGAGGCTTCCTTGAACACGCTCGGTGACATTTATTCCAATCAGGAGGAACCGCTTTTGGCTCTGGGAGCTTACCTCAGCGCGATTCGTCTCAGTGAGACCATTGATGTTGATCGCACCCTGAAATCGGCCGGCTATCTTTTGCAGCTTGAGGCCCCCCAGGAGGCTGCCAGATTGATGGTGACATTGCGGGCCAAAGCGGGGGAAACTCTCAGCAAAGACCAGAAGGTGGCGGCTTTTGTAGTTGATTCGGATATTGCTGATGCGGAAAAGCGTTATGAAAATGCCGCCGAGTTTTTGAAACAAGCGCTGTTGGTGAGTCCTGCCAGTGGCGAAAGTCGCCTCAAGCTTGGGGAGATGTACACCAAACTCGCCGAGGAAGCGACCGATGACAAGAAGATCAAGGAGCTCAAGGTGGAAGCCCGCACGGCCTTCAAGCAAGCCACCGGCGACACTGATCCCAAGGTGGGATATAAGGCAAACCTCCGGCTCGCGAGTATGCTCGTGAAGGCTCAGAAATACACCGAAGCCCTGCCATTGATCGAGGAAGCGATTCGATTGAAAACCGGGGGCAAGGAATCAATCGAGCAATACAAGCGCCGGGTGGAACGCGCCGCCGCCCGTCAGAGGGAGAGAGAAGAGCGTCTCGAGCAGAAGCGTCGTGAAACGCGCGAGGCTCTTGAAAAAACCGAGGAGGCAGAGGCGAAGGCCGGGGAGGAAAAAAAGGCCAAGGATGCCAAGATCAAGGAAGCAAAAGAGGGCGATGGGAAATCAGGCGCCCAAGATGACGAAAAGAAGGAAGGGGAGTGATGAAGGCTGGATTCTTGATGTTCTCCACCGCCCTGGTTTTACCGACAGGCGCGAATGAAGCGCTAAAACTCCTCGAGCAGGAAGCGGATTCTGCGCAAAACGTTTTTGAGCAGGCGGCGCGTCTTCCAGCCTCCCGCAAGGCCATTGAGGTGAAGGCGGAGAAACTGGAGCCGGTGAACGTTCAGTTTCCCACGCGATGGCGGACCGAGTTGGCTCCCAAGTTTCCAATCGAAGCGGGGTCGCGAACGACTTTTGCGCCCCGCGGTTTATTCGAGTATCAGGTCTACGATCGTTCTCTTGGAAAGGGAACCAAACTGAGTCGGGCCCGGGTTGGAATGGCTCTCCAGACCTATTACGGAATCGAAATCCTGGCAGACGCCCTTTTGTCGAGCTCGGGCCAGTATGAAGGTTGGGAGACATTGCGTGCCAGCGTTCCCATTGGCGAGGAAATGCGCCTTACCGGCGGTAAGTTTCCTCCCCCGTTTTCGACCGAATACAGTCGCGATGCGGCAGTTCGATGGTTCCCGACTCTCTCGCCACTGGCTGCACAGATGGCTCCCGCAAGCAGCCTTGGATTTATGTTTGAAGGCAGAGGATCAAAGCTGGACTGGAAGCTTGGATGGTTTGGTTCCGAAGTTGATCGCAGCCTTCCCTCGCTTGACGGTGACGGCTACATTCTGGCGAGCATTGCAAGTTCTCGGAATCGAGGAGGAGTCGAAGGCGCTCCTGAGGCCAACTATCGACGGTGGCACCTCGATTATATATACAATATGGATGGTTCCACGAGTGAGAGTATCGCGCAGGGCTATCGTCATCTGCTTTCCGCGGGCGCCGAGTATAGCTCGGGGCGCTTTGATTTTTACACCGAGTTTCTCGCTGCCCGTGGTTCCGGCAATACTGCTTACGGGGTTACCGCTGCGGGCCGTTACTGGCTCCTCCAGGATGCGGTGAGCTTCGTTTCCCGCTACCAATATGCCCGTTCCCGCGACCCGGGTGGGATTTATTCCTACTGGGGAATTCCGGACACTGGATCGGACGCCATTTTCCCGACTGCCTTCCCCGAGATTACGACGGCTGCGCAGTTGAGCTCGATATTATACGCCGGGGTGAACATTCACTTTGATGATGACAATCTCATCCTCGGCACCGGAGTGGAATATCGTTCGCTCTCCGAAGTGGGGGAGGATAACGAGACCTTGAGCTCCTGGGGATGGAACACTTTTGCCAGATATGCCTTTTAAAACCACAAATACCATGACCACAAAGAACTTCCTCATGACGGCCCTGACCGGCCTTTCTCTTTTCGTGCCTGCTTCGGCAGTTATCGTTGATATTGATTCCCTGGGCGCGGCCCTGAACGGCTGGCGTAAGAATCGGACCGCATCTTACAGCATCGATAACCATTCCTACCTTACCCACAAACCCACGGTGACGCCAAATGCCGGGGGTGGGATTTTCGTTTCGACCCGCGTCGAGCACAAGCCACGCTTCGGCAAGAAGCTGACCTCATACATTGAGCTTAATTACAGCGCTGACGGGGCTCTGCAGTCGGCCCAGATCCGGGTGATGTCCGGTGACATGCGTCTGAATTCCGGGCTGATTTCACGCCCCGCTTTGAAGGCTCCATCTGCTGTGGGCGAGGCTCCCGAGCTCGATCTGGAACCATGGCATACTCCCACCACCAAGATGGTGGATGATCTTTTTACTTCTCTCGACGCCGAGTTTGCGAAGCTTTCCAAGCGTGATCAGGAAGGGAAAAAAGATGTTTTCAGCCGGGTCTTTGGTACAGGTTACCAGAGTGCAGATCTGGCGGCTGCTCTTCGTCACAATACGAATTTGCTTCTTGGCTGCTCCCGATAGCTGCCTGAAAATCTCCAGGAAAAAAGCTCCCATCCTTGCGGATTTGGAGCTTTTTTTATCAAGGAAGAACTACGCGAGACCGGACCTTTCGAGAAGAGCGGTTTGCTCGGGATCGCGGCCCATGAACTGCCGGTAGGATTCGTCGACGGGGCGCGAATTTCCTTTGGCCAGGATTTCTTTTCGAAAGCTCATGCCGGTTTCGGAATTGAGCACGCCTTCCCGGCTGAAGCGGGTGAAGGCATCGGCGTCTAGAACCTCGGCCCACTTATAGGAATAGTAACCCGCGGCGTATCCAACCGGTGAGGAGAAGAGATGGTTGAAACGACGTGCCATCGAGGGGCCCTGAGTGGCCAGTTGGGCTTTGTAGTCGGCAAGGATTTCGCGGTCCACCTCGTCGAGATCTCTACCGAGATGTTTCTCCGGATGAACGTGTAATTCGAGATCGAGTTTTCCGAGTGAGAGTTGTCTCATGAAAGCTGTGGCGGACATGTAGTTGCGGGCCGCGATCATCTTGTCGAAGAGTTCGTCGGGGATCGTTTTTCCGGTCTCGTAGTGTTTGGCGAAGAAGTCGAGAGATTCCCGATCCCAGCAGAAATTTTCCATGATCTGGGATGGTAGTTCGACGAAGTCCCAAGGAACATTGACACCGGCGAGCGACCTGATCTCGATGTCGGACAGAAGATGGTGAAGCAGGTGGCCAAACTCGTGGAAGACGGTCTCCACTTCGTTATGAGTGAGGAGGGCTGGTTTGTCTCCCGTGGGCTTGGACATGTTGCCGCAGATGAGTCCAAGATGGGGAGTTCGGGGAATAGGTTGCCCGGTTTCGAGGTAGTTCATCCAAGCTCCGCCGCGTTTTGATTCGCGAGGATGCCAGTCGGCGTAGAATGAGCCGAGGTGGTCGCCGGATGCGCTGTCGTGGATTTCGTAAAACTTCACTTCAGGATGCCAAGCCTCCGCTTCCGAATTAGAGATTTTGATACCGAAAAGCTTGGAGGTGAGTGAGAAAAGGCCGTCCATAACTTGATCAACAGGGAAGTAGGGCCGGAGGGCTTCGTCATCGAACTCATAAAGTTCCTTGCGACGCTTCTCAGCCCAATAAGAGACATCCCAGGGCTCCATGGGACCGCTTGTGGCTCTGGTCTTTTCGATCCAGTAAGATTCGAGGCTCTTCATATCCTCTTGGAAGCTCGCGCTGATTTTGGAGTGAAGGTCTTCGGTGAATTTGAGCGCGCCGGTTCCGGACTTGGCCATGCGGCGATTTAGCACGTGGTCGGCGAAATTATTGAAGCCAAGAAGTTCGGCTTTCTCCTGGCGCAGTTTCAGGATGCTCCAGATGTTTTCGGTATTGTCGTTGTCGCCACCGTTTCCGATGGAGCCTCCGCCTTCCCAGATTTTTTTGCGCAGCTCTGTGCTCTCGGCATATTGCATGACGGGATACATCGAGGGGAATTGCTGGGTAAAACGCCACTGGCCTTCTTTTCCTTTGCTCTTGGCGTCTTCAGCAGCGCCGGTTTTTGCGGATTCGGGAAGTCCTGCCAATTCGGCTCCGTCCTCGACGTAAAGTTCCCAAGCGTTCGTAGAATCGAGAACATTCTCACCGAACTTCTGGGTGACTTTGGCGAGCTCGCTGTTGATTTCGAACATGCGCTTTTTGGATTCCGCTGCAAGGTCGGCTCCGGCAGCTTTGAAGTCATCGCAAGTCTCTTGGACGAAACGTTTTTGGATTTCGGAGAGTGAGTTGACGGCGTCGGATTCAGAATAGGATTTAAGGACCTTCCAGAGTTCGTCATCGAGAGAAATGGATGAAGAAAATTCCGAGACAAGGGGAAGCATTTTGTTGAGGGCTTCGCGGAGCTCGTCGGAGTTGGCGACAGAATCAAGATGATTGACTCGTCCCCAAGAGCGGTCGAGATCGTCGGTGGCGGATTCCAGGGCTCCGAAGGTATTTTCAAAAGTGGCTTCATCGGGAGTGATGGTTTTAATGGCATCGATGTTCGCCCTGCCGGATTCGATGGCCTTGGAGACATCGGCCTTGATGTGATCGGGAGTCAGGGTGGACCATTTGATTTTGAAATCCTGTGCGAGGAAGGGATGGGAATCGCTCATGGCGATGATTTAGACGATCCCGCTGGAATTGCAATGCAGTCGTTCATTGACGGCGAGGCCTACGAGGTGGCCGGTGGTCCAGGCTGATTGGAAATTGAAGCCACCGGTGACGCCATCGACGTCGAGGACTTCGCCGGCGAAGTAGAGGTTGGGGACGGACTTGCTCTCCATCGTCTTCAGGTTGAGATCATCCAGCGACACTCCGCCGCAGGTGACAAATTCTTCTTTGTTGAGACTTTTGCCGGTGACTTTAAATTTGGCTGCTGCCAATTCGCGGGTGAGGCTTTCCGATTGCTCCCGGGTGAGGTTTGCCCAGGTCGTTTCTTCGCTGATCCTGGCGGCTTCGGTCATGCTTTGCCAAAGTCGGCGGGTAATACCTTCGATAATACTGCGTTTTTTCACCTTTCGTTTCCCGTGTTCGCGACGTTGTTTCGCGAATTTCTGCTTTAGGGAATCCGGTGTCTCGCTACCGGTCCAATTGACTTCGAGATCGAAGTGGTAATTGATTTCCGAGAGTTCCCGAGCTCCCCACGCCGAGGCTTTGAGGGTGGCTGGGCCGCTGAGTCCCCAGTGGGTGATAAGAAGCGGGCCTTGAGTTTCTATTTTTCCGGCACGGAGCGAGGCGTTGGGCGCTGATACTCCCGGAAGTCCGTGAAGGCGGGAGTCTTCGATCTTAAAGGTGAAGAGAGAGGGAACGGGAGGGCTGAGTTTATGGCCGAGGTCTTCGGCGGGAATACGGGCGTGCTTGCTGCGAATCCCGCCGGTAGCCACGAGGAGCGACTTGGTGAGGTAGGTCGTTCCGTCGGTTGTTTTGAGTTGGAAAATTCCGTCGACCATACGGACTTTTTCGACTCCACAACGGGTGTGCCAGGTCACATTGTTTCTTCGGGCGGCGGAGGTCAGCGCGTTGATGATTGTTTCGGAATTATCGGTGGTCGGGAAAATACGGCCATCGGATTCGACTTTGAGTTCGACGCCCTGTTCTTCAAACCAGGTGATGGTGTCTGAGGGTTGGAAACGGTGAAAGGCACCGATGAGGTTTTTGACTCCGCGAGGATAGTTTGCGACAAGTTCGCTCGGGTCGTAGCAGTCGTGGGTGATATTACATCGGCCGCCACCCGAGATGCGGACCTTGGTAAGGATTTCAGGACCGCGTTCGAGGATCAGGATCTTTTGGAGACCAGCTTGGGCAGCCGAGATCGCTCCGAAAAAGCCTGCGGCGCCGCCTCCGATCACGATCAGGTTGTGGGGATGTGGCGAGGAACTCATCGCGTTGAGCAAATCGGAAATTTCCTGGAGTGCAATTCTTCATTCGAGTGCCTAGAAGAGGTCCATGAAAGGTGAGGTTTTTCTACAGATGCGTGGAATCAAGAAGAGCTTTGGTGATCAGGTTGTGCTTCGCGGAGTGGATCTGGTTGTCAAACGAGGAGAAATATTGGTGTTGCTCGGGGGCTCGGGTGGCGGGAAAACTGTGCTAATGAAGCATATTATGGGATTGCTTCAGCCGGATGGGGGTACAGTGACCCTGGAAGGACGAGTAATCTCGGATCTTTCGGAGCGGGAGCTAAGTTGGGTCCGGAAAAAGATCAGCATGATGTTTCAGAGCGGGGCCTTGTTTGACTCGATGACGGTCGCGGAGAATGTTGCTTTTCCTCTGCAGGAGGCCGGGGTCAAGGATCCTGACGAGTTGGCCCGTCGGGTAAGTGAGGCCCTCAAAATTGTCCGTCTGGAAGGTCAGGAGAACAAGATGCCCGCTGATCTTTCCGGAGGGATGCGCAAGAGGGTGGCTTTGGCACGGGCGGTGGTGGGGGAGCCGTGTTGTGTCCTTTATGACGAGCCTCACGCGGGGTTGGACCCGGTGACCGGGGATTCGATTGATCATCTCATAAAAGATCTGGCGCATGATCATGGCATTACCAATGTGGTGATTACTCATGAAATTCGCAGCGCTCTTCGAATTGCGGATCGTCTAGTTTTTATGAAGGATGGTCTGAATTACTGGGAGGGAACCCCCGATGAGTTAAAGGCCAGCAAAGATCCGGTGCTGGTGAATTTCGTGGCAGGTCATTCAGAGGATTCGGATTTGTGATTTAGGCTTCGAGGGGGCATAGTTGCTTCATGGCGACCAATTCTAAAAAGACCGAAACGCTGGTTGGGGTCTTTCTGTTCCTCGGGCTCGCGATGCTCGGGACGATCATTCTCCTGTTTGGGAATATCAGCGATCTGTTTAAGAAGCGCTATGAAATCAAAGTGAATTTCAAGGAAGCTGCCGGCATTATCAAGGGGAGCACCGTACGCTTGAGGGGAGCCAAGATCGGAGAAGTGGCGGAGAAACCCAAGCTGGTAGATAGCTCAATGATTCAAGTGATTCTCGCGATAGATGAGGATCATCGTATTGAAAAGGGGTCCTTTATGAGGATTAGCCAGGCCAGTCTTCTTGGGGATAAGGAAATTTTGATCACGCCGCCTTCGATCGGGACGGACGACTTCATCGAGCAAGGCGAGACGGTCAAGGGAGCCGGGCCGGGTGGTCTTGATTTTCTCCAGAGCGAGGCTGAATTAATCGCGGGAAGCACGCGGGAGGTTATCGAAGCTGCAGAGGTGGCGCTTTCAAAAATTGAGGAGTCAGTTGATGAGGTGAAGATCGTGGCTTCCAAGCTGTCTAAAACGGTGGATAAGGTAAACGGGCAGATTCTTTCGGCCGAGAATATCCGGAGGTTCGACGGGACGCTCGCGAATCTTGAAAAAACGTCGGCCTCATTTGCGAAGCTTGGAGAAAAACTTGAGCCGGCGATCGGGGATTTTCGATTGGCGATCAATGAGGTTCGAGAGACCAATCAAACGGCACAATCGGCGATCGCACGGGTGAGCCCGGCGCTGCAAGAGGTCCCGCGGGTTCTGGCCTCCATCGAGCGCACGGCCGATTCCGCAACGGCGGCCATTGAAAAAATCGACGACCAGGATGGCGCCCTGGGAGCTTTGGTCGCTGACAAGCAACTTAAGACCGACATGAAGGATTTCGTTCGTAATCTCAAAAAGGGAGGGATTCTTGGCTACAAGGACGAGGAGGAAAAGGAAGAAGATCCCCGTGATCGTTTTCGCGGGAGGCGCCGGTAATCCGGGCGTATTCCATTCTCGTCATAGGGTCGAGGTTTGCCCATGATCGCAGGGATGCGTTTGCTTAATACCTTCGTTGTTGTTGTTCTTCCGCTTTCTTCGCTCATGGCCCGTGAGCCGGTGGAGGTGATTCCCGCGGATTCCGAAATTGCCGGGTCGGGACCGGTTCGGCGATACGATTGGTTTCGGAATCTTTGGAAAAACAAGCGCACGTCCTGGGTCAAGGAAGTCGAGGCCAAGCAGGGGGCATTGGTGTTTTTGGGAGACTCCATCACTCAGGGTTGGGGCGATGACTTAAAGGGGGCGTTTGGTAAGACCAAGGTGGCCAATCGGGGGATTAGCGGAGACACAACCCGGGGAATGCTTTATCGGATGCCGGAAGATGTGCTGGTCCTCAAACCAACCGGAGTGGTGCTTTTGATGGGAACGAATGATCTTGAGGAGGGGGCGACCCCGGAGGTGATTACGGGGAATCTGAAGCTCATCCTTAAGGAGCTTAAAGCCTCGAATAAGGAGATGCCGATTATTCTTTGTAACGTTTTCCCGAGTCATGAGTCGAAAAGACGTTCGGCGGAGCAGATTAAAAAAATCAATACGCTTTACGCAGAGGCTGTGAAGGGGGACAAGCAGGTCACTTTGATCGATACTTGGTCGATGTTTGCCAATGAGGATGGAAATGCACGGAAGGCGGAGTTCCCGGACCTGCTTCACCCCAACGCATTGGGTTACGAAATGTGGGCAAACACCCTGCGTCCCGTTCTTGAGACCCTGGACCTCGTTGAGGTACCCGTGGATGACTTTAAGCCCGAGGAGGGATACGAACTTCTCTTAAACGGAAGCGATTTAACGGGGTGGGGATATCGGAATAAAAAGTCGTTTGCGAAGATGGAAAGTTTTGATGGAAAGGTGGCGAGTAGTGAGGGGCGCTACCTGGCAAAGGATGGTCGTCTCATCGTGACCACTCCGCCGGAAGGACGAAGTTTTGCCCAGCTTTGGACACACCAGGAGTTCGATATGGATTTTACCCTGAAGCTTGAATTTCGTGCCAATGCGAATGCGGATAGCGGGGTCTTTATTCGCCGTCCGCAATTGCAATGCCGCGACTATCTGGTCGCCGGTCCATATAAGAATCTGAAAAGCTACAAACCGGGTGATTGGAATGAAATCGTGGTTGTCGTCAAAGGACGCACGGCGCACTGCACGTGTAACGGGGAGATTCTCGAGAAAGAGTTCAAGCTACCCGCCAGTGGGCCGATTGGGCTGGAAGGAGATCGCGGTCAGATGGAATATCGCCGGATCCGAATTAAAAAGTGAATCCGGGAGTGCCCTAAACTCTAGGGGGGAAGAATTGTTGCTCTGGCGGGAGCGGACGTCGGTGACGCCCAGGCCAATGCTGCTGGAATTTCGGAACCATCCTCCCTTCTTGGTGTGGCCTTCGCGGGACTGCTTGGTCTCGCGTGTCGCCGTCGCCAGGTTTTCGACCAGGATTTCTACCCCTCAAACCCGTCCTTGATTGAGCGGATTTTTTCGTGGTGTGATCAGTAAGTCAGATTTTGAGAGAGGGTAATTTGAAGACAGTCGCTTCGTCATTTGACCTTGCGAAGCGGGTGGATGTTGACCGGAACACGCGGGCTGTAGAGTTTGGAAATCGGCTCGCCACTCACCCGGAGATTGCCCCACTCAATGGGGGCGGTGCTATATTTCCTGACCTTGGCCTCGGTGAATTGATAGGGCTCGTGATACACCTGACCGCAATGAATCTTGCCGTTCCGTGATTCTGAAAAAAGGAGGTAGCGCTCCAGGAGGAAGAATTCTAGCGAGCCTGGCTCTGCAGTCCGAAGGGTGCCGGAGCCCTTGTAGTCGTAAATAGCTTCTTCGTCCTGGCACTTTCGCTGACAGCGGTAAATCGAACCTGCGGCCGACATCCGGGAATGCCGGTAGGGAAGGTGGAAAAATTTTCGTGCTAGTTCGACTGCGATCGGCTGGTCGCAGTCGAGCGAGAAAAACCAAACGCCCGGTCGACCGTACTCGTCGTAAACGTAAGCGCGGACGTTCAATTCGAGGAAATTTGAAAGCCACGGCATTTGCGGTAGAAAGCGGGGGCGGACTTTTCTCATAAAAAAGGGCACGAGTCCGAGGTAGGTTTTGCCCTTATGTAAATCGATCGACAGCCGATCGGGTATTCTTTTCGTGATTTCACCCGGTTCGATCTCCCAGTGAAGAAAAAGGAGATTGCTCCACTTTTGAAACATGACAGGAGAGCCGGTGGGCTTTTCGCGGACAGCAAGTCTGTCCTCTAGGGTGGGAGTTCTCATTCGAGCATCATTGATACTCGTATTTCCGCAATGAGCAACGCTTGCAATTCCGTCATCGACCTGCTTTATCTCCGCTTCGCATGGCAGACAAAAATGACCGTAAAACCTTAGAGGAACGCCACCAGATGTCCGATCTGGAGCGCTTGCGCCACTCCTGTGCTCACGTGCTGGCGACCGCGGTTTCGCGGATCTGGCCGGATGCTCAATTCGCTGCCGGCCCCCCGGTTGAGGGTGGATTCTATTACGATGTCGATCTCGGGCACCGGATTACGCCCGATGACTTCGCGCAGATCGAAGCGGAGATGAAGAAGGTGGTGAAGGAAAATGCTCCCTTCGAGCGCATCGTGGTAAGTCGTGACGACGCGATGGCTTTGGCCAAGTCGGGCCGTTTGGCCTCGGTGGCCGAGCGCGAGGTGGAGTCGGTTTTTAAAGTCGACCTTCTCAATGACATTCCCGAGGACGAGGAAATCTCGATTTTTAAAAATGGTGATTTTTGGGATCTTTGCGCCGGCCCGCACGTGGGCCGCACCGGGAATTGTAAGGCCTTCAAGGTGATGTCGGTTGCAAGCGCGTTTTACAAGGGTGACAAGGATAAGCAGTCGCTCCAACGGATTTACGGGACTTGTTTCAAGAATCGGACGCTTCTTGATGAGCACCTCGAGCGACTTGAAGAAGCCAAGAAGCGTGATCACCGCCGTCTGGGCAAGGAGATGAATCTCTTTGCCTTTGATGAGTCGGTGGGACAGGGACTTCCGCTTTGGAAGCCGAAAGGCGGAATCATTCGCCGCGAGTTGCAGGACTTCATTTCGGAGGAGCTCGACAAACAAGGCTACTTTCAGGTCTTCACCCCTCATATTGGCAAGTTGGATCTTTACCGGACTTCCGGGCACTTCCCGTATTACGAGGACAGCCAATTCCCGCCCATCGTGGAGCGGGATGCCATAAGGCAACTCGCTGATGACGGCGCGAAGTGCAGTGACCTGGTAAATTTTATTTCCACCGGCGAGATTGAGGGCTTCCTCCTCAAGCCGATGAATTGCCCGCACCACATCAAGATTTTTGACAGTGAACATCGTTCTTATCGTGACCTGCCGGTGCGGCTCGCGGAATTTGGGACTGTTTACCGTTGGGAACAGTCCGGCGAGCTTGGTGGGCTGACCCGCGTGCGGAGTTTTACCCAGGACGATGCCCATCTTTTCTGCACCCCGGAGCAGGTGGGCGGTGAAATCCAAGGGTGTTTGGGTCTCGTCAAAAAGGTCCTCAGCACTCTTGGGATAACTGATTATGGGGTGCGACTTTCTCTCCGTGATCCCGACAGCGACAAATATGTCGGTAATCCCGCGAATTGGGATAAGGCCGAGGCCGCGCTGCGCGAAGCCGTTCAGACTCTCGGCGTGGATTACACCGAGGAGCCCGGAGAGGCCGCCTTTTACGGTCCCAAGATCGACTTTGTCGTCAAGGACGTCATCGGGCGCGATTGGCAGCTCGGAACGGTCCAAGTGGACTATAATCTGCCGGAGCGATTTGATCTCAGCTACGTTGGCTCGGACAATAAAGCACACCGCCCGGTCATGATCCACCGTGCTCCCTTTGGTTCACTGGAGCGGTTCGTCGGCCTCCTGATCGAGCACTTCGAAGGTAAGTTCCCCACGTGGCTCGCTCCCGAGCAGGTGAGGGTGCTTCCGATCTCGGAAAAGTATTCCAGAGAGGCTGATGAACTGGCCAAGGAACTCGCCGAGTTGGGCGTACGCGTGACTGTCGATCATGCTGGTGACAAAATTGGTGCCAAGATTCGCCTTGCACGCATGGACCGGATTCCCTACCTTGCCGTTCTCGGCGCGCGCGAGGTGGAGGAAAACTCTGTTAGTGTGCGCCATCGGGATCAAGGCGATCTCGGCAGTATTTCCACGAATGATTTCGTCACCAAGATTTCCCAAGACATCTCCAGCCGGTCGCTTTGATCGCCGGCTTTCATCCAGACGCGTGTCCCACGTATGAGAGATGATTCTTGCACCCGCCCCGCTTGGGGCGATTCTGATCCCTTGGGACTCAAGGTGGCCTCGTGCCTTCTTAGTTCCTCCCCCCGATAACTACAACCTGCCAAGACCATAGCTAAGAAGAAAAAGAAGTTCAAAAGAGCACGCCGGGATATGACCCGGGTGAACGAGCGTATTCGTGCTCCCAGAATCCGTGTTGTTTACGGTGAAGACAGTCAACAGCTTGGTGTCATGACGACTCGTGAAGCCATTGATAAGGCCAAGTCCGTGGGGCTCGATCTTGTTGAGATTGCTCCCAACGCTGATCCTCCGGTTTGCCGGATTGTCGACTACGGAAAGTACAAATACGAGCAGTCCAAGCTTAAGAAGACTTCGAAGAGCAAAGGTCCGGTGAAGATGAAGGAAGTGAAATTCCGCGTCCGCACCGAGGAGCATGATTACAACATCAAGTGCGCTCGTGCCGAGAAGTTCCTCGACGAGGGCAACAAGGTGCGTGTCCAGCTGCAGTTTCGTGGTCGCGAAAATGCCCACCGTGACATTGGCTTCGAGGTCATGGAACGTGTCAAAAACGATCTTGCCGGAATGTCCCACGTCGACATGGAACCCAAGTTGGCCGGACGTGCCATCGGAATGGTTCTTTCACCAATCCCAGCCGAGAAGCGCGAGCGTCGTTTCATGCTTTCCCACGGCGAGCTGATTCACGAGGACGAGGCGAGGGATCACGAGTTTGACAACGACGATGATATTGACAACGAAGAGGCTCATGAAGGCGAAGAGGAGTAGGATTACTTTTTCATCTTCTCATGCTGCTGCTCTTCGATATTGACGGCACCCTGGTTGATGCCGGAGGTGCCGGTCTTACCGCTATGCAAGAGGCGGCGATTGAGGTTTTCGGTAGGGAGGGGCCGCCTCTCGATCTCGCAGGGTGCACTGACGGCGGCATCGTTCGTGGATTTTTTGAGTACTTTGGGCGAGACTATGTTCCGGAGGTTGAGGAGGAGTTTTACCAATCCTACCTTGCCCGGATGAGCTCCAATTTGGGAGATCCCAAGTTCCGAGGCCGTCTTCTTGACGGGGTGACCGAGGTATTGGCCTCACTTAAGGAAGACGGGCACACCTTGGGTCTCCTGACCGGTAATATCGATAGGGGTGCCATGATCAAGGTGGCACATTATGGAATTGCCGGGTACTTTCAATTTGGGGCTTATGGAGATGATCACTGGGACCGGAATATGTTGGGTCCCATCGCGCTGAAGCGGGCCGAGGAATCGACAGGGAGAAAGTATTCTTCTGATGAAACGCTGGTGATCGGCGATACCCCGAAGGACGTCGCATGTGCTCATGCTTTCGGAGCAAAATGCATCGCGGTCGCCACCGGGAGTTTTAACACAGAGCAACTCGTCGCCTGCGGAGCGGATCGGGTTGTTTCTGATCTCGCCGGTTTCTCGCTTTAAGAAAGGCAGCCGAAAGCCCCCGGCCTTTGGAGGCCCTGAGAATCTCGTAAGCTGGAGCTTTTGGCTAATCCTTAAAAACGGAAGTCTTTACCGAAGTAAATCTTACGCGCGGTTTCGTTGTTTACCAAATCATCGGAAGAGCCTTCCAGCATGACTTTTCCTTCCACCAGTAGGGAAGCGCGGTCGACGATTTCGAGGGTTTCTCGTACTTGGTGGTCGGTAATGAGGATGGACAGGCCATCGTTGTCCCGGAGTTCGCGAATGATCTTGTGGATTTCCTGAACGGCAATCGGGTCGATTCCGACAAATGGTTCGTCGAGAAGCAGGAGTTTTGGGTCAGTGCAAAGGCAGCGGGCGAGTGAGAGCCGGCGTTTTTCTCCGCCCGAGAGGGCCAGGGCCATGGACTTGCGAACGTGGTCGATGCCAAAGCGATCGAGGAGAGAGTCGGTCCGCTCGTTGCGCTGCTTTTTCGACATTCCCCTGCGCGTTTCAAGAACAGCCAGCAGGTTGTCCTCGACGCTCAGTTTTCTGAAAATTGATTCTTCCTGCGGGAGGTATCCCATACCGTGCCGCGCTCGCTTGTGCATGGGTTGGCGGGTGATTTCCTGCGAAAGAAAGGAGACTCGTCCGTGATCGGGGCGAACCAAGCCGGCGACCATATAAAATGTGGTGGTTTTCCCTGCTCCGTTGGGTCCAAGCAAGCCCACGATTTCGCCCGGATTTACACGAAGATCAACGTCATCGACAACCTTCCGGCCACCGTATGATTTTTGGAGTCCTTCGACTTGCAGGAGAGGGGATGTCTTGCTCATTCGTTTCTTAATTTTTTTTTGGAGGGAATCCGACCTTGGTGAGCCATCCGGTGGGACTCCATTCGACAAAGAGGGTCTGGCCACGAACGACGGCTTTGATCCATGCGTCGTCGGAAATGGAGGTCATGGCGTATGAAGTGTCCTTGGCTTCTTTGTTAGTGATGTCCCCCATCATAAAGCCGATTTTCTTCCCGCGAAAAGTGATCGTTGAATTCTCCAGTTCGCCGTCTTTGCTCATTTCATAAAGAGCATCATCCCCACCCATATAGACTTTCTGCCCGTTTTCGGTCTTGCCGTTGACCCGGACATTGCCGCTTGCCGTGAATTGTTTAAGGTCTCCAAATCCTCCAAATTTGGCGAGAGGATCTTTTTTCTCATCGGGGGTTTTAGGTTTCTTTTCCGTCTCCTTTTTTTCGGGTGGGTAGAATAGAGCTTTCAGCTGTTGGTCACAGGTCATGGTAAGCCCTTTGCCTTGGATTTTCACTTTGCCCAGATAGTCAATGGTATAAGATTCACCATCCAGATAGATGCCCTTGCTGCAGGAGATCAGAAGGGAGTTGGGGGCTGGCTCAAAAAGCCCATCAAGCGGGTCGTTGACCTTATCTTCTGTAGGTGTCGGGGCGTCGAGTTGGGAGATGAGTGCGGATTGATCGACGGAGGTTAAGAACTCCGCCATTTGCCGGGCAGAGGCTTTGTTGAGGGCTTCTGCTTTCTCATAGCCTTCTGTTGCACCAAGATCAGGTTTTTTTTGGGGTTTAATGAGGCGTTCAAAGCGCTCGAGTTCATCATCAGTGACTCGGGAGGGCGGGGCTGCGACCAAAATCGGGATGGCTGCGAGGATAAGGAGAGGGTGAAGTTTCATGGGGCGTTCTTTTCTTTCTTTGGCGGGATTGTGAATTTCGAGGTGGCCGGACCCAGCAGGATGGCCTGGCCGGTGGCGAGGGAGAAAATACCACCTTCGGATCTGGTTGCGAATTTCCCATTGGAGCCAATCATAAGGACCTCGCTTTTGGCAACGATTTGTTCTTTGTCGACTAGGTAGTCGGCAGTGGCGATGGTGGTCGTGCTCTTGATTTCGCCTTCTTCGTCGAAGAGCCAGAGCTTAAGGTCGTTGCCTTTGAGAATGGTCGTTTCGGTACGGACATCATCTGTGACAGTGAGTTCTCTAATTGTAAGAAGTGAGACCTTATTTTCATCATCATCCAAATAGGGAAGAACGAGGTCTTCGATGACAGCTCCGGCGGGGACGTTGAGGAGGGATTTCTTTTTTTCTTCGGCCGGATCGTTTTCCTTTGATTTTTGATGGGCCTGCGGTCTCACCCGCTTCCTTTCCTCCTGACAAGAGGGTAGGGCGAAGAGAAGCGAAAGAAGAAGGAGACATTTCATGACTCCGGGTGAGCGGCGCGATGGATGGCAAGGAGGCGCGTTAAGACGTGTTCGATTTGATCGAGCGGAATTTGGTTCGGGCCGTCCGATAAGGCTTTGGAAGGGTCTTCGTGCACCTCCATGAAGATGCCATCGACTCCGGCGGCAACGGCGCATCGGGCCAGCACGGGTGCAAGGACGCCATCACCCCCGGTGGTGCCCCCGAGTCCTCCGGGCCGTTGGACTGAATGGGTGGCGTCAAAGATGACCGGCACTTCATTCTCGCGCATCCAGGGGAGCGAACGCATGTCGGCAACAAGGTTGTTGTAGCCAAAGGTGGTGCCGCGCTCGGTGATGGCGAATTGATGGCAATCGAAGTGGCGGAGCTTCCCAAGGATGGGATCGATGTCCCAGGGCGCAAGAAATTGGCCCTTTTTGACGTTCACCGGGCGCCCGCTTTTGGCAGCGGCGGCGAGGAGATCGGTTTGACGGCAAAGGAAAGCTGGGATTTGCAGGAGGTCGATGGTGTTGGCCGCGATTTCGATTTCTTCGGGCGTGTGAACGTCTGTGGTGACGGGCACTCCGAGCTTCTGACCGATCTCGCCAAGAATGCGGCAGCCTTCCTCGACTCCGGGGCCGCGGTAGGAATCAACCGAAGTCCGGTTGGCTTTGTCGTAAGAGGCTTTGAAGACAAATTTAATTTCGAGTCGGTCGGCGATTTCTTTCAAAGCCCGAGCCATTCGCCAGGCGAAGTCTTCCTCTTCAAGTCCACAGGGACCGAGGATGAAAAAGGGATCGCCCGAGCCGACAGTGAAGTTTCCAAGTTTGAAGGTGTTCATGCCTTGGGGTGGTCAACGGCTATTTCATTGAAAAGCTTTCGGACATTTTTGGTGGCGACCTTGAGCATATTTACCTCGGCCTGGTTGAGGTTGCCCTTTGTTTTTTCAGTTAGCATTTCCAGTGAATCTACGACGCTTTTGGCTGCCCTGATGTTCACCGAGGTCTCACCGGTGGCGGGATTTGGAATGCGCCCGAGGAAAAGACCTCCATTTTGGGCCTGCAAATAGACAAAGGCCGCGAACCGTTCGTCGGGGCTTTCCGCTTCGGGAGGAGAATCACTCATAGGGAGGAAGGCTAGGCGAGTGATCGCCAGACCTCAAGACCAGCCTTGTGGTTGATCTGCTTTTGACCAGGGAGCTACTCTGTGAAGTTCGCCCGAAGCCATGCCATGTTTTCAGGCCTCACCCTTTTGATGACGAATTTGGCATCTCCAGGCGCCGACATGTTGGGAGGAAAGAGTGTTCCGAATCGCCTCCTCGGCAGGCTCGTTTCCGGGAGGTGTGCGGAGCCAGTTGAGGGCCGTAGCAGGGGGTTTGGCATCCGGGATCCCGGCTGAATTTCGGATGAGATCTTGATCTTCGATCTCTGAAATCAGAGTGGCCGCTCCGGAGGCAGTTCTTTTGATCGATGCCGCAAAAATTTTCCAGTGGCGTTTGTTTGTACAGGGCTTTCTTGCAAAAGGCAAGAGCTTCAGCAGAATACCCCGGAGGAAGCGAAAAGACGCGAAAGCCGGCCAAGTGTGACACCTTGTCGTTCGAGCTTAGTTTGAAATGTGACATTTTGGCGCAATTCTGTCAATCCACCTCGATGTTTTGCCCTTAGTTCAACGATTTCGGTGATTGGCACATCTCTTGCCATAGGAGTGCAAATAGTATCGGCCGCAAGACCAGTTTTCCAAAACAAGTTAACCAGAAAGAAATAAGATCATGGGTAAAATTCTCGGAATTGATTTAGGCACCACAAACTCCTGTATGTCTGTCATGGAGGGTGGTGAAGCTACCGTTCTTGAAAACTCGGAAGGCGCACGCACCACTCCTTCAGTAGTCGCTTTCGCGAAAAATGGTGAGCGCCTTGTCGGGCAGGCTGCCAAGCGCCAAGCCGTCACCAACGCGAAAAACACCGTTTTCTCGGCTAAGCGCCTCATTGGTCGTAAATACGACGAACTCACCGCTGAGGATAAACGCGTGCCTTACACCATCGTGAAGGCAGACAACGGCGACGCTCACATCGAGGTCGACGTTGAAGGCGGAAAGAAGGTTTTCTCACCGCAGGAGATCGCCGCGATCGTCCTCGGCAAGCTCAAGTCGGACGCAGAAGCCAAGCTCGGTGAGACCATCACTGAAGCGGTTATCACGGTTCCAGCCTATTTCAACGACTCCCAGCGGAACGCAACCAAGGCTGCCGGGGAAATCGCCGGTCTGAAGGTGCGCCGCATCATCAACGAGCCAACAGCGGCCTCTTTGGCCTACGGTCTTGATTCCAAAGCCGACCAGAAAGTGGCAATTTATGATCTCGGTGGGGGGACTTTCGACATCTCGGTCCTCGAGATCTCGGACGGTGTTTTCGAGGTCCTCGCAACCGACGGTGACACCCAGCTCGGTGGTGACGATTGGGACAACGCTCTCATCGACTTCATTGTAGCCGACTTCAAAGAGAAGGAAGGGATTGATCTTTCTGGTCAACCCGACGCCCTTCAGCGGATAAAGGAAGAGGCTGAGAAGGCGAAGATTGCTCTCTCTTCCTCACAAAACTACGATCTCAACCTGCCCTTTATCACCGCGGATGCCACAGGGCCCAAGCACATCCAGCTTGGCTTGAGCCGCAACAAGCTCGAGCAGCTCACTGATCACCTTTTCTCCCGGACCAAAAAGCCGGTTACTGATTGTCTCAAGGAAGCCGGCGTGAGCGCAGGTGAACTCGACGAACTCGTTCTGGTCGGCGGAATGACCCGCATGCCAAAGGTGGTTGAGACTGCCGAAGAACTCGCCAGCAAGGCTCCCCACCAAGGTGTGAACCCCGATGAAGTGGTCGCCATCGGTGCTGCCATTCAGGGGGGGGTTCTCCAGGGCGACGTGAAGGACGTCCTCCTTCTTGACGTGACTCCTCTCACCCTCTCCATCGAGACCGAGGGCAGCCGCGCCACCGCGATGATCGAGCGGAACACGACTGTTCCGGTGAAGAAGTCACAAATCTTCTCCACCGCAGCTGATAACCAGCCTGCCGTCGACATCCGCATCTGTCAGGGCGAGCGCCCGCTGTTCGCCGACAACAAACTTCTCGGTAACTTCCAGCTTTCGGGACTCGAAGCCGCCCCCCGCGGCATGCCGCAGATTGAGGTGACCTTCGACATTGATGCCAACGGGATTCTACACGTCTCTGCGACGGACAAGAAATCTGGCAAGGAACAGAAGATTTCCATCGAAGGTTCCAGCGGTCTCTCCGAAGAGGAGATCGAGAAGGCCAAGCGCGAAGCCGAAGCTCACGCCGAGGACGATAAGAAGCGTGCCGAAGCAGTCGACACCAAGAACAAGGCGGAGTCTATCGTCTATCAGGTCGAGAAACAGCTGGGCGAGCTTCCCGAAGAAGCACCGGCAGAGCTCAAGGAGTCTCTCACTGCCAAGGTGGATGCCGTCAAAGGAGCTCTCAAGGCCGACGATCTCGAACTTATCAAGTCCACTACTGAGGAGCTTGAAAAGTCACTTGGCGAACTCGTTCAGGCCGCGCAAGCGGCTGGTGCCCAGATGCCCGATATGGATGGAGCGCCGGAGGTCGAGCCCGCTGATGATGAGGACGGCGAACCCCGTCAGGCAAAAGGCAAGGTTGTCGACGCCGAGGTCGTCGATGCCGACAAATAAACCACTGAAAGAATCTCGCGCCCCCCCTTGTTTCAAGGGGAGCGCGTAAAACAACCAAAAACAAACCAATAAACTAAAAACAATGGCTAGTATAAAACCACTCGGAAACCGCGTCCTCGTGAAGCGGCTCGAAGCAGAAGCAGTCTCCGCGGGAGGCATCGTTCTTCCTGACTCCGCTCAGGAAAAACCCCAAGAAGCTGAAGTGACCGCTCTCGGCACCGGGGGTACCGACGAAAATGGCAAAGATATCGTCTTCGATGTCAAAGTCGGCGACAAGGTTCTCATCTCCAAATACGGTGGCACCGATGTCAAAGTGAACGGAGAAGATCAACTTATCCTCTCCCAGTCCGACATCCTCGGTGTCCTCGAAGACTAATCAATCAACCCTCAAAATTTAAAAACCCTACAAAGATATGGCTAAACAACTCCAATTCGACGAAGCAGCACGTCAGGCACTCCTCCGTGGTGTCGAAAAACTCGCCCGCGCCGTAAAGGCAACCCTCGGACCCTCCGGTCGTAACGTTATTCTCGACAAAAAATTCGGCTCTCCAACCGTGACCAAAGACGGTGTGTCCGTGGCCAAAGAGATCGAGCTCGATGATCCCTACGAAAATATGGGTGCACAGCTCATTAAGGAAGTCTCCTCAAAAACCTCCGACATCGCTGGTGACGGAACGACTACGGCGACAGTACTTGCCGAAGCCATCTACAAGGAAGGTCTTCGCAATGTGACCGCTGGTGCCAACCCAATTAGTCTTCAGCGTGGTATTCTTGAAGCTTCCCGTGCCATCGTGGCTAAGCTCGCTGAGATCTCCAAGGAGGTGTCCGAGTCCAAGGAGATTGCTCAGGTTGCCACCGTTTCCGCGAACTGGGACGAGGAAATTGGCGGCATCATCGCCGAGGCCATGGACAAGGTCGGTAAGGACGGAACCATCACGGTGGAAGAAGCCAAAGGCATTGAGACCACTCTCGACGTTGTTGAAGGGATGCAGTTCGACAAGGGCTATCTCTCTCCTTACTTCGTGACCGATTCAGAGACCATGGATTGTAATCTTGAGGACGCCTACATTCTCATTCATGAGAAGAAGATCTCCAACCTCAAGGATCTCCTTCCAGTGCTCGAGAAAATTGCCAAGACCGGCAAACCTCTTCTCATCATCGCGGAAGACGTCGAAGGAGAAGCTCTCGCTGCTCTCGTCGTGAACAAGCTTCGCGGAACCCTCAACATTGCCGCCGTCAAGGCTCCCGGCTTTGGAGATCGGCGCAAGGCCATGCTCGAAGATATCGCCATCCTCACCGGTGGACGTTGTATCACCGAGGATCTTGGAATCAAGCTCGAGAACATCGAACTCGATGATCTTGGTGAAGCCAAGCGCATCACCATCGGTAAGGAAGAGACTGTCATCGTTGAAGGTGCCGGTGGTTCCGAAGCCATCTCCGGTCGCGTTGGCCAGATTCGCAAGCAGATTGCTGACACTACTTCCGACTACGATCGCGAGAAGCTCCAGGAGCGTCTTGCCAAACTCGCCGGCGGTGTTGCTGTCATCAACGTCGGTGCTGCCACTGAGTCCGAGATGAAAGAGAAAAAAGCTCGCGTGGAAGACGCCCTTCACGCCACCCGCGCAGCGGTGGAAGAGGGTATCGTTCCAGGGGGTGGAACAGCTCTGATCCGCGCCACCAGCCAGATCGGTGACCTTGGTCTTTCCGGGGACGAAGCAACCGGCGCCTCGATCGCGATTTCCGCAATCGAAGCTCCTCTCCGTCAGCTTGCTGCAAATGCAGGCCTCGAAGGTGCTCTCATCGTCGAAAAAGTGAAGAATGCTTCCGGCAACGAAGGTTATAACGTCGCCACTGGCGAGTATGTTGACCTCATTGAGTCCGGTGTTGTTGATCCAACCAAAGTGACCCGCTCTGCTCTTCAGAACGCCGCTTCGATCTCCGGATTGATGCTCACCACAGAGGCCCTCATCACCGACATCCCCGAGCCCGAGCCTGCCGACGCAGGTCACGGACACGATCACGGTGGCATGGGCGGCATGATGTAAGTTATCGCCGGTTTGCCTCCCGCAAATCATTCAAAAGCCGGACGGGAAACCGTCCGGCTTTTTCATATGACCAATGAGCTGAATCGTTGAAAAATAGTATTTGAGGCTTTTTTTACCTTTCTTGATATGCTTTTCATTTCTCCCATGACTATAAAAAGAACATTGATTCTTAAAGGATCCCTAATCCTCGTAACGTGTCTTTCATGTCAGGGGGTGATTACTTGGACTGGGGGAGGAACCAACGATGACTTTTATGACACTGCCAATTGGGATTTTTCCGGGTCCGGATCTGCTTCTGTTTCCGAGCCGACCGACGATGATATCATAATTTCTGATGCGACGATCAATGAACCGAGCGGGGCCTTCACCAATCTTGATATTGGAGACGGATTTTCTGTAACCCTTTCCGCTACTTCATTGACCTTTACCAATAATAATGGTTTCACAGGCGTGAATGATGCCGGGGATGCAGTTTCAACTTTGAACATTCTCGGAGGCTCAAGTATGAACGCTCAGTTTGCTTCGGTGGGAATCGAAATTAACGTCGATTCGACGAGTAGCCTGACCTTCCGAGGTGGCGGTGATCCCATCAACAGTCAGACGGAAAAGACTACGATCGTCCTTCAGCCCGGAGCTCAACTGACTCTCCCGACTGTCGCTGAGTTTACCGAACAAGGGGCCGATATTGTGGTCGGGGGTATTACCTTTGCGGAGGATCCCTCAATTTTGACATTCAGTGGAACTACGGCGACCGCGATTGCAGCCGTACCCGAGCCCAGTTCATCTCTACTTGCGGCACTGGGGCTGCTGGGTCTGACCATCCGTCGCCGGAAGTAATCAGAGATTAATCGGCGTCAAGCCTTTGACTTCTTTCAAGGCGGCTCTTCTTAAACGAAGGTCGTTTTATTTTTTCCATGATCCCACGTCTTCCCCTCATCACGCTATTTCTTTCTCATCTTGGGCTCACCTTTGCAAGTGCTCAAGATGCGGTAATTAGTGAATTTCTGGCTTCCAATGTTTCCGGCATTACGGATGAAGATGGTGAAAATTCCGATTGGATTGAGCTTTCGAATCTCTCGGGTGGAACTCTCGATCTCTTCGGGTGGGCACTCACGGATGACGCAGACGAGTTACAAAGATGGTTGATTCCGCAGGTGAGTTTGGCTCCCGGTGAAAAGTTGGTGATTTTTGCTTCGGGAAAGGACCGCGCAATCGCGGGCCACGAATTGCACACCGATTTTAAGTTGAGTGCTTCAGGTGAATACCTCGGTCTGGTCCGTCCGGATGGTGTCACCATCGAGTCGGAATACGGGCCAAGCTATCCGGTGCAATACTCGGACGTTTCCTTCGGAATTGGCGCGGTGGATTCCAGTTCAGTGACCCTGGTCGGGGCAGAGACGCTTTTGCGCTATTTGGTCCCGGAGAATGCCAACTATGATGTAGGTGGAGCGGCTCCGTTTCACGAATTAGGTTTTGATGACAGCGGATGGACGGGCGCCCGGATGGGGGTGGGCTACGCCACCGCGAGTTCGGACGCCTATGATGATTTTATCGGGACGGGTGGAGATCTGCAGGAGCCTCTTTATTTAGAAAATACCACGGTTTATCTCCGGGTTCCATTTGCGGTTGCTGATCCGGCTGCAATCGCGGCACTGCAATTTAAGGCCCGATATGACGACGGCTTTGCAATTTACATCAACGGTAGCCCAATCCTAGTGTCGGCATTTGAGCCCAGTGACGGGGTCTGGGATTTCGAAGCGAGGGCGCGAGGCAATCACAATGATACCGAGGCTATCGCACAGGAGCCTTTTACGATTGATTTGAGTCAGGTTAGTTTGGTGACGGGAGAAAATATCCTTGCGGTGCATGGTTTGAATAGCAGCCCGTCGAGTTCCGATTTTCTTTTCGACGGCGAGTTGACTGCGCAGGTCAGTGGGGATGGCGCAAGTGAACTGATTTATATGCCGACTCCTTCTCCCGGAGAAGTCAACGGAGGTGGTTCGACTGATCTGGGGCCAGTCATACGCAAAGTGACCGAAAATCCAGAGCGCCCGGATCTCTCTTCTCAGAGTTCTTTGACGATCACCGCTGAAGTTTCCGCAAGTGAGAATGCGATTGCACGAGTGGATCTTATTTATCGGCGTGGATATCTGGTGGAAAGCTCACTTGAGATGTTGGACGATGGAGTTTCTCCCGATGAGTTTGCGGGAGATGGAGTTTATTCGGCTGATCTTCCGCTGATGGGATTGCAGGCGGGTGAAATGATCCGGTGGCGTGTGGAGTCCCGCGACGTCAGCGGCCTGGTCTCGGCAAACCCTTTCTTTTTTGATCCGCTCAATTCGCCCGAGTATTACGGGACGGTTGCGCTTGACCCGGCAATGGATTCCGACCTGCCGGTTCTGGAGTGGTTTGTTGAAAATCCCGGTGCAGCCAACACCCGAACCGGGACGAGAGTCGCGGTGATGCATTTGGGCGAATTTTACGATAATGTTTTTTGCCGAATCCGCGGTGGGTCATCGGCGGGGCTTTCCAAGAAGAGCTACAAGTTTGATTTCAATACGGGACATCATTTCCGGACGGTCGACCAGTTGGGTGGAGTGAGGGCCGAGGAGTTTAATCTCAACACAACGTGGACGGATAAAGCATACGTAAGGCAGCCGCTGACTTATGAGGTTTATGATCTATCTGGCTCGCCGGGTCCCGAATGTTTCCTCATGCGCGTTGAACAAAATGGTCAATTCTTCAGCGCGGCTGCCTATACCGAGCAGGTCGACAAGAGGTTGCTGCGCCGTGAAGGTCGTATGGATGACGATGGGGCTCTCTACAAAATGTTCAACCCCGGGACGAGCGGGACCTCGGGGGTGGAGAAGAAAAATCGTCGTTTTGAATCCAATGCCGATCTCTCGGCCTTCTTGAGCGGGATGAATTCGAGCGGGGCCACGCTTGAGAATTTCATCTTCGATCATGTCGACCTGCCCCGTCAGCTGAACTATCTCGCAGCGACTGTTCTAACTCAGAACAACGACAATATGTCGAAGAACTACTACCTGTATCGGGATACCGAAGGGAGCGGTGAATGGACGCAGTTGCCTTGGGATACCGACTTGACCTGGGGAAGTCATTTTATGACGAATGACAATATTGCCCACGATGGGATCTGGGCGACGTCGGATTATGTTTTGGGTGGACGGAATGCGAATGTGCGTATTTCACCGAGTCATCCTTTCGTGGGTATCCAGGAATTGCCGGGCAATCGAAATTGGAACCGCCTCATCGATAAGCTCCTCGAAAACGACCGGGTGAAGAATATGTTTCGTCGACGTTTGCAGACCCTGGTGGATGAAGTTCTGATGAGCCAGGTGGTGGATGATCGACTTGATTTCATGGAGATGATGCTTGGCAACGATGCTGTTTTGGACCGGGCCAAGTGGGGGCAGTTTGGTCAGTCGCAATCCCTGGCCCAGGCTCTTTCTGTTCTTAGGGATGATTATTTGGCCCCTCGAAGAACCCATCTTTCGGTAACGCACATGGCGGCGAATTTGGCCAGCTATCCGACTCCGCAGACAAGCTCGGCACTGCTGCCAGGGCCGGTGAGAGCAGAGACTCCGGTGACATTTGGCGAGGTTGAGGGAACTCCACCTTCTCTGAACCAAGACGAGGAGTATATCGAGGTCGTGAATGCCTCGGATGAGGCGATTGATCTTAGTGGCTGGACCATTAGCGGCGGGGTTGAGTTGGAATTCCTGCCGGGCACCATTCTTGAGGCCAATGGCAGCCTATACCTTAGTCCGAAGGTGGAGGTGTTCCGAAGTCGTGCAACCAGCCCGACCGGGGGGGAGGGCTTGAATGTGGAGGGCGACTATGCCGGACAGGTTTCCGCTCGTGGGGAAGTGATTACCCTGACCAATGCCGAAGGCATCGTCGTCGATGATCTCCTTACGCCATCGGAGGAAAGTGATCCGCAGAAGTATCTTCGCATCACTGAGATGCATTTTGCTCCGCTGGGAGGGAGAGATTTTGAGTTTATTGAGTTGGTGAATATTGGTCCTGGGGCATTGGATCTCGCCGGGATTCGTTTCACGGACGGTGTGGAAGCCCAACTCGACGGTTCGCTTGCTCCCGGAGAGCTTGGATTAGTGGTTTCCAATCCCGCTCATTTTCCTGGAGTCAAAATCGTGGGGGTCTTTTCAGGAGCTTTGAATAACGGAGGGGAGCAGGTTACTCTGCGAGATACGGCGGGGGAGAATATTCTCTCGTTTGACTACGGGGGTGGATGGTTCCCGGCCGCGCGGGATTCCGGTTATAGTTTGGATTTTCGTGATGAGACGGCCGATTGGTCGACTTGGGACAATCGCCTCAGTTGGGCGACAAGTCGCGAGGTGGGAGGGTCTCCCGGTGCCACCAATCCTCTCCCGCACAGCAATGATTACGAGTCGTGGATTCAAGCGTATTTCTCGGAAAGTGAACTTACGGACCCCTCCGCCAGTGCACCTGGGGTGGATGCCAATGGCGATGGTTTCACCAATCTCATGCACTATGCCCTAGGTGTTGATCCGAAGCAGTTCTTGTCTGGTTCGTTCGCTGACGTCGTGGTAAAGGACGGAGTTGTTTCGCTTCAATTCGATCGTCTAATGAAAACTCCCGACCTAAATCTGACCGTCCAGGTTTCTTCTGATTTGGTGGACTGGTCGACTTTGGCGGATCTTACGGATTCGGCGTCACAGGGAAATGGTCTTGAGAAAGTGACCTATAGCAGCCCAAATTCTTTTCCGGTAGAAACCCGGCAGTTCCTTCGCGTTCGGGTCATTCGAAATCCTTAACACACATTAAATGATGAAATTAGAACCCATGAAACTAGCGACGCTTGCCGCCCTTCTGGTCGGTCCCACGGCGTTTGCAGATTATCCTGCAACCGTCCTCTCCTCAAATCCACTGGTTTACTATCGCTTTGAAGAAGGACCGGGAGCCACCACGATTGTCGATTCCAGCGGCAACAACCTTAATATCGATAACTCCGCTCCCGTGGGAACGACGGTTTTCGGTGAGGATGGTGCCGTCGGCGCAGGGGTCACATTCAATCGTGACGGTTATCTGATATCGCCCTTGGACCTCGATCCATCGGCGGGGGATTTCACGATTGAGGCAATTGTTAAATCAAATGGCAATACCGTGGCCGAAGGTGTGGTCATCGCAAATCAGGACGGGACGCTAGGACCCGGTCGCAGTAATTTAGTAGTGAACCTGGGAGGCTTTTTTACGACATTTTCCGGTGGATTGACAACGAACTCTGGAGTTACCAATACAGAAGATGGTTTCGATCATATCGTTTTGACCTTTGACCAAAGTTCGGTGGCCGGTGGCTTGGATCCAACCTTCCGGTTTTACGTGAATGGAGTGGAAGCTGGTACCGGAACGGCTGTCCCCGAGTCCGCGAACGGAAGTTGGGTCATTGGTTCCAACAAAAACCTCATCTCGCAGTTTTTTAATGGAGTGGTCGATGATGTCGCGATCTACGGGACTCGTCTGGATGATCCCGATGGCGATGGCGATAGTTCGGACTCAAAGATCGGAGAACACTACAAAGCTTTTCTTTCCGACTCAATCACGTTGGGAACCTTTGGGTCCAAGACCGCATATTTGGATGCCGGACAAAGCGCCGAGTTGACTTGGTTGGTTTCTCCCGAGCTTACCGCATTGACGCTTGATGACGGGACCGGGCCGGTTGATGTGCTGGCTCAAACGATCGACTGCGAGGGATCGTTGGACGTTTCCCCAACGGCGACGACAACCTACACCCTGACCGGGACCGGGCCTCTTGGTTCGGAGTCCCTCGAAGTAATTGTCACGGTCGACGAAGTCGCCGTCATCAATTCCTTTACCTCGAACGTCACCGAAGTGAGCCCTGGCTCAAATGTCACTCTCTCATGGGATGTCACCAATGGCTCCACCGTCGTCATCGATAATGGTATTGGTGAAGTGGATTCGGTCTCGGGCAGTGTGATTGTATCGGTGGACGAGGAGACAACTTTCACTTTGGCCGCTTCCAATTCACAAGGAAATGTGACCGAGTCCATCACAATCACCTTGGTTGATGCCTCTCTTCCGGTGGCTCACTGGAAGGTGGGAGAGGCCCCGGGAGAGTTGGACGGAGATATTTTGGTTGGCGAAGGTGGCGCAGCGTTTGACGGGATCTTTGTGGGGAACCCCACCTTTGATACCGACGATCCTGCTCCCGGAGGCTCGACTGCGTCCATCGTATTTGATGGGGCGGGAAGTTGGGTGGATGTCGCCGGATACGATGGCGTCGGAGGTGATGCAGCCCGGACTCTGGCTTTCTGGTTTAAGGGAGATCTGGTCCAGCCAAACTTGAACGCCACTTTGGTTTCCTGGGGAACCGGTGCGACCGGAGCCAGGTTTGATACCCGGATTAACACTGCGGGAGTTAGCCAGCTGAGAACGGAGGTTGCCGGGTCGGGATCGAATGCCACAACTTCCATTGTGGACGGCGAGTGGCATCACTGTGCGGTTGTTTTTGATCCGGTTCTCGGGACTACGATTGGAGACGCCCTTTTTTATCTTGATGGGAGTCTTGACGCCTTGACCGCTCAAGGTGGAACGACCGTCAATACCAACGCAAGCAATGGGGTGCGCATTGGAAATGCCCGGACTTTTCCGGGACGCGCGGTGGCCGGGAAGATGGATGATATCAGAATCTACGACCGGGCATTGAGCGAGGACGAAATCAGAGCGTTGCTTGAGCCGGGTGCTGACCAAGAGCTCAGAGTCACCGCAATCCGCCAGCTCCAAAATGGAAATGTTGCGATCGACTGGATAGGGACTCCGGGCGACTACTTCTTCGAGTATTCCCTTGATCTGACCCCGGGAAGTTGGCTTGAGCTCAGTGATAGCGAGTCGATTCTTCCCGGTGAAACCAGTGCGACAGCCATTGACAGCTTCATCGCGCCCAATACCGAAAATTCCAGGGTTTTCTATCGCATTCGCTTAGCAGAGTAACCGTAAGGCAAGGAGACTTAACTTGCAAAAGCCCCCGTGGATCCAATCCATCGGGGTTTTTCTTTGTATGGCGATTTTCCGGGTTTGATGAGTTGTTTTGCATTCCGTCTCCAAATCAGATACTCTGCCGACGAAAATGAGTAAGAAGGGGATGTTCCATTGTTTGATGCTGGGTGCTTTGATCATCTACACGATCATCGCATGGACGGGTGTGAAGCGTAATGAAAGGAATGCCGAGGCGGCTGCGAAAAAAGCTGCCGATAATGGTCAATCGGACCCATGGGCCGAGGTGAAGATGGGTGAGAATCGGCAGGATACTGCTGCCGGCATGGTTAAAGTTGGAATTCCTATCTTGGTCACGGTGATTTACGGAGGGATCCTCTCGGTTTTATACCTTCTGCCGGTGATTGTCGACAGGGTGAGCGAGGAGATGATGGGTTCCACGGCAGAGGTTGACGACGATCCGCTCGACGAAGCCCGCGCCGCGGTGGCCGACGGAGAGTATCCCGAAGCCATTGCGGTTTACCGGAAATTTTGGCTGGAGAACCCGGATGAAAGACGTCCTTTGGTTGAGATAGCCAAAATTCAACGGGATCATTTGAAGAGTCCTGCCGCTGCGGTGAGCACAATTGAGGAAGGCTTGAACGAGAACGACTGGCCAGAGGATGATGCGGCGTTTTTGATGTTTCGAATTGCCGATATCTACGAAGAAGACCTGGGTGACAAAGAGAAGGTGATGGCTGTGATGAAACGGGTGGTGAAAGAATTGGAGGGGACCCGCCACGCGGGAAATGCCGCTCACAGGCTGCGGGAATTGGAGGCAGGCTAAAACGTGGGGCGGATAAAGAAAGCGCGGTGGCGTCTGCTGGCGGTTGCTCCTTTTGTTCCAATTGCTCTGGCATGTTTGGCTGGAGCAGTCTTAGGCCAGTCTCCCGTTTTGACGGTGTTTTTCTCGGGGCTTGCCTTTGCGACGGCTCGTCCGGCCCTCCGGTGGTGGATTGGAATTGTCATTGTGGCAGTGGTTGTTGCCTGGAGATCGGAGGTTTTGGAATCACCGGTGCAGAAGAGTCTTGCCGCATCTTCCAGCGAATTCGTTGACGGGGTTCTCACGGTGGGCCGGAAAAGCAGTCAGACTCAAGCGGAGCGCTTTGGAGTTCTCGATGAAGACGGCGTCAAACGTAAAGTTATCGTTCTGGAAGCGGAAGAATTTCGACCGGGTGAGGTTAGGCGAATCAAGGGGAAGTTCTTTGTTCCGTCCCGCGAACGCAATCCGGGTTTGTTTCCCCGGATCAAGTTTTGGGAGCGGGATGGTGTTTATGGCGCGCTTTGGATCGAAAAGAGTACTTTGGAATCCGTAAATTGGTCTTCGGCCCCTTATCGTTGGGCTGAGGGTCTTCGAGAAAAATTGTTGGTTTCGATTACGAGGGGACTGCCAGCCGGTAGCTCGGGTCGTGATGTCATTATGGCAATGGTCCTGGGTGAGAAGCCTCCCCGGAATTCCGAGATCAGCACCGCTTTCCGCGAGAGCGGTGCCATGCACGTTTTTGCGGTGAGCGGGCTCCATGTTACCCTGGTGGGGGCGATCTTCTGGATGGTGCTGATGCATCTACCTATTCCCCGCAGAGTGGGTGTCTTTATTGTGATTCTGGCCATGATGACCTACGCGCTCGTCACGGGATTGAGGCCTCCGGCTGTACGGGCCACCTTGATGGCGGTGTGCTTTTTGGGGGCATTCTTTTTTCGGCGAAGACCATCGGTCTTTAACGCTCTCGCTCTGAGTTTCGCACTGGTTGTTTGCTGGAAGCCCTTGCAGGTTTTTGATGTGGGCTTTCAGCTGTCGTATGGTGTGCTCCTTGCCATCGGAGCGGGAGTTGGGATTGCGCTCAAGTTGACGGGAAAGATCGCGGAGCTGGATCCGTTTTTTCCGTCGCGATTGTTGAGTGACGGTCAGCGGAAGGTTTTGAATGTGCGTACCTATTTTTCGAATCTGGGAGCTAGTTCTTTGGCCGCTTGGTTGGGGTCAATGCCCATCATGATTTGGCACTTTGGAATTGTGACTCCGGTGGCAGTCCTCACGAGCTTGCTCCTGATTCCCGCGACAATGGTGATTCTTGCGCTGGCTTTTTTTGCGGCGCTAGTGGGCGCTCTTGATGATCGTTTGGGGGCGGGGGTGAACCGTGTCAACGGAGGGGTTGCCTCGAGTGCATTTTATATCGCCAAGGGTTTTTCGAAAATTCCTCTGGGTCATTGGCGGTCACGGCGTCTGACACCGGGGGATTGGGTGGTATTTGATACTCACGACGGAGGTTCGGCCTCGTTTCTTGATGTGCAGGGAGGCGCGATGATTGATGTCGGGAGCAAAAGGTTTTTCACGAGCGAGCTACGCCCGATATTGCGCCGTTGGGAAACGGAGCCCACGCTCGCTTTTCTGACCCATCCTGATGGCGATCATGTCGGGGCTCTTCCGGAAATGCTGAACGAGGGGATGCTTAGCAAGGTGATTTCTCCGGTGGATGAAGCTCTGAGTCCTGGTTACCGTGAGTTCTTTTCCCTGGCAAAATCCTGTGGCTGCAAGGCTGGCGTAGGAAAGACCGGAGAGCGGATTGATTTGGCCGACGAGGTCTGGGTCGAAATTCTATGTGAGGGGGAGAAGGGGATACGCAATATTGCCGACAACCGAAACATGGTAATGAAAGTTTATTGGAAGGGTTGGAAGATTCTTGTGACGGGGGATTTGGGCATGGTGGGCGAACTCGAATTGATCGCTCGTGGGATCGATTTAAGTGCGGATATCGTCCTGATGGGACACCATGAATGGGGCTTTTCCGGGCAGCACCAATTTCTTGAAGCGAGCGGTGCGGAAGTGGTGATCTCAAGCGGTGCCAGCTATCCGGGATATGAAATGCCGCGGGAGAGTTGGATCCGCCATTTGAGAGAAGAGGGCTACCATCTCTTCAATCAATGGGAGACCGGTTCGGTTATTATGGATTTTTCGGATGAAGAGGCAACGATTCGAGCCTTTCTTGATGACGATAGGCGGGTGGTGCTTCAGCGATAGAGCCGGGTCACTCTTGGAGTGATTTGAGTGAGAATTTCCCAGGGGATGGTTCCCGCTTTTACAGCCAGATCCGAGACGAGGAGATTTGGGCCAAAGAGTTCGGCTTCGTCACCGGGTTGGCAGTTTTCGAGTTTGGTCACATCGACAATGATCTGATCCATGGTGACGCGTCCGAGGAGTGGACAAAGTGAGTTGTTTAGGAGAACGTGAACCCCTTTTCCCGAGAGAGATCTGGGGTAGCCGTCGCCGTAGCCGAGGCCAAGGACGGCGGCCCTGGTATCGCGTTCGAGGATGGTGCGTCCATAGGAAACGCCGTGACCTTTGGGAAGATGGTTGACCACCGAGACCCGGGATTTGAAGGTCATGGCCGGCTTAAGGTTGTCCTGGTGGGTGGATAAGGGGGAGATCCCATAAAGCAGAAGCCCGGGGCGAACGAGATTGGCGGTACGGCTGTGATAATCGAGGAGGCCGGCCGAGTTGCTGAGGTGGACGTGGAATGTTTCGTTCCGTCCGGGAATACTCTCCACCATTGAATCGAAGAGTTCGAATTGCTTTCGAGTGAATTCCGTATCTTCATCGGCGACAGGTAGGTGCGAGCCCACTCCAGTGAGTATGATCCCAGGACAGTGGCTGAGCTTCTCCAGAGCTTCGCCGAGCTGGTGGGGCTGGAAGCCTCCCCGTCCCATCCCGGTATCGAGCGCGAGATGGGCCTTGATCGGAGAGTCGTTCCCCAGTTGGTTAAAGTGCTCCATTTCTTCAAAGGAACAGAGACATGGGGTCCAGCCGCAAGCGGCAATTTCTTCCCGCTCGGAGGGTAGCGTAGCACCGAGGATGTAGGGTCGGGTCCGAATGCCTTTTTTGAAAAGGCGTCGGGCTTCTCCGGCATTCGCGACACCCAAAAAGGGGAGGTTTTGGGAATCCAGCTCTTTTGCAATTTCAACGAGACCGTGACCATAGGCTCCTCCTTTAATAACTGCCATGATCTCTTTGCCGGAGTGCCTGCGGGCAAACTGGAGATTTTGATGGAGTGCGGAACGGTCGATTTCTGCCCAGGCACGTGGAGGTGATTCAGTCACGGAGTAAGAATAATTGG
This sequence comes from Verrucomicrobiota bacterium, assembly GCA_030835305.1. Classification (GTDB taxonomy): domain Bacteria; phylum Verrucomicrobiota; class Verrucomicrobiia; order Verrucomicrobiales; family Akkermansiaceae; genus SW10. The sequence goes on along the minus strand of JAURPJ010000074.1, from coordinate 5,421 downwards.
AAATTAGGAATTAGAAATTCCCAAATCGTTCGCTATGAACCGGCGTGTCAGAGATGGTGAGCGAATACGAAAAGTTGGGATCTTTTTATTTGGGAAACGAGTACGATATCGAAAAACGTGAGGTGATCGACGATCTCCTCCTTTACGAATCCAAGGATTTGGTCACCCACCGGGTAGTTTTGGGAATGACGGGTTCCGGAAAGACCAGAATCTGCATCGGATTGCTTGAGGAGGCGATCAGGGACAATATCCCGGCGATTGTGATCGATCCCAAGAGGGAGTTAATTAACGAAGATTTGGTGGAGCTGGAGGCCCATTTGGCGGGCGAGATCCGGAATTTGGAGGAGGAATTTGATGCTTTTACCACCGAGCTTGAGCTGGAGCCGATCAAACCTTTCAAAAAGGACATTGATCTGCGGGCAGTGGCCTTGGTTTGGCTTCCCTATAACGACGAAGAGCAGCCTGCTTGGTAAAGAATGAAACTTGAAGACTTAAAGCTGACGACCGAGGAAGAGGTCATGTTTTTTGACACCGACTGTGGTGGCGTCGTTCATAATATTGCTTATCTCCGGATGATCGAAACTTGTCGGACCAGGCTGGCGGGCCTCATGGGGATGGATTTGAAGACGATGGCCCGAACCCAACTTTTCCCCGTGGTCGTTCGGACCGAGATCGACTACAAGCAGCCTGCCAAACTTGGCGATCACCTCAAAATCCACGGACATGTGAGCGAGATCGGAAAGGTGAAGTTTTGGTGCGATTTCACGGTGATTCGAATAGGGGAAGAACGGCCGATCATTACCTGTCGGCAGGCTCTTGCTTTGGTGCAAATGCCGCAGGGGCGGCCACAGCGTCTGCTCTTCGACTGGACCTGAGATTTCCCCGTTTTCGCTTTAAGGTTTGGCGGGAAGGCCGTAACACGGGGGCGCAATGGCTCACAAACCTGTCGTTCTTATCATCCGTGACGGCTGGGGGCTCAACCCCAGTGGAAAAGAAAGCGCTGTACGAGATGGTAACGCCGTCGAGTTGGCAGACACTCCCTTTCACGATGAAATGGAGGGGATTTACCCCAAGGGTTGCCTTTCAGCCTCCGGAATGGATGTGGGCTTGCCCGATGGGCAGATGGGAAATTCCGAAGTGGGGCACCTGAATCTTGGTGCTGGAAGGATTGTTTATCAGGATCTTACGAGGATTAATAAATCAATTGCTGATGATACCCTGAAGGGTAATGAAATTCTCAAGCAGGCCTACGAGAAGGCTAGGGGGCACCGGCTCCACTTCATTGGTCTCGTCTCTGACGGAGGGGTCCACAGCCACCAGGACCAGCTTATTGCCCTGGCAAAAGCTGCTCGCGAGTCCGGATGTGAAGACATCATGGTCCACGCGATCACCGACGGTCGCGACACTTCTCCAACGGGTGGGAAAGGGTATCTGAACTACGTGGAGGATGAATTGGCGAAATGTGATGCTCGTATTGGCACCGTGATCGGGCGCTATTACGCGATGGATCGCGACAAACGCTGGGAGCGAACCAGTCTGGCCTGGGATGCCATCGTTCACGGCAAAGGCGCAAAGTGCGAAGTCTTGGCCAGCGAAGCAATTGCGGAGCAATATGCCGAAGACAAAACCGACGAGTTTCTCGCGCCCATGATCTTCTTCGATCACGAGACCCAGAGGATCAATGACGGTGACGTGGTGCTCTTTTTTAATTTTAGGGCGGACCGGGCTCGTCAACTTTCCGAGGTTTTCCTCAGTGGCGGAAAATTCGACAGTTTCGAAACCGGCGAGATTCCCAAGGTCAATTTCTTCACGCTGACCGAGTATGATGAGACCTACGATTGCCCTGCGATCTTTCCGCCGGAAACGATCGCGATGACCCTTGGTGAGGCGGTGGCAAAGGCCGGCAAAAAACAGCTCCGAATTGCCGAAACCGAGAAATACCCGCACGTTTCCTATTTCTTCAACGGGGGAGAAGAGACTCCCTATCCAGGTGAAGATCGTAAGGTCATCCCTTCGCCGAAGGATGTCGCGACTTACGATTTGAAACCCGAAATGAGTTCGGAAGAGGTGGAGAAATTTGTTCTCGGACACCTTAAGGATTATGATCTGGTCATCATCAACTTCGCCAATCCGGATATGGTGGGGCACACCGGAGTGGTTGAGGCTGCCAAGAAGGCAGTCACCCGGATTGATGCCGCGGTTCGGGCGATCACGGAGGAAACTTTGAAGCTTGGCGGCAAATTGCTCATCACGGCGGATCACGGAAATTGTGAGTTCATGCGTAATGCCGATGGCTCTCCCCACACCGCACACACTACCAATCTGGTTCACCTTTGGTATGTCGCCGAAGATGCCAAGGACCGGATGGTTGAGGATGGGATTCTCGCTGATGTCGCGCCTACCTTGCTCGATATGATAGGCCTGGAGCAGCCGAAGGAGATGACCGGCAAGAGCTTGATCAAATAGGGCGGCTCAAGAGAATTTCGTACTGGGTCAGCACGTCGGTTGCGGCCTTTTCCCAGCTGCGAATTTCCAGAGGCTGCCCGGCGATGCCGGCCTCCAGTTGTGTTAGAATTGCAAGCGCCATTTGCCCGGTATCGAAAGCATTTGCAGTTTGGGCCCCGGGAAGGATTTCGGCGACTCCGGATTGATTCGAAATGACACAAGGGACTCCAAATTGTGCGGCTTCGAGAGCGGAAAGTCCGAACGGCTCCGACAGGGAAGGCATGCAGTAGACGTCGGCCATGGAGAGGAGGTCGTGAATTTGCTTGCGACCGAGAAATCCCGTGAAATGGCATCGATCTGCGATTCCGAGCCGGACGCTTCCGGCCATCAATGCGTCGAGTTGGTCGCCCGTTCCGGCCATCGTAAAGCGGACATTTGGATTCCGGGACAGGACTTCTCGGGCAATCTCCAAAAAATGCATGGGGCCTTTCTGCCTTGTCATTCTCCCTAGAAAAACGACGAGTTGATCTGCAAATGGTTTGGGACTGCGATAGGCCTCAACGGGGGAGATGCCGTTATGAATGACGGTTGTTTGGACCGGGTCGGCGTCGTAGTGCCCGACACAGATTCCCCGGGTATAGTGACTGACTGCAACGACGAGATCGGCTTCGTGAATGACTCGTTTCTCGAGGTGATGGATCCAACCCTTTTCCTCGGGACCGGCCCGATCGTAGCTGAGGGAATGAACGTGAAACACGAGAGGCTTGCCTGATTGTTTCCTGATTTGGAGACCTGCGATTGCGGTCATCCAATCGTTGGCGTGAATGATATCGAAGGGGATTTTTTGCGATATCTCCAGGGCCTGCCGGGCATAACGCATCACTTTTTGCTCCAAGTCGCCACGATAGAGATCTTCAGCCGGATCTGCATCCCAATAGGGCTGGAGGCCAGACGAATGAATGCCATGCTCGGTCGAAATAATCCGGAACGGGCTTTTTGGAGCAGCATGACCGGCTCCGGGAAGAATCAGGTTGAGCTCGGATTTTCGGGCGAGTGCGTCTGCCAGTCCCTCGCAAGCAACGCCCAGCCCCCCATTGATAAGCGGAGGGAATTCCCAGCCGAGCATGAGTATGCGGATTTTAGCCATGAGGGTTCATTTTGCGCGTTTTTTTTGCATCTGGATTGGATCTGCGATGGTGTGAGGCATGGGGTGTGCTTATTATTCTGTGAGATGCAAGCGGCTGATGAAGCAACCTTCGATAAGGATAACTATATAGAGACCGGTATGCCAGTGGAAGCTGGAGAACTCTTCCCGGGGATTGTGGTGGATCACCTTGATGAAGGAGCCCGGCAGGTGTTTTTATGCGACAATTTCTGTGCACTCGCGGTGACTTGTATCGATTTGCGCACAGTCCGTTTCCGCTTTGCCCCAAATGGTGATTTTCCGGACGATTTTTCCTATGCGGTGGTGCCGGAAGCTCTGGGGAGATCGGTTTCGCCCGAGGTCTCGGAAACGGAAAGCCACTACGTCATTAAAACCGGTGAGTTGGTGGTTTCGATTTCACGCGAGGGGTTGAGGATTCGAATCGAAGATAATGAAGGCATTTTGCTTTCGGACGACGAGAAGGGATTTCATTGGTATCACAACGACGCTTACGGTGGCGAAGTCGTGATGATGAGCCGGGTGATTCAATCGCGTGAGCACTTTTATGGGTTGGGTGACATTCCCGGACATAAGAATCTGCGGGGTCAACGCCGGCAGCTCTGGGGAAGTGATGTCTATGGCTACAATGCCGACACTAATCCGCTTTACAAAAATATCCCGTTTTTCATCGGGATACACCACGGACAGGCTTACGGAATCTTTTTTGATAACACCTTCCGCTCGTTCTACGACTTCGGAGGTGAGCGTGCGGCGGTGAGTAGTTTTTGGGCGCAAGGCGGCGAGATGAATTTTTACTTTATGCACGGGCCTTCAGTTCCCGGGGTCGTCCGGGAATACAGCCACCTCACCGGGAAACCGGAGTTGCCGCCTCTTTGGGCGCTGGGTTTTCATCAGTGCAAGTGGTCTTATAAGAGCGAGGGCGAGGTGATGGCGATTGCCGATGGTTTTAAAAAGCGGGAGATCCCTTGTGATGCCATCTATGTCGATATCGATTACATGGACGGGTTCCGTTGCTTTACCTGGAACCGGGATGTCGATTGCTACCCGAATCCCCGGCGGATGACGGAGCGACTTGAGAAAGACGGCATCAAAACGGTCGCGATTATTGATCCGGGGATCAAAATTGACCCCAAGTACGAGGTTTGCCAGAGTGGTAAGAATGGTGGCATGTTTTGCCAGAGGATGGACGGTCCGTTGATGACCGGAAACGTCTGGCCGGGGCCGTGTCATTTTCCTGATTTCACCCATCCCGAAGTGCGCGACTGGTGGGCTGACCTTTTCCCCCCTTTCATGCAGGAGAGTGGCTTGGCCGGGATCTGGACGGACATGAACGAACCTGCTGTTTTCAATGAGGAAAAGACTTTTCCTCGTGATGTTCGTCACGATTTCGATGGCCACCCTTGCTCCCACCGGAAGGCCCACAATGTCTATGGGATGCAGATGTCCCGTGCGACCCAAGATGGTGTTCGGAGAGCCCTGCCGGAGAAGCGTCCATTTGTGATCACTCGTTCGGCTTATGCCGGAACGCAACGTTACAGTTCGGCATGGACCGGTGATATTGAGTCGACCTGGGAGCATCTTAAAATCGGTAATATCCAATGTCAGCGCCTGGCGCTCTCTGGCTACTCCTTTGTCGGAACCGATATTGGTGGTTTCTCGGGGGTCTCCGACGGCGAGTTGTTCGTTCGTTGGTTGCAGATGGGAGTTTTTCACCCCTTCTGCCGCGTGCATAGCTCGGGGGATCAAAACGAGCAGGAACCGTGGTCGTTTGGCGAGCCCTTCACGAGAATTGCCAAGAAATTCATCGAACT